>NZ_MUJY01000086.1 GCF_002286785.1 Pseudomonas sp. PIC25 | reverse complement strand
GCTATGGAAACGAGCTCAACCCATTGATTTGCATGAAGGAATCGCTCGGCTTCTATCCCTTGCAACAGCTAACGCAGACATAGCCAATGAATTCGCCCCACGGTGTGCCGTGCTGGGGGCGGCTCTGCTGGCGAAGCTTTTGCGTGCTGCATTCGCGAGCAAGCTCGCTCCTACAAAGTCCTGCGTGTGGAAGCGAATTCATTTCGCGATGGCCGGCAAGCCCTCTCACGGATGAATCCGTTCCCACCCGAAAGCGAGGTCTCAGCCAATGGTAATCGGCGGCAGCTCCGGCAGTTCCACCGCCAATGCCTGCTTCGGCGCCAGCACTTCGGCTTCGCCATCGACCACCTGTTCGTCGTTCTGGTTGAACACGCGGGTGGCGATGCGCACGCGGTTCTTCGGCAGTTTTTCCAGGACTTCCAGCTCTACCTTGAGGCTGTCGCCCAGCTTGACCGGGCGGGTGAAACGCAGTTGCTGGCCGAGGTAGATGGTGCCCGGGCCGGGCAGTTCGCAGGCGATGGCGGCGCTGATCAGCGCGCCGCTGAACATGCCGTGGGCGATGCGCTCCTTGAACAGGGTGCCGGCGGCGTATTCGGCGTCCAGGTGTACCGGGTTGCGGTCGCCGGATACCGCGGCGAACAGCTGGATGTCGCGCTCCTCCACGGTCTTGGCGAAGCTGGCGCGCTGGCCGACTTCAAGGCTGTCGTAGGGGAAATTCTTGACCTGGCTCATGCAATCTCCTGGGTCGGAAGTGGACAGTGCCGGCCGGCGACGAGGGTTCGTTCCAGCCAGTCGATGAGGTAGGCGGTCACCTCGTCGCGGTTGCTTTCATTGAGCAGCTCGTGACGGGCGTCGGGATACAGCTTCAGTTGGACGTTGCGCAGGCCGGCGCGGCACAGGGCTTCGGCCAGTTTTTCCAGGCGGACGCCCTGGCTGACCGGATCGCGCGCGCCGCCGACGACCAGCAGCGGCAGGTCGTGGTCGATCTGCGCGAGATTCTTCTCTTGGGAGATTTCTTCCAGCCCGCCCAGCAGGTCGATCCATAGCTGGTTGGTGCAGCGGAAGCCGCACAGCGGGTCGGTGACGTACTTGTCGACTTCGTCCGGGTCGCGGCTCAGCCAGTCGAACGCCGTGCGGTTGGGTTTGAACGCTTTGTTGAAGGAGCCGAAGGACAGGAATTCGATTAGTGCGCTACGCCCCACCGGTCCCTGACGCCAGCGCTCGAAGCGCGCCACCTGCCGGGCCGCTCGGTAAAGCGCCGGCGGCTGGAAGTTGGAGCCGGAGAGGATCGCGCCTTGCAGGCTGCAGCTATGGCGCATCAGGTAAGCCTGGCCGATGTAACTGCCCATGCTGTGGCCGAGCAGGAAGATCGGTGCGTCCGGGTGCTGCTGGCGAATATGGTGGTTGAGGTTGGCCAGGTCGGCGATCACCCGCTGCCAGCCGTCATGATCGGCGTAATGTCCGAGCACGCCGCGTTGCGCGGTGCGCCCATGGCCGCGTTGGTCGTGGCCGTAAAGGGCGAACCCGGCCGACGCCAGGGCTTCACCGAGGCGCGCATAGCGGCCGCTGTGCTCGGCCATGCCGTGCGCCAGCATCACCACCGCCCTGGGCGGCTGCTCGGGCGACCAGTGATTGACATACAGCGGAGCGGCATCGCTGGCGGTCAGCCAGAAGGCGTCGTGGCGCATGGCGGGTCCTTGTGCCCGGAAGATGCCCGCATTGTAGAGCCAGCACCGTGCCTTTTCCCAGCCATTCGACACCCGATCCGTGGCCTTCGAAGTAGTCCGTGATTCACGCGGTCAATGACGCTGTCCGGAGTATTTGCGCCCGGCCTCGGAGCTGCTAAGTTCCCGAGACCCCCGCATGCGCGGGCCAGACAGGCTCAGGTAAGAGGACAAAAACAATGCAACCTGATTTCTGGAACGACAAGCGCCCCGCCGGCGTGCCCAACGACATCGACCTGGGTGCCTACAAGTCGGTGATCGAGGTGTTCGAGCGCTCCTGCAAGAAATTCGCCGATCGCCCGGCCTTCAGCAATCTCGGCGTGACCCTGACCTATGCCGAGTTGGACCGCCTGTCCGCCGCCTTCGCCGGCTACCTGCAGCAGCACACCGACCTGCAGCCGGGCGACCGCATCGCCGTGCAGATGCCGAATATCCTGCAGTATCCGGTCGCCGTGTTCGGCGCCCTGCGCGCTGGGCTGATCGTGGTCAATACCAACCCGCTGTACACCGCCCGCGAGATGCGCCACCAGTTCAAGGATGCCGGCGTGCGGGCGCTGGTCTACCTGAACATGTTCGGCAAGCTGGTGCAGGACGTGCTGGCCGACACCGACATCGAATTCCTCGTCGAAGCGCGGATGGGCGACATGCAGCCGGCCCTCAAGGGGTGGCTGATCAACACGGCGGTGAAGAAACTGAAGAAGATGGTTCCGGACTATCAGCTGCCGCAGGCGGTGTCCTTCAAGGACGCCCTGCGCCAGGGGCACGGCCATGCACTGCGGCCGGTGAAGGTCGGCCTCGAGGACATCGCCGTGCTGCAATACACCGGCGGCACCACCGGGGTGGCCAAGGGCGCCATGCTGACCCACGGCAACCTGGTGGCGAACATGCAACAGGTACACGCTTGCCTGTCCCAGGAAGGGCCCGACGGTCATCCGCTGATGAAGGAAGGGCAGGAGGTGATGATCGCGCCGCTGCCGCTGTACCACATCTATGCCTTCACCGCGAACTGCATGTGCATGATGGTCAACGGCAACCACAACGTACTGATCACCAACCCGCGCGACATTGCCGGCTTCGTCAAGGAGTTGAAGAAGTGGCGTTTCTCCGCGCTGCTCGGCCTGAACACCCTGTTCGTCGCGCTGATGGATCACCCTGAGTTCAAGACCCTGGATTTTTCCAACCTCAAGGTCACCAACTCCGGCGGGACCGCCCTGGTCAAGGCCACTGCCGAGCGCTGGCAGGCGCTGACCGGCTGCGCGGTGGTGGAAGGCTACGGCCTGACCGAGACGTCGCCAGTGGTGAGCACCAACCCATACGGCGACAAGGCCCGCCTCGGCACCGTTGGCATCCCGGTGCCGGGTACCGCCTTGAAGGTCATCGACGACGAGGGCCGCGAGCTGGGCATCGGCGAGCGCGGTGAGCTGTGCGTCAAGGGTCCGCAGGTGATGAAGGGCTACTGGCAGCGCCCGGAGGCCACTGCCGAGGTGCTCGACAGCGAAGGCTGGCTGAAGACCGGCGATGTGGCGGTGATCGATCCGGATGGCTTCGTGCGCATCGTCGACCGCAAGAAGGACCTGATCCTGGTGTCCGGTTTCAATGTCTATCCCAACGAGATCGAGGACGTGGTCATGGCCCATCCGAAGGTGGCCAGTTGCGCCGCCATCGGTGTGCCTGACGAGAAATCCGGCGAGGCGGTGAAGCTGTTCGTCGTACCGCGCGAGGCCGGCTTGACGGTGGACGAGCTGAAGGCCTACTGCAAGGAGAACTTCACCGGCTACAAGGTGCCCAAGCATATCGTCCTCAAGGATGCCTTACCGATGACGCCGGTAGGCAAGATTCTCCGTCGCGAGTTGCGGGATATCGCCTGAGTCCTCGACCTTGAGCCGTTCCGTCAGGAATTGACGGTCGTGATGATGAATGACCGAATCAATTGATTCGGTCATTTTTTAACTGGCGAGGCTGTATCTGGCTCTGGTTCCACCCTGGCAAAGCTGCTACTCTCGGCGCGCTTTTTTGCCGGTCTGCGACAGAAAAGACCGCAAACACAACAACAACCGCCGCGCGCGGTGATACCAGCTGTGCTCAGGAGTGGGCTTCCATGACCGAAAATTTCTGGAAGGACAAGTACCCTGTCGGGGTCGCTGCCGAGATCGATCCCGACCAGTATCCGAACATCCAGGCGGTGCTGAAACAGTCCTGCCAACGCTTTGCCGACAAGCCTGCCTTCAGCAACCTGGGCAAGACCCTGACCTACGGCGAACTCTACGAGCTCTCCGGCGCCTTCGCCGCCTACCTGCAACAGCACACCGACCTGCAACCGGGCGACCGCATCGCCGTGCAGTTGCCGAACGTCCTCCAGTACCCCGTCGTGGTGTTCGGTGCGATGCGCGCCGGCTTCATCGTGGTCAACACCAACCCGCTGTACACCGCGCGGGAGATGGAGCACCAGTTCAACGATTCCGGCGCCAAGGCGCTGGTCTGCCTGGCCAACATGGCCCACCTGGCCGAGGAAGTCCTGCCGAAGACTGGCGTGCGCCACGTCATCGTCACCGAAGTCGGCGACATGCTGCCGCCGCTCAAGCGCCTGCTGGTCAACAGCGTGGTCAAGTACGTGAAGAAGATGGTGCCGGCCTACAACCTGCCGCAGGCGGTGAAGCTCACCGAGGCCCTGGCCAAGGGGCGCGGCAAGGCGCCGAAGGAAGCCAACCCGGCCAGCGGCGACGTCGCCGTGCTGCAATACACCGGCGGCACCACCGGGGTGGCCAAGGGCGCTATGCTGACCCACCGCAACCTGATCGCCAACATGCTGCAGTGCAAGGAGCTGATGGGCGCCAACCTGGACGAGGGCCGCGAGACGGTTGTCGCGCCGCTGCCGCTGTACCACATCTACGCCTTCACCTTCCATTGCATGGCGATGATGCTGAACGGCTGCCACAACGTCCTGATCACCAACCCGCGCGACCTGCCGGGCATGATCCGGGACCTGGAAAAGTATCGCTTCACCGGCTTCGTCGGCCTCAACACCTTGTTCGTCGCCCTGTGCAACAACGAGGATTTCCGCCGTCTCGACTTCTCCCAGCTCAAGCTCACCCTGTCAGGCGGCATGGCGTTGCAACTGGCCACGGCCGAGCGCTGGAAGGAAGTCACCGGCTGCCCGATCTGCGAAGGCTACGGCATGACCGAGACCAGCCCGGTGGTGTCGGTGAACCCGTTCCAGAACATCCAGGTCGGCACCATCGGCATTCCGCTGCCGTCGACCCAGTGCAAGGTCATCGACGACGAAGGCAATGACCTGCCCATGGGGGCCATTGGCGAGCTGTGCGTCAAGGGCCCGCAGGTGATGAAGGGCTACTGGCAGCGCCAGGAGGCCACCGACGACATCCTCACTGCCGACGGCTGGCTGAAGACCGGCGACATTGCGGTGATCCAGGACGATGGCTACATGCGCATCGTCGACCGCAAGAAGGACATGATCCTGGTCTCCGGCTTCAACGTGTACCCGAACGAGCTGGAAGACGTGCTGGCGACCCTGCCAGGCGTGTTGCAATGCGCGGCCATCGGCGTGCCGGACGAGAAGTCCGGCGAGGCGATCAAGGTTTTCGTGGTGGTCAAGCCGGGCGAGAGCCTGACCAAGGAGCAGGTGATGGAACACATGCGCGCCAATGTCACCGGCTACAAGGTGCCGAGGTCCGTCGAGTTCCGCGACAGCCTGCCGACCACCAACGTCGGCAAGATCCTGCGTCGCGAGTTGCGTGACGAAGAGTTGAAGAAACTCGGCAAGAAATAAGACTTAGGGATGACGGAAAAACCCGCTTCGGCGGGTTTTTTTGTACGCGAAAAGCGGCAAAATGGCATCATTCAAAAACCTTTCAAGTCGTAGGTGTATGAACATGCTTTCGTCGCTTGGACTCCGCACCAAAATTCTCCTGCTGGCGCTCGGGCCGATCTTCGCCCTGGCTATCCTCCTCAGTCTCATCGCCACGCTGGTGCTCCAGCAGCTCGCCGACCAACAGGAGGAGCAAACCCGCCAGAGCCTGACCCAGGACCGACGCAACGAATTGCAGCATTACGTGGACCTGGCCCTCGATGCGATCCGCCCGATCCATGAAGCCTCCGCACAGAACGACATGGCGGCGCGGGACGAAGCCGTGGCATTGCTCAAGCGCCTGTCCTACGGCAACGGCGGCTATTTCTGGGGCTACGACGGCAACCATCGGCGGGTCTTCCAGGCAGACACCAACGAGCGTATCGGCGACGACTTCAGCGATTACCGTGATCCCAACGGCGTCTATGCCATTCGCGAGCTGGTCAAGGCGGGCAAAGACGGCAGCCATGTCGTTGCCTACAGCTTCGTCGTGCCAGGCAGCGATACCCTGGTGCCGAAGATCGGGTACGCAGAGTATTTGCCGAAATGGAACCTGGTCATCGGCACCTCGCTCAACCTGGATGGCGTCGAACGTGACGTACAAAGCGCCCGCGAAGTCTTCCAGGAGCGCATCGACCACCTGCTGCTGATCATGATGGGCTCGGCCCTCGCGTTGCTGGCGTTGATCGCCGTGACGGCGCTACCGATCACCAACGGCATCCTGCGTCCGTTGCAACTGCTCAAGGCCAACCTGGACGACATGGCGGCAGGCGAGGGCGACCTCACTCACCGGCTGCCGGCCATGGGCAAGGACGAACTGGGCCAACTGGCGGTTTCCTTCAACCGCTTCGTCGAAAAGATCCATGCCCTGGTTCGCCAGGTGGCCGATACCACCACCCGGTTGTCCGGCCTGGTCAGCGCCGTGGCGGCCCAGGCCGAGCGCTCGGAACAGGCGATGACCGGGCAGCGCCACGAGACCGACCAGACCGCTACCGCGATCAACGAGATGTCCGCGGCGGCCCATGAGGTGGCGATGAGCGCCCAGCGCGCCGCCGAAGCTGCCAGCGAAACCGATCGGCAGGGCCATGACGCCAAGCGTGTGGTGGACCAGAGCATTGGCCAGATTCGCGAGCTGGTCGTTGGCCTGGGCAGCACCAGCGATTCCCTCGAAGGCCTGCGCCAGGACGTGCAGGGCATCGTCGGCGTGCTCGAAGTGATTCGTTCCATTGCCGATCAGACCAACCTCCTGGCCCTCAACGCGGCGATCGAGGCGGCCCGCGCCGGCGAGGCCGGGCGGGGCTTCGCGGTGGTCGCCGACGAGGTCCGTGCCCTGGCCAGCCGCACCCAGCAGAGCACCGGCGAAATCCAGGGCATGATCGACCGCTTGCAGAACGCCACTCTCCAGGCGGTGGACGCCATGCGCCGGGCCAGCGACATGGGCGAGCAGACCAGCCTGCAGGCCAACCAGGCCGGCGAGTCGCTGGATGCCATCGCTACCCTGATCGGTACCATCAACTCAATGAACGCGCAGATCGCCAGCGCGGCGGAAGAGCAAACCGCCGTGGCCGAGGAGATCAACCGCAGCGTGCACCAGATCGCCGTCGCCGTGGACGGCGTGGCCGACGATGCCAGCCAGGGCGCGCAGACCGCCCAGGAGTTGAAGGCGCTCGGCGAGCAGTTGCAGCGGCTGGTGGGGCAGTTCCGCATCTAGCCGACCAGTTGTGCCGGGGACGGTTGTAGGGGCGAAGTCATTCGCCCGGCGAGGCCGGGTTGGACGAATGAATTCGTCCCTGCGTGGACGTCCGGCGTGGCTTTGTAGGAGCGAGCTCTGCTCGCGAAATGAGCCGCGCAAAAGCTTCGCCAGCAGAGCTGGCTCCTACGAAAAACCACAGGCCCCGCGTTGCAGGCGAATTCATTCGCCTCTGCAAGAGCCTGGCCGAACGCCATTCGAATGCCCCGGTCGGGCAAATCTGCGACAATTCCGCTCTTTACGTGAATTGTCCGACGTTGCCGATGACCGCTCCGACGCCTTCCTTCGATCAACTGCTGAAGAATCTCGACCAGACCCTGATCGCCGACCGCCACCGTTTGCGCCGGCAGTTGCACGAACTGCGCAAGGGCGGTGCGCCGGACGAGGCGAAGCTGGCGCAGTGGATCGAGCGCTTCCAGGCGTCCAAGGCCAGGGTCGAGGCGCGCCGGCAGAGTGTGCCGGCGATGCGCTACGACGACGCCTTGCCGATCGCCGCCAAACGCGACGAGATCAAGGCCGCGCTGGACAAGCACCAGGTCGTGGTGATCGCCGGCGAGACGGGCTCCGGCAAGACCACCCAGTTGCCGAAGATCTGCCTGGAAATCGGCCGCGGCGTGCATGGTCTGATCGGCCATACCCAGCCCCGGCGCCTGGCGGCGCGCAGCGTGGCGACGCGGGTGGCGGAGGAGATCGGCAGCCCGTTGGGCGAGCTGGTGGGCTATCAGGTGCGTTTCGAGGACCAGTCCAACGAGCGCAGCCTGATCAAGCTGATGACCGACGGCATTCTCCTCGCCGAGACCCAGCATGACCGCTTCCTCGAACGCTACGACACCCTCATCGTCGACGAAGCCCACGAGCGCAGCCTGAACATCGACTTCCTGCTCGGCTACCTGAAGACCCTGCTGCCGCGCCGTCCCGACCTCAAGTTGATCATTACCTCGGCCACCATCGACCTGGAGCGCTTCTCCCGCCATTTCGGCGATGCGCCCATCGTCGAGGTGTCCGGGCGTACCTATCCGGTCGAAACCTGGTACCGGCCGCTGGCTGCCGAACTGGACGAAGAGGGCGAGCCGCTGTTCGACGACCTCAGCGTCGACCAGGGCATCCTGCGCGCGTTGGAGGAGATCGAGGCCCACGAACGCAGTGTCGGCCAGCGTCCCGGCGATGTGCTGGTGTTCCTGCCCGGCGAACGGGAAATCCGCGATGCCGCCGAGGTGTTGCGCAAGGCCAACCTGCGCCACACCGAGGTGCTGCCGCTGTACGCGCGCCTGACGCCGGCCGAGCAGCAGAAAATCTTCCAGCCCATGCCGGGGCGCAAGATCGTCCTCGCCACCAACGTCGCCGAAACCTCGCTCACCGTGCCGGGCATCCGCTACGTGATCGACAGCGGCACCGCGCGGATCAGTCGCTACAGCTACCGCGCCAAGGTCCAGCGCCTACCCATCGAGGCCGTATCCCAGGCCAGTGCCAACCAGCGCAAGGGCCGCTGCGGGCGGGTCGAACCCGGCATTTGCGTGCGCCTGTACAGCGAGGAGGACTTCCTAGCCCGTCCCGAATTCACCGACCCGGAGATTCTGCGTACCAACCTGGCCGCGGTGATCCTGCAGATGCTCCATCTGCGTCTCGGCAATATCGAGGACTTCCCCTTCATCGAGCCGCCGGACGGTAAGGCGATCAAGGATGGCTTCACCCTCCTGCAGGAACTGTCGGCGGTCAGCCGCGAAGGCCAGCTCACCCCCATCGGCCGCCAGTTGGCGCGCCTGCCGGTGGACCCGCGTCTCGGCCGGATGATTCTCGAGGCCGCACGCCAGGGCAGCCAGGATGAAGTCCTGATCGTCGCCAGCGCGCTATCCGTGCAGGACCCGCGCGAGCGTCCGGTGGAGCGCCAGCAGGCCGCCGACCAGGCGCATGCCCAGTGGAAGGACCCGGACTCCGACTTCGCCGCGCTGATCAACCTCTGGCGCGGCTTCGAGGAACAGCGTCAGGCGCTGGGCTCCAACGCCCTGCGCAACTGGTGCCGGAAGAACTTCCTCAACTACATGCGCTTGCGCGAATGGCGCGACGCCCATCGGCAGTTGTTGCTGATCGCCCGTGAGTTGAAGTTGCCCAGCGGCCAGCAAGGGGCGGACAAGGGCAATGGCAACGGCGAGCGTTCTGCTCAACGACGGCCCACGGCTATCGAGGGCAAGGCGGCCGGAGAGGCCGCCCGCCGCGACATCGATTACGCCGCGGTGCACAAGGCGATCCTGGCGGGCCTGCTCAGCCAGATCGGCCAGAAGACCGAAGAGGGCGACTACAACGGTGCGCGCCAGCGGCGCTTCTGGATTCATCCGTCCACAGTGCTGGCGCGCAAGCGCCCGCAATGGATCATGGCCGCCGAGCTGGTAGAGACCACCAAGCTGTTCGCCCGCATGGTGGCGCGCATCGAGCCGGACTGGATCGAACCGCTGGCCGGCCACCTGATCAAGAAGAACCATCTGGAGCCGCATTGGGAGAAGAAGCGTGGCCAGGTGGTCGCCTACGAACAGGTCAGCCTCTACGGGCTGATCGTGGTCGGCCGCCGCCCGGTGCACTACGGCCCCATCGATCCGCCGGTTGCGCGCGAGCTGTTCATCCGCGAGGGGTTGGTGCGCGGCGAAATCAACAGCCGCGCCCGTTGCCTGAATGCCAACCGCCAGTTGCTGGAGCGTCTCGACGAGTTGGAGGCCAAGGCCCGCCGGCGCGACATCCTGGCCGACGAGGAAACCCTGTTCGGCTACTACGACGCCCGCCTGCCGCAGGACATCTACCAGGCCGCCAGTTTCGAGAGTTGGTACAAGCGCGAGAGCGAAAAGAACCCGCAACTGCTGATCATGCGCGAAGAGGACGTGCTGGCCCGCGAGGCCAGCGAGGTCACCGCCGCGCAGTACCCGGACCGCCTGCGCCTGGGTGAGCTGGAGCTGCCGCTGACCTACCACTTCGAGCCCGGGCATCCGCGTGACGGCGTTACCGTGCGGGTGCCGGCGCCGCTGCTGCCGCAATTGCCGGGCGAGCGCCTGGACTGGCTGGTTCCCGGCTTGCTGGAAACCAAGGCCGTGGCCCTGGTGCGTAACCTGCCCAAGGCGATCCGCAAGAACTTCGTGCCGGTCCCCGATTTCGTCGGCGCCGCCCTGGCCAAGCTGGCGTTCGGGCAAGGCAGCTTGCCGGAGTCCCTTGGCCGCGAATTGCAGCGCATGACCGGTGCCAGGGTGCCGGAAGAGGCCTGGGCTGAAGCTGCCGCGCAGTTGGAAAGCCACCTGAAGATGAACATCGAGGTGGTGGATGCGCGTGGCAAGTTCCTCGGCGAAGGCCGCGACCTGGCCGAATTGACCGCGCGCTTCGCCGAAGCCAGCCAGGCGGCGCTGGCGCTGCCGGAGCGCAAGGCCGAGGCCAAGCCGGTGGAGGCCAAGGCGTTCGCCCAGGTGGCGGAAAAGGTCCAGCAGAAGGTCGCCGGCCTGTCGCTGACGGTCTATCCCGCACTGGTGGAAGAGGGTGGGGTGGTCAAGGAGGGACGCTTCCCGACCCAGGCCGAAGCCGAGTTCCAGCACCGCCGTGCTTTGCAGCGCCTGCTCCTGCAACAATTGGCCGAGCCGGCGAAATACCTGCGCGGCAGACTGCCGGGCTTGACCGAGCTGGGTCTGCTCTATCGCGACTTGGGCCGCGTCGATGCACTGATGGAGGATATCCTCCTGGCCAGCCTGGATAGCTGCATCCTCGACGGCGAACCCACGCTGCCGCGCGATGGTGCGGCACTCGCGGCCCTTGCCGAGAAAAAGCGCGGCGTCTGGACCGAGCACGCCGAGCGCCTGGCGCGGCTGGTGCTGGACATTCTCAAGCTGTGGCACGGCTTGCAGAAGCGCTTCAAGGGGCGGATCGACCTGGCCCAGGCAGTGGCGCTGAACGACATCAAGGCGCAGTTGGCCAACCTGGTCTATCCGGGCTTCGTCCGCGAGACGCCGGCCGAATGGCTCAAGGAGTACCCGCGCTATCTGAAGGCCGTCGAACAGCGCCTGGACAAAGTCGGCGCCCAGGTGCAGCGCGACCGTGTCTGGGCCGGCGAGCTGGCCGGCTACTGGGAGCAGTACCAGGCCCGGGCCGCCAAGCACGCCCAGGAGGGCAAGCGCGATCCGAATCTGACGCTGTATCGCTGGATGCTGGAGGAGTACCGCGTTTCGCTGTTCGCCCAGCAGCTCGGTACGAAGATGCCCGTGTCCGACAAACGCCTGAGCAAGCAGTGGAGCGTGGTGGAGGCCTGACGAGGCGCATGGGCTCGGCAACCTTTCGCCAGCAGAGCTGGCTCCTACAAAAGCGGGAGCCGGCGTGGTGCTCAGCTTGGGGGGAGATTCGGAGGCCTTGTAGAAGCGAATTCTACTCGCGATGAGCCGCGCCGAAGCCCCGAGGAATGATGGCTGTAGAGTCGAATTCATTCGCCCGGTGGGGCTGCGTGAACAAATGAACTCGCCCCTACGAGAATCCCGAGGCTTCGACAGAACCCTTGAGTCATCCCTGCGGGACTGCCAATAATGCCCCTCGTCGCGCCTGTCCAGGGCGACGCCATCGGACCACGGAGGGATTTCATGCGATTGATCCATGCGGTATTGCCTGTGTTGGCGCTGGCCGGCTGCTCGTCCTTTCCCGCGGCGCCGGACAAGGTGGCCCCGGTCCCGGAAGACCGCCTGCTGGCGTTTCAGGAGGCCAGCACGGACGGTGGCCAACTGGTGGTGGAGCGTGACCTCGGGTTCCTCGGCGGCGGCTGCTACGTCGCCGTACTGGTGGACAAGCAGGTCGCCGCGCGCATCCATGTTGGCGAGTCGGCCAGTTTCCACCTGCCCCCCGGCGGCCATCTGGTCGGGATCGGTCCGGACAAGCAGGACGAGGGATTGTGCGCCATGGCCCGTCTGAACATCCATCGGGCGTTCCGGCTGCAGGATGGCGAGAGCGTGCATTTCCGCATCGTCAGCGAGGCCAACGGCGGCTTCGATATTCGCCCGGTCGAGCGCTGAGTCCATGGTTGAACTCCGACCCGCCGACGAATCGTTGTTCGCCTGGGCGCAGCAGGGCGATTTCGGCTTTCTCGTCGAACGTGAATTCCTGCCGGCGTTCGACACGGATGTCAGTCACCGCCTGGCTCCGCTGGAACCCTATAGCAAGGACTACCAGAGCGACCTGGAAGACTATCGCGATTACCTGGATGCGCCGGACAAGGCATTGCTGGCGGCGGTCGTCGAGGGTGAGTGGGCCGGGTACCTGGCGATCAGTTGCCACTGGAACGGCTTCGCCCTGGTCGAAGACCTTGCCGTGGAGCGCACCATGCGCCGTCATGGCGTGGCGCGTGTGCTGATGGATGCCGCCGTGGCCTGGGCCAGACGCCAGGGGTTGGCTGGCGTCACCCTGGAAACCCAGTCCAACAACGTCGCGGCCTGCCTGTTCTACCAGCGCTATGGCTTCCGTCTGGAGGGCATCGACCGCTTCTTGTATCGCGGCCTGTCGCCGCAGACCCGCGAGATCGCGCTGTTCTGGTACTTACTGTTCGAGGATGTTCCTCGCTAGGCGGTTGCGGGGGCGAATGAATTCACCCCTATAAGAAGTCGTTTGGCGCTGCGGACCGTCATCTCACCGTCGGCAGCGCCGCGCCCATGGCGGCGAACAAGCCGCCGCAGACACGGTTGAAGCCCTTGCCGCTGCGCTCCAGCCAGGGGCGGATGCGGTGAGCGAGGCGGGCGAGGATGTATTCGACAATGCCTTCCACCAGGGCGAAGGTCAGCGCCATCACCGCGAACTGCAGCCACAGAGGCCGCTGCGGGTCGAGGAACTGCGGCAGGAAGGCACCGAAGAACAGGATCACTTTGGGGTTGGACAGGGCGGAGAACAGGCCCTGGCGGAACAGTTGCGCGCCCGGCCTGGCCGTTGCGTCGTCGAGGTTGGTCAGGCGCAGCGGCGGAGAGCGCCAGAGCTGGATGCCGAGCCAGACCAGGTAGGCGCCGCCGATCCACTTGAGGAGAGTCAGCGCGTTGGCGGATGCCTGCAAAAGGGCGCCGATGCCGAACATCGACAAGGCCATCAGCACGACGAAACCGAGCAGGCCGCCCGTCACGGTGAACAGCGCCCGGCGGTGCCCGTAGAGCGCGCCGTGGGACAGCGCGAGCAGCCCATTGGGGCCGGGCGTCAGCGACAGGCCGATCACGGCGGTGAGGTACAGGAGCCAGAGGTGAAGTGCCATGGTGCTTCTTCCGGGGCAGGAGAGGGATCGAAGCTACTGGAGCCTCCGGTCCGCAGCAAGTGCCTGCCTCTGCCCGCGAAAACCCGAGGTCGTTCACAAATCCGAAAAGTCATGCGATCCGGCTCCCGGGAGGCCTGAAATCGGCCGGAACGTCTTGAACCGCGGGCTAAAGCGGCTCGCTACACCATAAAAGTGTTTGCACCGTGACTGGTCTTCTTGTTTCGGTCATGCAAGATTAATCCGGGTTGCTTACAGTCGAGTCTGCGCCGCTCCGGCGTCTGGACAATAACGACAATCAGAAGGAACCCTCGATGCGTACCCTCGCGCTCCTTGCTCTGTTGACGGGCAGTGCTTCGGCCGTCGCCCAATGCCCGGATTTCACCAGCCCCGCCAACCCGCCCGCATTCACCAAGCCGGCGAAGAAGAGCTTCCGCAACTTCGGCAACACCGTACTGGCCGGCCTCTACTCGCCCTGGCACATGGTGCACGACCAGATGGTCCGCAGCGGCCAGGCGGCGACAGTCACCGCCAAGTTCGACTACGACGCCGTGTTGCACAAGGACCTCGAAGGCGAATACGTGCATGCCTATCTCTACGGCACCGGCATGAGCGCCTGGGAGTATCTGGGCCGCTATACCACCGACAGCGACGGCAAGATCAATGTCGCCACCGGTACCCGCCGAGTGGGCGAATACCGGCTGCGCTTCGTGGTGGAAGGCGACCTCAGCCAGGTCGACGGTTATCTCAGTGTGGTCGATCCGAATCGCCCGGCCGTGCTGTTCGATATCGACGGCACCCTGACGATCAACGATTTCGAGGCCTATGCCGACTATGTCGGCCTGAAGACCGCGCAAGCCTATTACTACGCCCCGGAAACGGTACGGGCGTACCGGGATAAGGGCTACCAACTGGTGTTCCTGACCGCCCGGCCGTACTGGGTCACCCGCGATGCCCGCGAATGGTTCGACCATCAGAACCTGCCGCGCTGGCATTACCGTTCGAATCCATACGGCGATGGGCCGATCCCGCCGGATACCCAGGCGCACAAGACCAACTACATCAAGTACCTGCGCCAGGACGTAGGGTTGAACATCGTCCGTGCCTACGGCAACGCCACCACCGACATCGCCGCCTATGCCGATGCCGGGTTGCCCAAGTCGGAAACCTGGATCATCGGCGAGCACGCCGGCGCATCAGGTACCCAGGCGCTGAACGGCGACTACAGCTATCACTTCAGCACCGTGGTCGCCAACACGCCGAACGCGGCGTGCAATTGAACCGTTGAAACGACGGCCGGCGGGACGAGACGGACTCATCCCTCCGGTCATCTATCCGGTGTCCACAGCGGATCGTTCTGCAACACTGTGCTCGCCCAATCGGCGAAGGCACGCACGCGGGCCGAGAGGTGACGGGAGTAGGGGTAGACCAGGCTCATCGGCATGCTGGCCGGTGTCCAGTCCGGCAGCACGCGAACGAGCCGGCCCGTATCGAGCTGGGGTCGGGCTTCGGCGGTTGGTACCGCGACCAGTCCGAGCCCGGCTTCGGCGGCAGCGATATAGGCGCCGCCGCTGTTGAAGCGCATGGCGGGCGTCTGGTCGATCTCGTGCGTCTGCCCGTCCCTGTGCAACACCACCCGGTACTGGCGCCCGGTCGCGGGGAAGACGAACGCCAGAAAGCGATGCCGCTGCAGATCGTCGGGCGATACCAATGGCGGGGCTCGGTCGAGGTACGCGGGCGCGGCGCAGAGAGTGAAGCGCATCTGGCCGAGGGGGCGGCAGACCAAGTCGGGGTCGTCGATCGGACCGCCACGGATCGCGCAGTCGACGCCTTCCTGCACCAGGTCGACGATACGTTCGCTGCAGCCGATATCGAGCTGGATATCGGGATAGCGGGCGACGAAGTCGGGGAGGGCGGGGATGATCAGGAGGCGTCCCACCGGCGAAGGCATTTCCACCCGCACCCGGCCGCGAGCGACGCTGCGGCTGCGCGAGACCGTGGCTTCCAGTTCGTCGATGTCGTCGAGCAGGGCACGGGCGCGTTCGTAATAGGCGGTGCCGTCGGTGGTTGGGGAAACCCGGCGGGTGGTTCGATGCAGCAGCTTTACCCCCAGTTGCGTTTCCAGCGCCTGTACCTGGCCAGAGATCGTGGTCTTGGGAATACCGAGGGCATCGGCGGCACGGGTGAAACTGCTCAGTTCGACGATGCGGCAGAAGGCGCGCATCGCATCGATACGGTCGAAGGCCATGATTGTCCGGTTTTTCGTACAGGCTTTGCTTGGATGGATAGTTTATTGCCACCTTCTTGGTCAATACAGTGCCCCCATCAGGTTGCGACGCTGGGTCGCAGCCCGCTTTGGGAGCCTACCGATGAGCACACCCCGTATCCGCTACAGAGAGATCGCGCCGAATATCTTTACCGCCCTGCTCGGACTGGAGAAGGTCCTCGCCGAATCGCTGCTGGAGCCGTCCTTACGCGAGTTGGTGAAGGTCCGTGCTTCCCAGCTCAACGGCTGCGCCTACTGCGTAGACATGCACAGCGCCGATGCGTTGAAGGCCGGCGAAACGGTACGCCGCCTGCTGTCCTTGCCGACTTGGCAGGAGACGCCCTTCTTCACGGCGCGGGAGCGGGCGGCCCTGCTCTGGACCGAGACACTGACCCTGTTGGCCGAGCGTCATGCGCCGGATGCCATTTACGCCGAAGTGGCCGAGCAGTTCAGCGAGCGCGAGCTGGCCGAACTGACTTTCGCCATCGCCACGATCAATGCCTGGAACCGCATTGGCGTCGGTCTCGCCATGCAGCCGGAATGACGGCGCCGCGCCGCTGACCGATTCCTCTGTCCATCAAGGCCGAGCCACGCCGCTCGGCCTTTCTCCCCCGTTCTCATGCCTCCGGGCGCCTCGCTCTTGACCGGTCGTTGGTCGCTGAACGAGTATCCGCTGTCGCTGCTCGCCCGGTCGCTTTCCCGCATGACTGCCTGGCCTGGATGAATAGGCGCAAGAGGTGGCCTGATCCCGCATTTTCCCGGCAGGTTTCCAGTGCACGTTGCGTGACCTGGCGTTACCCTTGTGTATCTGAATAAAGCAGGCCTGTCCGAGGCGACAGCTTTCTGGTTCGCCCGTCGCGACCCGCAGACGACTTTCGATTTCCGGCGCTGACTTGGCAGTGCCAATGCCTAACCCAGGCTGCCCCAGAGTGGCCACGAACGAGAGGAAGCACCGTGCACAACGCAGTGATCAGCGGCACCGGTCTGTACACCCCGCCCCATAGCATTTCCAACGAAGAACTGGTGGCATCCTTCAATGCCTATGTGCACCAGTTCAATGCCGACAACGCCGCCGCCATCGAGCGGGGCGAGATCGAACCGCTGGCCGAGTCCAGCGTGGCCTTCATCGAGAAGGCGTCGGGGATCAAGAGCCGCTTCGTGGTGAACAAGGACGGCATCCTCGATCCGCAGCGCATGGTGCCGCGCATTCCCGAGCGTCCGAACGAGGAGTGGGGCATCCTCTGCGAAATGTCCGTCGCCGCCGCGAAACAGGCCCTGGAGCGCGCCGGCCGTACCGCCGCCGACATCGACGGGGTGATCGTCGCCTGTTCCAACCTGCAGCGCGCCTACCCGGCGGTGGCCATCGAAGTGCAGGCCGCGCTCGGCATCCAGGGCTTCGGCTACGACATGAACGTCGCCTGCTCCTCTGCCACCTTCGGCCTGCAGGCGGCGACCAACGCCGTCCAGCTCGGCCAGGCCCGCGCCATCCTGATGGTCAACCCGGAAATCTGCACCGGCCACCTGAACTTCCGCGACCGCGACAGCCACTTCATCTTCGGCGATGCCGCCACCGCGGTGATCGTCGAGCGCGCCGACCTGGCGACCTCCGACTACCAGTGGGACATCCTCAGCACCAAGCTGCTGACCCAGTTCTCCAATAACATCCGTAACAATTTCGGCTTCCTCAACCGCGCCGGCGAAGAAGGCATCGGCAAGCCGGACAAGCTGTTCGTCCAGGAAGGCCGCAAGGTGTTCCGCGACGTTTGCCCGATGGTGGCCGAACTGATCGGCAAGCACCTGGAGGAGAACGACCTGCAGGTGTCGGACGTGAAGCGTTTCTGGCTGCATCAGGCCAACCTCAACATGAACCTGCTGATCATCAAGAAGCTTCTCGGTCGCGATGCCGAGCCGCACGAGGCGCCGGTGATCCTGGATACCTACGCCAACACCAGTTCGGCCGGTTCGGTGATTGCCTTCCACAAGAACCAGGACGACCTGCCCAAGGGCTCATTGGGTGTGCTGAGTTCGTTCGGTGCCGGCTACTCCATCGGCAGCGTGATTCTGCGCAAGCGTTGAGTCTGTCCATGTCGCCCGCCGACGACGATCTGCTGCCGCGTTTGCTGGCGGGCGACGACCGGGCCTTTCGCGAGCTGATCGGCGCCTATCAGGGCGCCATGCGCGCCGTGGCCTACGCCATCGTCGGCAGCCGGCATGCCGACGAAGTGGTGCAGGACGCCTGGCTCGCGGTGGTGCGCAGCCTGAACGGCTTCCAGGGCCGCGCCAGCCTGAAGACCTGGCTGCTGACTATTACTGCCAACACTGCCAAGAGCCGGCTCCGCCACGTCCGCCGCGAAGTGCTGCTGGACGACCTGCCGGCGCCCCACGGCACCGTTGGTGGCGAACGTTTCGCCAGTGACGGCCACTGGCTGACGCCGCCTTCCGCCTGGCACGAGGACTCCCCCGAAGCGCTGCTGAACGAGAGCGAATTGCGGGAGTGCCTGGAAAAGACCATCGCCAGCCTTTCCGAGCTGCAAGGGAGTGTGCTGGTGTTGCGGGAGCGGCAGGGACTGGAGTTGGAGGAGATCTGTAATCTTTTGGACATTTCGCTCTCCAATGTCCGTGTGTTGTTGCACCGTGCCCGCCTGAAGGTTTTCGCCACCCTGGAACATTTCGAGGAGACCGGCCAATGTTGAGTTGTAAGGAGCTGGTCGCCCACTCGAGCGATTTCCTCGATGGCCAGTTGAGTTTCCGCGAGCGGCTGGCCGTGAGGACCCACCTCGCCATGTGCCGCCATTGCCGCCGCTTCATCCGACAGATGCGCCTGAGCCAGGCCGTGCTGCGGCGCCTGCCGGATACGCCGATTCCCGAGCTGGACGCCTTGTCCGCCCGCCTTGCCAAGCAGCGGCGGGATGATCTCGTTTCGTAGTGCATGATCTCTGATGTGTAGGGGCGAGTTCATTCGCCCGCTTCTTCCCGCCTCACCAGAAAAATTCCCACCCCGCTGTAACGCCGCTTCGCCTGCTCCGTCCATTGTGCCGAGAGAGCCATTCCGGCTCCGCCAATGAGAAGGAACACCGCATGAAACACCTGAATACCGTTGCCGCCACCCTGGGTGCCGCTCTGCTGACTTCCGTCACCTGGTCCGCCCAGGCCGCGCAGAATCCGTTCTCTGCCCAGGAGCTATCCAGCGGCTACAGCCTGGCAGCCCATGAGAAAGACCATGAGGGCGCCTGCGGGGAAGGCAAATGCGGCGGCGAGATGAAGTCGACCCAGGGCGATACCGAAGCCACGAAAGGGGAGAAGACCGCCGCGGAGGGTAAGTGCGGCGAAGGCAAGTGCGGTGCCGACAAGCAAGGCTGAGGAAGGACGAATCATGGACAGGTCGTTCGTCAGCGGCGCCGGGCTCGGCCTGCGTCGAGGCCTGCTCGCCGGGCTCGGAGAGAGTGCGGTCGGACAGGTCGATTTCCTCGAAATCGCGCCGGAGAACTGGATCGGCGTCGGCGGTCGTCTCGGTCGCCAGTTGTGCGCGCTGACCGAACGGTTGCCCTTCGTCTGCCATGGCCTGTCGCTGAACCTGGGGGGCTTCGCCCCCTTGGACCGGGAGCTGTTGAAGGCGATCAAGGCTTTCCTCGATACGCACGGCATCCGCGCCTACAGCGAACACCTGTCGGCCTGTGCCGACGAGGGCATGCTCTATGACCTGATGCCGCTGCCGTTCGACGAGGCGACGGTGCGTCGCGTCGCCGAACGGGTGCGAATCGTTCAGGACGTTCTACAGCGTCCGCTGATCATCGAGAACGTTTCGGCCTACGCGCGGCTGCCTGGCGAGCTGGATGAGCCCGGCTTCGTCCGCGCCGTGCTGGAGGCTGCCGATTGCCAACTGCTGCTGGACGTCAACAACGTCTACGTCAACAGCGTCAACTTCGGTTTCGATCCGTCTGCCTATCTGGCCGCCATGCCGAGCGAGCGAATTGCCTATCTCCATGTGGCCGGGCACTACGACGAAGCGCCTGGGCTGAAGATCGACACCCATGGCGCAGCGGTGGGCGATCCTGTCTGGTCCCTGTTGGCTCAGACCTACGCACTGCATGGGGTGAGGCCGACCCTGCTGGAGCGGGACTTCAACTTCCCGCCGTTGAGCGAGCTGTATACCGAAGTGGAGGGTATCCGTCGCTTGCAGGCGAGGGCGGAGGCACAGCAGGGGTACGGCACATGACCGGCCTCCAGGCGCAACGCGACTTCGCCGCGCGGATTCGCCAGCCCGACGTTCATCCTCTGCCGGACGGCGTTCCCGCCGGGCGGATGGCGATCTACGAGCAGTTGTTCTTCAACACGATCGAGGGCTTTCTCTCCAGCGGCTTTCCCGTGTCGCGACAGCTGTTCGACGAGGCGGGCTGGCACCGTCTGGTCAGGGACTTCCTCGCCGGGCATCGCTGCACCACGCCGTACTTCCCGACCATTGGCGAGGAGTTCGTCGGCTGGTTGGCCGACGGCCATCGCACGCACGCCGATGACCCGCCGTTCCTGCTCGAACTGGCCCATTACGAATGGGTGGAGCTGGCGTTGGAGCTATCGCCGGTCGAGTTGCCGAGCGTCGGCTGGTCGCCGTTGGCCTGGCCGCTGGCCTACGTCTGGCCGGTGCAGCGCATCGGCCTGGACTACCGGCCGGAGGCGCCACCGGAACAGCCGACCTGCCTGCTGGCCTGGCGCGATGGCCAGGATTGCGTGCGCTTCATGCAACTCAGCCCTTTCGCCTACCGATTGGCCCTTCGGCTGCGCGCGGGCGAGGCACCCGAGGCTGCGCTGAAACACCTGGCGGAGGAGAGCGGGATCGCTCCCGCCGCCGCCTTTTACCAACACGCCGACGAGCTGTTGGAAGCCTGGCGCCGCCAGGACATCTTCTTCATCGGCTCCGGGAGTTTGCCATGCTGATCTTTCTCAACCGTGCCCAGGATGCCCTGGACGCGACCCGCCGCCTGGATTTCCTCGGGCCGTTGCTGCTGCGCCTGTATCTGGTGCCGATCTTCTGGATGGCCGGCACCCACAAGCTGGCGGACATGGACGCGACCATCGCCTGGTTCGGCAACCCGGACTGGGGCCTCGGCCTGCCGTTCCCCACGCTGTTGGCCTGGCTGGCCGCCTTGACCGAAACGGGTGGCGCCGTGCTGCTGCTGTTTGGCCTGGCGGTGCGTTGGATCAGCGTACCGCTGATGGTGACCATGCTGGTGGCGATGTTCAGCGTGCATTGGGAATTCGGCTGGCAGGCCATCGCCGATCCCTCGGCGCCCTTCGCCAACGAGCGGGTGATGGCGGCGGCGGAGAAATTGGACAGGGCCCGGGCGATCCTCAAGGAGCATGGCAACTACGATTGGCTGACGGCGAGCGGCCGCTTCGTGGTGCTCAATAACGGCATCGAGTTCGCCGCTACCTATTTCATCATGCTGTTGAGCCTGTTCTTCACTGGCGCCGGGCGTTGGGCCAGCGTGGATCACTGGTTGGCCGCGCGGTTTCATCCGGCGGAATGACTCCGTCACAGCTCCGCTCCAGGCGGAGGCTGGCCTTTCGCCTTATAGACGACTGGACTAAAAAAGTTCCGCTGTCATCAAATCTTTATCTAGGAGCAACTGAGCTGAAATAACCCCTCGCCAAGATTCCCCACCAACACCCACGACCTCGTCGCCTGTGTGTTTCCAACGCAAAAGACCATAAGGGGAATTCTTCGATGATCCGTAAGCACTTCGCCGGTTTCGCCGCCAGCGCCCTGGCCCTGGCCGTTTCCGCCCAGGCTTTCGCCGGTACCGTCACCACCGACGGCGCCGACATCGTTATCAAGACCAAAGGCGGCCTGGAAGTCGCAACCACCGACAAGCAGTTCGGTTTCAAGATCGGCGGCCGCCTGCAGGCCGACTACAGCACCTTCGACGAGTTCTACACCGTCAACGGTGAGCGCGCCGATGCCGCCTACTTCCGCCGCGCCTTCCTGGAAATCTCCGGCGTTGCCTTCACCGACTGGGCCTACGTCATCAACTACGATTTCTCCCACAACGCCGGCAGCTCGGAAGACGGCTACTTCGACGAGGCGTCCATCGCCTACAACGGCTTCAAGCCGCTGTCCATCAAGGTTGGCCGTTTCGACCCGGAGTTCGGTCTGGAGAAGGCCACCAGCTCCAAGTGGGTGACCGCCCAGGAGCGTAACGCCGCCTACGATCTGGTCGACTGGACCAACTCCCACCAGAACGGCATGGGCATCCAGGCCCTGGGTACCGCGGGCGATTCGCTGTACGGTTCGGTCAGCCTGAGCGCCAAGGACCAGAACGACGTCGACGGCGAAAGCGTCAAGCAGTTCAACGTGCGCGGTGTGTTCGCCCCGATGCACGAAGCCGGCAACGTCCTGCACCTCGGCGTCAACTACGCCCAGCGCGACCTCTCCGATACCGCCTTCGACGGCCGCATCCGCAGCCGCCTGGGCATGCGTGGCGTGAGCACTTCCGGCGGCAACGACGCCGGCACCAACGGTAACCGCCTGCTGCTCGGCGGCGCCAACAACCTGCCGGCCGGCTCCTACGACGACGACAGCGCCTGGGGCCTGGAAGCCGCCTGGGCCATGGGCCCGTTCTCGATCCAGGGCGAATACATCAAGCGTGACCTGGAAGCCGACGACGACGCCTTCGAAGACATCGAAGCCAAGGGTTACTACGCCCAGGTCGCCTACACCCTGACCGGCGAGGCTCGCGGCTACAAGCTCGGCAAGTTCGACAGCATCAAGCCCGAGAACAAGCAGACCGGCGCCTGGGAAGTGTTCTACCGCTACGACAACATCAGCGTGGAAGACGATACCGTGGGCATCGATGGCTCCAAGGACGTCGAAGGCAAGGTGCATAACGTCGGCGTGAACTGGTACGTCAACGAGGCGGTCAAGCTCAGCGGCGCCTACGTCAAGGCCAAGGTGGACAACCAGGAAAACGCCAACGGCGACGACAGCGGCGATGGCTTCGTAGTCCGCGCCCAGTACGTGTTCTAAAAAACCTTAGATTCAAAGCAAGAACGTTGCTCCTACTTTCCAGCCCCGCGCTTCTGCGGGGCTTTTTTTCGTCTGCGGCACAGGCCAGACTGCGCCCATGCCGATCATGACCCTGCACCGAATTTCCGACCTGGACCCATCCGCCTGGGACGCATTGCTGCCCGATGACCAGCCTTTCCTGCACCACGCTTTCCTGTCCGCCCTCGAAGATAGCGGTAGCGTCGGTGGCCGTAGCGGCTGGCGTCCCGCACACCGGCTGCTCACCGATGACGCCGGACGTCCGCTGGCAGCCTTGCCGCTCTACGTGAAAAACCATTCCTACGGTGAGTACGTGTTCGACTGGGGCTGGGCCGACGCCTGCCAGCGTGCGGGCATTCCGTATTACCCCAAGTTGCTCTGTGCGGTGCCGTTCAGCCCGGTGGTCGGTGCGCGTTTACTTGGTCGTGGCGAGGCTGTCGCCGAACTGCTCGACACGTTGTGTGCGGGGCTGAAAGAGCAGGGGCTGTCCGGCCTGCATGTGAACTTCACCGACGCGACGGCGGATGACCTGCTACGCGGTCGTGACGGCTGGCTGGAGCGGCTGGGCTGCCAGTTCCACTGGAAGAACCGTGGCTACCGCGACTTCCAGGACTTCCTCGACGCCTTGGCCTCGCGCAAGCGCAAGCAGCTGCGCAAGGAGCGCGAGCAGGTAGCGGGACAGGGCATCGACTTCGACTGGCGCGAGGGGCATACGCTGAGCGAAGCCGAATGGGACTTTGTCTATGCCTGCTACGCCAACACCTACCACGTGCGCGGCCAGGCGCCGTACCTGACCCGGAGTTTCTTCAGCCTGCTGGCCGAGCGCATGCCGGAAGCGATCCGCGTGGTGTTGGCGCTCCAACATGCGCGACCGGTGGCCATGGCCTTCAGCCTGCTCGGCGATGACAGCCTGTACGGTCGCTACTGGGGTTGCCTGGCCGAGTTCGACCGGCTGCATTTCGAGACCTGCTTCTACCAAGGACTGGAATACGCCATCGGCCAGGGGCTACAGCGCTTCGACGCTGGCGCACAGGGCGAGCACAAGCTGATCCGCGGCTTCGAGCCGGTGATCACCCGCTCCTGGCATTACCTGGTTCATCCCGGGCTGCGCGCGGCCGTGGCGGACTTCCTCGAGCAGGAACGGTTGGGCATCATCCAATACGCGGAACAGGCCCGTGAGTTGCTGCCCTATCGGCAGGCGTAGGTGGTAAACGGCGGGCGAATGAATTCGCCCCTACAGCAGCCCACTCGTAGGTGCGAATTCATTCGTCCAGCGGAGTCGGACAATGTAGGAGCCAGCTCTGCTGGCGAGGCTCTTGTACGGCCCCAATCGCGAGCAGAGCTCGCTCCTACAAGGCGAAATCGCTCGCTCGGCGCATGCCTCAATCCACCCCGACGAACCCACCGGTCTGGTGCTGCCACAGACGTGCATACAGACCGCCGCGCGCCACCAGCTCGGCGTGGCTGCCGGTTTCAACGATCCGGCCTTGGTCCAGCACCACCAGACGGTCCATGCGGGCGATGGTGGAGAGGCGGTGGGCGATGGCGATCACCGTCTTGCCTTGCATCAACGCCTCCAGGCTTTCCTGGATGGCCGCTTCCACCTCCGAATCGAGCGCTGAAGTGGCTTCGTCGAGGATCAGGATCGGCGCGTCCTTGAGCAGCACGCGGGCAATGGCGATGCGCTGGCGCTGGCCGCCGGAGAGCTTCACGCCGCGCTCGCCGACATGCGCATCGAAACCGTGGCGGCCCTGGGCATCGGCCAACTGCGGGATGAAACTGTCAGCGCGGGCCTTGCGCACCGCCTCCCGGAGTTCCGCATCGCTCGCGCCCGGCTTACCGTAGAGCAGGTTGTCGCGGATCGAGCGGTGCAGCAGGGAGGTGTCCTGGGTGACCATGCCGATCTGCTCGCGCAGGCTTTCCTGGGCCACGCCGGCGATGTCCTGGCCGTCGATGAGGATGCGTCCGCCCTCCAGGTCGTAAAGGCGTAGCAGCAGGTTGACCAGGGTCGATTTGCCGGCGCCGGACGGCCCGACCAGGCCGATCTTCTCTCCCGGCGCGACATGCAGGTCGAGGCCGGCGATCACGCCGCTGCCCTTGCCGTAATGGAAGTGGATGTTCTCGAAGCGCACCTCGCCGCGTTCGACGCGCAGCGCCGGTGCCTGCTCGCGGTCGGTCACCAGGCGCGGTTGGGCGATGGTCTGCATGCCGTCCTGGACCTGGCCGATGTTCTCGAAGATGCCGCTGATCACCCACATGATCCAGCCGGACATGTTGTTGATGCGGATCACCAGGCCGGTGGCCAGGGCAATGGCACCGACGCTGAGGGTGCCCTGGGTCCAGAGCCAGAGGGCGAGGCCCGTGGTGCCGGCGATCAGCACCCCGTTCATCAGCGTGATGGTGACGTCCATACCAGTGACCATGCGGTTGCTCAGGCGCATCTTGTCCGCGTGCTCTTCGATGGCGTCACGGGCGTAGCCTTCCTCGAAGCGGGTATGGGCGAACAGCTTGAGTGTGGTGATGTTGGTATAGCCGTCGACGATCCGTCCCATCAGCTTGGAGCGGGCATCCGAGGCTACCGTCGAGCGCTGCTTCACCCGCGGGACGAACCAGGCGAGAGCGGCGATGTAGCCGATAATCCACAGGGCCAGCGGTACCACCAGTCGCCAGTCCGCGTCGGCGAACAGCACCAGGGCGCTGATGGCGTAGATCAGCACGTGCCAGAGGGCGTCCACCGCCTGCACGGCAGAGTCGCGCAGGGCATTGCCGGTCTGCATGATGCGCTGGGCGATACGGCCGGCGAAGTCGTTCTGGAAAAAGCCGAGGCTCTGCTTGAGCACGTAGCGGTGATTCTGCCAGCGGACCAGATTGGCCAGGCTCGGGTTGATGCTCTGGTGCACCAAAAGATCGTGCAGGGCGTTGAACAGCGGGCGCAGCACCAGTGCCACCAGCGCCATGCCGAGCAGGGCGTGGCCATGGCGCTCGAAGAACTGCTCGCTCGGCGTGCTTTGCGCCCAATCGACGATTTGGCCGAGGAAGCTGAACAGCGCCACCTCGATCAGGGCGACGATCAACCCGACCACCAGCAGTACGGCGAAGGTCGGCCAGACCTGGCGGAGGTAGTGCAGGTAGAACGCGGTCACCCGGCTGGGCGGCGCGCCCTCGGGGCCGGGTTGGAAGATATCGATGAGGTGTTCGAAACGACGGAAGAACATGAGTGCTGTCGCCCGGAAAGGGCGCTCCTGTCTGGGTGTTCCGCCCCTTCCGGGCACGGGCGCGGTCGAGTGCGCCCGGCCTATTGCCCGCTTGTGCGGGCCGTTGTCAGAACCTGTTCACGATCTGCTGCGCGTCAGCCCTGCTGCCGAGGCCTTGCATGGCTTTAGCTCGCGAGATCGTAAACAGGTCTCAGAGGCGTTTGGCGGAGAGAATCACGACCGGCTGGCGCGGGACGTTCTGGAACATGCCGCGGTTGCCGGTGGGTACCTGGGCGATCTGGTCGACCACTTCCATGCCACGCACCACCTTGCCGAACACGGCGTAGCCGAAGTCGCGCGAGCCGTGGTCGAGGAAGGCGTTGTCCTGGTGGTTGATGAAGAACTGACTGGTGGCGGAATTCACCGCCTGGGTACGTGCCATGGCCAGGGTGCCGCGCACGTTGTGCAGGCCATTGTCGGCCTCGTTCTTGATCGGCGCCTGGGTGTCCTTCTGTTGCATGTCGGCATCGAAGCCACCGCCCTGGATCATGAAGCCGGGAATCACGCGGTGGAAAATGGTGCCGTTGTAGAAGCCGCTGTCCACATAGGCGAGGAAGTTCTTCACGCTGACCGGCGCCTTCTCGGCTTCGAGTTCGATTTCGATCTCGCCGACGCTGGTGGTCAGCAGCACGTGCGGTTTTTCCGCAGCCAGCAGGTTGGCGGCGAACAGCAGGGAGCAGGCGGCGAGGACAAGTTTCTTCAGCATTTCTCAGGGTCCTTGGGGTGTTGTCGTTCGACCTCGTCGAGGAAGTCGAGCAGGGTGGCGTTGAAACGTTCCGGCTGGTCCAACGGGGTGCCGTGGCGGGACTCCTCGATCACGACCAGGCGTGCGTCGGGCAATTCCCGGACGTAGCTTTCCTTGACCGATACCGGGGTGTAGTCGCGGTCGGCGGTGACAACCAGCGTAGGACAGGCAATGGCGGCGAGTCGTTCCCGCACGCCCCAGCCGATGAGGGCGTCGAGGCTGGCCAGATAGGCGCGCTTGTCGTTGAGCATCCAGCGCTGCTCGACTTTCTCGCGCAGTTCGGCCTGTTCCGGCTTGGGGAAGAGCAGGCGGCCGAGCCCTTTGCCGATGGTCTCCATGCTGAACAGCCGGGAGAACAGCCAGCGCTTGGCCAGGTTCACGAAATCGCTTGGGCTACGCGGCTTCAGTTCCGGGCCGCTATTGACGATGGTCAGGCTTTTCAGCAGCTCGGGGCGGTCGACGCCCAGCTGGAAGCCGATCATTCCGCCCATGGAGATGCCGACCAGGTGCACCGGGCCAAGCCCCAGGTGTTCGATCAACGCCGCCACGTCGGTGGCGAATCCGGAGACGCTGTAGCGTTCGCGCGGCTTGCCGGAGCGGCCGTGGCCGCGCATGTCCATGGCCAGGACCCGGTAGCGGCCGATCAGGGCGGGGAGCTGGTATTCCCAGTCGCGCGCGCTGGAACCGAGGCCGTGCACCAAAACCAGCGGGGCGCCCTGGCCGTGGTCTTCGTAGTAGAGCTGGCAGCCTTGATGCTCGAAGTAGGACATGGGTTCCTCAGGCCGGGGATTGCGGCGCGCCGAAGGGGGCGTCCAGGGGGGCGGCGTCGAAGGTCTTGATCAGTTCGATGAGGATCTGCGTAGCCGGTCCCAGTGGTTTGGTCTGGTTGGAGTAGAGCAGGAACAGCGGGTTGCGAGTGCCCCCCTGCTCCAACGGCAGGGGCTTGAGCAGGCCGTCCTTCAGCTCGCGTTCGATCAGGTGGCGCGGCAGCCAGGCGAAGCCCAGGCCGCTGCTGACGAAGGTGGCCGAGGTGGCCAGGCTGCCCACCGTCCAACGCTGTTCGGCGCCGAGCCAGCCGGCGTCGCGTGGCTGCAGGCGGCCGGAATCGCGGGTGACCACCTGCATCTGGGTCTCCAGATCCTGGAAACTGAGGGTGCGGCCGAGCCGGTGTAACGGATGATCGGGGTGGGCGACGGCGATGAATTCCACGGGGTTCAGTTCGCTGCCCAGGTGGCCGGTGATGTTCAGGGCGGTGATGGCGAGGTCGGCGGTGCCTTCGCGCAATACCTCTTCGACGCCGGACAGCACTTCTTCGCGCAAGCGTACGCGGCAGCCGCGGCTTTGCGGCATGAATGCGGTCAGGGCGCGGACGAGGCGGGCAGTGGGGTAGGCTGCATCCACCACCAGGCGGACTTCGGCTTCCCAGCCCTGTTCCATCTGGTGCGCCAGGTCTTCCAGTTGGCTGGCCTGTTTCACCAGTTGCCGTGAGCGCCGCAGCAGCACTTCGCCGGCCTCGGTAAGCACCGCCTTGCGACCGTCGATGCGCAGCAGCGGCACACCGAGCTGTTCCTGCATGCGGGCTACCGTGTAGCTGACCGACGACTGCGAGCGATGCAGAGCCTCGGCGGCCTGGGCGAAGCCGCCGTGATCGACGACGGCCTGCAGCGTCCGCCATTGATCCAGGGTCACGCGGGGCGCTTTCATCCCGGACTCCTCTTGTCTAAGCTGGCGGTCCCTCGTTGGAGACCGACCATGAAAAGAATCTGCTGTGCGCTGATCGCCCTGCTGCCGTTGGCGGTTTTCGCGGCCTACCCGATCGAAGTGGAAAAACAGCTCAACGGCGCCGAGGTGTCCTATACCACCCAGGATATCGATCACGACTTGGGGGCCATCACGCTTTCCAACCTGGGACAAAGCACGGCGCGCTGTACCGCCGTTTTCCGCAACGGTCCGGAAAAGCCGCGCACCCGCAAGGCGGTGCTCGAGCCGGGACAGACGCTCAACCTCACCGCCAAGTTCACCCGCAGCATCATCAAGCTGCGTATCCAGCTGACTTGCGGCCTCGAGTGAGCGTTCGCCCCGGGGCGACCTGTGTTTGCACTCGACCAAGGCTAGTGAGTCGTTTTCGATAAATCAACTTGATCGATAGGTTCTAGCGGTTTTTTTCGCTTTTTTATCGATCTGTGTCACCCTAATCTCACCTCATCGACGAACGACAACCCCGATTGAGGTGATCCCAATGTCCCGTGTACTGGTAATCGAAAGCAGCGCCCGCCAACAAGGTTCCGTCTCTCGCCAACTCACCGAGCAGTTCATCGCTCGCTGGAAGCAGGCTCATCCGAGCGATGACGTCGTGGTCCGCGACCTCGCCGCGCAGCCCGTTCCGCATTTGGATGCCGACCTGCTGGGCGGCTGGATGAAGCCGGCCGACCAGCAGAGCGAGGCCGAGCAGGCAGCCTTGGCCCGTTCCAACCTGCTGACCGAGGAATTGCTGGCCGCGGACGTACTGGTACTGGCTGCGCCCATGTACAACTTCGGTATTCCGAGCACCCTGAAATCCTGGCTCGACCACGTGCTGCGTGCCGGTGTGACCTTCAAGTACACCGAGACCGGTCCGCAGGGCCTGCTCAGCGGCAAGCGTGCCTTCGTCCTGACCGCCCGCGGCGGCATCTACGCCGGCGGCAACCTGGACCAGCAGGAGCCCTACCTGCGCCAGGCGCTGGGTTTCGTCGGTATCCATGACGTCACCTTCATCCATGCCGAAGGCCTGAACATGGGCGCCGAATTCATGGAGAAAGGCCTGGCACAGGCCCAGGCACAACTGGCCCAGGTGGCCTGACCGACCGTTTCACCCGCTCCCCCAGCGCCCTTGCTCCTGGGCGCGACCATGGCCAGCCGGCTCTCCGGCTGGCCTTTTTTGTGGCCGTGTCCCTGGCTCCGGACGTGGCTCTGTTCCATGCACGACTCTGGTGCATGCAATGCCGTCTCAGCACTTCTGAAAGCTCGCGAAAGGCTAAGAACCTGTTTACGATCTGCTGCGCGTCGGCCCTGCTGCGTTAACAACCGCTGGATCGCCAGCCCGGTCGGACTGCTCATTTACAGCTCGTAAAGTCGAATGCGATCCCAGCGCGTCCTCGCCTACGCGGCCCGGCCTGTTTTCGTGGAGCCGCCGAGGCCTTGCATGGCTCTAGCTCGCGAGAGCGTAAACAGGTTCTAAGGTCGCTGCCGTCGCGAACGGACTGGCTATGGGGAGTGGGGATGAACGTGTCCATGCAGGGCGTGCTGTTGTCGCTGGTCGCATCGTTGCTGTTCGCCCTGATGCCGAGCTATTTCCGTGCGTTGGCGCCGCTGGATGGCGCTCAGGTATTCGCCCAGCGCGTGTTCTGGTCTGTTCCGGCGGTGCTGTTGCTGGTGCTGCTGATGCGCCAGTGGCACACGCTGGCCAGCGCCTTCGCGCGTTTGCGTCGGGAGCCCTTGCTGCTCGCGGCATTGCCGCTGGCGTCGCTGCTGATCGGCGTGCAGTGGGGGCTGTTCGTCTGGGCGCCGCTGTCCGGGCATCTGCTGGACGTCACGCTCGGTTATTTCCTGCTGCCACTGACCATGGTGCTGGTCGGCCGCCTGTTCTATGGCGAGCGTCTGCGCCCGCTGCAGTGGCTTGCGGTGGCCTGCGCGCTGCTCGGCGTTCTCCACGAGCTCTGGCTGACCGGCGCCTTCTCCTGGGTGACCTTGCTGGTCGCCGTCGGCTATCCGCCTTACTACATGCTGCGCCGCTGGATGCGCCTGGAAGCGCTCAACGGTTTCCTGCTGGAAGTGTTGCTGATGGTGCCGCTGGCCGTCTGGCTGGTCCGGGATTCCGGCGTTCTCACGCTGTTCGCCGAGGCGCCGCGTTTCTACTGGATGCTGCCGGGGCTGGGCCTGTTCAGCGCATTGGCATTCGGCACGCTGATGGCGGCCAGCCGGCGCCTGCCGCTGGGGTTGTTCGGGATTCTCAGCTATGTCGAGCCGGCGCTGTTGTTCGCGGTTTCGGTCGGCTTGCTGGGGGAGCCTTTCGCATCGACGCAGCTTTGGACTTACGTGCCGATTTGGCTGGCCCTGGGACTGATCGTCTGGGATGGGTTGTATCTGCTGCGCAAGCAGCAGCGGCGAATGTCTGGGTGAAGAGGGCGAAGATCGTCCCCATGCTCCGCGTGGGAATGCCGCCTGTGACACTCCGCGTCACGCACACCGCCATGAAAAACGGCCCCGAAGGGCCGTTTTCATATTGCGCGCGTTCAGCCGCCCAGGTAGGCGTCGCGCACCTTGGGATCGTTGAGTAGGGCTTCGCCGCTGCCCTGCATGACGATCCGGCCGTTCTCCAGCACGTAGCCGCGGTCGGCCAGCTTCAGCGCCTGGTTGGCGTTCTGCTCGACCAGGAAGACGGTCACCCCGTCCTCACGCAGTTGTTCGATGATGTCGAAGATCTGCTGGATGATGATCGGCGCCAGGCCCAGGGACGGCTCGTCGAGCAGCAACAGGCGCGGCTTGCTCATCAGCGCCCGGCCGATGGCGAGCATCTGCTGTTCGCCGCCGGACATGGTGCCGCCGCGCTGGTTGTAACGCTCCTTCAGGCGCGGGAACAGATGCAGGACCTTGTCCAACTGGACCTGATAGTCCTCCTTGCTGGTGAAGAAGCCGCCCATGGCCAGATTCTCCTCCACCGTCAGCCGGGCGAAGATGCGCCGGCCTTCCGGGACCACGGCGATGTCCTTGCGCATGATCTCGGACGACTCCAGGCCGACCAGTTCCTCGCCCTCGAAGCGGATGCTGCCGCTGGCCGCGCGCGGCGAGCCGCAGAGGGTCATCAGCAGGGTTGACTTGCCGGCGCCGTTGGCACCGATGAGGGTGACGATCTCGCCTTTCTGGATTTCCACGCTGACGTCGTGCAGCGCCTGGATCTTGCCGTAGAAGGTGGAAACCTTGTCGAAATACAGCATGGATTACGCCTCCCCCAGATAGGCTTTGATCACGTCCGGGTTGCCGCGGATTTCGTCCGGCGTGCCGTCGGCCAGGGGGCAGCCCTGGTTGATCACCACGATGTGGTCGGAAATGCTCATGACCAGCTTCATATCGTGCTCGATCAGCAGCACGGTGACGTTGTGGTCGTCACGCAGCATGGCGATCAGGGCCTTGAGGTCCTCGGTTTCGCGCGGATTGAGACCAGCGGCCGGCTCGTCGAGCATGAGGATGCGCGGACGCGTCATCATGCAGCGGGCGATCTCCAGGCGGCGTTGCTGGCCATAGGCGAGGGTGCCGGCGGGACGGTTGGCGCACTCCAGCAGGTTGACCCGCTCCAGCCAGTGGTGGGCGAACTCCATGGCTTCGCGCTCGCTGCGGCGGAAGCCCGGGGTCTTCAGCAGGCCGGCGAAGAAGTTGGTGTTCAGGTGGCGATGCTGGGCGACCAGCAGGTTCTCCACCGCGGTCATTTCCTTGAACAGGCGGACGTTCTGAAAGGTCCGCACTACACCCTTGTGGGCGATCTTGTGGCCGGGCAGTCCCTGGATTTCCTCGCCATCGAGGACGATCCGGCCGGCGGTCGGCTGGTAGAACCCGGTCAGGCAGTTGAATACGGTGGTCTTGCCGGCGCCGTTCGGGCCGATCATGGAGACCACCTGCTTTTCCTTGACGGTCAGCCCCACGTTGTTCACGGCCAGGAGGCCGCCGAAGCGCATGGTGAGGCCGCTCACTTCGAGAATCGGTCGGCTCATTGGCGCAGCTCCAGGTGGGGGCGCTGCATGGGCAGGAGGCCCTGCGGACGCCAGATCATCATCAGCACCATCAGGGCGCCGAACATCAGCATGCGGTACTCGTTGAATTCACGGGCGAGTTCCGGCAGCAGGATCATCACGATGGCTGCGAGTATGACGCCGAGCTGCGAGCCCATCCCGCCCAGCACCACGATGGCGAGGATGATCGCCGACTCGATGAAGGTGAAGGACTCGGGCGTGACCAGCCCCTGGCGCGCGGCGAAGAAGCTGCCGGCGAAACCGGCGAAGCAGGCGCCGAGGGTGAAGGCGGAGAGCTTGATCACCGTCGGGTTGAGGCCGAGGGCGCGGCAGGCGATCTCGTCTTCGCGCAGGGCTTCCCAGGCGCGGCCGATGGGCATGCGCAGCAGGCGGTTGATCACGAACAGGGTGATCAGCACCAGCAGCAGGGCCACCAGGTAGAGGAAGATGACCTTGTGCGTCGAGTTGTAGGCGATGCCGAAGAACTCATGGAAGGTTTGGAAGCCTTCTTCCGCGCGGCGGTTGAAATCGAGGCCAAACAGGGTCGGCTTGTCGATGTTGCTGATGCCGTTGGGGCCGCCGGTCAGCTCGGTCATGTTGCGCAGCAGGATGCGGATGATCTCGCCGAAGCCGAGGGTGACGATCGCCAGGTAGTCGCCGCGCAGGCGCAGCACCGGGAAGCCGAGGATGAAGCCGAAGAAGGCCGCCATCAGGCCGGCGATTGGCAGGCAGGTCCAGAAGCCGAACCCATAGTAATGGGAGAGCAGGGCATAGCTGTAGGCGCCGACGGCATAGAAGCCGACGTAGCCGAGGTCGAGCAGGCCGGCGAGACCGACGACGATGTTCAGGCCGAGGCCGAGCATCACGTAGATCAGAATCAGCGTGGCGATATCCACCGCGCCGCGCGAACCGAAGAACGGCCAGGCCAGGGCGAGCAGCACCAGGGCGAGGACGGCCCAGCGCTGAGTCGATTGCAGGGTCAGGAAGTCCTTGGCGCTGGCCGGGATCAGGCCGGCTTGGGGACGGCTGCCCCAGGCAGCGCCGATGCGGTCGCGGAACAATTGCCAGAAGAACATCAGCACGGCGGCGCTGGCGATGGTCCACAGCGTTGCCGGGCTGGCGCCCTGCACCTGCAGGCCGATGCCGACGGTGGTCAGCTTGAGGCCGAGCACCGGGTAGGAAACGGCCAGCACCAGCAGGGCGCTGAAAAAGGCGGTCTTGAGGTTGCGAGTCATACCTTTTCCACCTCCGGGCGGCCGAGGATGCCGGTGGGGCGGAACAGCAGCACGAGGACCAGCAGGCTGAAGGCCACCACATCCTTGTACTGATCGCCGAAGACGTCGGCACCGAAGGCCTCGGCCACGCCGAGCACCAGGCCGCCGAGCATGGCGCCGGGAATGCTGCCGATGCCGCCGAGAACCGCGGCGGTGAACGCCTTGATCCCGGCGAGGAAGCCGATATGCGGGTTGATCACGCCGTACTGCATGCCCAGCAATACCGCCGCGACGGCGGCCAGGGCGGCACCGATGACGAAGGTCAGGGCGATGATGTTGTTGGTGTTGATGCCGAGCAGGTTGGCCATCTTCAGGTCTTCGGCGCAGGCCCGGCAGGCACGGCCGAGACGCGAGCGCGAGATGAACAGGGTCAGGGCGTACATCACCAGGAAGGTCACGACGAAGATGAGGATCTGCATGTAGGAGATCACCACACCGTTCATGGTGCTTTCGCCGATCACCAGGTTGCCCGGGATCAGGTTGGGGATCGCCTTGTCCTTGGAGTCCTGGGTCAGCAGGATTTCGTTCTGCAGGAAGATCGACATGCCGATCGCGGAGATCAGCGGGATCAAGCGGTTGCTGCCGCGCAGCGGGCGATAGGCGACGCGCTCGATGCTGTAGCCGTACGCACTGGCGACGATGATGCTGGCCGCGAAGGCGGCGATCATCAGCAGGGGCAGGTTGTCGAGACCGAGCAGGGTGAGCCCGGCGATGGCGATGAAGGCTACGTACGAGCCGATCATGTAAACCTCGCCGTGGGCGAAGTTGATCATGCCGATGATGCCGTAGACCATGGTGTAGCCGATGGCGATCAGGGCATAGGTGCTGCCGACGGTCAGACCGTTCACCAGCTGTTGCAGGTAGTGATAGAGCTCAGGCATTTACCTCACTCCTCGGATATCACGTAAAGCGGCGCTTGTGGCGCGGCGGATACCCGGAATGCTTGGAGGCGCTTACAAAGAACCGTGGCCGGGACGAAGGTGGAGCAGGGCGAAAGGCGCCATGGGTAAATGACGCGCTGCGTACCCGTTCCGTTGCCGAAGCGTCTGTTCCGCGGTCTTGCGAGAACCTCATCGGATAAACAAAACCCACTGCACGGAGCAGTGGGCTTTGGGTTTTCACGCGGGACGCTTACTTGGCTTCGGTCTTGGTGCCGTCCTGGTGCCATTCGTAGACGACGAAGCTGAAGTCCTTCAGATCGCCCTTCTCGTCGAAGGCCAGGGTACCGGTCGGGGTCTCGAAGGAGTTGGAGCGCAGCGCTTCGGCGACCTTGTCGGTGTCGGTGCTGCCGGACTTCTTGATGCTGTCGGCGATGACCTGGACGGCGGCGTAGGCCGGGAACACGAACGGACCGCTCGGGTCTTCGTTCTTGGCCTTGAAGGCCTCGACCAGTGCCTGGTTCTTCGGATCCTGGTCGAAGGACTTCGGCAGGGTCACCAGCAGGCCTTCGGAGGCCGGGCCGGCGATGGCGGAGATTTCCTTGTTGCCGACACCTTCCGGACCCATGAAGCGGACGTCCAGGCCTTTTTCCTTGGACTGGCGCAGGAGCAGGCCCAATTCCGGGTGGTAGCCGCCGTAGTAGACGAAGTCGACACCGGCTTTCTTCAGCTTGGCGATCAGGGCGGAGAAGTCCTTGTCGCCGGCGTTGATGCCTTCGAACAGGGCGACCTTGATGCCGGCGGCCTCGACGGTCTGCTTGACCGCGGTGGCGATGCCTTCGCCGTACTGCTGCTTGTCATGGATGACCGCGACGGTCTTCGGCTTGATGTGCTCGGCAATGAACTTGCCGGCGGTCGGGCCCTGCAGGCTGTCCAGGCCGATGGTGCGGAAGATCAGCTTGTAGCCGCGGGAGGTGATGTCCGGGCTGGTGGAGGCCGGGGTGATCATCAGGATGCCTTCGTCCTCGTAGATGTCGGACGCCGGCTGGGTGGAGCTGGAGCAGAGGTGGCCAATCACGAACTTCACTTCGTCATTGACGATCTTGTTGGCTACGGCCACGGCCTGTTTCGGATCGCAGGCATCGTCGTAGACCACGCCTTCGAGCTGGGCCCCATTCACCCCCCCAGCCTTGTTGATCTGTTCGATGGCCATTTTCGCGCCGATGAACTGCATCTCGCCGTACTGGGCGACGGCACCGGTAACCGGACCGGCCATGGCGATCTTGATGGTGTCGGCGGCCATGGAGTAGCTGGTGGCACCCGCCAGTGCCATCGCTGCGAACAGTCTGGAAAGCTGCTTAGTAGCCTTATTCATAGTGCTCCACTCTTTGTTTTGTTTTAGTTCTCGCGGCCAAAGCTGCAGAACCGGGAAGGAAGCGCCCCGGTCATACCCCCCGGCAACTGTACCGGAACAGTGTAGAGTGCGGCTTTATCGCTTGAAAAGCCGACACTTGAGGGATGACGAGACATGTGTCGCTTAAATACAACAAATGTATAGAAAAACGGCGTTGCTATTTGAGGCGTGCTCCTTGCGTTGAATCAGGTTTGTCGGTGACCCGGAGGTCATGGCTGCTCCTTTTTGGGGCGGCAGTGCCAACGAGCATAGCTGGCCCTGCGCCAATTGCCGCCCGGTGCTTGCCGGGCAGGGCGTCGACGTTATCATGACGCCCTTTTTTCGATGGGGAACCAAGCCATGACGGAACACGCTAGCACCCTCTATGCCAAGCTGCTCGGCGAGACCGCGCCCATCACCTGGCAGGAATTGCAGCCTTTTTTCGCCCGCGGCGCGCTGCTCTGGGTGGAGGGGCATCTCGATCTGGTGGAGGTGGCGCTGGCCGTGGCCGAGGATGACCAGGCCAAGGTCGCCGGATGGCTGGGCGCCGGGCAGTTGGCCAAGGTGGAAGAGACGCGGGCCCAGGACCTGCTGGCGCGCGATCCGCACTTGTGGGCGGTGGTGGTAGCGCCCTGGGTGCTGGTCCAGGAGCGCGCCGAAAGCCCCTCCCTGCACTGACCCAGGGCAATTCGCCATGCCAGGGTCGCGCTAGACTGGAGGCGACTTATCAGCAGGGGACGCCATCATGTTCGAACCGGGGCATCTGCATCGCGCGAGCACGCCTATGGGCGACCAGCCGGGGTATGCCGTCGATCTCTATTACGAGGTGCGCCAGGACCCGAAGGAAGGGCCTATGCTGCACTTCCGCATGAAAGGCGAGGTGGCTGGCAAGCGCTTCGAGGAAGAGTTCGAGATGCACCGCGACACCGCGTTCAACTTCGCCGCCGTCGCAACCCGCATCGCGGCCAGGCACGGATTGCCGACCAACCACAGCCTGATCATGCGCGCCCATGACGAGTACGACCGGATGTTCGAGGACATCCGCCAAAAGCTCGGCGCCCACTCGGGCGAGTCGGTCAACCTCGACCACCTGGAAAAAGACGGCCTATGAACCCGGAGGGGTAGCATCTACGCCTCACCCCTCGCTCCTTACGTGTCAGCCCGCCACCCAGCGCTGCCTCAGCCAGCCGCTCAGCGCATCCACCGCCAGCACCAGCAGAAGCATGGCCAGGATTACCGTAGCAGCCTGGGCCTCCTGGAACAGGCTGAGACTCACGTAGAGCATTTGCCCCAGGCCGCCGGCACCGACGAAGCCGAGCACGCTGGCCATGCGGATATTGTTTTCCCAGCGATAGAGCATGTAGGCCAAGAGTTGCGGCCAGAGCGTCGGCAACGTGCCGTAGCAGAAGGCGGCGATGCGTCCGCCGCCCGCCAGGTGTACGGATTCGGCCGGCTCCGGCGGGGTGTTTTCCAGCGCTTCGGCGAACAGGCGGCCGAGGACCCCGGCGGTATGCAGAGCGAGCGCCAGGGTGCCGGCGTTCGGGCCGAGGCCGGCGGCGAGCACCATGAGCGCGGCCCAGACCAGCTCCGGCACCGCGCGCAGGGCGTTGAGCAGCAGGCGCGACGCACTCAGGGCGAACCGCCCGCAACGCCCGGCGGCCGGCAATGCCAGGGCCAGACCGAGAATCGCCGCCAGCAACGTGCCGATTGCCGACATGGCGAGGGTTTCCAGCGCGCCCTGGCCGATGGCGTGCAGGTGCCCGGCGGAGAAGTCCGGCGAGAGGAAGCTCGCCGCGTACTGCCCCATCTGCCGCAGGCTGCGGGTGCTGCCCAGTTCGCCAAGGTCGATGCCGAGGTAGATGAACGAAGCCGCCACTGCCATCAGCAGCGTCAGCAACAGGATGTAGTTGCCCAGGCGTTTCATGTCAGGCGTGCCCGCAGGAAACGGCTGAGCTGGTCGGCGAGCAGCACCAGGGCAAGGAAAGTGAGCAGCATGCTGGCCACTTCGCCGCCTGCGAACATGCGCAGCGACAGATCGATCTGCTGGCCCAGCCCGCCGGCGCCGACGAAACCCATTACCACCGAGGCACGGATCGCGCATTCCCAGCGGTAGACGGTATAGGAGAGCATCTCCGCCGCCGCGTTCGGCAGAATGCCATAGGCGAACGCGGCCAGCCGCGAACTGCCGGCGACCAGCAGCGCGCGGGACGGCCGGGCGTCCACCGACTCGAAGATTTCTGCATAGACCTTGCCGAGCATGCCGCTGTAGGTGATGGCGATGGCTAGCACGCCGGCCGTGGGGCCGAGGCCGACGGCACGGACGAACAGCAGCGCCCAGACTATCTCCGGCACGCTGCGCAGCACGATCAACAGGCCTCGCACCGGCCAGCGCAGCAGGCGCGCCCACCAGGCCGGACGTCCGCCACGTGGCAGGGCGCTCAGCGACAGGGCGCGGGAGGCGAGCAGGGCGGCGGGAAACGCAATGAGCAGGGCCAGGGACATGCCGGCGGTGGCGATGGCCAGGGTTTCCAGGGTGGCGCGGCCGAGCAGGGCGAGGAATTCGCTGCCGTGCTCCGGTGGCCAGAAGGCCGAGACGAAGCGGCCCATGCTGCGCGCGTTGTCGCCCTGCACCAGCACGCCCAGGTCCAGTTCGCTGAGCCGCAGGCCCGGCCACAACAGGGCCAGCGCCAGGACGGTCAGGACCAGGCGCGGCAAGGCGGCGGGATCGCGGGGCGCAGCGTTCAGCATCGCGGGATGTGCAGAGTGACCGGCGCCGGCGGAGCGGAGGCGGGCACGCTGGCCTGCAATTGCTCGTTGGCGTAGAGCGCATCCAGTTCGGCCTGGCCGACCTCATGGGCCGGATGGTCGAAGACGATGCGGCCGTCGCGGATGCCGACGATGCGCGGGAAATGCGCTAGGGCCAGGTCCACCGCGTGCAGGCTGGCGAGCAGGGTGATGCCACGGGCCTCGGCCTCACGGTTGAGTACACCGAGGGTATGGCCGGCAAGGACCGGGTCCATGGCGGAGACCGGCTCGTCGGCGAGGATCAGGTCCGGCGCCTGGTAGAGCACGCGGGCGATGCCCACCCGCTGCAACTGGCCGCCGGAGAGCTGGTCGCAGCGCTGGAACAGTTTGTCGCCCAGGTCCAGGCGCGCCAGGGCCGCTTCGGCGCCGACGCTGTCCACCGGGTGCAGCAGGCTGAGCAGGCTCTTGCCCAGCGACCACTGGCCGAGACGTCCGGCGAGAACGGCGGTGACCACCCGTTGGCGCGGCGGCAGGGGTGGAGCCTGGTGGATCAGGCCGATACGAGCACGCAATTTCTGCCGGGCCGCCGCGGACAGCGACCAGGGTTCCGCGTCGAGCAGTTCGAGTCGCCCGGCGCTGGGTTTCAGGCCGGTGGCCAGCAATCGCAGCAGGCTGGTCTTGCCGGCACCGGACGGCCCGATGAGGGCGACGCGCTCGCCACGGGCGATCTCCAGGTCGATGCCATGCAGCGCCGGCTGGCCGTCGGCATGGGTCAGACCCACGCCGGACAGACGCAGGTTCACTTCAACAGGCCGGCTGCGCGGGCGGCTTCCTCGATCCCGGTGTAGTTCTCCGGCTTGGTCTCGACGAAGCGGCTGGCGGCCTGCAGGTCGAGGATCGCCTTGTGCTCGGGGTTGGCCGGATCGAGGGCGAGGAACGCCGCCTTGATCTTCTGGGCCAGGGCCGGGTCGAGACTGCCGCGGACGGTCCAGTTGTAGTCGTAGTAGGTCGGGGTGGTGGCGAAGACCTTGACTTTGCTGGTGTCGACCTTGCCGGCGGCGACCAGCTTTTCCCAGACCGAGGTGTTGAGCACGCCGCCGTCGGCCTTGCCGGCCTCGACCCAGGCGGCGGTGGCGTCATGGGCGCCGGAGTAGGCGACGCGGCTGAAGAATTCTTCCGGCTTGATGCCGTCCTGCAGCATGAAATAGCGCGGCATCAGGCTGCCCGAGGTAGAGGACACCGAGCCGAAGGCGAAGGTTTTGCCCTTGAGATCCTGCAGGGATTTGACGGCGGGGTCGGCGCTGATGAAGGTGCTGGTGAACTTCTCGTCCTGCTCGCGCTGCACCAATGGGATGGCGTTGCCGGTCTTCAGGCGGGTCTGGACGAAGGTGAAGCCCCCCAGCCAGGCCATGTCGATACGGTCGGCGGCGATGGCTTCGACCACGGCGGCGTAGTCGGATACCGGCACGAACTGGACTTCCATACCCAGCTCCTTTTCCAGATAGGCGCCCAGCGGCTTGAACTTGCGCAGCAGTTCGGTGGGGGCTTCATCGGGAATGGCCGAGACTTTCAGTACCTCGGCGGCATGGGAAAAAACGGCGGACAAAGACAGGGCAAAGCCGGCGGCGAGCGCCAGGGTACGCTTGAGCATGACGGGTTCTCCGGTTCAATAGCGGAAAAAGCGGGCGGATTATAGAGGCTGGCTGGCGAATAAACATCAGGCAGCGTATGCGGATGGTTTCTGATGGCGCGGTAAGATGCGTCACTCGAAACCACTTAGGAGACCCGCGATGACCACCGCCCTGCCTTCCCTCGCTTTTGCCGGCATCGGTCTGATGGGGCTGCCGATGTGCCGCCGGCTGCTCGCCGCGGGTTATCCGCTGAGCGTCTGGAATCGCTCGCCGGAAAAGTGCGCGTCGCTGGTGGAGCAGGGTGCCCGGAGCCTTGCGAATCCGGCCGAGCTGTGCGGGGCGGCGGAGATCGTGATGCTCTGCCTGGCCGACACCGCTGTGGTGCGCGAGGTGGTGTTCGGCCCCGGTGGCATCGTCGAAGGCGCGCGGCCGGGTCAACTGTTGGTGGATTTTTCCAGCCTGGAGCCGGCCGCCACCCGTGAGATGGCGGCGGAGTTGGAGCGTCGCAGCGGCATGCGCTGGATCGATGCGCCAGTATCCGGAGGCACGCCCGGCGCGGCAGCCGGGACACTGGCGATCATGGCCGGCGGGCGCGAAGACGATATCGAGCGGGTGCGCCCGGTGCTCGCCCACCTCGGCCAGCGCCTGACCCGAATGGGCGATGTCGGCGCCGGCCAGGTGACCAAGGTCTGCAACCAGATGATCGTCGCCTGCAATGCTTTGGTGATCGCCGAAGTGGTGGCGTTGGCAGAGAAGGCCGGGGTGGATGCGGAGCTGATCGCCCCGGCGCTGGCCGGTGGTTTCGCCGACTCCAGGCCGTTGCAGATCCTCGCGCCGCAGATGGCGGCCAGCGAGTTCGAGCCGGTCAAGTGGCACGTCCGCACGCTGCTCAAGGACCTCGACACGGCGGTCAAACTATCCCGCGAGCAGGGTTCGGCGACGCCTCTGAGCGGGTTGGCGGCGCAACTGATGCGCCTGCACGGCAGTCAGGGCAATCTCGAGCGTGATCCGGCCACGTTGGTGGAGATGTTCCGGCAGCACCGGCACTGATCGCTCGGGTCAGGCTGTCCATGACCCTTTCAGCAATCGGCTCGAATGGCCGCCTGCGCCTGGGTGTTGGCCGCCATCCGCGGCGGCAAGGGGACCGTTTCAAGGTAGTCGCGCAACTGTGACAGTGGCAAAGGGCGCCCGATCAGGTAGCCCTGGACGAAATCGCAACGGTGGTCGCGGAGGAAAGCCAGTTGCTGCGCATCCTCTACCCCTTCGGCGACCACCTTGAGCCGCAGGGCATGGGCCATGACGATGATGGCCTGGACGATTTCCATGTCCTGCTGCGAGTTGTTGATGTCCTGGATGAACGAGCGGTCGATCTTCAGCGTGTCCAGCGGCAGGCGCTTGAGGTAGGCCAGCGAGGAGTAGCCGGTGCCGAAGTCGTCGATCGACAGCGACACGCCAAGCTCACGGATGCGTTGCAGCAACGGTACGGCCTGGTTGATGTTGCCCATGAGGGCGTTCTCGGTGACTTCGATCTCCAGCAGGGCCGGGGCCACGCCGGAAGACCGCAGCGCCTGGTCCACCACCTGCGGCAGGTCCTCGCGGCCGAGGTTGAGCGCGGAGCAGTTCACCGCCACCTTCAGGCGGTAGCCGGTGCCGCAGAGCAGGGCGAGTTCCTGGCAGGCGCGGCGCAGCACCCAGTCGTCCAGTTCGTCGATGAAACCATTGGCTTCGGCGATGCCGATGAAGCGATCCGGCGAGAGCAGGCCGTGTTGCGGATGGTGCCAGCGCACCAGTGCTTCCAGCTTGTTCAGCTCGCCGCTGCGCAGGTCGAGGATCGGTTGGTAGTAGAGCTGCAGGCCGCGCTCCTCCCGTAGGGCGATGTGCAGCGCTTCTTCCAGTTGCAGTTCCACGGTGGCCTTGGCTTTCAGATGGGCGCTGAAAAAGTGCATGTTATTGCGCCCGCTGCCCTTCGATTGGTAAAGCGCCAGGTCGGCGTGCTTGAGCAACTCCTCACAGGTTTCGCCGTCCTGGGGGAACAGGCTGATGCCGATGCTGGTGGTCATCACCATGCAGCGCCCGGCCAGGGCGATGGGTTCCTTCATCGCCTGGATCGCCCGCTGGGCCAGGTCGCGGGCCTCGTCGGCGTTGTGCAGGCTGGCCAGCACGCAGAATTCGTCGCCGCCGAAACGGGCCACCACGTCCTGTTCGCGAAAGGTGCCGCTCAGGCGCTCCGCCACCACTTTGAGCAGCTCGTCGCCGGCATCGTGGCCGAGGCTGTCGTTGATCCGCTTGAAGTGATCGATATCGAGGAACATCACCGCCAGGGACTGGTGGCGTTGCGCGTGTTCCTCCAAGCGCTCGGCGAACACCTCGTTGAAGCCGCGGCGGTTGAGCAGGTTGGTCAGGGCGTCATAGTGCGCCGCCATCTGCAACGAGGTACGGGCCTGGTCCAGCTGGCTGAGCAGGGTATTGACCCGCAGCAGGTCGCGCTCCTTGCTTTCCAGCTTGCGGTCGGCCCAGACCGCGCTGAGCCCGCCACCGAGGATCAGCAGTGTCACCAAGCCCAGGCTCAGGGCCAGCGGCAGCACCTCCGACGCGCCCTGCAAGGCCAGCGGCGTCCCCACGGGCACCACCAGGTGCAGCGCCCACATGCCGGTGAAGTGCATGGAAACGATGGCGCCACCCATCACTAGGCTGGCCAGGTACTTCAACAACAGGTTGAGAATGCCGTTGCCGTGGCGGAAGTACAGCGCCAGCAGCAAGGCGGCCAGGCTGACGGCGATGGCAAGGAACACCGATAACACGAACAACCCGGCGTCGTAGTACAGGGTGGCCTCGGAACGCAGGGCGGCCATGCCACTGTAGTGCATGGCCGCGATGCCCAGGCCGATGCACACCGCGGCGATCAGATACTGGGACGGCTGCAGGCGGGCATGGCTGAGCGTATTCATCGCCAGCAGGGCGGCAATGAAGGCGATCAGCAGGGAGATGACGGTGCCCAGCAGGTCATAGCGCAACGGCACCGGTGCATTGAAGGCCAGCATGGCGATGAAGTGCATCGCCCAGATGCCGCCTGCCAGGCAGAAGGCCCCGCCCCAGCGCCAGAACAGGCGGGCCCGCTCGTGGGCCGCATAGCCGATCCGCTCGGCCATGCCCAGCGTCGTCAGGCTGGCGATGGAGGCGACCAGATAGGCCAGCAGAACAAGCAGCGGGTCGTGGGTGCATTCCAGAATGACCTGCCCATCCTCGGGCAGACTGGAGAGAAAACGCAGCCCCATCCATTCCATAGCGCAGCTTCTCCTTGATGTGGGCCGACAGTCCGACGGATCGCAATGGCAATCTGGCATCAGTATAGAGACGGGGCAAGCGCCGTTCCGGTAAGGCAGCCGTGCTTTTCTACTAATTGGTAATCACAGTTATAGCGAATTGTTCTAGACTGCCCGGGTATATGGATTTTGCCCTGGTCGTAAAGGACGACGACATGACCCTTCGAATGCCTCGCTTATCCCTTCCGTCTCCGCGTCATCGCATCGCGTTACATAAAACCTACGAATGTTCGCAGACAGCAACGGGCGCAGCTTCTAGATTGCCCGGAAGCCTTGGCGTGTCTTGCGTTTTCCAATAACAACAATCGGATCGAGAACGACTCAATGCAGCATCCCCCGCAAGCGGCGAATGCATGGCGCATCCTGTGCCTGCTGTTCCTCGCCAACCTGTTCAACTTCTTCGACCGCACCATCCCGGCGATCATCATCGAGCCGATCCGGATGGAGTGGAGCCTCAGCGATTTCCAGATCGGCCTGATCGGCACGGCGTTCACCATCATCTATGCCATCGCCGGGGTACCGCTCGGGCGCCTCGCCGATACCGGGGCGCGGCGCAAGATCATGGGCTGGGGCCTGGCGGCCTGGAGCGGGCTGACTGCCGTCAACGGCCTGGCCTGGAACTTCTGGAGCTTCCTGCTGGTGCGCATGGGCGTCGGCGTGGGCGAGGCCAGCTACGCGCCGGCGGCCAACTCGCTGATCGGCGACCTCTTCCCGGCGCACCGGCGTGCCCGCGCCATGGGCATCTTCATGCTCGGCCTGCCGCTGGGGCTGCTGCTGGCGTATTTCACCATCGGCGCCATGGTCAAGGCGTTCGATAGCTGGCGCGCGCCCTTCTTCATCGCGGCCGTGCCCGGCCTGGTCCTGGCGCTGTTCATGTTCTTCATCAAGGAGCCGCAGCGCGGCGCGGCCGAGGCGGTGAAAAGCGCCACCACACCGGTGGACAAGCCGCTGCGCAAGGTCCTGGCGATCCGCACTTTCTGGTGGCTGGTGATCGCCGGGCTGACCTTCAATTTCGCCACCTACGCCTGCAACTCCTTCATGGTGCCGATGCTGCAGCGCTACTTCCTGCTTTCGCTGCAACAGGCGGCACTGGCGACCGGCGTCATCGTCGGCGTCACCGGCCTGATCGGGCTGACCCTGGGCGGCTGGGTCGCCGACCGCCTGCACCTGAGGAACGAGCGTGGACGCTTGCTGTTCGGCGCCTTCAGCATGTTCGTCGCTTCTGTCGCCACCGGCTTCGCGCTGTTCTCGGGGCGGATCGAGATCGGCCTGTTCGTGACGGTATTCAGCATCGGCTGGCTGTTCTCCTACAACTTCTATACCTGCGTCTATACCTCGATCCAGGATGTGGTCGAGCCGCGCCTGCGTGCCACCGCCATGGCCCTGTTTTTCGCCGGGCTGTACCTGCTCGGCGGCGGCCTGGGGCCGGTGGTGGTGGGGCTGCTCTCCGATCACTTCGCCCAGGCGGCGATGGGCGCGGCGGGGGCCGTCGAGATGACCGAAGCCTTCAAGGCGGTCGGCCTGCATGACGCCATGTACCTGATTCCGGCCGCGTTGTTCCTTGCCATGCTCTGCCTGGTGCAGGCGGCACGCAGCTTCGGTCGCGATGCGGCAAACATGCGCGCGGGACTGGCGGCGGCTGCTCCGGCCTGAAGCCGGAAATGTGATGGAAAAGCGCTGTTTTGATGGGTTTTGAGAACGATTGATAAAGGCGGAAGGTAATATCCGCGCTCTGACGAGACTCCGCAGCCCGATGGCCGACCGCACACGGCGGCCACCGGGCTGACGACAGCCCAGCACCCTGAGAAGTGTGAAGAGAGCATGCGCCAACACCGCCGCGTCACCTTTCGCAACCAATTCCGTGTCCGGGTTCTCCTGCGTGAGAACGATGAACTGCTGGGCTATGCCGGCGACATCTCGTTCGGCGGTTTCCGGCTGATTTCCGATGCGCCGATCGAGGCCGGCAGCGAACTGGCGTTGTGCCTGAAAATCCGCGAGGCGGAAGACCACACCCGCTATATCGACGTGGACGTGGTCTGCCAATGGTCGCGGGCCAATCCCAAGCGCGACAACTTCGAAGCCGGGATGGCGTTGGACGGGCCCTGCGTCGCGTTCGCCGAGTACGTCCGCACCCTCGGCGCCGCCCGCGAGGCCCGCGTCTGAGATCAGGCCGTCTCGGCCTCCAGATGCCGTTGCAGCACGGGCAACACCTGCTCGCGCAGCAGCGGGGCAAGGCTGTCCGGCAATGGGCTGCCCGGATCGAGCCAGGCGAGTTCCTCCAGCTCGGCGGCTGCTCGCACTGGATGGAGAAGGCGGGCACAAAAGACATCGGCATCCACCCGGCAATCCGGCTCGTTGGCGGCCGGCGCCTGGAAACGCCCGAGATAGTGCAGGGCCTCCGCTGGCAGCGACAGTTCGATCTCTTCGCTCAATTCGCGCAGGACGGCTTCCAACGCCGACTCCCCCGGCTCATGCTTGCCGCCCGGCAACATGAAGGCCCGGGTGCCGCGTTTGCGTACCAGCAGCAGGCGGCCCTGGGCGTCCAACAGACAGGCGGCGGCAATGCGAAAGATGGTCACGCGGCGACCTCCTGACTATCCGTATCCGCCTGCAACCGATAGTGCATCTGCACCACGCCGTTGGCGAAATGCCGCTGGTCCAGCAAGGTGAGGCCGTGTTCGAGGCCGGTGGCGAACATCGGGATGCCCGCACCCAGGAGGTACGGCACCATGTTGACCACCAGTTCGTCGAGCAGTCCGGCGGCGTAGCAAGTGCCGGCCAGCGATCCGCCTCCCACCAGCCAGATGCGCCGGCAGCCGGACGCTTCCAGCTCGGCGATGGCCTCCGCCGGCAGGTCATGTCGCAGGCGGACGTCGGAGGAAGCGATGGGCAGGTGCTCGGCGCGGGTCAGGACGATGCACGGCTTGCCGGGGTACGGCCAGTCGATGCCCATGGCCAGCAGGGCTTCGTAGGTCGCGCGGCCCATCAGCAGGCCGTCGATGTTGGCGTAGAAGTGCTTGTAGCCGTGGTCTTCGCCGCTGTCCTCGAAAGGCTGCAGCCAGTCGATGCGCCCATCGGGGCGGGCGATATAGCCGTCCAAGCTGGCGGCCACGTAATAGATCAGGGAAGGTTTCATCGATGCGTTCCGCTCCATCCAGGCTGCCGACGACGGACCACGACGGGGCGCATCCGGGGATGGCGCACGATCCGGCGATGGCCGACCGGATACCGCGGCCTGTTGCGGCCGCGGATTCGCTGGTTGGAGTCGCCGGATCGCGTGAAGTTCTCCGGGCTGTGGGTCGGTCGGGTGCCGCTCAGTCGAGTACGTTGCGCAGCACTTCGTAGACGATTCCCGTGGCGATGGCCACCAGCACCACGTCGCGGCCGACCTGCTTCCATTCGTAGCCGTCGTAGTGCGGCAACTGGCTCTGGATGCGGCCGTCGAAATTCTTCGCGATACCGGGCGGCAGCGGCTTGCCACGCTCGAGGTTCTTGCTGACGCCCGGCGGCAGGGCGGTGGTCGGGCCGATCAGGTTGCGGTTCTCGCCGAGGACGATGCGTACCCGGCCGATGTCGATGGTCGGGCCGCTGATCTGGACACTGGCGCCGCCACTCTCGTGGCCGCCCTGGTGACTGCCTTTGTCGTGTTTCGGCGCGGCGAGGCCGTGCTGGGCGCTCAGGATCAGTGCCAGGCCGGTGCCGAGCAGGGCGAAGCGGGAGGGTTTCAGCATGGGGTCTCCTTGATGCGCCGGCGGCGCGAAGTGGGCCTACGATCCCGCGTCGGCCGTCGTTGCGCAAGCCGTCGTTGGTGGGCTGGCGCGCAGGATAACGCGCGGATCGTCCGCCGGTTCACGATGCAATGCACGGATTACGGGTTTTCCGGCGCGACACACGTTAGGCTATGCACCCTGTTTTTTCGGTCTTCGTCGAGGTAACCCCGTGTTCTCCCAATTCGCCCTGCATGAACGCCTGCTGAAAGCCGTGGCCGAGCTGAAGTTCGTCGAGCCGACGCCGGTCCAGGCGGCGGCCATTCCGCCGGCCCTGGAGGGACACGACCTGCGGGTGACGGCGAAGACCGGCAGCGGCAAGACTGCCGCCTTCGTCCTGCCGCTGCTCAACCGGCTGATCGGCGATGCCCAGCCGCGCGTACGCATCCGTGCGTTGATCCTGTTGCCGACCCGCGAACTGGCCCAGCAGACGTTGAAGGAAGTGGAACGTTTCTCCCAGTTCACCTTCATCAAGTCCGGCCTGATCACCGGCGGCGAGGACTTCAAGGTCCAGGCCGCCCTGCTGCGCAAGGTGCCGGACGTGCTGATCGGCACGCCGGGGCGCCTGCTGGAGCACCTGAACGCCGGCAACCTGGACTTGAAGGAGGTCGAGGTACTGGTGCTGGACGAAGCCGATCGCATGCTCGACATGGGCTTCGCCGATGACGTGCGCCGCCTGGCCGGGGAGTGTGCCGGCCGCCAGCAGACCATGCTGTTCTCCGCCACCACCGGCGGTGCCGCGCTACGCGAAATGGTCGGTGAGGTGCTGCGCGAGCCGCAACATCTGCTGCTGAACAGCGTGCGCGAGCTGAACGAGGGCGTCCGCCAACAGATCATCACGGCCGACGACCCCGCTCACAAAGAGAAGCTGGTGGAGTGGCTGCTGGCCAACGAGGCCTATCAGAAGGCGATCGTCTTCACCAATACCCGTGCCCAGGCCGATCGGCTCTACGGCCATCTGGTGGCTGGCGACTACAAGGTTTTCGTCCTTCACGGCGAGAAGGACCAGAAGGAACGCAAGCTGGCCATCGAGCGCCTCAAGCAGGGCGGGGTGAAGGTCCTGGTGGCCACCGACGTGGCGGCGCGCGGCCTGGATATCGAGGGGCTGGACCTGGTGATCAACTTCGACATGCCGCGCTCCGGCGACGAGTACGTGCACCGCATCGGCCGTACCGGGCGGGCCGGCGGCGAGGGGCTGGCGATCTCGCTGATCTGCCACAACGATTGGAACCTGATGTCGAGCATCGAGCGCTACCTCAAGCAGCGCTTCGAGCGGCGGGTGATCAAGGGTCTCAAGGGTACCTACCAGGGGCCGAAGAACCTCAAGGCCTCGGGCAAGGCGGCCGGGACCAAGAAGAAAAAGGACAAGGCGGGCGACAAGAAGGCCGCCGCCAAGGCCGCTCCGAAGCGCAAGTCCGCCAGCCGGCCGAAGACCGGCACGCCTTCGGCCGTCGTCAGCCAGGACGGCATGGCACCGCTCAAGCGCAAGAAGCCGGCTGCGGAGTAACGGGTCGGGCGCTTCGCCAGCAGAGCTGGCTCCTACGAAAAGCCAGTCCGTGTTGGGGCGAATGCATTCGCCCCAACGGTTCGTTCTGTTGTAGGAGCGAGCTTGCTCGCGAATGGGCATCGATGTTCCGGGACTCCCGGTGTGACGGACGCCCCGCCCCTCACCCTACAACGAGCCTCGGGCCGGCAGGGGCCGTCACTTCGGCACGATCAGGATCTTCCCGTCGCGTTCGCCGCTGGCTGCTGCGGCCACCGCCTGCTTGATCTCGCTGACGTCGTAGGTCGCGGCGATGCGGGCGTGAAGTTTGCCGCTGGCGATCAGTTGGGTCAGTTCGCCGTAGACCTTCATCTGATCCGCCGGACTGGCGTTGCGGAACCAGCGGGCCAGCCAGAAGCCGCGCAGGGTGATGTCGCGGAATACCGAGGAGGCCGGCGACAACTGGCACGGCTCGCCGCTCATCATGCCGTAGTTCACCAGGGTGCCGCCTTCGGCCAGGCAGGCGGCCAGGTGGTCGGTGGCGCGTCCGCCCACGGCATCGATGCCCAGGCGGATGGCCGCGCCGCCGGTCGCCTCGCGCACCCGCTTGTGCAGGTCGGGGCCGTCCACCAGCACCACGTCGCCCCCTTCGGCCTGGACACCGGCCACCGCCGATTCGCGGCGCACCACGTTGACCGTCTTCAGTCCGCGCAGCTTGGCCAGTTGGATCAGGTAACTGCCGACGCCGGAGTTGGCGACGTTCTGGATCACCCAGTCGCCCGGTTGCAGGTCGACGAACTCACGCAGCATCAGGTAGGCGGTCGGCGGATTGACGGTAAGCATCGCCAGTTGCTGCGGATCGGCATCCGGCAGCGGGATCAGCTTGTTCGCCGCAGCCACCAGATGCGTGGTCCAGGTGCCGCAGCCGGCCGGTAGAAGCACGGTCTGGCCGACCTTCAGCGAGCCGACCTCCGGCCCCAGCGCCTCGACGCGGCCGACGCCTTCGTTGCCGCCCACCGCCGGTAGCGGCGGCAACATGCCGTATTCGCCGGTCAGGGTGAGCACGTCGGAGGGGTTGATCGGTGCGGCCAGCACCTTGACCAGCACTTGGCCGGCGGCCGGTGGCGGCAACTCGAACTCCACGGCATCGATCACGTCCTGCGGTACGGGGCCGCGCTGTTGGTATTCGGCTTTGCGCATCGTTGTTCTCCTGGGCTGGTGATGGGGCGATCCCATCCGTGCATTGGCTGGAGAGTCTAGCCGCCAGACTCTATGCCGCGATGAATCGGCGGATATTTCCCCGGCTGATGACGCGGCATGACGTGGGTCGCGGTGTCGGTCTGTCGCAAATGAACAGGGTGGCGGCGTAATCGGAATGTCATGAGTCGGTAACGAAGCCTTGCCACGCTGCGCGCCTTGTTACGGTCAGGCGGTCGCCGTTTCGCGGCGGCTTCCTCGCCCCATCGCGCACTCAGGGATACGAACTATGACGTTTGCACGCACGCTACTGGCAGGACTGTTCTGCATCGGCCTCGCCGGCCAGGCCCCGGCCGTCGAGTTGAAGCACTGGCCGGAACCGGCCGCCAAGCAACTGAACGAGCTGGCCAAGGCCCACGCCAACTCCGGCGCCTATGCCGTGTTCGACATGGACAACACCAGCTATCGCTTCGACCTGGAAGAGTCGCTGTTGCCGTTCATGGAAATGAAAGGAGTGCTGACCCGCGACAGCATCGACCCATCGCTAAAGCTGATTCCCTTCAAGGACGTCAACGGCCACAAGGAAAGCCTGAACAGCTACTACTACCGGCTCTGCGAAATCGACGACATGGTCTGCTACCCCTGGGTGGCGCAGGTGTTCTCCGGCTTCACCCTGAAGGAACTGAAGGGCTATGTCGATGAGTTGATGGCCTACGGCAAGCCGATCCCCAGTACCTATTACGAAGGCGATGCGGTCAAGACCATCGAGATCAACCCGCCGAAGATCTTCACCGGGCAGGTCGAGCTGATGAATCTGCTGCAGGAGAACGGCATCGAGGTGTACATCATGACCGCCGCCCATGAGGAGCTGGTGCGCATGGTGGCGTCCGATCCGAAGTACGGCTACAAGGTCAAGCCGGAAAACGTCATCGGCGTCACCACCTTGCTGAAGGACCGCGCCACCGGTGCCGTGACTACCGCCCGCAAGCAGATCGCCAGCGGGAGCTATGACGAAAAGGCCAACCTGGCCCTGGAAATGACCCCCTACCTGTGGACCCCGGCGACCTGGATGTCCGGCAAGTACGCGGCCATCCTCACCTACATCGATGAGTGGAAGAAGCCGATCCTGGTGGCCGGCGATACGCCCAGCAGCGATGGCTACATGCTGTTCCACGGCACCGACGTGGCGAAGGGCGGCATCCACCTCTGGGTGAACCGCAAGGCCAAGTACATGGACCAGATCGACGCGATGATCAAACGGAACGCCGAAGCCCAGGCCAAGGCCGGCGTGCCGGTCACCGCGGACAAGAACTGGATCGTCGTCCAGCCTGACGACATTCTCTAATCCACCGGCGATCCACCGGCCGGGCGCGCCCACTGCTGGCCGTCCGGCTTTCCCCCCCAGGCCGTCGTCATTTGCGGAGCGGAGCACTAAACTGTCGTTTCGTGGCTTCCTCGTTACAGCACGGCACCCGCCGGCCGACGCCGGAGGCGTAAGCAGCGTGGGCAGTGGCAGGGGTATGCATGGGTAGGGGTGTTCTGGGTTGGGGCCTGCTCTGGTTGGCTGTCGGCGTCTCGGCCGATCCGGTGCGGATGGGCTTCGGAACGCACAAACCGCCGTATATCTTCGAGAATGAGCACCGTGGGCTGGAATACGACATCGTCGACGCGGCGTTCCGCAGTGCCGGCTATACCATCGAAGCCCACTACCTGCCGATGGAGCGCCTGCACCTGATGCTGAAACGGGGTGAGCTGGACGGCATCGCCACCACCAACCGGTTCAGCCAGCTCGACGTGGCCTATTCCGACGTCTACATCCAGTATCACAATGTTGCGGCCGCTCTGGCCTCGCGGAAATACGACATTCACAGCATCGCCGACCTCGGTCGCTACTCGGTGAGCGCCTTCCAGCGAGCCCGCTACCTGCTTGGCCCGGAATTCCAGAGCATGGCGGAGAGCAACCCGCGCTACCGCGAAGAAGCCCTCCAGATTGCCCGTAACCGTCTGCTCTACAGCGGACGCATCGATGTCGTGGTGGGAGACCTGCGCATCCTCAATTACTTCAATCGGGAAGTCGCCGATCAGGTCGATGTGACGCAGCCGCTGACCCTGTACCAACTCTTTCCGCCGACGCCCTACCATGTCGGTTTCCGCACCGCGTCGATGCGGGACAAGTTCAACCGGGGCCTGGCGACCATTCGCAGCAATGGTACTTACCAGGCCATCGAACGGCGCTACGAGGCGTATTGAGGGCTGGAAAAGTCCGGGTGGTCGAATGGCTCGACTACAGGGCGAATTCACTCGCCCGCCCGCCAATGGCCTCAATCCTCCGCCGCTTTCTTTTCGGCCTCTTCCAGTTCCTGCAGGCGTTTGTCGTAGGCGGCGCATTCGCTCTCCAGTTCTTCGGCGGTACGCTCGACCTTCATCCGCTTCAATTCCTCGTTTATTTCGGCGGCTTTCTCCGGATCGCTTTGGGTGAGTTCGTTGACCTTGGCGGCCAGTTGTTCGGCTTTCGCGGTGGCTTCTTCCGGCGTGCAGGACGCCTGGGCGGGCACGGCGGCCAGCAGGGAAAGCGCGCTGGCCAGGGCTATGAAGATTTTCATCGGGGGCTCCTTTCGTTGCGGCAGGGCCTGTCCGGTGGATTGCCGAAGTATCGGGAAAGTTCATCCGGTATGCCTCAGCGCACCCGGTCGCGGCTCTGTACGGCCAGGTCCAGCGCCTTTTGCATGTCCAGCCGGGCGGAACGGCCGACGTCCTCGTTGTTCAACTCGTAGTTGCGTTCGGACGGCAGGATCGGCGCGGTCAGGTCGTCGGCGTCCATCGGCTCGAAGTCGTAGTCGCCGCCGATGGTCATGGCGCTGCGCCGGAGCAGCATGCGCAGTTGCTCCGGGGTCAGGGTCGGGTTGATCGACAGCATGGCGGCGACGATGCCGGTGACCATCGGCGTGGCGTAGGAGGTACCGCAGTGCACGTCGCCGCGCTGGTCGGCGCGCAGGGTCGAGGCGTGGGCGCAGGCCGAGGCGGTAATGTCGACCCGCATGTCGATGTTCGACGAACTGCGCTTGGTCACGTAGGCCGGGTCGTCCACCGCCACGTCGGTGCGGCCGCTGCGCTGGTGGCCGCCAACCACCAGCAACTGGTCGGTGACGAAGGAGGAGGGCAGGCGGTACTCGTCGGTGCCGGAGAAGGACGATCCGTTGCCCGCCGAGTTGACCACCACCACGTCCGGGTGCTTGCTGCGCAGCCAGAGGAAGAACTCCTCCAGTAGCTCTTCATAGCCGCTCATGGCCAATCCCGAACGGATCAGCGAATCGACCTCGTCGCCCTGAATGTCCTTGGCGCCGACACGGTGGATGCCCCAGCTCCAGTTGAGCACCCGCACGCCGTCTTCCACCAGGTTCACCGAGGCGGCGATGTTGGCGGTAATGCCGGCGTCCGAGTTGCGTTCGACGATCACCTCGAAGCCGCCGCTGGCCTTTTCCAGGCCGCTGAGAAAGCCCGTGTTGCCCCCCTTGTTCCAGTGCGCGGCGAGAATTCCGGCCACGGTGGAGCCGTGGTTGTCCGGCTTGTTCGCGTCGCGGGCGTACAGGCAGGTGCGTGGCTGTTGCGGGCGGCAATCGCCGAGATACCGGGCGAAATCCGGGGCATCGAAGTCGACGTTGCGTTCGATGATGCCGATGCGGATCGGTGTGGGTTTAATCGGCGACTCGCCCGCCGGGATACGTCGACGGTAGTAGTTCACCGCATCGACGAAGCGATTGGCGGCCCATTCGTCCTGGTCCGGTTTCTCCTGCGCCGGCTCTACCTCGGCTTCGCCCTCCGCCGCGGATTCCTCGACTATCACGGCATCGACGCTGGTCTCGCTGCCCAGGCGCAGCAGCAGGGCGTCGCGTTCGGTGAGATTCTTCACTGGCAGGCGAAGCTGGTAGGTGTTCAGCGGGGCGATGGCGCCGACTACCCGGGCGCCGTACTTGTCCGCCAGGCGTCTGGCCTCCTCGAGACCATCGAAGCGCTCTTCGATGATCAGGCTGACCAGATCGACGTAAGTGGTCAGCCCGTCCATGTTCTTCGCCACCTCCGCCGGGGTGGCGGCGAGAACGTGGCTGCCGCGTAACGACAGCCATACCGGGTTACTGCGGCGTTCGCCCTGTTCCAGCCAGAGCGGAGCGCTTCGGTGATCGGCGCTGGCGAGGCTCAGCCGGAGTTGCTTGCCCTCGCGGCGGATGCTCGCGGCGGGCAGTGCCCGCTCGCCGAGCGACACGCGCAGGTCTCCGTCTTCCAGCCCCCGGATGCGCAGGCAGAATTCCTGGCGCTCCTGCTCCAGCAGGTCTCCGCAGCGTTGCAACTGCTCGATGCGCAGCGCGTCTTCGGCATGGGCGGCCGGGATAAAGGAAGACAACAGGGCGAGCAGCAAGCAGACGGGGTAACGTGGGGCGATGAACGGCATGTTGCGGCAATCCTCGTGAAGATCGGGCCTGTGTGTTCAGACCGGGCGCGTCGGGGCTCGTTCGTCTCGAACCATCCCGGCCGCCGGTAGGTCGGAATGCATAGAGGGCGCCGTTCGGGCGCCGCAGACCGGCAACCGGAGGAGATCGGGTATGGCCTACAACTGGGATCTCATCGAACGCCTGCTGCTCAAGGTCCAGGAGTCCGCGGGTAAGAATTTCGCGCCGCGCGCCTATGCCGAAGAGCTGGCGCAGGAGCATTCGGCTGCCGGGTTGCCGGTGGGCAACCTGGACGCCATGAAGCAGGACGCGGCGGATTACGAAGCCGTGCTGTTCAACGGCGGCTTCATCGAACCCCGTCCGGAGGAACGTGGCGGTACCGGGGAAAACTTCGTCCTGACAGAACGCGGGCTACGGTTGCTGCGCCTGATCGGCGGCACCTCCGAATCCAGTGCCGAGGCCCGTCGACGCCTGGATGAAAAGGATACGGCGGCGCTGGTGCCGGAAATCTTCGACGACCTGGCGAACGGTATGGGCGTGGTGTAGCGGAAAGGGTGCGGTGCTGCGGTTCGGCTGCGAAGCATCGCCAGCAGAGCTGGCTCCCACGAAAAGCGCGCGGCGTTCGTTAGCCTTGGTTCCGCTCACGCCACGCGCTGCAGGTAATGCACGCTGAACAGCTCCCTCGGATCGGTCCAGGTGGCCACCGTGTCGAAACCGGCGCTGCCGGCCAGGTCGCGGAAGCTGGCGGCGGTGTATTTGTAGGAGTTCTCCGTGTGCAGGCTTTCGCCGGCGGTGAAGTCGAAGCACGTTTCTTCGATACGCACCTGCTGCGCCTCCGGGCTAATCAGGTGCATTTCGATGCGTGACGCCGCTTCGTTGTAGAACGCATGGTGCTCGAAGCGGCTGGGGTCGATGTCGCTGTCCAGTTCCTGGCGGATGCGTTCCAGCAGGTTGCGGTTGAAGGCCGCCGTGACGCCGGCCTCGTCGTTGTAGGCGGCCTCCAGGATGTCCTTGTCCTTCACCAGATCGACGCCGATCAACAGGCCGCCACCCTCCGGCAATAGCTCGTGGATGTTGCCGAGGAAGCGCCGGGCGTCTTCCGGGTCGAAGTTGCCAATGCTGGAGCCGGGAAAGAACGCCAGCGGATGATGGTCGTCGAAGCCTTCCGGCAACGTCATCGGTTGAGAGAAGTCGGCGCAGGCCGCATGCACGTCGAGCCAGGGATAGTCGTTGGCCAGGCGCTGCGTGCTGTCGAGCAGGAAATCCTTGGAAATGTCGATCCCCAGGTAGCTGGCCGGATGCAGCGCTTCCAGCAGCAGGCGCACCTTGCGGCTGGCGCCGCTGCCCAGTTCCACCAGATTGGTGTCCCGCCCGGCGATCTCGGCGATGTCGTGGGCGGCGCGGGCGAGAATGGCTTCTTCGGTGCGCGTCGGGTAGTACTCCGGTTGGCAGCAGATCGCCTCGAACAGCTCGGAACCGCGCCGGTCGTAGAAGAACTTCGGCGGCACGGCCTTGGGATCGGTGGCGAAGCCGGCCAGCGTCTCATCGCGCAGCGAGGCGCAGGCAGCGCGTTGGCGCTGGTCGTGGAAGTGCACGGTCATGCTCATGCCTCCCTGGCCAGGCGCAGCCCGGCGAACTGCCAGCGCATGCCGGGATAGAAGAAGTTGCGGTAACTGGCGCGGACGTGGCTCTGCGGCGTCGCGCAACACCCGCCGCGCAGAACCATCTGTCCGGACATGAACTTACCGTTGTATTCGCCCAGGCTGCCGGGCAACGGGCGGAAGCCGGGGTAAGGGCGGTAGGCACTGGCGGTCCATTCCCAGACGTCGCCGAACAACTGTCCGGGCATCTCGCTGGCGGTCGTGGCCGCGACGGGTTGCAGATAGTCGGTTTCGAGGAAATTGCCGCGCACCGGCATGCCTTGGGCGGCGACTTCCCACTCCGCCTCGCTCGGCAGGCGCGCGCCGGCCCAACTGGCGAAGGCATCGGCCTCGAAGAAGGAGACGTGGCAGACCGGCGCCTCATGATCCAGCGGACGCAGGCCGCCGAGGGTCATCTCGCACCAAGCGCCGTCCACACGTTGCCAGTACAGCGGCGCCCGCCAGCCGGCCTGGCGACTCAGCGTCCAGCCGTCGGCCAGCCAGAGGTCGGAACGCTCATAGCCCTTGTCTTCGATGAAGGCGAGGTACTCGCCGTTGGTCACCGGCCGGCTGGCCACGCGGAAATCCTCGAGGAACTGGCGGTGGCGGGGCGTCTCGCAATCGAAGGCGAAGCCGTCGCCGCCGTGGCCGATCTGCCGCAGGCCGCTGGGATAGCGTTGCCAGCGTGTCATCCCGGCCGCCTGCAACGGAGCGGGGCGCAAATCGCTGCGATAGGCCGGCAGCAGCGGGTTCTGCGCCAGGATGTGTTTGATGTCCATCAACAGCAGTTCCTGGTGTTGCTGTTCGTGCTGCAGACCCAGCTCCACGCGGCGGGCGATCTCCTCGGCATGTTCGGCGGGCGGATGCGCGAGCAGGTCGCCGATGGCCAGGTCGACGTGCTGGCGATAGCTGTAGACCTGGCTCACCGTCGGTCGCGACAGCAGGCCCCGGTTGGCGCGGGGAAACGGCGTGCCGTGGGTCTGGTAGTAAGAGTTGAACAGGTGGTCGTAGCGTGGATCGAGGGGCTGATAGCCGCGCAGGTAGGGTTGCAGGATGAATGCCTCGAAGAACCAGCTCACATGCGCCAGATGCCACTTCGGCGGGCTGACGTCGGGCATGCTCTGGACGACGAAGTCTTCGATGGCCAGCGGCGCGCAGATCGCCTCGCTGGTGGCGCGGACGGCCTGGAATCGAACGAACAGCTCATGGAAGCGATCCGCGGCGAGCCGTTCCTGTGGCTCGCGGGCGAGATTGGGCATGCGGCATCCTCCTGTCGGCAGGTCGGGCGCGGACGGGCCCGCTTCCTAGAACCGACCGGGAGGAATATCGAAAGTTTCGGATGGAATGAGCCAGGCTGGGCATTGGCTCACAGTATCGAAAGGCCGATTGACGGCAGGGAACCTGGAGCCATGCGCGGTGTCGCCCGCCCATGTGCTCGCTGGTCCGGGGCCCTTTGGGCGAATGAATTTCGCTCCTACGGATGCGTCGCCGAGCGTGCTTTGCTTTATGTAGGAGCCAGCTCTGCTGGCGAAGGCGGCCACACGGAAGCATCGCCAGCAGAGCTGGCTCCTACCAAAGCGGCCTGGTGCTGCGCTCCGTTTGCGGGGGCGGATTCATCCGCGAATGAAGGGACCCGCCTAGTAATTCGGCGGTGTCTCCGGAATCGCCGAAGGATCGGTGATGTAGGGCATGGTCCAGGGATCGAGATGGCAGCCCTTGTGCAGGAGATCCAGCCGCGCCTGTTCGATCACGCCGCACAGCCGCAGCGGGTTGGCGTACTGGGTGCGCGGTACGTGCGGCACGGCGAGCACCTCCGCTCCGGCGCTGCTCATCACGGTGAAGCCGAAGCTGTCGTCCTCGGGGTTGGCGCTGGTCACGCACCCGTAGGGTTGGAAGGCTTCGGACGCAAGCTTCATGGCGGCATCGATATCCAGCGGGGTGGTGGTCATTATTTGCCTCCTGCTGTGGAAAAACATACCTAAAGGTAGACAGCGCCCCGGCGGAAAAGAGCCGCGCTGACGACCGGTATCAGCCACGCCGATAGCCCTCGGCGCCCACGTAGCGCTGCTTGTCCTCGTCCCAAAGGCGCAGCCGGGTCGCCGCCAGGCTGTCGCGGAAGGGGATCACCGTGGCCTGGTCGAACAGCGGGCTTTCCTTCCAGCAGCGCTCCAGGTTGTAGTTGGGGATTTTCGGCACCAGGTGGTGCATGCAGTGCATGCCGATGCCGGCGGCGAACCAGCGCATCCAGGGCGGATAGATCAGCACCGAGGTGCCGCGCAGCGCCGCGTCGACGAAATTCCACTGGGCCGGCGCGCGCCACTGCGACTGCTCGAAGTGGTGGTTGATGTAGAAGAGGAACACCGTGGTCGGTGTGCTGATGGCGAAGCTCGCCAGTTGGATCCAGAACAGCCGCTCCAGCCCGGCCGCCCAGAGGCCGAGGAAGATCGCCAGCAGCGCCAGGTTGGTCAGGTACACCGAGCGCTTCACTCGCACCGGCCAGGCCGGGTTGGCCACCACCCTTGGGAAGAGCACCAGCTTGTACAGTGCATGCGGGCCGAAGAGGAACAGCGGATGCCGCAGCACCCGGTAGCACAGACGTCGCCAGGGGGGCAGAGCGTGATACTCGCGCACCGTCAGCAGCGGCATGTCGCCGTAGCCGCGCCGGCCGAGGTCGTTGGAACTGGCGTGGTGGAAGTTATGCTCGTACTGCCAGTGATGGGCCGGCATGAACAGCAGCAGGCTGGTCAGGGTGCCGAGCAGGTTGCCCAGCCGCCGCGAGCGGTACATCGAGCCGTGCATGAGGTCGTGGAACAGCACGAACAGGCGGTTGAGGAACAGGCTGTTGGCATAGAGCAGGGCCAGGGTGATCCACAACGGCCCGTTCCAGTGGCGGTAGGTCAGCCAGGTCAGCACGAAATGCGGCACCAGGGTGCTTGCCAGTTGCCAGGTGGAGCGCCAGGGGCGGGGCTGCGCATAGGCATCGCGCAGTGCGAGCAACTGGCTGCGTAGTTGTGGGTGGCGAACGGTCAGGCTGGTCATGGTCAGAACACCTTGAGCGCTTTGAACACCCCCAGCACCCGGTACAGGTTCAGCGCCGGGACCGAGGCCAGGTACACCTTGAAGGAGCGGCCGCGGTACTTGTCCTTGTGGAAGTAGTTGCCCTGGAACGGGTAGATGAACGGGCAGTGGCGGAACATGAAGCGGAACAGCCCGGTCAGGTAGGCGCGGTGCGGATAGGGCCCGTTTTCCACCTCGGCGAAAGGCGACAGGCCGAGGGACAGCACCTCGCGGCCTTCGGCCTGGAAGCGGCGGATCGCCTCCAGCACGATCAGGTCGTTGGTGCCGTGGGGCGCTTCGGCGAGGGTACGCGACAGATTATGCAGGTAGCCGATCACCTGGCCGTCGCGGTACAGCGGGTCGAAGATCGCCAGGCTCAGCAGGCGGCCGTCGCGAGTCGCCCAGAAATAGCGGGCATCCGGCTCATTCTCCAGCAGCAGCGGCCGGTTGAGGCCGATGAACTCGTGGCCGCCCTTGCGTTGCAGCCATTGCCGGCTGAGGGCGAGCAGTTCGTCGGCGTCGAGGTCGGTGATGCGTCCCTCGGCCACTTCCACGCCGTCCTTGCGCGCCTTGTTGCGCCAGCGCCGCAGATGGGCGAAGGCAGGCCCGCGCAGATCGCTGTCGAAGGTCGGCAGGTCGATTTCCCACTCGATGCCCATCTCGTTCACCGGCAGGCCGCGCCGGGCGAGGATATCGGCGAAGGCCGCGCCGATTTCCAGGAACACCGTGGCCGCCGCACCCGGCGCGGCCAGGTAGGCATCCAGTAGCGCCTCGTAGTCGGCGGGCGCGGCGATGGGGTCGCCGATCACCACATGCAGCCGGCCCGGCGCGAACAGCGGATGGCGCAAGGGCAGGTAGGCGAGGTAGCCGAGCGAGTCGTGGATGAAATACTCCAGGCCCGGTTGCAGCGTCGAGTAGGCCATGCAGCCGCGCCCGTGGCGGCCGAGAAAGTGCCGCAGGCGCGCATCGCGGTTGGTGGCGGCGCCTTCCAGGGGCTCGCCGAGAACCAGGGAGGTACCGTTCATCATGGCGCGACCTCCGTGCTGATCACCTGCCGGCGCAGGACGTGCTCGGCGAGCGGGCGGTTGTCGCTGTGGGACGGGTGGAAGCCGCGGCGGATCGCCTGCAGGCAGCCACGGGTCATGCGTGGCAGGAAACGCTCGTCGAGGAAGAAGTAGTGGAATGCCTCCTTCCACACCCGCCACTTGAACAATTGGCCGTCCTGGCGCAGGAAGGTGGCGCAGGCCAGGAACAGGTAGCTCATGTTCACCACGTAGCAGAACAGCACCCCGTAGGCGAGCCAGAAGCGCTTGCCGGAGACCGCCTGGTAGACGTCGAAGGCCACCGCCTTGTGCTCGATCTCCTCGGCGAAATGCCACTCGTAGAGTGCCCGCACCGACGGCTCCGCGCCGGCCAGCTTGCCGCTGCCCAGGGTGATTTCGGCGAACAGCTCGTTGACCCGCTCGATGCCCACCACGAAGGCCAGTTGCTGCAGCGGCGTGGCGGTGGGCTGGAGGATGCGGAAGGAAATGAAGCGGGTGAAGCGCAGGTAGGTGTCCAGCTTGAAGCCCTGTTCGCGCAGCGCCTCGATGAACTTCAGATGGCCGCGCGAGTGGGAGATTTCCTGGCCGATCAGTCCCAACGCGTCGCGGGCGAGCTGTGGGTCTTCGATACGGTCGAGAAAATTGCGCAAGGTCTGGACGATGAAGGCTTCGCCGTCCGGGATGGTCATGGTGTAGGCGTTCAGCCAGTGGGTCAGGAACGGGCTGCCGCCGGCCCACAGCCGCGCCGGCTTGGGCTCGGCATAGTCGACGGCGAAGTGGCGGGCGCGGATCGAAGCGTTGACGGGTTCGCTCATGGTGTCCCCCGGACGGTCAGGATTGGCGGAAGAAGTTGAAAACGTGCGCGCCGCGGACCACCCGGCGGCGGTCTTCCGGCAGCATGGCCGGGCGCAGGCGCGGTACCAGCCGCCAATGCACGCCGGGGCGGAAGTGGTGTTCCTGGTGGTAGCCGTTGTTGAACCAGAGCAGGTTGTACAGCCGGCCGTAGCAGCTCACCGAATCGGTGCGGCGGTCGCGTGGGTCGGCGCCGTAGTGCTCCAGGTAGTTCTCCGCCAGCGCCAGGACCTGGCCGGCGTAGAGCACCGGCAGGAAGTAGAACAGCGCGAAGCGCCAGTCGAGCCAGGCCAGCCCGGCATAAAAGGCCACCAGGGCCGCGCTTTCCAGGCGTACCTGGCCATCCAGCCGGCGTCGCCGGGCGATGCGGTAGAGCAGGGCGAAGTCGGTGCGCAGCGGACCGAGCAGCGAATAGCACCAGATGTTCTCCGGCCGGCCCTCGCGGCGGGAGAAGCGGTACAGCGAGGACAGGTCGCCGGTCAGGCCGCTGAGCGGGTCCTTGGGGTCGTTGTTGTAGCGGTGATGGTTGAGGTGATGCACGCGGTAGAGCGTCTGCGGCATGCCCAGCGACAGCGAGTTGAGCACCGCGAACAGCCGGTTCAGACCCTCATGGCGGAAAAACGGGTTGTGGATGTGGTTATGGGCGATGCACTGGTAGTTGGTGCAGATCATCGCCATGAAGAACAGCGCCAGCCCGGCCAGTGCCCAGCCGCCGAGGCGTTCGAAGGCGAGGGCGGTGGCCGCCAGGGCGGCGGCGTTGCCCAGCGAGAGCAGCACCAGCAGGCCGTCCAGGGCGCTGTGGCGGAACAGCCAACCGCCCTCCAGGCGCAGGCTGTCCTGGCGAATATCGCCCTCGGCGGCCGGATGGCCGGCAAGGGAATGCCCGTGACGGGCAACGGGGTCCGTGATGTTCATGTCTGTCTCCGACGTGGGGTGGGGTCAGAAACTGCGCCCGGTCTTCAGGTCGCCCAGCGTGAAGCCGTGCAGCCGCGCCAGCTCGAGCATTTCCCGTACCTGCTCCTGGCGCACGTCGCCGCGGCTGTAGTGGCTGGTGATGCCGGTGAGGCCCATGAGCAGGGTTTCGCCCATGCAGGCGAAGACGTGCTCCGGCGGGATCGGCAGCCCTTCCAACAGGAAGTCGCACACGCCCAGGTGGGCATTGCGTGCCGCCACGTAATCCGGCGCCGGCGGTACTCGTACCAGACCTCCCTTGATCACCCGCACGTCCGGTCGCTGGCTGGCCACCGAAGGGTGGGTGTCGGCCGGCAGGGCGACGTCGCAGATCACCACCGGCCCCGGCCGCAGGTACTCCGCCAGGATCAGGCTGCCAGCCTGGTTGCTGGCGCCGAGGATCAGGTTGGCGTGGCGAATGTCCGCCGGATCGGTGGAAATCCGCACCGGGGCCTCTTCGCCGAGCGCGTCCAGCAGGCCGTGGTAGAGGCGGGTGCCGATCGTTTCGTCATCGGTCTCATCCTCCAGCCAGCGGCGAGCCGCCGGCAGTTCGGCGAGTCGCGCGGCCAGCGTGTGCTCCTCGGCCAGGCGGACCAGCCCGCCCTTGCGCGCCAGCGCCGCGCGCAGGCGGCGGAATGCCTGGGCATAGAGTCGCGCGGCGAGCGCCTGCAAGGCGCGCTCGCGGCCGGGGCGGCCGATCAGGACCAGGCTCGGCACCTTCTCCGCCATCAGCTCGCAGTAGAGGCTGCCGATGTTGCCGTTGGCGCCGATGGCGGCGAAGCAGGCGCTGTCGAGGTCGATGCCGGCCTCGGCGGCGGCCTGTAGCAGGGCTTCGTAGCCCATGCCGACGGTCAGCGAGTTGCCGGTGGTCACCGCCAGCGTCTCTGCGCGCACCGCCTTGCAGTTCTGCATGACGATGGAGGTGAAACCGCCGAAGCCGAGCACCTCGCAGCCGGCGGCGACGGCCTTGTCGATGCCGGTCTCGATCAGCGTCTGCAACGGTTCCAGATCGCGCGCCTGCATGTGCCGCTGGATCATTTCCGAGGTGATGGCCAGGCCGAACGGTTGCAGGCGCACTTTCTTGCCGGTCTTCGAATAGAGCACGTGGGCGTGCATGCGGAACGGCTTGAGGAACAGGTAGCAGCGCTCCAGCAGGTCTTCCAGCTCGGCCAGGCTGAACTGCTCGCAGCTCGGGTCGAAGAGGTGCATGTTGCTGGCATCGACGAAATGCATGAGAAAACCGACGGTGCGGTCCACGGCCTCCTCGGGCGGCGTGCTGAAGCAGCGCCCGCGATAGTCGGCCAGCGGCTCGTGCCGGCCGGGGGTGGCCTGACCGACGATGAACTTCACCAGTTCGTGGAAGTGCTGCTGACGCAGGGCCAGGCACAGGCGATCGAGGGCGGCGTAGAGTTGCTGGCGTGCCTGCCGGCTGACGCAGGCGGCCGGTTCAAGGCGCAGCACGTTGTTGTTCGACAGCAGCGGCGCCACGCGGATGCGGTGCTCGTGCAGCAGGTAGCCGGCGTAGACGAAACCGATCAGCTCGCTGCAGGCCAGGGCACGCAGGCCATGGGACTCGGCTTCGCCCTGGTCGGCGAACTCGATGGCCAGCATCAACCCTTCGCCGCGCACCTCGGCGATCACCTCAGGGTAGCGTCGCTGGAGACCGAGCAGGGCGGCCTTGATCTCCGCGCCGACCTCACGGCAGTTGCGCAGGATCGACCGGTCGCTCTCCAGCAACTCCAGGCCGCGCAGCGCGATGGCCGAGCTGAAGTCGTCCTCGGCGAAGGTGGAGGTGTGGATCAGGCTGAAGTCTTCCTCGAAGCAGTCGCGGGCGATGCTGACGCTGGCGATCTTCGCCAGGCCGCCGCCGAGGCTCTTCGACAGCAGGTAGCAGTCGGCGCGCACGCCGCTGGGCTCGGAAGCGAGGAAGTGGCCGGTGCGGCCCATGCCGCTCTGGATTTCATCGAACACCAGTTGGATGCCGTGTTCGTCGCAAATCCGCCGGAGCGCGGCGAGGTAGTCGCCGTCCAGCACATGCACGCCGCCCTCGCCCTGGATCGGCTCGACGAACAGCGCGGCGATGTTGCAGAAGTCGTGGCTCTGCACCGTCACCCGGCGTTGTTCGTCCAGCGCGAGGCTGAAGTAGCGTAACCGGTTGGCTCGTGCCTGTTGCTCGAAATCGGCCGGGTCGCGGCGATCGACGAAGAGCACCGAGGGGCCGATGGAGACGAACGGGCTGCGGTACAGCTCGTTTTCGGTGAGGTTCACCGCGCCGGCGGTCTTGCCGTGGTAGGACTTGTTCAGGCAGCAGAACAGCGCCCCGGTTTCGAGGAACCGTTCGCGGTTCAGCCGGCGCACAGCGGTTACGGCCTGGGCGAAGGTCTCGATCTTCTCGCCGAGCAGGCTGCGCAACAGCCGCGCGGATTCCGGCGCCAGCGGCAGGCGCTCGGGGTGCTGCTGGTTGCGTAGCTTGAGCAGGCGGGCCTCCTGGCGGTCGAGCAGCGCCTGCTTGCGGTTGCGGTGGGCTAACTGGGCGTGCTTGAGCGCTGCTTCGGCGGCCTCCGTGCCGCTGTTGGCGAGGGTGGTGACGTATTCCCGGCCGAGGCGCGCCTGCAGCATGTCGTTCAGCTTGCGGCCGAGCTGGGCGCTGTAGCCGCGCAGGCTGGCCTGCACGGCGAAGGGCCGGCCGGCGCGCAGCAGGTCGATGGCGGTATCCACCAGTTGCGGGTGGTTGTGGCCGAACAGCAGGGCACCATAGCCACCGAGGAAATCGTAGACCTGCACGCGTTCGCCGTGCTCGTCGAAGTATTCGAGGGTGTCGCCCTCGCCGAAGACGTACTCCACGTCCAGGCGCAGGGCTTCCAGCAGGCGCCCGGTGAGCGGGCGGACGAAGCGTTGGTAGTTGAGACGGTTGTCGTCGGTGGTGGTGGCGAACGCCAGTCTGTTCTCGGCCAGCATGCACTTCTCCCGTGGCGGCGCGAAGCCGTCCTGCAAGGCGTGACCGGTACGGTCACGTGCGTTCCATGAACCTGGGCCTGGCTACTGCGGGAAACCGGGCAAGAAAGCGCCATCAGCGCACACGTTCGCGCACGTTCGAAGCGACATCGCGGCGTTGTTCTTGTGGCTGATGCGCAACGTTCCTATCGAAGTAGAGTTTTGCGAAAAGTTTTTCCGCTCGTGTTTCAGGTGTGAAACTGATCACAAAAAACGGCGGGTGCGGTACCCGCTTCGCGACGACCGGATGGTCAGGTTTTGGCCCATGCAAGTCTTGTGGCTTGTGCCTTGGGCGGGCTCCCGCCATAGTCCGCGAATGAGCCAATCGACCCTCGACACCCCGCTCGCGGACGACGTGCTGGCTGGCTTCCATCCCGCCGTCGGCGCCTGGTTCCGCCGCACCTTTCCCGCACCCACGCCGGCGCAGGTCGCCGCCTGGCCGCTGATCCGCGCCGGCCGGCCGACCCTGGTCGCCGCGCCGACCGGTTCCGGCAAGACCCTGACCGCCTTCCTCGCCGCGCTGGACGAACTGGTCCGCGAGGGCCTGGCGCGCGGCGGCACGCTGCCGGACGAAACGGTGGTGGTCTATGTTTCGCCGCTCAAGGCGCTGTCCAACGACATCCGTCTGAATCTCGAAGCGCCGCTGGAGGGGATTTCCGCCGAGCTGGTGCGCCAGGGCCTGCCGGCCCTGGAAATCCGTACCGCCGTGCGTACTGGCGACACCCCGCAAACCGAGCGCAATGCGATGCGCAAGCGCGCCCCTCACATCCTGGTGACCACCCCGGAATCGCTTTACGTGCTGCTCGGCTCGGAATCCGGCCGGCGCATGCTCGCCACCACCCGCAGCCTGATCGTCGACGAAATCCATGCCATCGCCGGCAGCAAGCGCGGCAGCCACTTGGCCCTCTCCATGGAACGCCTCGAAGCCCTCTGCGGCCGCCGCCTGGTGCGGGTCGGTCTGTCGGCGACGCAGAAGCCCATCGAGGCGGTGGCGGCGTTTTTGGTGGGGGTGAGGGGAGAAGAGGGGAGGCGTGAGGGTGTGGGGGGTGAGGATGCGGAGTCCCGACCCAACATCACCCTCCAATCCCCACTCGTCCCCTGCGCCATCGTCGACATCGGCCATACCCGTGCCCGCGACCTGGCCCTGGAAGTCCCGCCGGTCCCCCTCGAAGCGGTGATGGCCAACGACGTCTGGGAGCGGGTTTACGACCGCCTCGCCGAACTGGCCCGGCAGCACCGCACCACACTGATCTTCGTCAACACCCGGCGCATGGCCGAGCGCGCCGCGCGGCACCTGTCCGAGCGTCTGGGCACCGAGGCGGTGGCGGCGCACCACGGCAGCCTGGCCCGCGAGCAGCGGCTGGACGCCGAGCAACGCCTCAAGCACGGCAAGCTGCGCGTGCTGATCGCCACCGCCTCGCTGGAGTTGGGTATCGACATCGGCGACGTGGAGCTGGTCTGCCAGCTCGGCTCGCCGCGCTCCATCGCGGCCTTCCTGCAGCGCGTCGGCCGTTCCGGGCACCAGGTCGGTGGGTTGCCCAAGGGCAGGCTGTTCCCCAACTCCCGCGACGACCTGATCGAATGCGCCGCGCTGCTCGACTGCGTGCGGCGCGGCGAGCTGGACGCCCTGGCCATCCCTCGGGCCCCGCTGGATGTGCTGGCCCAGCAGATCGTTGCCGAAGTGGCCTGCCAGGAGTGGGGAGAGGACGCGCTGTTCGCGCTGTTCCGCCGCGCCGCGCCCTATGCCGAACTGCGCCGCGAGGACTACCAGGCCGTGCTGCGCATGCTCGCCGAGGGCTACAGCAGCCGCCACGGCGCGCGCGGCGCCTACATCCACCGCGACACGGTGAACCGTACCCTGCGCGGCCGCCGCAATGGCCGGCTGACCGCCGTCACTTCCGGCGGGACCATCCCTGACAACGCCGACTACACGGTGATCCTCGAACCCCAGGCGCACAACATTGGCACGGTGAACGAAGATTTCGCCGTGGAAAGCCTGGCCGGCGACGTCTTCCAGCTGGGCAATGCCTCCTACCGCATCCTGCGCATCGAGCCGGGGCGGGTGCGGGTCGAGGATGCCCGGGGCCAGCCGCCGAACATCCCGTTCTGGCTCGGCGAAGCGCCGGGGCGCAGCGATGAGCTGTCGGCAGGGGTGGCGCGCCTGCGCGAGCGGATCGACGAACTGCTGGCGAGTGGGAGCGCATTCATTCGCGAAAGAGAGAGTTCGGTCGAGCCCGCATCGCGAATGAATGCGCGCCTACAGCCCACGGGCCCGGACAACCCCCTGCAACCCGCCCTCGACTGGCTGACCGGCGAACTCGGCCTCGGCGAAGCCGCCGCCCGCCAGATCGTCGAATACCTCGCCCGCGCACACGCCGCCCTGGGCGTGCTGCCGAGCCAGCGGACCCTGGTGATGGAGCGCTTCTTCGATGAGTCCGGCGGCACCCAATTGGTGATCCACTCGCCCTATGGCAGCCGTCTCAACCGCGCCTGGGGGCTGGCGTTGCGCAAGCGCTTCTGCCGTACCTTCAACTTCGAATTGCAGGCGGCGGCCACCGAGGACGCCATCGTGCTGTCGCTGTCCACCAGCCACAGCTTTCCGCTGGAGGACGTCTGGCGCTACCTGCATTCCAACTCCGCCGAGCACGTGCTGATCCAGGCCCTGCTCGATGCGCCGCTGTTCGGCGTGCGCTGGCGCTGGAACGCCACCACCGCGCTGGCCCTGCCGCGCATGGCCGGGGGGCGCAAGGTGGCGCCGCAACTGCAGCGTATGCGCAGCGAAGACCTGCTGGCCACGGTGTTCCCCGACCAGGTGGCGTGCCTGGAGAATATCGTCGGCGAGCGCGAGATTCCCGATCACCCGCTGGTCGCCCAGACCCTCGACGATTGTCTGCACGATGCCATGGACAGCGAAGGCTGGCTGGCCCTGCTGCGGCGCATGGAGCGCGGCGAGGTGCGCCTGGTGGCCCGCGACCTGCCGGCGCCGTCGCCGCTGGCGGCGGAAATCCTCAATGCCCGGCCCTATGCCTTTCTCGACGATGCGCCGCTGGAAGAGCGCCGCACCCAGGCGGTGCTCGCTCGCCGCTGGACCGACCCTGAATCGGCCGACGACCTCGGCGCGCTGGACCCCGAGGCCATCGCCGCCGTGGCTGCCGAAGCCTGGCCCGAGGCCCGCGATGCGGACGAAATGCACGAGGCGTTGATGGGGCTGGCCTGCATCGCCGAGGCCGAGGCGCAGCGCCAGGACGGCTGGCCGGATTGGCTCTCGGCGCTGGCCAGGGCCGGGCGCGCCACGCGTATGCAGGTGGCACGCGAGACGGCGCTGTGGTTGCCGGTGGAGCGTCTGCAGAGCTTTCGTGCCGTGTACCCGGTGGCGCCGATCGAGCCGCCGGTGCAGCCGCCGGCCGAGTTCGCCGAGCCGTGGAGTGAGGAAGACGCGCTGGTCGATGTCGTCCGCGCCCGTCTGACTGGCTTCGGCCCGCTGCCGGTGGGCCTGATCGCCCGCGCTCTGGCCTTGCCCGCTTCGCAGGTGGCCCAGGCGCTGGTACGCCTGGAGGCGGAAGGCTACGTGCTGCGTGGCCGTTTCACCCCGGGCACGGCAGAGGACGAATGGTGCGAGCGGCACCTGCTGGCACGCATCCATCGCTACACGGTCAAGCGTTTGCGCCGCGAGATCGAGCCGGTGGAGCGGGTGGATTTCCTGCGCTTCCTGTTCGACTGGCAGCGGGTCACCCCGACGACCCGGGTGCAGGGCGCCGAGGCCCTGGCTGGGGTGGTCGGGCAACTGGAGGGCTTCCAGGCCGCAGCGGGGGCCTGGGAGAGCGAGATTCTGCCGGCGCGCGTGAAGGATTACGGCATTACCAGGCTGGATGAGCTGTGCCGCTCCGGCCGGGTGGTCTGGCTGCGCCTGGCCGGACGCCTGCGCGCCAGCGGCGGGCCGGTGCGCGGTACGCCCATCGTGCTGCTGCCGCGTCGTCACCTGGGGGCCTGGAGTGCGCTCGCGGCGGATGCGCCGACGCCGCAACTGTCGTCCCGGGCGCAGTTGGTGCTGGATGCGCTGGGTCGCCACGGTGCGCTGTTCTTCGATGAGCTGCTGGATGAGGTGCGTCTGCTGCGCACCGAACTGGAGAACGCCTTGGGCGAGCTGGTGGCGGTCGAACTGGTGAATGCCGACAGCTTCGCCGGCCTGCGCGCCTTGCTGATGCCGGCGAACAAGCAGCGGGTACGCGCCGGTCGGCGGGCGCGGGGCGGCGCGTTCATCGGCGGCATGGCCGACGCGGGGCGCTGGGCGCTGGTCCGGCGCCCCGCGGCGGAGCCGGTCGAGCCGATGGGCGGGCGGCGTCCGGCGCTGGCCGACGAGGCGCTGGAGCATATCGCCCGCTGCCTGTTGCGTCGCTACGGCGTGGTGTTTTGGCGGCTGCTGGAGCGCGAGGCGGATTGGCTGCCGCCCTGGCGCGATCTGCTGCGCGTCTACCACCGCCTGGAGGCCCGTGGCGAGATTCGCGGCGGGCGCTTCGTCAGCGGGCTGGCCGGCGAACAGTTCGCCCTGCCGGAAGCGGTGGGCCTGCTGCGCGACGTGCGCAAGCGCCCGGCGGACGGCAGCCTGGTCTGCGTGTCCGCCGCCGACCCGCTGAACCTGGTGGGCAGCCTGATCCCCGGCACCAAGGTCCCGGCCGTGGCCGGCAACCGCGTGCTCTACCGCGACGGTGTGCCGGCCGCCGCCATCGTGGCCGGCAAGCCGCAGTATTGGCTGGAGCTGGACGCCGATAACACCCGCCAGGTCCAGGCGCGGTTGGTGCAGCGGCCGTGAGGGTTGGGCGGGGTGGGCGAATGAATTCGCCCCTACAGGGTTGGTGTTGTCCTGTAAAAACACGTGAAACGAACCCGTGTAAAAGGCTTCGCCAGCAGAGCTGGCTCCTACGGAAGCGGTCGGTGTGACGTACAGCCTGTGGGAGCGGATTCATCCGCGAAGGCAGCCTTTCGGTCTATCGCGAATGAATTCGCTCCCACACCAGAGGTCCGGTGCTCTTGTAGCGCGCTCTGCTCGCGAATGGACCTGCACAGAAGCTTCGCAGTCCGTAGCCCGAATAAGCCTTGGCGCAATCCGGGGCAACGGATTTCCGGATTGCGCTTCGTTTATCCGGGCTACGGTCGATATCGATGCACGCACCTGTAGGAGCGAGCTCTGCTCGCGAATGGGGTGCGCAAGGTCCGCCCGCAGAGCTGACGCTTACGAAAAGCCCGCGGTCCGGTGTAGGGGCGAATTCATTCGTCCGGCGGCCCTACCGGCTCCGCTCCAGCGTGATCCAGGTCGGCGCATGATCGCTGGCGTGGGGTTGGCCGCGGACCCAGCGGTCGACACCGGCATCGCGCAGGCGCGGGGCGAGGTCGGGGCTGAGCAGGAGGTGGTCGATGCGCAGGCCGGAATTCTTCTCCCAGTGCTGGCGGAAGTAATCCCAGAAGGTGTAGATGCGCTCGTCCGGGTAGCGGGCGCGGATCGCATCGGTCCAGCCCTGGGCGAGCAGGCGCTGGTAGCAGGCGCGGCTTTCCGGCTGGAGCAGGGCGTCCTTCAGCCACGAGCGCGGGTTGTAGATGTCCTCGTCGGTGGGCACCACGTTGAAGTCGCCGGCCAGCACCACCGGATGCCCGCTCTCCAGCAGCCCGGCCGCATGGGCGATCAGGCGCTCGAACCAGGCCAGCTTGTAGTCGAACTTCGGCCCCGGCTGCGGGTTGCCGTTGGGCAGGTAGAGGCTGGCGACGATCACGCCTTGCACGGCCGCTTCCAGGTAGCGGCTATGGCTGTCCTCCTCCATGCCGGGCAGCCCGCGGCGGATTTCCAGCGGTTCCGCATTCTTCGCCAGGATGGCCACGCCGTTCCAGGACGGCTGGCCCTGCCAGATCGCCCCGTAGCCGGCTGCCTGGATGGCGTCAATGGGGAATGCCGTGTCCGGTGCCTTCAGCTCTTGCAGGCAGGCCACGTCCGGTGCTTCGCGCTCCAGCCACTCCAGTAGCGCCGGCAGGCGCGAGCGGATGCCGTTGATGTTGAAGGTGGCGATCTTCAGGGTATCCATCGAAGGACCTCTCAGAACCTGTTTACGATCTGCTGCGCGTCGGCCCTGCTTTCGTAGGGCCGCCGGGGCCTTGCATGGCTCTAGCTCGCGAGAGCGTAAACCAGGTTCTCACTGGGACTGTTCAGTCCTTTCGACCCAAAGGTAGGCCAAAAATGCCGGTGATGGGCCCGCCTTGCCAATGGGTCACGCCGTCGAGCCAGGCGGCGATGGTCTGCGGGTTGTCCTCGATCCAGGCTTTGGCTACCCGGCGCCGGTTGGTGTTGCCTTCCAGCACCGCGCCCATCAGCTGGTTTTCCGCGGGGATGGTGAAGGTCATGTTGCGAAACAGCCGCGCCAGGTTCGGGCATTCGTCGCTGAAGCCGCCGCGTGCGACGGTGTTGACCTGTGCGGCGCCATAATTGGGGCCGAAAAACTTGTCGCCGCCGGACAGGTAGTTCATGCGCAGGCGTTCGTTCATCGGGTGCGGTTCCCAGCCGAGGAACACCGCCCATTTGCCCAGGCGCTGGGCGCGTTCGACATGATTGAGCATGCCGCTCTCGCTGGACTCGACCAAGGTGAAGCCGCTCAGGCCGAAGGTGTTGTCGCGGATCATGCCTTTGATCATCGCGTTGCCTTCGTTGCCGGGCTCGATACCGAAGATCTGGCCGTTCAACTGCTCCTTGAACTTGTGGATGTCGGCGAAATCGCGCAGCCCGGCCTCATAGCCGGGCGTGAGTACGGCCAAGGTGTAGCGCACCGTCGGCAGGTTGGTCTGCAGTTTCTCGATGCGGCCGCTATCCAGGTGCGGCTGGACCAGCTCGCTCTGCGCCGGCATCCAGTTGCCGAGGAACACGTCGGTCTGGCCTTCGGCGAGGGTGCGGTAGGTTTCCGGCAGCGACATGCGCTTGATCTGGGTGCGGTAGCCGATCTCCCCGAGCACCAGGCGGGCCACGGCGGTGGTCATGGTGATGTCGGTCCAGCCCACGTCGGAGAGACGTACCAGTTCGCAGCGAGCATCCTCGGCGGCCTGCAGGCTGCCAGCGAAAAGGAAGGGGAGTGCGAGCAGCCAGTGCGTGTATCTGTTCATCAACCGTACCTGCCTCTGTGAGTGAGCGGGGCGCCTGGGTGAGAAACTTCCGTGAAGGACCGGGCACGTTAGTACACAGCAAGAGATGGGCTGGGCGGTTGGCAAAATACGACGTCGACGTGCCGAAAACAGACCTTTGTCATGCGTCTGGCGCCCTGGGCGAGAACGGCTGGGCACACGTCGGTGTCGGATATCGTTTACCCTGCGGTGCCTTCCCGCCTGGACAGGCATTCCGTTCGCTCATCCTCAGCGGGATGAACGGCTGCGTTGTCCGAGCGGAAAAACCCCTCGGCCAGTCCATGGCCGAGGGGTAGGGGAACCGCCGTTCCCATCAGGGAGGGGATGACGGGACGGCGGAGGAAAGGCCCCCTCCCTGGGGCCCGCTTGCTTCAGGCGCGCTGGTTGGCGCCAAGGACGACCGGCTCCTGCCGACGGTTGCCGAAGAGCACGCCGGAGACCACCTGCCAGGCCATGGCCAGGGCGCCGACGATGAACACCACGTCGCCGAAGGTGCGCACCCAGCGCAGGGTTTCCAGGATGTCCTGCTGCATGAAGGCTTCGCTGCGGGCATACCACAGGCCCTGGCTGGCGCTGGCGTGGAACTGGATGATGCCGATCGGCAGCAGGCTGGTGGCGATCATCAGGACCAGGCCGCCGTTGAGCCACCAGAAGGCGGTCTTCATCAACCGCTCGTTGAACTGCATCTGCGGGCGGACGTAGCGCAGCACCAGCAGGGTGAAGCCCAGGGCGAGGAAGCCGTAGACCCCGAACAGCGCGGCATGCGCATGCACCGGCGTGGTGTTGAGGCCCTGCACGTAGTAGAGCGAGATCGGCGGGTTGATCATGAAGCCGAACACCCCGGCGCCGAGCATGTTCCAGAAGGCTACGGCGACGAAGCACAGCAGCGGCCACTTGACCCGTTCCATCCAGGCTGCGCGGCTCTTCAGGCGCCAGTTCTCCCAGGCCTCGTAGCCGAGCACGATCAGCGGCACCACTTCCAGGGCGCTGAAGGTGGCGCCCACCGCCATCACCGGCGTGGTGGTGCCGGCGAAGTACAGGTGGTGGAAGGTTCCCGGCACGCCGCCGAGCATGAACAGCGAGGCCGAGGCCAGGCTGGCGGTGGTGGCCATGCGTTTGGAGACCAGGCCCATGCTGGAGAAGATGAAGGCCAGGGCGGTGGTGGCGAAGACCTCGAAGAAGCCTTCCACCCACAGGTGCACCACCCACCAGCGCCAGTATTCCATCACCGACAGGTGGGTACGCTCGCCGTAGCCGAAGCCGGCGCCGTAGAACAGACCGATGGCGATCACCGAGGCGGAGAGCAGGGCCAGCAGGTTCTTGTCGCCGGGCTGGCGGAAGGCCGGGACGATGCCACGCAGCATCAGCAGCAGCCAGAAGGCGACGCCGGCGAACTTGCCGATCTGCCACAGGCGGCCGAGGTCGACGTATTCATAACCCTGGTGGCCGAGCCAGAAGTTCCATTCGGCCGGCATCAACTGGGCAATGGCCAGGTAGTTGCCGATGAAGGAACCGACCACCACGGCGACCAACGCCCAGAACAGCACGTCCACGCCGAGCTTCTGGTACTTCGGGTCCTTGCCGCCGTTGATGATGGGGGCGAGGAACAGGCCAGCGGCGAGGAAGCCGGTGGCGATCCAGAACAGCGCGCTCTGGATGTGCCAGGTGCGCAGCAGCGAGTAGGGGAACCACTGGGACAGCGGGATACCGTAGAAGTCCTGGCCTTCTACCGTGTAGTGGGCGGTCGCGCCCCCGAGGCAGACCTGGAAGACGAACAGCCCGACCACCAGCAGCAGGTACTTGCCCAGGGCCTTCTGCGACGGGGTCAGGCCGACCAGGCTGAGCGGATCGTGGGCCGGAGCGGCCGGTTCCTCTTCCTCCTGGCCGCGCAGGAAGGCCCAGGCCCAGACCAGGAAGCCGACGCCGGCGATCAGCAGCACCACGCTGACGATCGACCACATCAGGTTTTCCGCGGTGGGCTTGTTGTCGATCAGCGGCTCGTGGGGCCAGTTGTTGGTGTAGGTGGCGTCGCTGTCCGGGCGTTCGGTGGCGGCGACCCAGGCGGTCCAGAAGAAGAACCGGGTGAGTTGCTCGCGACGGGCGGCATCGGGCAGGGTGCCTTCCTTCATCGCGTAGCTTTCGCGGGTGCCTTGCAGGTCCGGCGTGGTGCCGAACAGGCTGTCGTAGTAGGCGGCGGTCTGGCGCACGGCCTCGACGCGGCGCGGCGAGAGCAGCAGGTTGCCGGCGGCATCGACGTCGTTGTCGCGGTATTCGCGCTTCAGACGATGGCGCAGCAGGGCCTGGGCCTCGTCGTCCAGTTCGGCGAACGGCTTGCCGTAGGCTTCGTCGGCGGCCAGGTCGAGCCAGGTGACCAGCTCCCGGTGCAACCAGTCGGCGCTCCAGTCCGGCGCCTGGTAGGCGCCATGGCCCCAGACCGAGCCGAGCTGCATACCGCCAACGCTCTGCCAGGCGGTCTGGCCGTCGAGGATGTCGTCGGCGCCGAACAGCCGCTCGCCGTCAAGCGTCATGACCTGCTGCGGAATCGGCGGTGCCTGCCGATAGACTTCCCGGCCGAACCAGCCGAGCAGGCAGAACGTGATGCCCAGGACCAGGATCAGCAGGCCCCAGAGTTTGCGGTATTCACCCATGATGCACCTCCTGCGGCGCAAGGGCCTGGACGAACAGGACGTTGTTTTCCAAGTGGATGTGTTGCATCAGATCGTTGCGCAGCTCAGTCAGCCCGCGGTACAGCGCCATCCAGGTGTTGCAGGCGTCTTCCGGCGGAGTGATGCCGGCCGTGAGGCCGTGCAGGCGTTCCAGGGCGGCGCCGTGCTGGTCGTGTTCGAAGCGCATCACCGAGATCGGCCCCTGGGTGAACGCGCCCTGGCCGCGCAGCAACATGGGGAAGAGCACTTGTTCTTCCTTGAGCATGTGGCTCTCCAGCTCCTGATGCATGTCGCTCAGGTGGTCGGCCAGGCCGTTCGGGCAGTCGCGGCGATGGCCGTGTACCTGCTCCACGCGGCGGGCCAGGCGGATCAGCTCCGGTAGCTGTTCGCGATGGCGGGCATGGAAGCGCGAGAGGATATGGCTGATCAGGCTGTCGGTATCGGCGCCGCGCCAGTCGGTACCCTGGCCCGGCTGCGCTTGCAGTTCTTCCAGGCGGGCGGCGATGGTTGATGGATCGACACCGCGGCGGATGGCCGCTTCGCGCAGGGTCTTCTGGCCGCCGCAGCAGAAGTCCAGGTTGTATTCGTGGAATACCCGGGTAGCGCCCGGAATTTCACAGGCCAGGTTGCCCAGGGTTTCGTCGAGGAGGGCGTTGCTCATTCAGGTATCTCCGGTTGGGGAAAAGACACCTGATACAGGGCAAACGCTGTGCCATTGTTTAAGTCTCTGAAAATAAAGGGTTTTAAATTTTAAATGGTTAAAAATACCTTTATGCGATAGGGTTAAAAAAACCATTAAAGGTAAAAAACACCATGATGGAAGAAGCCCTGCTGGCCGACTTGATCACCGAATTGCCGAACGCCGTGCGCCTGCAACGCCTGGTGCAGACTCTGCGCGAGCATTTCCATTGCGGCGCCGTCGGCTTGCTGCGCCTGGACGAGGACAGCCTGCGCCCGGTGGCGGCGGTAGGGCTGGTGCACGAAGCCCTCGGCCGGCGCTTCGTGGTCGCCCAGCATCCGCGTCTGGCGGCGATCCTGGCGCGCCGCGAGCCGACCTGGTTCGAGCCGGACAGCCGCCTGCCCGACCCTTACGACGGCCTGCTCGACGAACACGTCGGCGAACCCCTGCCGGTGCACGATTGCATGGGCGTGAGCCTGTTCGTCGAAGGCCAGTTGTGGGGCGCGCTGACCCTCGATGCGCTGCACGCCGGTACCTTCGACGATCAGGCCCGGCGCGATTTGCAGCGATACACGCTGCTGATCGAAGCGGCGGTGCGTATCACCCGCCTGGAGCGGGAGAACCGCAGCCTGCGCCAGGCGCGCAGCGAGGTGGTGGAAATCGAGCATGTCGCAGGGGAGGGTGAAATCCTCGGCCAGAGCAAGGCGATCCGCGACCTGTTGCAGGAGCTGGAAGTGGTGGCGGATTCCGAATTGCCGGTGCTGCTGCTCGGCGAGACCGGCGTCGGCAAGGAACTGTTCGCCCGCTGGCTGCACCGCCACTCGCGGCGCCGGCACAAACCGCTGGTCCACGTGAACTGTGCGGCGTTGCCCGAGTCACTGGCCGAGAGCGAGCTGTTCGGTCATGTGAAGGGTGCGTTCTCCGGCGCTGCCAGCGACCGCCCCGGACGCTTCGAAGCGGCCAATGGCGGCACCCTGTTCCTCGACGAAGTCGGCGAGCTGCCGCTCACGGTGCAGGCCAAGCTGCTGCGCGCCTTGCAGAACGGCGAAATCCAGCGGCTCGGTGCCGATAAGCCGCGCCATGTGGACGTGCGCATCATCGCCGCGACCAACCGCCAGCTCGGCGACAGCGTGCGCGACGGGCATTTCCGCGCCGACCTCTATCACCGGCTGTCGGTCTACCCGGCACCGATCCCGCCGCTGTGCGAGCGCGACAACGACGTGCTGATCCTTGCCGGCCACTTCCTCGAACTCAACCGCGCCCGCCTCGGGTTGCGCAGCGTGCGCCTGTCGCCGGCCGCCGAACGGGCGCTGCTGGCCTACCCCTGGCCGGGCAACGTGCGCGAACTGGAACACGTGATCAGCCGTGCCGCGCTCAAGCTGCTCAGCAGCGGCGCGTCGCGCAGCGAAATCCTTACCCTGCCGCCGGAACTGCTCGACCTCGACACCGTGCCGGCTGCCGTGACACCCATCGTCGGGATGGCAGGCGAGCTGCCGTCTGCGACGCAGCCGGTGCCGCTGCGCCAGGCGGTGGAGGATTGCCAGAGGCAGAGCATCCGCCGCGCCCTGGAGCTGTGCGACGACAACTGGGCCAGTGCCGCCCGCCTGCTCGACCTGGACCCGAGCAACCTGCACAAACTGGCGAAACGATTGGGGGTGAAGCAGGGGTGAGGCGCGCCCTGCCGGGCTACGGGGTGTGGGCTTTTTTGTAGGAGCCAGCCCTGCTGGCGAAGCTTCTATGCAGCCCCATTCGCGAGCAAGCTCGCTCCTACAAAAAGCACCGAACTTCTTTTGTGGGAGCGAATTCATTCGCGATGACCTGCAATCCTCTTTCGTGTCGCCGAACCCCCTCGTACATCCCCTGAGACAAAACACCGCAGCCCGCAAGGTCGCTGCGTATGCCTTTCGCCCCGCCCTTACCTCCTTCGGGGAATAGGCCGGGAGACCGTGCCGGTTCAGGCTCTGGCGAAACCGTTACACCCGAGGATTTCACTATGGCTCACCTGGCCCGGCAGGACTTCCAGTCGCTGCGCATCGCCGTGCTGACCGTCAGCGACACCCGTACCTTCGCCACCGACACATCCGGACAGACACTGATCGATCTGCTGGAGCAGGACGGCCACGCCCTGGCCGAGCGCGATCTGGTCATCGACGACATCTACCGCATCCGTGCCCGACTCTCGCAGTGGATCGCCGATCCGCTGGTGCAGGTGGTGTTGATCACCGGCGGCACCGGTTTCACCGCGCGGGACAACACGCCGCAAGCGGTGGAGCCGCTGTTGGACAAGCGCGTCGAAGGCTTCGGCGAGCTGTTCCGGCAGATTTCCACCGACGAGATCGGCACCTCCAGCCTGCAATCGCGGGCGCTCGCCGGGATGGCCAATGGCACCCTGGTCTGCTGCCTGCCGGGCTCGCCGGGCGCGTGCCGCACCGGCTGGACCGGTATCCTCCGCCAGCAACTAGACAGTCGCACCCGGCCCTGCAACTTCGTGCCGCACCTCAAGGCGCTGCCGGAGCAGCCGGCGGTCGCCTGTGGGAGCCGGTCATGAGCGCCTGCGGCTGCGATGGCGGCGAGCTGCGACCGGTCGACGAAGCCATCGAACACCTGCTTGGGCGCGTGTCGGGGCCGCCGCCGGTGGAACGCGTGGCACTGGCCGATGCGCTGGACCGGGTCCTGGCCGAACCGATCCTGGCGCCGGCCGACGTGCCGGCCTGGAACAACAGTGCCATGGACGGCTACGCCCTGCGCGCCGCCGATCTGCCACCCCAGGGTGGCCGGTTGCCGCTGGCCGGGCGCGTCGCGGCCGGCGATGCGGGCCTGACGCCGTTACCGGCGGGGCACGCCGTGCGGATTTTCACCGGTGCGCCCTTGCCACCGGGAGCGGATAGCGTGGTGCCGCAGGAGCACTGCCGGGCCGAGGCCGAGGCCGTCTGGCTGCCTCCGGTGCGGCGCGGCGCCCACGTGCGCCCCCAGGGCGAGGAGCTGCGGCAGGGCCAGCCGGTACTGGACGCCGGTCACCGTCTGCGGCCGCAAGAGCTGGGGCTGCTGGCCAGCCTGGGGCAGGCCGAGGTGCCGGTCTACCGACGCCTGCGTGTCGGCCTGCTGAGCAGCGGCGACGAGCTGCGGGAGCCGGGCGAGTCGCTGGGGCCGGGGCAGATCTACAACGCCAATCGCTTCAGCCTGGGCGCGGTGCTGCAGGGCTTCGGCGTCGAGGTGGAAGACTACGGGGTGATGGTCGACGAGCTGGCCGCCAGCCGCGACGCCCTGAGCCTGGCTGCGTCCGAGTGGGACCTGCTGATCACCTCCGGTGGAGTGTCGGTGGGCGAGGAAGATCATCTCAAGCAGGCGATTCGCGAGTTGGGCGAGCTGCATCTCTGGCGTCTGGCGATCCAGCCGGGCAAGCCGCTGGCCTTCGGCGAGGTGAGCGGCAAGCCCTGGCTGGGGCTGCCGGGCAACCCGGCGGCGGCGTTGATCACTGCCCTGGTGGTGGCGCGGCCGTTCCTGTTACGCGCCCAGGGCCAGCGGCATGTGCTGCCCAAGGCCATGCCGCTGCCCGCCGGGTTCGATTGGCCGGAGCCGCGCCCGCGTCGCCAGTACCTGCGCGCCCGCCTGGAGCGCGGCGATCACGGGCGGCTGGAGGTGATCCCGCATCCGCAGCAGGGTTCGGCAATGCTCACCGCCGCAAGCTGGGCCGACGGCCTGGCGGTGGTGGAGCGGGGCGCCACCCTGGCGCGGGGCGAGACGGTGGCGTTCCTACCGTTCGATGGGTTGTTGCGGGGGTAGGCGAAAGCATCGATCGTTCCCACGCTCCGCGTGGGAATGCCGCCTGCGACGCTCCGCGTCGCGAGCCCGGCCTTTGTCATCCCCGCAAAGGCCCTTTGCAGGATCGGCAAAGCCGGTCGGACGGGCACATGCTAGGCTGCCGCGCGGTCCAATCAGGACCCCGTTCGTTGCGAGCCCTGCCGATGTCCCCCACGCCCGATACCTTCCTCAAGCGCGGTACCGCCGCTTACCGGCGCGCCACGCTGGCGCTGTTCTGCGCCGGTTTCGCCACCTTCGCCCTGTTGTACTGCGTGCAACCTTTGCTGCCCCTTCTGGCCGGATATTTCCAGGTGTCGGCGGCGAGCAGCAGTCTGGTCCTGTCGCTCACCACGTTGAGCCTTGCGGTCTGCCTGCTGGTATCCGGGGCCCTGGCGGAAAGCTGGGGACGCAAGCCGGTGATGGCGGCGGCGCTGGGATTGGCCAGTGCGCTCGGCATCGCCTGTGCGCTGGTGGAGTCCTGGCATCTGCTGCTGGTGCTGCGTGCCGCCCTCGGGTTGGCACTGAGCGGGTTGCCGGCGCTGGCCATGGCCTATGTCGGTGAAGAGTTCGACCCGGAAGCGTTGCCGGCGGCGATGGGGCTGTACATCGGCGGCACCGCGCTGGGCGGGTTGCTCGGCCGTCTGCTCGCTGGCCTGCTCAGCGACCTCGGCGGCTGGCAACTGGCCCTCGGCGGCATTGCCGCGGTGGGGCTGGCGGCCCTGGCGCTGTTTGTCTGGCTGTTGCCGCCGTCGCGGCATTTCAAGGCCCATCCGCTGTCCCTCGGCGGGTTGCTCGGTAACTTCCGGGCCCACCTGGGCAATGCGGACCTGCGCGGCTTGTTCCTGCTGGCGTTCCTGCTCATGGGCGGTTTCGTCGCGCTGTTCAACTACGTCGGCTTCCGCCTCGCCGGGCCGCCGTTCGGCCTGTCTTCGACAGTGATCGGTCTGCTCTTTACCGTCTACCTGGTGGGCATCCTCAGCGCCGGCTGGGGCGGGCGCCTGGTGCCGCACTTCGGCGCCCGACGGGTGATGCTCGGCGGCATCGGCATCATGCTGTCTGGCGTGGCGCTCTGCGCGCTACCCTGGCTGAGTGCCGCGGTGATCGGCCTGGCTCTGGTCACCCTGGGTTTTTTCGCCGCCCATGCGGTGGCCAGCGGGCAGGTTGGCCAGCGCGCCCAGGGGGCCAAGGCGCAGGCGTCGGCGCTCTACCTGTGCGCCTATTACCTGGGCTCCAGTCTGGTGGGCTATATCGGCGGCTATGTCTGGGAACACGCCGGCTGGCTGCCGTTGCTCGGCCTGCTGGCCGCCGTCTTCGTGCTCGCGGCGTGGCGTGCGAGGCGCCTGTAGAACTTTCCCCGACGCTTGACTTCAGCGCGGGTACAGCGGCGGCAGCGGGCTCGGTTCCTGCGGGCCGCTGGGCGCTTCGGCGGCGGGCAGGGCGCGGATCGCCTTCCACAGGTCCTCGCCTTGCCAGTGCTGGCCGCTTTCGCTGTAGAGCGCCCCGTTCAGGCCATCCAGGGCATCCGACAGGGGTATGAAACGCGCCGCCATGTCCGCCAGGGTTTCCGGTTGCTGGCGGGCCCAGGCATCGAGGGCCTGGCGGGTCGCCTGGGGATCGTTGGCCAGGCAGGCGCGCTTGAGGTCGTCGAGCAGCGTGCGTGGGCTCGGGCCGCTCTGTGTGCTGGGCGGGATCGCCGGCTGCCGGCGGGCGCGCCACCAGAGGCCGAAGCCGAGCAGGGTGGTACCGGCCAGCAGTGCGGTGGCGAGCTGCCACGGCCATACGACCGGTCCTTCGACGAGGATCGGGCTGGGCTCCACGCCTCGCGGGCTGTCCATTTCCAGGTTCGGGTTGGTTGCCACGTCCAGATTGCGGCCGGGCAGTTGGGTGCGTTCGAGGCGGTCTTCGCGGGTGTTCCACCAGACCACTTCCACTGGCGGCAGCTCGATGCGCCCGGCGCGGGTGGGCACCAGTGCCTCGCGTTCTTCCCGACTGCCGGTCAGGCCCCGTTCGCCCGCCGTCGAGGACAGTTGCGGCTGGTCGGGGTAGCGCCGCAGGCCCTCCACCTGGCCGGTGCGGATCGGCGGCAACTGGGCGCTGGACAGGCCCTCGGCCTTGAGGATCAGGCTGCGGGTCAGCGAGTCGCCGACCATGGCGTGGGCCGGGTCGGGGTTCCAGGCTTCGGCAAGTCCTACGGAGCGGGCCGGCAACCAGGGGGCATCGTTGGGGTAACCGGCCGGGATCGGTTTGACCTCCAGCGGGATTTCCGGGGATTTCACCCGGGTCAGCTTGCCCGGTCGCGGGCCGAAGGGAAGGAAGTCGTCGCGCTGCGAGCGGTCCACCAGGGTAGCGCTGAAGGTCTGTGCGGGGATGGTCATCTCGCCGCTACGCTGCGGGAAGATGGCGTAGCGCAGTTCGATCACGCCGTGGCGCACACCGTTGATGGTCTTCTCGTAGGTGCGCGGTTCGCCCAGTGGCTCGATGCGGGCGTCGGGCATCTGCAGCGGGGTCAGGCTGCTGTCGTCGTAGAGCGAAACCGAATGATAGATGCGCAGGGTCAGCACCGCCTGGGCCTGCACGTAGACGCTGTCCTGGTCCAGGCTGGCGTCGATGAACACCGGGGCCAACTGGGCGGTGTCCGCGCTGCCGCTGGGCTGGACGTGGAGGATGATGGGCTGGGTCTCGGCGTCGGCCAGGCGCAGGGGGGGGATCTGCACTTCACCGCTCTGTTTCGGCTGCAGGGTGACGATCCAGCGGGTGGTGGCGCGGGCTTCGCCATTGAGCGTGGTGAGCCGGTTGACCTGGCGCGTGCCGAGCACCTCGAAGCGCTCTTCGAGGGGGCTCAGGTCGGGTTTGCCGAACAGCGTGGCGTCGCTGGATTCCAGGATCAGTTCGACGGTTTCGCCTTCGCTCAGGCGCGTGCGGTCGACGCTGGCGGAGAAGCCCGCGGCGCCGGCCTGCAAGGCGAGCAGGCTGAGCAGAAGGGCACAAAGCAGGCGGATCATCGGTTCTGTTCCTGACGCTGTTGCTGTTCATACCAGAATTTGCGCCGCAGCAGCTCGCCCGGGTCGTCGGGGATCTGTCGCAGCCATTGTTCCAGGGCCTGGCGGCGCTCGGTGTCGAGCGAGTCGAGGGCTTCTTCGGCCTGGCTGGCCTTGGCGGGATCGCCGTCGCCGTTTTCCTGGCCGTTGCCTTGCGGCTGGCCGGCCTGTTGCTCCGAAGGCTTCTGCTCGCCGGTATTCCCGTTGTCTTTCCCGCCATTCTGCGGTTCGTTGCCGGCCTGCTGTTTCTCTCCCTCATCGCCGTTCTGGCTGTCGCCGGCGCTCTGTGGGGAGGCTTGACCTTGGCTGGAATCGCCGTCCTGCTGCGCGTTCTGGCCCTGCTGTTGTTTTTGCTTCTGTTGGCGCAGCAACTCTTCCACCAACGCCTTGTTCTTGCGCGCCGGCTCCAGGTCCGGCTGACGCTCCAGGGCCTGGTCGTAGGCATCCAGCGCGGCTTCCAGTTCACCGCTGCGGGCCAGGGCATTGCCGCGGTTGTATTGATCGGCGGCGTTGTCGCTCTGGGCGAAGCGTTCGGCGGCGGCGGCATAATCGCCGGCCTGATAGAGCGCCTGGCCCTGGCGGCGCGGGTCTTCGAAGCGTTGGGCGGCTTCGGCCGGGCGCTGTGCGTCGAGCAGGCGCTGGCCCTGTTGGTCGCGGCGCAGCCAGAGGTCGTCGAAATCGAAGGCATAACCGGGTTGCGGCAGGCTGAGCATCAGCAGCGGCAGGCAGAACAGCCAGCCACGACGGCCGGCGCAGGCGGCGATCAGCAGGAGCGGCAGCAGCAACCAGTAGCCCTGATCGGCCCAGGCTTGCAGGCGGGTCGGTTCGCCGTCGCTGCGCAGGCTTTGCGGGCCATCGAGCAGGCCGAGGGCGCGCAGGTCGCTGTCGTCCAGGCGCGCCTGCCGGTAGCTGCCGCCCAGTTCGTTGGCGAAACGCTTGAGCCCGGCACTGTCCAGGCGCGGCAGGAGGATCGCACCCTGGGCATCCTTGAGGAAACCGCCGTTCTCGGCGGCGATGGGTGCACCCTGGGGTGTACCGATGCCGAGGATGCGCAGGCGCTCACCCTGGTCGAGGGCGCGGCGGATACCCTGGCGTTCCTGTTCGTCGAGTTCCGAGCCGATCAGCAGAATCTGGCCGTTGCCCTGGGCGCCTTGCTGGAGCAGGGCCAACGCCTTTTCCACGGCGAGGTCGGCGCGCCGCCCCGGCACCGGCATGATCGACGGCTTGAGCGACTCCAGCAGGTTGCGGGTGGTGGCGAGGTCGTCGGAGAGCGGGACCAGCGTGTGAGCGCTGCCTGCGAAAACGACGATGGCCGTTTGTGCGTCGCGACGTACTTCCAGCAGGTCGAGGAGCTTGCGCTTGGCCTGTTCCAGGCGGTTCGGCGCGGCATCGGTGGCGAGCATCGCAGGCGTCAGTTCGAGCAGGATCACCAGTGGGTCGGCGCGTTTCTGCGCGGGTTGCTCGACGCGCTGCCAGCTCGGCCCGAGCAGGGCCAGGAGGGCGAGCAGCCAGGCCAGGCCGAGGGCGATCCAGGGCAGCCGGCTGCCGCGCCCACGGCCACCGGACAGCAGTACCGCATGGAAGGCGGGCGGCAGCAGCAGTTGCCAGTGCCCGCTGCGCCGTTCGCGGTGCCAGAGCTGCCAGAGCAGCCAGCCGAGCAATGGCAGCAGGATCAGCCAGTAGGGGCGTAGCCAGTGAGGCCAGAGCGCGATCATGTACGCCTCCAGAATCCGCGCGGCGGCCGGTGCAGGGCCTGCGGCCAGAGTTCGCGGACGACCAGCAGCAGGCTGAGCAGCAGGGCGGCGGCCAGCGGCCAGGCATACAGGGCCAGGGCCGGGCGCGCCTGGGTGGGTTGCTGGGCGACCGGCTCCAGGCGATCGAGGGTTTCTTCGATGGCTTCGAGTTCTTCGCTGGAGCGTGCGCGGAAGTAGGTGCCGCCGGTCAGTTCGGCGATTTCGCGCAGGGTCGGTTCGTCCAGGTCGACGCCGGGGTTGAAGCTGAGCAGGCCGAGGGCGCCGCTCTGCTGCGGGTCGGCGCCAATGCCGATGGGGTAGATGGTCACGCCGGCTTCGGCGGCTAGGCGGGCCGCGGTGATCGGTTCGATCTGGCCGCCATTGTTGGCTCCGTCGGTGACCAGTACCAGAACGCGGCTATTGGCCGGGCGCTCGCGCAGCCGCTTGACTGCCAGGCCAATGGCGTCGCCGATGGCGGTGTTCTTGCCGGCGATGCCGATCAGCGCCTCGTCGAGCCAGGTGCGCACGGTGGCGCGGTCGAAGGTCAGTGGCGATTGCAGGTAGGCCTGGCTGCCGAACAGGATGAGGCCGACGCGGTCGCCGCGGCGATCCTCGATGAAGTCGCCGAGCAGATGCTTGACCAGGATGAGGCGGCTGACTTCGGTGCCTTCCCATTCCATGTCGGCGTAATCCATGGAGCCGGACACGTCCACCGCCAGCAGCAGGTCGCGCCCGCTGGCCGGCAGTGGCAGCGGTTCGCCGACCCACTCGGGGCGGGCCGCGGCGAGCAGCAGGAGCAGCCAGAGCAGGGCGAAGGGTGCCTGCTGGCGCCAGGCCGGCAGGTTGGCGCGGGCGCGGCGGCCGGCCAGCCCTTCCAGCTCGTCGAGGTAGGCGACCTTCAGTGCCGCTTCGCCGCTGTCGGCCACCGGCAGCAGGATACGCAGCAGCCAGGGCAGCGGGGCGAGCAGGAAGACCCAGGGCCAGGCGAACTCAAACATGCTTGCGAATCCAGGTTTCCACGGCCTGGTTGAGACCGTCCACGGCCTTGTCGTCGAGTCGGCATTCAGCGCGGTAGGCGCCTTCCACCAGGATCATCCAGCGCGTCAGGCCGGCGGCCGGGCAGCGGCTGTCGAGAAAGGCGAGCCAACTGCGGCCGCTGAGGGTATGGCTGTGGTTATCCGGGTAATGGGCCCGGCAGAGGCGCTTGAGCAGGGCGTTGAGCTGTTGCAGCCAGGGGCCGGCCGGCACGCCGTCGTAGGGTTTGCGCAGTTGCGCCAGCTCGGCGAGGGCGGCCAGGCGCAGCGGGTCCAGCGGCTGTTCGGTGGCGACCTTGCGACGTGGCCAGGGCAGCCGACGGCGCAGTCGCCAGAGCCCGGCGACCAGCAGCGGCAGCAGCACGGCCAGCAGCCACCAGCCGGGCGCCGGCGGCCACCAGCTCACCGGCGGTGGCAGTATCAGCGGTTGCAACTGGTCCAGCGGGTTCATGGGGCGATGTCCTGGCGTTGCACGGCGAGGTGGTCGCGCAACTGATCGACCAGCTCGTACTGCGTGCTCAGCGGCAGCAGCGGTACGCGCAGCTTCTGCGCCAGGCGTTGCCAGCGAGCGCCGCGCTCTTCGCCGCGGTCGCGGTAGGTGCGGCGCAGCTCGGCGGCGTGGGTATCCAGTTCGAGCAGGGCTCCGCGCTGGTCGAAGCGCAGCAGGCCGGCGGCGGGCATGGCGCGGTCGAGTGGGTCGGCGATTGGCAGCAGCAACAGGTCGATGTGCCGCGCCAGCAGGGCGAGCTGGCGTTCTGCACTGTCGTTCAGGGTGCGTTCGTCGCATAGCACTGCCACCAGGCTGCCGGGACGCAGTACTTCTCGGGTGCGGCGCAGGGCCAGGGCGAAGGCATCGCGGTTGGGCTGGATTTCGGTGTGCAGGGCGACGTTGGCGCGGACCAGGCGGTTGAGCAGTTGCAGCAGGCTCTGCTTGCTGCGCCGGGGCTTGATTTCATGGTGTTCGCTGTCGCTGAACACCAGCCCGCCGATGCGATCATTGTGGCCCAGGGCGGCCCAGCCGATGAACGCGGCGGCCTGGGCGGCGAGCACCGACTTGAACATCAGCGAGGAGCCGAAGAACAACTGTCGGCTCTGTTCGACGAGGACGAAGATCGGTCTTTCGCGCTCTTCGTGGAACAGTTTGGTGTGCGGTTCCTGGGTGCGCGCGGTGACGCGCCAGTCGATGTTGCGCACGTCGTCTCCGGCCTGGTAGACGCGCACCTGGTCGAAGTCGACGCCGCGCCCGCGCAGCTTGGAGTGGTGCAGGCCGATCAACGGGCTGCGCCGGCCGGGTGTGGAGAACAACGGCACCTCGCGCACGCGGTGACGCATCTCGATCAGTTCGGCCAGGCTGGCATAGATGCCGGGTTGCGGGGCGAGGCTGTGCATGGCGGGCTACGGCTGGTCGCTTACGGCTTGCTGCTGCATTTAGGCCACCGCCACCACGTCGAGAATGCGCTGGATGACCCGGTCCTGGTCGATGCCGGCGGCTTCCGCCTCGAAGGACAGGATGATGCGATGGCGCAGCACGTCGAACAGCACCGCCTGGATGTCCTCGGGGCTGACGAAATCGCGCCCGGCCAGCCAGGCATGGGCACGCGCACAGCGGTCGAGAGCGATGGAGCCGCGTGGGCTGGCGCCATAGGCGATCCACTCGGCCATCTCGGGATCGAACTTGGCCGGCGTGCGGGTGGCCATGATCAATTGCACCAGGTACTCCTCCACCGCGTCGGCCATGTACAGGCCGAGGATTTCCTTGCGTGCGGCGAAGATCGCCTGCTGGCTCAGGCGGCGCTCCGGCTTGGTCTCGCCGTTGAGCGCCTCGCCGCGGGCCTGCTGGAGGATGCGCCGCTCCACGCCGGCATCCGGGAAGCCGATCCTGACGTGCATGAGGAAGCGGTCGAGCTGAGCCTCCGGCAGCGGGTAGGTGCCTTCCTGCTCGATGGGGTTCTGCGTGGCCATGACCAGGAACAGCGGTGACAGCTCGTAGGTGCTGCGGCCGATGCTGACCTGGCGCTCGGCCATGGCTTCGAGCAGCGCCGATTGCACCTTGGCCGGGGCGCGGTTGATTTCGTCGGCGAGCACCAGATTGTGGAAGATCGGCCCCTGCTGGAACACGAAGCTGCCGGTTTCCGGGCGATAGATCTCGGTGCCGGTGATGTCCGCCGGGAGCAGGTCGGGAGTGAACTGGATGCGGTGGAACTCGGCTTCGAGCCCCTCGGCCAGGTCCTTGATCGCCTTGGTCTTGGCCAGGCCGGGGGCGCCTTCGACGAGCAGGTGGCCGTCGGCGAGCAGCGCGATCAGCAGGCGTTCGATGAGTTTTTCCTGGCCGAGAATCTGGCTTGAAAGAAAGTGTCGCAGCGCGACGAGCGCTTCACGGTGTTCCATCGAGGGGCTCTTGTTCAAGGGTTCCGACGGGGTGGACCGTCATGGTCGGGCGATCACTTTAATCCAAGAGCGGTGTGGAAACTAACGGCCAGCGCACGAAGAGCGTTAGTGGATTTGTCGTAGCACCCGGAGAGCACCGTTTCGCTGGACATACTACCGAAATACAATATATAAAAATACATAATATTGTTTGTTGAAGTGAATCCCGAGCATTCGTCTCGGGCATCAACATTCGATCCGTTTGGCGGGCGGGCTTTCCGGTGCATCGGCCGGAATGTTCGCAGTGCGCTTGCCCGGGGCAGAGCAGGGTTCGCATGTACCGCCGTTTCTGTTCTTTGAAGGTCATTGGGCCGAAGGAGTCCTCATGCGCCACCTCACCGCTGTCTGTTGTGTCCTGTTCAGTGTGCATGTCGCCGCCGAGCCATTGGAGGAACTGGCCGCCGAAGGCGCGGCGCTGATCCCGCCGTTCCAGCAGCAATTGTTGGAGACGGTGAAGACCACCATGGCCAGCGGTGGGCCGGCCAAGGCGGTGGAAGCTTGCCAGTTGCTGGCGCCGGGTATCGCGTCCGCCCATGGGCGCGATGGCTGGGCGGTGGGGCGGACGGCGTTGAAGGTGCGCAACCCGGACAACGCGCCGGATGCCTGGGAGCGTGCCGTGCTCGAGCGCTTCACCGAGCGGGCGGCGGCCGGCGAGCCGCTGGCGTCGATGCAGCAGGTTGACGTGGTGGACGGAGAGGTACGGCTGATGAAGGCCATTCCCACTGGAGAACCCTGCCTGGCGTGCCATGGCCAGAAGATCGAGCCAGCCTTGGCGGCGCTTATCGACCAGCGCTACCCGGGCGACCAGGCACGCGACTTTGCCGTGGGCGACCTGCGCGGTGCCTTCACTCTGCGGCGTCCGCTGGAGGCGTCGGCGGAATAGGGGATTCCGCCCGTTGCAGCAGGCAACGGGCGGAAAGGGAGTTCAGCGGTTGGCGCAGTAGCCGAACTCTGTGCTGGCGTCGGCGGCGAGGGTGGCGTTCCAGTTGACGCCGGAGGCCGTCAGGGTCGCACCGTCCTGGCTCCAGGTGGCATTCCAGGCGGTGTAGAGGGTGCCTTCCACGTTCAGCGCGATGTTCCAGGTCAGCGCTGTGCTGCTGGGGTTGGCGACGGTGACGGTGGCGCAATAGCCGTTGCCCCAGTCGTTGTCGATGCGCTGGGCGACGGTCGCTTCGCTGGCCGGCGGTGTGGTCGTCGGGCCGCTTTCATCATCGTCGCCCGCCGAGTCGCAACCGAGGTCGGTGGGGTAGTCGATCAGGCCGTCGCCGTCGTTATCGATGTTGTCGAAGCAGGCTTTCGCCGGCTCCTGCACGGAACCGGCTTCGTCATCGTCGCTGGCGGAAGTGCAGCCGCTGTCGGCCGGGTAATCGGTGTTGCCGTCGCCATCGTTGTCGATGCCATCGGCGCAGGCCGCCGGGACGGGCTCCGGGCTGGTCTCGAACTGCTGGTTCAGCACGATGGGCGTGGTCACCACCAGGGCGATGCCCTTGGCTTCGACGACGTGGCCGAAGACATCGGTGATGCGGAAATCATACGGGCCTTCGCCCATGCCACCGGCTTCGAGAAAGTAGTTGTACATTTCCCGCGGCAGCGTCTTGTAGGCCGCATCGCCGTTGCTGCGACGATACTCCAGGCTCTTCACCGGATAGCGCGCGTCGCGCACCTGCACGGCGGTCCACCACTGACTGGAGCCTTCCTTGAAGAACAGCGACATCGAGGCGTAGGAGCAGGGGATGTACTTCCAACTGATCGGAAAGCGCCCTTCCTGATAGGTGCCGATCTGGAGGAAGGCCGGGTCGCTCATGTCGATGTCGCCCGGCGCGCACTCCGGGCAGCGGTTGTCGACCCGTGCGATCACCGTCTTGCCGGTTTCCGGCCGGGTGATCTCGACGCAGGCGCCGCACGCCTGGGAGCCGGCATAGTCGGTGTGGTTCATGGCGACGATGGGCAGGTCGTCCGGCAGCGGGAAGCTGCACTGCCCGCCGGGGCCGCCACCGTATCCGGTGGCTTCGCCATAGTGGATCTGGTCGTAACCGAGGTCGTCGGCCAGGGAGGGCAACGACGTGCTGAGGAGCAGGCCGGCAGCCAGGAGGGTAAAGCGGCGTTTCATCGTTGTTTTCATGTCCACACCTTCATCCGTTGGTGGGGCCGGTTCCCTGGCGTTTCGTTTGGGCGCGCCTTCCCGAGGCGAAGCTGCAGTCTAAGCGGTACGGTCGTGCTTGTTTTGTCAATTGATTCGCAGGTCATGCGATACGTGGTTGGCAGTTGTTTCGATTCGGCGATAACCCGAAGCAGCCCTATTTCCTGAACGAATATGTCGCAGCCTGGAAAGCTGCGAAGCGCCGTCACTCGCTAAGCTTTGGCGCGGATGTGACTGATGGGTCGTGGGACGCGCCTGAGTTCCATGGGGTGCCGGTTCGATGCATTGGACTAGGCTCTGTACGGAGTACGCGCAGGCGGTGCTCCGCAGGGGCCGGATGTTGAACCACGGCGTCGCGCACCGGTCTTCCAACCCGTCAGCCTTTGGGCACTTTCGATCGAACAACAGCCAACTGGAGTTAAACCATGGCGTTCTTTACGGCGGCCAGCAAAGCCGACTTCCAGCATCAACTGCAAGCGGCCCTGGCGCAGCACGTCAGCGAGCAGGCACTGCCACAAGTGAGTCTGTTCGCCGAACAATTCTTCGGCATCATCGCCCTCGACGAACTGATCCAGCGCCGGCTGTCCGACCTGGTCGGCTGCACGCTGTCGTCCTGGCGGCTGCTGGAGAACTTCGATCCCGCCAAGCCCGAAGTGCGGGTGTTCAATCCAGATTACGAGAAGCATGGCTGGCAGTCCACCCACACAGCGGTGGAAGTGCTGCACCGCGACCTGCCGTTCCTGGTCGACTCAGTGCGCATGGAGCTGAACCGCCGCGGCTATAGCATCCACACCCTGCAGAACAGCGTGCTCAGCGTGCGCCGCAACGCCGCTGGCGAATTGCTCGAACTGCTGCCCAAGGGCAGTCAGGAGGAGGGCGTGCAGCAGGAAGCGCTGATGTTCCTGGAGATTGATCGCTGCGCCAACGTGGGCGAGCTGCGGGCTCTGGAAAGCGCCTTGCAGGAAGTGCTCGAGGAAGTGCGCCTGGCGGTGACCGACTTCCAGCCGATGAAGGCCAAGGCCCAGGAGCTGCTGGCCGCGCTGGACAAGGGCAAGCTGAAGGTGGACGCAGACGAGTTGGCGGAGGTCAAGGTCTTCCTCGGCTGGCTGCTGGACAACCATTTCACCTTCCTCGGCTATGAAGAATTCACCGTTGCCGAACAGCCCGGCGGCGGCCACATGGTCTACGACGAAAAGTCTTTGCTGGGCCTGTCCAGGCGTCTGCGCACCGGGCTCAAGCCGGAGGACGTGCACATCGAGCCGGAAGCCGTGGCTTACCTGCGCGAGCCGCTGCTGCTGTCCTTCGCCAAGGCGGCGGTGCCGAGCCGTGTGCACCGTCCGGCCTACCCGGATTTCGTCTCCATCCGCGAACTGGACAGCAAGGGCAATGTGGTCAAGGAGTGCCGTTTCATGGGCCTCTACACCTCCTCGGTGTATGCCGAAAGCGTGCATCACATCCCCTACATCCGCCGCAAGGTTGCCGAGATCAAGCGCCGCTCCGGCTTCGAAAGCTCCGCCCACCTGGGCAAGGAACTGGCCCAGGTGCTGGAGGTGCTGCCGCGCGACGACCTGTTCCAGACCCCGGTGGACGAGCTGTTCAACACCGCCATTTCCATCGTGCAGATTCAGGAGCGCAACAAGCTGCGCCTGTTCCTGCGCAAGGACCCCTACGGTCGCTTCTGCTACTGCCTGGCCTACGTGCCGCGTGACATCTATTCCACCGAGACCCGGGTGAAGATCCAGCAGGTGCTGATGGAGCGTCTGCAGGCCAGCGATTGCGAATTCTGGACCTACTTCTCCGAGTCGGTGCTGGCGCGGGTGCAATTCATCCTGCGGGTGGACCCGAAGAACAAGGTGCAGATCGATCCGCTGCGCCTCGAACAGGAAGTCATCCAGGCCTGCCGTTCGTGGAAGGACGACTACACCAGTCTGATGGTGGAAAGCTTTGGCGAGGCCCAGGGCACGTCGATCCTGGCCCAGTTCCCGGGCGGTTTCCCGGCCGGCTACCGCGAGCGTTTCGCCCCGCACTCGGCGGTGGTCGACATGCAGCACCTGCTCAGCCTGGGCGACCAGCGCCCGCTGGTGATGAGCTTCTACCAGCCGCTGACGCAGGTCGGCCAGACGCTGCATTGCAAGCTCTACCACGCCGACAGCCCGCTGCCGCTGTCCGACGTGCTGCCGATCCTGGAGAACCTCGGCCTGCGCGTGCTCGGTGAGTTCCCCTATCGCATGCGCCAGCAGAACGGCCGCGAGTTCTGGATCCATGACTTCGCCTTCACTTATGCCGAAGGCGTGGACATCGATATCCAGCAGCTCAATGACACCCTGCAGGATGCCTTCATCCATATCAGCAACGGTGCGGCGGAGAACGATGCCTTCAACCGCCTGGTGCTGACCGCTGGCCTGGCCTGGCGTGACGTGGCGCTGCTGCGTGCCTATGCGCGCTATATGAAGCAGATCCGCCTGGGCTTCGACCTCGGCTACATCGCCAGCACCCTGATCAACCACACCGACATCGCCAAGGAGCTGGTGCGTCTGTTCCGCACCCGCTTCTACCTGGCGCGCAAGCTGTCCGCAGAAGATCTGGACGACAAGCAGCAGAAGCTCGAACAGGCCATCCTCAGCGCCTTGGACAACGTCGCGGTACTCAACGAAGACCGCATCCTGCGGCGCTACCTGGACCTGATCAAGGCCACCCTGCGTACCAACTTCTATCAGCCGGACGCCAACGGTCAGGCGAAGAGTTACTTCAGCTTCAAGTTCAACCCGCGCGCCATTCCGGAAATGCCGCGTCCGGTGCCGAAGTTCGAAATCTTCGTCTATTCGCCGCGCGTCGAGGGCGTGCACCTGCGTGGCGGCAAGGTCGCCCGTGGCGGCCTGCGCTGGTCCGACCGCGAGGAGGATTACCGCACCGAGGTGCTCGGCCTGGTCAAGGCCCAGCAGGTGAAGAACGCGGTGATCGTGCCGGTCGGCGCCAAGGGCGGCTTCGTGCCGCGCCGCCTGCCCGTCGGCGGTTCGCGTGACGAGGTGCAGGCCGAGGCCATCGCCTGCTATCGCATCTTCATTTCCGGCTTGCTGGACATCACCGACAACCTGAAGGAAGGCGAGGTGGTGCCGCCGGCCAACGTGGTGCGCCACGACGAGGATGACCCCTATCTGGTGGTGGCGGCCGACAAGGGCACCGCGACCTTCTCCGACATCGCCAACGGCATCGCGGCCGAATACGGCTTCTGGCTGGGCGACGCTTTCGCTTCGGGTGGCTCCGCCGGTTACGACCATAAGGCCATGGGCATCACCGCCAAGGGCGGCTGGGTGTCGGTGCAGCGCCACTTCCGCGAGCGCGGGCTGGACGTGCAGAGGGACAACATCACCGTCATCGGTATCGGCGACATGGCCGGCGACGTGTTCGGCAACGGCCTGCTGCTGTCCGACAAGCTGCAACTGGTGGCTGCCTTCAACCACATGCACATCTTCATCGATCCGAACCCGGATGCGGAGAAGAGCTTCGCCGAGCGCCAGCGCCTGTTCAACCTGCCGCGTTCGTCTTGGGCCGACTATGACGCCAAGCTGATTTCCGCTGGTGGCGGGATTTTCCTGCGCAGCGCCAAGAGCATCGCGATCAGTAAGGAGATGAAGGAGCGCTTCGACATCGCCGCCGACAAGCTGACCCCGACCGAGTTGATCAACGCGCTGCTCAAGGCGCCGGTCGACTTGATCTGGAACGGCGGCATCGGCACCTACGTCAAGGCCAGCAGCGAGAGCCACGCCGACATCGGCGACAAGGCCAACGACGCCCTGCGGGTCAACGGCAACGAGCTGCGTGCGAAGGTGGTGGGCGAGGGCGGCAACCTCGGCATGAGCCAACTGGGCCGCGTGGAATATGGCCTCAATGGCGGCGCCAGCAACACCGACTTCATCGACAACGCCGGCGGCGTGGACTGCTCGGACCACGAGGTCAACATCAAGATCCTGCTGAACGAAGTGGTGGCGGCAGGGGACATGACCGAGAAGCAGCGCAACAAGCTGCTGGCCGAGATGACCGATGCCGTGGGCCAACTGGTGCTCAACAACAACTACAAGCAGACCCAGGCGCTGTCCCTGGCGCAGCGCCGCGCCCGCGAGCGGATCGGCGAGTACCGCCGCCTGATCGCCGCGCTGGAAGCGGCCGGCAAGCTGGACCGTGCCCTGGAGTTCCTGCCCACCGACGAGCAGTTGATCGAGCGCGCCGCCAACGGCCACGGCTTGACCCGTGCCGAGCTGTCGGTGCTGATCTCCTACAGCAAGATCGACCTCAAGGAAGCGCTGCTGAAGTCCCAGGTGCCGGACGACGATTACCTTGCCCGCGAGATGCAGACCGCCTTCCCGGCGCTGCTGACCGAGAAGTTCGGCGAGGCCATGTGTCGCCACCGCCTGAAGCGCGAGATCGTCAGCACCCAGATCGCCAACGATCTGGTCAACCACATGGGCATCACCTTCGTCCAGCGCCTGAAGGAGTCCACCGGCATGAGCGCCGCCAATGTGGCCGGCGCCTACGTGATCGTGCGCGACATCTTCCACCTGCCGCATTGGTTCCGTCAGATCGAAGCCCTGGATTACCAGGTGCCTGCCGAGCTGCAACTGAGCCTGATGGACGAACTGATGCGTCTGGGCCGTCGCGCGACCCGCTGGTTCCTGCGTAATCGACGCAACGAGCTGGATGCCGCCCGCGATGTCGCCCACTTCGGTCCGCGCATCGCCGCGCTCGGCCTGAAGCTCGACGAACTGCTCGAGGGCCCGACCCGAGAGCTGTGGCAGGCGCGCTTCCAGGCTTATGTGGATGCGGGTGTACCGGAGCTGCTGGCGCGCATGGTCGCCGGTACCAGCCACCTGTATACCCTGTTGCCGATTCTCGAAGCGGCGGACCTCACCGGGCAGGACCCGGCCCAGGTTGCGGCGGCCTACTTCGCCGTCGGCGGTGCTCTGGACCTGACCTGGTACCTGCAGCAGATCACCAGTCTGCCGGTGGAGAACAACTGGCAGGCCCTGGCGCGGGAAGCCTTCCGTGACGATCTGGATTGGCAGCAGCGGGCGATTACCGTCTCGGTGCTGCAACTGGCCGATGCCCCGGAAGACATCGAGGAGCGCGTTGCGCTCTGGCTGGAACAGCATCGTCCGCTGGTCGAGCGCTGGCGCGCCATGCTGGCCGAGCTGCGGGCGGCTACCGGCACCGACTACGCCATGTATGCCGTCGCCAACCGCGAGCTGATGGATCTGGCGCAGAGCGACAAACAGGGAGTTTGCATTCCCTGATCGACGCTTGCGTCATTGGCTTTGTGCTCAGCCCCGCCTCGTGCGGGGCTTTTTTATCCTGCGGTTCCGGTCACTGCGCTCTTTCCAATCCCTTCAGCAAGGCTTCGTGGAAGCGCTGCGGGTCTTGAATCTGTGGCGAATGGCCGAGATCGGCGAAGGTCACCAGAGTGGCGCCGGGGATGCGCCGGGCGGCCTCCCGGGCCAGGCGCGGGTAATCGCCGAGCTTCTTGCGCAGCGGCTCGGGCGCGGCGTCCTTGCCGATGGCCGTATTGTCGCGCTCACCGATCAGGAGCAGGGTCGGCATTTTCAATCCTTCGAATTCATAGAACACCGGCTGGGTGAAGACCATGTCGTAGGTCAGTGCCGAGTTCCAGGCCACCTTGTCCTTGCCCGGCCCCTTGAACAGGCCTGCCTGCATGCCGACCCAGCGCTCGAATTCGGGGCGCCATTCGCCGGCGTAGTAGGTGGTGCGCTGATAGGCGCGGATGCTGTCGGCGCTGGTCCGTTGTTCGCGCAGAAACCACTCGTCGACGCTGCGATATGGCACTCCCAAGGCTTTCCAGTCTTCCAGACCGATCGGATTGAGCAGGATGAGCTGCTCGACCTGCTCCGGGTAGAGCAGGGCATAGCGGGTGGCGAGCATGCCACCCATGGAATGTCCCATCAGGCCGAAACGGCTGATGCCGAGACTGTCGAGCAGGGCGCGGGTGTTGGCTGCGAGCTGGTGGAAGCTGTACTGGTAGTGAGTCGGCTTGGTCGATTTGCAAAAGCCAACCTGATCTGGCGCCACCACGCGGTAGCCGGCTTGGGTCAGGGCGCGGATGCTGTCTTCCCAGGTGGCGGCGCAGAAGTTCTTGCCGTGCAGCAGCACGAGGGTGCGGCCGTTGGGGCGTTCCGGTTGGGCGTCCAGGTAGGCCATCTCCAGCGCTTCGTCCTGGGACTGGAAGGCAAAGGTCTTGACCGGGAAGGGATACTCGAACCCTTCCAGCCGTTCGCCATAGCTGGGCATTTCGGTGGTGGAAGAGGCGTTCGCCAGGGCGGGCAGGCAAAGAAGCGGGATCAGGCAAAGCGGCCACGTGGCATGCGATTTCTCCTTCAGGCGTCCGAGCCGGCCGATTCGTCGGCGGGGCTCAGGATTCGAGCGTCGAACCGGCCTGAGGTTTCACATGCGGCGGTCGCGGTCAGGTGGCGCGCCGGGGCCTGAAACGGTGCGAATGCTCCGGCAGCCAGCGGTAATAGAAGTGGAACTCGAACAAGGCCGGGTGCAGGCAGGTGCAGAGCGTCTGGCCACCTTGCGGATCGCGGAAACGCAGATAACCCAGTTCGGCCAGGGAGCGAAAGGCTTCCTGCTCGGCATGGTTCAGCCAGATGGGTTTGCCGCGTGCGAGATCGACGGCGTGATGGCAGAGGCGAGGCAGGCTGACCTCACCGGGTGTCAGGGTTGCCGGATGCGTTTTTCCAGCTCCTCCAGATCCACCAGAGTCTGCTTGCCGAAGCGCCGGACGGGTAATTTTCCGCTTTCTATCCATGTCGCCACGATCTCCTGCTTTTCGCCCAGACCAATCAGTTCTGCGAAGCGCATCACGCTGATATAGCGGGGGTATTCAACAAATTGCGCCGGGGAGAGTTCTTCCAGTTTCATGCGGCTTCCTGCAACATGAGCAAGTCCATTTCCGACCTCGGGCAGGTCGGATATCGTCATTCTTGTTTACTAATATTTAGTAAGTCAATGCTTTCAGTGGTGTACCCAGGATGGGATTTTCATGAATAAGAAATACTTCATGTTTTCGGCCGGCGAACGCATGCGGGGTCTGCGCGAACTGGCCGGGCTGAGTCGTCGAAAATTCTCCATGGTCGTCGGCATCAAGCCGAAGCGACTGGAAAATATCGAGAACGGCTGGCAGCGCATGCATGACGAGGACTTCCAGAAGGTTTGCAGCGTATTCCCTGAGTTCAGCCGCTGGATTTCCTATGAAGGGCCACTCGACCCGAAGCCTATGGAGTTGAAGGTGGCCGATTCGGCGCAGAAGGCCGCGGTCTACCTGGTCAATCGCAACCCGGAGTTGCTCGAGGGCAGTGATCTGACCTTCGAGGAGTGGCAGCAGCGCCACGAGAATATCCTCAACGAACTACAGGAAGCCGAAGCACAGCAGGCAGCTGCAGCACTGCAGGAGGGCGAGGAAATACCGGAGGTCAAGCCCAAGAGCAAGGCCAGAGCGAAAAGAGCCAAAGCCCTGGCTGAAGCCCAAGCCAAGGCAACGGACAGCGAGCCGACGTAACGAGCGAGATGGCCGTCCGGCCTGCCGGACGGAGGCCGCCTTATAGGCGGCCGGTCAGAGCAACGTTTTCAGATAAGCAATCACATCGGCAGCACCGGCCAGATGAAGCCCTTCGCCCAGTGCGTTGGCCTCGGGGTTCTGCCTGGGTAGCAGCAACACTTCGGGGGCTCCCGGGGTGCGCAGCAGGGACAGGCGGGCATAGGGCAGCCCATTGTCCAGCAACAGGCCCATGAAGCCTGGATCGTTCCAGGACTGAACCGGCATGGCCAGCGCGTGATAGTTCAGGCGCAGGGCGTTCAATCCTTCTTCGCTGAGGCGATAGCGGGTCAGCTCCGCCGGCAGGCTGATCTCCAGTCCGCGGCGGCGGGCATAGACGATGGCACAGGCGAAGGCTTCGCCATGGTGCTCTCCGGCCCAGAACAGCCGTTCTCCCCGCCAGGTCGCCTGGCGCAGCGTAATCGGTTCGCCGCTCGAGAAACCGGGCAGCGGCTGGCCGATGGCGCGCAGGAAATCCTTGTAGCTGATGATGCGCACACTTCGGCATGCCTGGGTCGCGGCGTAGTCTTCGAGGGTGCGGCAGGCTGGCGAATCCGCTGTGCCGCCACCGAGGCCGTCGATCTGGCGCAGGTCGATGGCATCCAGGTGGCTTTGGCTCTGTTCGACCACCCGGACCAATGCGGCATGGGCCATGGCCTTGTCTTCCTGCACCGGGCCGGAGAGGGCGCCGCGCGGTAAGTCGACCAACCATTGCAGGGGTGGGCTGGCTTGCCACCAGATGCTGTCGCTGACGGCCGGCAGAGCCTGGAACGGCAGGCGCAAGGCATGCGCGCGCTCCAGGATGTGACGTGCCGCACGGCCGGTCAGCCCCAGACGCTGGGTCAGTGCGGCAAGGCGGGAGGACAGAGATGGCATCGGCTCGGGCAGACTCATGGCCAGAGGGGAACTCCAGGGGCATGTATGCCAGTGTGGCAGAGGGTTACGCGGGACGCACGGGCTTCGCGAAGCGAATAGTAACCTGACAACGCCTGGGGTTGTGGCAAACTGAACGCAATCATTGCGAGGGGAACCTCCATCCATGCCCAGCCTGTTGCTGGATATCGCCTTGTCCGCCGAGCGGCTGCGCGCTGTCTACCAGGGGCGTGCCAATCGGGTGCTGCTGCGCAGTCGCGATGGTCGGCGGGTCAGCCTGCCGGCCCATCATCTGCGCCCCTTTCTGACTCACGATGGCGTCTACGGTTCCTTTGCCCTGGAATTCAACACAGACGGCGAGCTTCTGGCCTTGCGCCGCCTCGCCTGAGCGGGAGGGGGCGGCTATAATCCCCGGCCCATTCGTCCAACGATGCTCGCCCATGTACAGCCTGGCCCGCGATCTCCTGTTCAAACTGTCCCCGGAAACGTCCCATGAATTGTCCATCGACCTGATCGGGGCCGGCGGGCGCCTGGGGCTCAACCGCCTGCTGAGCAAACCGGTGCCGAGTCTGCCGGTGCGGGTGATGGGCCTGGAGTTCCCCAATCCGGTCGGGTTGGCGGCGGGGCTGGACAAGAACGGCGACGCCATCGACGGTTTCGCCCAACTGGGTTTCGGTTTCATCGAGATCGGCACCGTCACGCCGCGTCCGCAGCCGGGCAACCCAAAACCACGCCTGTTCCGCCTGCCGGAGGCCGAGGCGATCATCAATCGCATGGGTTTCAACAACCAGGGTGTCGATCATCTGCTGGCGCGGGTCAAGGCGGCGAAATACAAGGGTGTGCTCGGCATCAACATCGGCAAGAATTTCGACACGCCGGTCGAGCGTGCGGTGGATGACTACCTACTATGTCTGGACAAGGTTTACCCGCATGCCAGCTACGTGACGGTGAACGTCAGTTCGCCGAACACCCCCGGACTGCGTAGCCTGCAGTTCGGCGAGTCGCTGAAACAGTTGCTCGAAGCCTTGCGCCAGCGCCAGGAAGATCTGGCCCAACTGCATGGCCGGCGTGTGCCGCTGGCGATCAAGATTGCGCCGGACATGAGCGACGAGGAAACCGTCCAGGTCGCCGAGGCGCTGCGTGATGCCGGCATGGACGCGGTGATTGCCACCAACACCACCTTGGGCCGCGAAGGCGTCCAGGGCATGCTGCATGCCGACGAGGCGGGCGGTCTGTCCGGCGCACCGGTGCGCGACAAGAGCACGCACACGGTCCGGGTGCTGGCCGATGCCCTGGGCGGGCGGTTGCCGATCATCGCTGTGGGCGGCATCACCGAGGGCCGGCATGCGGCGGAGAAGATCGCTGCCGGTGCGAGCCTGGTGCAGGTCTATTCCGGTTTCATCTACAAGGGACCGGCGCTGATTCGAGAAGCGGTGGACGCGATTGCGGCGCTGCCGAAGGCGTGAGGGCATAAAAAAGGGCTCCTCGGAGGAGCCCTTCTGGGCTTGCGCCCGCCGCCCGGATGGGGCGCGCTTGATGAAATCGAGTGATCCTATATCAGCCTACGGCGTGGAGTTCGTTGAGTCGATGGATGCCGGCCGTGCCGGTCAGGCCGTCCCACTGGTCGCCTCGACCTTCGCGCCAGCCGTTTATCCAGGCTTGGCGGGTGGACGGATGGGTGAAAGGACAAAGATCCCGGGATTTACCATGGATGCCGTGCTGATAGCCGCGCAGAAATGCTCGTTCCAACGGATCACGCTTAAGTCTTCTCATAGGGTATTGCCCTCACTGTTGACTGTTATGTCCCGTTGGCCTCATGCCGAGGCCCGGCAGAGAATGGCTCTGCCAACGGAGCCCGCTGCCGGCGTGGCGGGTCTCCTGACGACACCGTTGCGGCGTCGGTTAAGCTGATTTCTAACGAAAGCCCTTAGACCTGTGAATGATCGTTTTGTCATAAGGACGTAACGCTTTTGGGGTTGGGGCCATAAGCCCGGGCCCTCGATCAGGACCTGAAAGGGCAAGGCCCCATGCTAGAAGGGCTGCAGGGTTTCGTGAACGCCTTTTGCCATCGCGAATACCTAGCGGTTGCAGATGTAACCAATTCCGACGAAGGGCCGCTCGTGACTCTTTGTCGCACTATTTCCGGTGTCGCGGACCGTTCCGCGCGCCCTCATTGTCGAGGTTGCTGATCTCCATGTCGGATCGTTATGAACTCTTTCTCACCTGCCCCAAGGGCCTGGAAGGCCTGCTGGTCGAGGAAGCCACCGCCCTGGGCCTGGAGGAGGCGCGCGAGCAGAGCGCGGCGATACGGGGATACGCGACGCTGGAGACGGCTTATCGCCTGTGCCTGTGGTCGCGCTTGGCCAACCGGGTACTGCTGATGCTCAAGCGCTTCCCGGTGGAGAATGCGGAGGCGCTTTACCGTGGGGTGCTGGCCGTGGACTGGGCCGACCATCTGGAGCCCAGCGGTACGCTGGCGGTGGAGTTCAGTGGACGCGGTGCGGGCATCGATAACACCCATTTCGGTGCGCTCAAGGTCAAGGACGCCATCGTCGACAAGCTGCGCAGCCTGTCCGGCCAGCGCCCGTCGGTGGACAAACTGAACCCGGACGTGCGCATCCACCTGCGCCTGGACCGGGGCGAGGCGATCTTGTCCCTCGATCTCTCCGGGCACAGCCTGCACCAGCGTGGCTACCGCCTGCAGCAGGGCGCCGCGCCGCTGAAGGAGAATCTGGCCGCCGCCATTCTGATCCGCGCCGGCTGGCCGCGCATCGCCGCCGCCGGCGGGGCGCTGGCCGACCCCATGTGCGGCGTCGGTACCTTCCTGGTCGAGGCCGGGATGATGGCGGCCGACATCGCACCGAACCTCAAGCGCGAGCACTGGGGCTTTTCCCGCTGGCTCGGCCATGTGCCCGCCCTCTGGAAGAAGCTGCACGAAGAGGCACGCGCCCGCGCCGAGGCCGGTCTCGCACGGCCGCCGCTGTGGATTCGCGGTTACGAGGCCGACCCGCGCCTGATCACCCCGGGACGAAACAACGTCGAGCGCGCCGGATTGGGCGAGTGGATTCGCATCTACCAAGGCGAACTGGCCACCTTCGAGCCGCGCCCGGATCGCAACCAGACCGGCCTGGTGGTGTGCAACCCGCCCTATGGCGAGCGTCTGGGTGACGAAGCGAGCCTGCTCTATCTCTACCAAAACCTCGGCGAGCGCCTGCGCCAGTCCTGCCTGAACTGGGAAGCCGCGGTATTCACCGGCGCGCCCGAGCTGGGCAAGCGCATGGGCATCCGCAGCCACAAGCAGTACGCCTTCTGGAATGGCGCGCTGCCGTGCAAGTTGCTGCTGATCAAGGTCCAGCCCGATCAATTCGTCACCGGCGAGCGGCGCAGCGAGACCCGGCCGCAGGAGGCCGGTGCGACGGTGCCCAGCGAGCCGGCGCGTCTCAGCGAGGGCGGCCAGATGTTCGCCAATCGCCTGCAAAAGAATCTCAAGCAACTGGGCAAATGGGCCCGGCGCGAAGGTATCGAATGCTATCGCCTGTACGACGCGGACATGCCGGAATATGCCCTGGCCGTCGATCTGTACCGCGATTGGGTGCATGTACAGGAATACGCGCCGCCGCGCTCCATCGACCCGGAGAAGGCCCAGGCCCGCCTGCTCGATGCCCTGGCCGCCATTCCCCAGGCGCTTGGCGTCGATCCGGGCAAGGTGGTGGTGAAGCGGCGCGAGCGGCAGAGCGGTACTCGCCAGTACGAGCGGCAGGCGGCCAAGGGTGAGTTCCTCGAGGTGACGGAGGGCGGCGTGAAGCTACTGGTCAACCTCACCGACTACCTCGACACCGGCCTGTTCCTCGACCATCGCCCCCTGCGTTTGCGCCTCCAGCGCGAAGCGGCGGGCAAGCGCTTCCTCAACCTGTTCTGCTACACCGCCACGGCCACGGTGCATGCGGCCAAGGGCGGCGCGCGCAGCACCACTAGCGTCGACCTGTCGAAGACCTACCTCGACTGGGCGCGGCGCAATCTGGCACTGAACGGTTTTTCCGACAGGCAGCGGCTGGAGCAGGGTGATGTCATGGCCTGGTTGGCGGAGGATCGCGGCGAGTACGACCTGATTTTCATCGATCCTCCGACCTTTTCGAACTCCAAGCGCATGGAGGGCGTGTTCGACGTGCAGCGCGACCAGGTGGCGCTGCTCGACCTGGCCATGGCCCGTCTGGCCCGTGGCGGGGTTCTGTATTTCTCCAACAACTTCCGCAAGTTCGAGCTGGACGAGGGCGTGGCGGCCCGCTACGCGGTGGAGGAAATCAGCGCGTCCACGCTGGACCCGGATTTCGCCCGCAACCCGAAGATCCATCGCGCCTGGCGTTTCACGGCGCGCTAGACGAACGGCGGGGGATTACACGGCTCGGAGTCTAGGCAAAATGCTGGCAATTGGCTATAAGAACGGAAAGTCTTTTAACAAGTAGTTGCCACGGACAGGCCTGTCGCGAGTCTGTCCCATGTCTGTCCTCTCGGCCGTTGGTGAAAAAAACCAGCGTTTCATTCGACGGCCCCATGCTGCTTGGCTGGTGGCCAGCGTTGCCCTGCTGGGGGGCGCCCTGCTGACCGCCAGCGTCATCGTCGTTACTCAGGACATTCATCAACGCCAGATTCGCCAGCGTTTCGAGCTGGTGGCCAGCGAACGTTTCAGCCGCACCCAGGAGCGTTTCGACGATCAAGTCTTGAAGCTGGACAGCCTGCGGCGCTTCATGCTGTACGCCGGCGAGGTCGTCCGCGCGGATTTCACCGGTTACGCCAGGCCGTTGCTGAACGGCACGCTGTCCTATTCCTGGGGGCCGCGCATCCTCTCTGGCGAGCGCGCGACATTCGAGAGGCAGGTGCGCGACGAGGGGATTGTCGGGTTCACCATCGAGGGGATGGACGAAGCGGGCGACCGGTATGCCATGCCGGAGCGAGCAGAGTATTTCCCGGTCCTGTTCAATACCGCCCGGCGGACGGCCCTTCCGCTCATCGGGGTCGACATGGCCTCGGAAACCGCGCGGCGCGCCGTGCTGGAGCGGGCGGTGACGAGCGGCGAGATGGTGGTATCCGACCCGGTTCACCTGGCGCAATCGAGGGGCGACGACCGTTCGGGGCTGGTCATGCTGGTTGCCCTCTACCCTGGGCCGGTGCCGCCGGCGACGGCCGAACAGCGTCGCGCGCAGTTGCGCGGCTTCGTCATGGCGAGCATCAGCCTGGAGCAGCTGATGGAGGACGGGCTGACCGAGGAGAGCAGCCTGCACCTAGCTGCGGAATTAACCGACATGGATGGCGCCTCGCTGCGAAAGGCGCTCTACCGCTCGCCGCAAGAGCCTGCCGACAGCCCGCTGCGGATCAGCCGGACGTTGCGCCTGGCCGACCGCTACTACGAACTGAATCTGCGTCCCACGCAGCGCTACCTGTTGGCGAACCAGGCCTCCGGCCTGGGGCTGCTCGCGACGCTGGGAGCACTGCTGAGCCTGTTGTTCAGTGCCTTCTGCTACAGCCTGGTGAGCCAGCGCCAGCGGGCCCTGGCGCTGGTGGATGAACGCACCGCCGATCTGCAACTGCGCGAGGAAGAGCTGGCGGTCAGCGAGGAGCGCTGGGGCTTTGCCCTGGATGGGGCGGGGCACGGCGTCTGGGACTGGAACCTGGAGAGTGGCGAGGTGTTTTTCTCGCATGCCTGGGTGGCGATGCTCGGCTATGCCGAGGGCGAGGTGGAAAACAACCGCCGGGCTTATCTGCGCTTGCTGCATCCCGAGGATGCGCCGGGCTGCGAAGCCAGCCTGGCACGTTACTTTTCCGGCGAGACCTCGTTCTATCAGGACGAGCACCGCATGCTCACCCGGGATGGTCGCTGGCTTTGGGTCCAGGAGCGCGGCAGGGCGGTAGAGCGCGACAAGGAGGGCGCAGTACGCCGGCTGATCGGTACCCAGACCGATATCAGCGCACGCAAGGCCGCCGAACTGGAACTCGCCCGCGCCAACGCGCAGTTGCGCGGCGTGCTCAACGCCGCGACCCAGGTGGCGATCATTGCGACCGATCTGGAGGGGGTGATCCTTACTTTCAACGTCGGTGCCGAGCGCATGCTGGGTTATCGGGCGTTGGACATGATCGGGCAGTGGACGCCGGAGCGGCTGTTCGTCGCCGATGAGTTGCAGGCCCGTGGTCTGGAATTGAGCCAGCGCTACGGCCGCACGGTGGTGGGGTTCGAAATCCTGGTGGCGGAAGCCGTCGAGGAGAATAGTCACGAGGAGCGTGAGTGGACCTGGCTGCGGCGCGATGGCAGCCGGTTGACGGTCAACCTCATTGTTACCGGTGTGCACGACGTGCAGGGCCGCTTGGTCGGCTACCTCGCCATCGCCCTGGATATCACCGAGCGCAAGCGGGTCCGCGAAGCGCTGGAGGCGCGGGATCGTTTGTTGGAGAAACTCACTTCGCGGGTGCCCGGCGTCATCTACCAGTACCAGCGCTTTCCGGACGGCCGCGACAGGATGCCTTATGTCAGCGCGGCGGTGCGCACTGTCTACGAATTGGAGCCCGAACATGCCAGGCAGAGCGTGCAGACGATGTTCCGGCGCGTCCATCCCGAGGATCAGGAACGGGTATTCACCTCGATCCTGCGCTCGGCCCGCGATCTGACCCCCTGGCGCGAGGATTACCGGTTGCTGTTGCCTCGCCAGGGCTTGCGTTGGGTACGTGGCGAGTCGGTGCCGGAGCGCCAACCGGATGGTTCCACGCTCTGGTATGGCTACATTTCCGATATCACCGGGCTCAAGCTGGTGGAAGAAGAGTTACGGGCGCTCTCCATCACCGATGCGCTCACCGGCACCTACAATCGACGCTATTTCCAAGAGCGTCTGGAAAACGAAATCGCCCGCGCCGAGCGTCAGGAAGGGCCCCTGGCGCTGATCATGCTGGACATCGATCACTTCAAGCAGATCAACGACCGTCATGGGCATGAAGCCGGCGACCGCGTGCTGCGGGAAGTCTGCCGGCGAATCAGCCAGCGTCTGCGGCGGATCGACGTGTTCTGCCGATTGGGTGGGGAAGAGTTCATTGTGCTCTGCCCGGATACCGGTTCCGAGCAAGTCGGTGTGCTCGCCGAGGCGTTGTGGCAGTCGCTGCGGCGCGAATCGGTCGAGGGCATCGGCATCGTGACCGCCAGTTTCGGCATCGCCAACTGGCATGAGGGAGAAGGCGCGGATGCCTTGCTCCGGCGTGTGGACGTGGCGGTGTATCGGGCGAAGCAGAAGGGCCGAGATCGCATCGAGCAGGAGAGCCTGGAGTTGCTCTGAGGGCGGTAGGAGGGCCGCGTTAGGAGGAGGATGAAGCGACAAGTTTTGCGGTGTTTTCGCCCCCTCTCTTCCGTGAACGGGAGAGAGGGGGGGATTAGCCTGTGGATCGATCTCTCGGGATCAGCGCTGGGCGGTGTTGCTGGAAATCTTCGGCTGGCGGTATAGATCCACCAAAACCTGGTCGAGGATCGCCGAGGCGCCCCAGGGCCGAGGGTGGTTAAGGATGGCCACCACCGCCCAGGTGTTGCCGTTGATGTCGCGGCTGTAGCCGGCAATGGCGCGCACGTTGTTCAGCGTGCCGGTCTTGATGTGCGCTTCGCCGACCAGCGCGGTACGCCGCAGGCGCTTGCGCATGGTGCCGTCCATTGCCGCCAGCGGCATCGAGGAAATGAACTCGGCGGCGTAGGGGCTGTTCCAGGCATCCTTCAACAGGGTCGCCATCTCGCGCGCGCTGACCCGTTCGTCGCGGGACAGGCCCGAGCCGTTCTCCATCACCAGATGCGGGGCGGTGATGCCCTTGCGTGCCAGCCATTGGCGGATCACCCGCTGCGCGGCCTTGGCGTCGTCCGGGTCGGCCGAATTGCGGAACTGCGCGCCGAGGCTGAGGAACAATTGGCGCGCCATGGTGTTGTTACTGTACTTGTTGATGTCGCGGATGATTTCCACCAGGTCCGGCGAATAGGCGCGGGACAGCAGGCGGGCGCTCTTCGGCACGTTGCCGACGGTGTCCTTGCCGAGGATGCTGCCGCCGAGTTCCTGCCAGATGGCGCGCACCGCGCCGGCGGCGTAGGCCGGGTGGTCGAGCAGCGACAGGTAGGTCTGGGCGCTGCAGCCGGCGGGCAGTTTCCCGGTGGCGATCACCGTGACGCCGTCGAATTCCTGCACCGGGTTGTAGCGGACGTCGGGCCAGCTCGGGCATTTCGCTGCGGCGGTGGCTTTGACCCGGTTGTCGATCTTGACCGTGGCGATCGGCGGCTCCACGGCGATGTTCACCTTGCCGCCTTCGGAGCGGGCGATGAAGCGCAGTGCCTTGAGGTTGACCAACAGCGAGTCGGGGGTCACCAGGAAGGGTTTGTTCTCGTCGCCGCCGTCGTCGTCGAAGACCGGCAACTGCGGTTGGACGAAGTGACTACGGTCGAGCACCAGGTTGCCGGTGACCTTCTGCACGCCGTTGGCGCGCAGGTCTCGCATCATCAACCAGAGCTTCTCCATGTTCAGCTTGGGGTCGCCGCCGCCCTTGAGGTAGAGGTTGCCGTTCAGCACACCGTTCTGCAGCGGGCCGTCGGCATAGAACTCGGTCTGCCACTGGTAGGTCGGCCCCAGCAGCTCCAGCGCAGCATAGGTGGTGACCAGCTTCATGGTCGATGCCGGGTTAACCGATACGTCGGCATTGTGGATGGTCGCTGTGCCGGGACCATTCAGCGGCAGCATGACCACGGAGATCGCATCGGCGGTCAGCTTGTTGGCTTGCAGGGCCTTCTGCACGTTGGCCGGCAGGACGCTGGTAGTCGGTGCGGCGGTGGCCGGCAGGGCCAGTGGGAGCAGGCAGGCGAGGACGAGGGGGCGGAGCGACTTGATCATGGGCAGACACCCTCCAGGCGAGGGTAAAACAGAACAGCAGGCATCAGGAGTTCCCACTAGGGTTCGGGAAATGCGCAGCATTATGCCTCAAGCGCAAGGGCGGCGGGACCGCTCTGCGACCGGCGTAACCTCGATACCGGACGAAGAAACGGGCGTCTCGCCGGTCAACCTGCTAGAGTGCCGCGCGTTCATCATCTAGAGGATAGCCCCATGGCCACCAACCGCTCCCGCCGCCTGCGCAAGAAGCTCTGTGTCGACGAATTCCAGGAACTGGGTTTCGAGTTGACCCTGAATTACAAGGACGGGATGGCGCCCGCCGACCTGGAGGCTTTCCTCGAGGCGTTCCTGCGCCAAGCCATCGAAGGCAATGGGCTGGGCTATGTCGGCGGCGAAGACTATGGTTTCGTCTGCCTGGGCAAGCGTGGCTCGGTCAGCGAAGAGCAGCGGGGCCAGGTCGAGGCCTGGCTGAAGGGCCGCAGCGAATTGGCCGATTTCACCGTCAGCCCGCTGATGGATGTGTGGTACCCGGAAAATCCGATCAACAAGCCGGCGTGAGTCCGGGCTGCCGCTTCCGTCGTTTGGTGGGAGCGGTGTCGTTCGGTGGGGTTTCGTTGGGCGAACGAATTCGCCCTACGAGTCCGCTGCGACGACGATTTGCAAGAGCGGGCTCTGCTCGCGAATGGCTACGTGGAAATCTCGCCAGCAGAGCTGGGCTCCTACGAAAAGCCAGCCTGTGCAGGGGCGAATTCATTCGCCCGGCCCGATGTCGTCGGCCTACAGATGCGTCGACACGTCCCGCCCCGTTGCTGCGCCGGTCTGGCGGCCATCACCCAGGCCGGCCTTGGCCAGGACGGCTTCGACGTCCACCGCATCGATCTGTTCGCTCTTGAGGAAGCGTCGCGCATAGTCGGCGTGGATGCCCGAGCGGAGGAACAGGCCGAACAGCTCCGGGTCGATGTGCGCGCCGCGACACATGCCGGCCATGATGCCGAGGGCTTCGGAAAGCGTCTTGCCTTTCTTGTACGGGCGGTCCGCCGCGGTCAGGGCTTCGAAGATGTCGGCGATGGCCATCATCCGCGCCGGCAGGCTCATCTGCCCGCGGGTCAGGCGTTTCGGGTAGCCCGTGCCATCCATCTTCTCGTGATGTCCACCGGCGATTTCCGTCACATCCGCCAGGTGCGGCGGGAAGGGCAGGCGATCGAGCATCAGGATGGTCTGCACGATGTGGTGGTTGATGATGTAGCGCTCTTCCGCCGTCAGGGTGCCGCGCTCGATGGACAGGTTGTACAGCTCCCCGCGATTGAATTTGAACGCCGGCACATCCAGTTTGAAACCCCAGGGATTGTCGTCCGGCATGCGCTCGCTGTCGGGCCGTTCGATCAGGTGGTCTTCCCGGTCGGCCAGCAATGGCTCCTCCACCGGCAACGGCTTGGCTGGCGTCCGCGCAAGTCGGCGGGCTTCTTCCCAGGACACCCCGAGACGATCGTCGAGCGTGCGCATCCAGGTGCGTTGGGCGACCTGCCGCAGCCGTTGCAGATCCGCCTCGTCCATCGCCTCGCCGCCCAGATTGCAGCGGGCGACGAAGGCGAATTCGTCGTCCAGTGTGGCCAGCAGTTCGTCGCGCCATTGGCCGAGCCGTTCGGCGTCGCCGCCTTCGGCACGGCCTTTCCAGTAGCTTATCCAGGCGTCGCGCTTGAGCACTTCGAAGCGGGTGCGAATCTCGTGGATGCGGTCGTACAGCGTCTCCAGCTTGGTCGCCTTGTCCACCACGTATTCCGGTGTGGTGACCTTGCCGCAGTCATGCAGCCAGGCGGCGATGTGCAGGGCCTCCCATTCCTCCTCGCTGGGCCGGTAGTGACGGAATGGCGCTTCGTCGCTGGATGCCGCGGCGCGGGCGAGCATCAGGGTGAGTTCCGGCACGCGCTGGCAGTGGCCGCCAGTGTAGGGGCTCTTGGCGTCGATGGCCCCGGCGATCAATTGGATGAAGGCGTCCAGCAGCGCTTTCTGCTTGCGCAGCAGGCGCTGGCTCTCGATGCACAAGGCGGCGACGCTGGAGACCGCTTCGACGAAAGCGATCCGTTCCGGGCGCAGCATCGCCAGGTCGGCTTCGTTACCGGTGTCGCGATGCAGCAGGACGAGCACACCGACGGTATCGCCCTGGCGGTTGTGCAGACCGGCGCCGACCAGGTGCACGCGCGGGCTGTCGAGGCTGCTGAGCAGGCTGCGGAAGGCGTCGGCCTTGTCGTAGCCGAGGGAGACCACCGCGGTGTCGCCTCCGTTGGCGGGCTGGCCGAGCCAGTGAGGCAGGTCAGGAGCGTTCCTGGCATAGCCGGGAATGCCGTGGGTTTCCAGCGCGTGGGCACGGCCGTCGAGAAACAGGCCATGGGGTTCCAGCCGACCATCGTCGTCGATCAGGTAGAGCAGGCCGCCATTGGCTTCGCTGATATCCAGGGTCTCCTGCAGGACGCGGGTGAGCAGGGCATCGAAGCGGGTTTCGGCGGACAGGCTGGCGGTGATCTCGAGGAAGCTGGAGAGGGTTTCCTTCATCCGCCCCATGGCCACGGCCAGCCGGTCGATCTCCAGCACCGGCGAGCGGCCGCTGGCCGGGTAGCTGAAATCGAAGCTGCGGATGGCTTCGGCTTCGCGCATCAGGGCGACCAGGGGGCCGACCACCAGCCGCGAGGCCAGCCAGCCCAGGGGCAGGCAGAGGAGCAGGATCAGCAGGGTGATCATCGCGCCCTGCCAGCGGATGCGGTAGGCGTCGGCCAGCAATTCGTCCTCCGGTACCAGAAGCGCCAGATGCAGGCCCTGCGGACCGCCTTCCTGCAAGTGGCTGCGGGAGACCACCCAGCGACGCTTGGCCAGGGTCGTCACCCCTTGGCGGCGCCCTTGCAAGTCGCTGGCCAGCAAGGCCGTCAGCGCCGGGCTCAATGCTTCCGCCCGCGCCAGGTGCACCGAGCCGTTCTCCACCACCAGCCGGCTGCCATCCGGATAGGCCACGGCGTTGCCCTGGGGATCGAACAGCACGACCTCCGTGGACGGAGTGACCCGGTGCCGGGCCAGGGTGGCGGACAGGTCGGCCAGGGTCAGGTCGGCGGCGATCACTCCGCGCATGCCGGCACGCCGGGCCAGAGTGGTGCCGACATCGCCGGTGGAGAAGAATACGTAGGGTGCGGTGGTGATTTGTCCACCATCGTCACGGGCGTTGCGGTACCAGGGGCGGGTACGCGGGTCGAAGGTCTCCTGCAGGCGCGGACGGCGCGTTAGCAGGTTCAGCGAGCCATCGAAGAACAAATACGAAGCCTCGATGGCATCGCCGCTGCGCTCGATCGACCAGACCTGGAACGCCGCGTCGGAGGGCGCGTCGAAGCGCTCGCGCAAGGCGTCGGTGCGCAGCGGGCGGAGCATGAAGAAGTCGCCGTCTTCGTCGGCCAGGTAGATCGAGGCCAGCTTCGGTTGGTCGCGCAATGCCTGGGCGAGCGGTTTGAGCAGTGTCAGGCGTGCGTCGAGGTCGGATACCTGGGCCGCTTCGCCCAGGGCCAGCAGGCTGAGCAGGTGGCGAATGGGTTCGTAGGTATGCTCGAGATCGAGGCGGACGGCCTCTTGGATGCGTTCGAAGAGCTTGTCGCTGCTGGAAAAGATGATCGCGGTGGTTTGCCGGTAGTTGAAATAGCCCAGCACGAGGCCGGCGATCAGGAGCAGAAGGCTGAAAACGACACTGATGTGGATATGAAGGGGATAGCGTCTGTCGCCGCGCGGGGCCGTCTTGGGCATTGCTGGCACTCCTTGGCAATGCGGGGGTGCCCCCAAGAATAGTGAAGGCTTTTCCGATGTGCTCAATACCACGGAACAAATGTGAAGTGTTTCACCGGGTGCGGGAGGGCTGGTCCAGCTCGTGCAGGGTGGGGCCGGCGTTTGCCTCGCTGGCCTGCGGGGCGCTCCGCTTGGCCAGGCGCAGGCGCGCGGCATGGATCAGCAGGGCGACGCCGAGGGCGACCCCGGCACCGAGCAGGGTGTTGACGATGCGCTGCTCGGGCAGGTGCCAGTCCTGGGACAGGCTTTCGGCCAGCAGCACGAAACAGAAGGTGTTCTGCATCACGAAAAGGCCGTAATGATTGACCTGGAACGCCCGGCTCAGAACGATCAGCGGCAGCATGCTGGCCACGATCATCGGCGGGTTCTGCAAGCTGTGGCCGATGAAGATCAGCAGGCCGGCTGCACACAGGCTGGCGAAGCTGGATTGCACCGCCCGCACCAGGCTGTGCTGGAACTCCAGTTGCAGTGTGCTGAACACCGTCAGGGTCAGCCAATAGCCACGCGGCAGGTCGGCGAGTTCGACGATCAGCCCGGCCAGCGCGCCGGCCAGGGTGCAGTTCAGCGCATGCAGCCGCCACTGGATGCGTGGCAGGCGTCGGGCGTGGCGCCGCAGGACGCGCAGCAGGGCCATCAGGCGCGGCATGTACGGCCACATGCGCAGGCCGTGCAGGCCACGCAGACCGAAGGCGAGCAGCATCACCCAGAGCCCGCCGAGGGTGAACAGCGCGGCCACCGCATAGGGGTTGTTGAGGTTGCCCAGGCCGTACTGGCCCTGTCCCAGGCAAAGACAGACGGCCAGGCCGATACCCAGCTTGCCGGCTTCGTTGCCGAAGCGCTGCAGCCAGGCCAGGAGCAGGCCGAAGGCGGCGAACAAGCCCAGGCTGATAAGCGGATGGATGGCGGCCCAGAAGCCCAGTCCCGCGCTACAGGCGCCGAGGCCGATGAGCAGCAGCATGCGCAGCATGCCGAAGCGGTGCAGGGGGTTGGTCTGGGCGGCCTGGAAGGCGCCGACCGAGGCCCAGAGGAAACCCGAATGGGCGCTGAACAGGCCGAGCAGCAACGGCAGGGCGCAGCCGAGGCCAGCCACCATCGCCGGCCCCCAGGCAGGCGTCACCGGACGCCAGTGCAGGCTCTGTCGTATCAGCCGACGCATCTCAGATGCGGCTCCGCCGGTTGCGGACGGCGTTCGTCAGGGGGCAACTCCGCTGTCGCCCGGATGTGGTCATCGTGTCGTCACTCCTTGCACTCTCTTCCAGGCACGCCCGCAGGCGGCCATTCCACGGAAGGCCGGCTTCGCATCCTGTTCGAAAGTCCCCATTCGGCAAAGGCCGCATCTCACATTCGATCCTTACCGCCCGACGGGTGAGGTTGGATCACGTACTAAAAATAGCCGTTCGGCAGCGAAGCGAACCCTCCGTGGGCGCCGCTTCGTTGGTTTTTTCCGACGCTCGCGGCCATCCGGCTTCAGACCGGGCTCGAGCGCCCGGTCATTTCCCGCGCCATCTCGGTGGCGTAGCTGTCGGTCATCCCGGCGATGAAATCGATCATGCGCAGGAAGGAGCGGTACAGCGGCCAGTGCGGGTCCGGCGCATTGTTGCCGAGCAGATCGAGGATGCGCCGGTTCTTGAATGACAGGGGGCGCCCGCCATGCTGTTCCAGGGCCGCGCCGCAGAAGGCGTTGAGGAGGATTTCCAGGGTCGTGTAGGCGCCGATTTCGTGCAGCGTCTTGCGCTTGTCCTGGAAGATCTTTTCGCGGGCGATGGTCTTGGCGTGTAGTACGCAGCGCTTGGCCGGCCCGTGCATGTGCTCCACCAGATCGCCTTGCAGGCGGCCGGCGAGCAGCGCGTCCTGCTGTTCGACGAAGGCGCGTGCGGCGGCGTTGGTCAGGTGTTCGATGGCCTTGCCGCGCAGGATCGCCAGTTTGCGCCGGCGCGAGTCGCGCGGGCCGAGCTGGCGGTAGGTTTCCGGCAGGTCGTCGCCGACCAGGCCGAGCAGCAGGGCTTCCACTTCGGCGTAGTCGAGCAGGTCCATCTCCAAGCCGTCTTCGAGGTCGATCAGGCCGTAGCAGATGTCGTCCGCTGCTTCCATCAGGTAGACCAGCGGGTGCCGCGCCCAGCGCTGTTCTTCGAGCAGCGGCAGGCCCAGCTTGGCGGCGATTTGCTCCAGCAGCGGCAGTTCGCTCTGGTAGCAGCCGAACTTGTGCTTCTTGTAGCCCAGGGCCTCGGCGTGGCGCGCCGTCCAGGGGTATTTCAGGTAGGCGCCGAGGGTGGCGTAGGTGAGCCGGGTGCCGCCGTCGAACTGGTGGTATTCCAGCTGGGTCAGCACGCGAAAGCCTTGGGCGTTGCCCTCGAAGTTGAGGAAGTCGGCGCGCTCCGGCTCGCTCATGCCGTCGAGCCAGCCGCGTCTTTCGGCCTGCTGGAACCAGTGACGGATGGCGTCTTCTCCGGAATGACCGAACGGCGGGTTGCCGATGTCGTGGGCGAGGCAGGCGGACTGCACGATCATGCCCAGGTCGGAGGGCGCGCACCAGTCCGGCAGGTCGTCGCGCAGGACCTCGCCGACCCGCATGCCGAGCGAGCGGCCGACGCAGCTCACTTCCAGCGAATGGGTCAGGCGGGTATGGATGTGATCGTTGCTGGACACCGGGTGGACCTGGGTCTTGCGCCCCAGGCGGCGGAAGGCGCCGGAGAAGATGATGCGGTCGTGGTCCTTGTGGAAGGGGCTGCGGCCGAGTTCATCAGTGCTGTGCACCGGTTTGCCGAGACGTTCGCGGGTCAACAGGGTTTGCCAGTCCAAGGCCAGTCCTCGCCATTCGATAGCCAATGCCCGTAGCTTCAGGGTTCGTACCGCTGGCCGCAAGGGCCGGAACGGGCGCCGGAGCGGGTTTTGCCGGGCGCGTACCGGTTTCGACAGCGCGGCAGGGGATTTTTCACCTGATCTTGCGTTCCGATTGCCTTCCTCGCCGGGACGGCGGAGCATCCTGGCTCGCCATTACGACCGGGGCTTCGAACATGGGCTGGCTGGATTCGCTTAGACACCGCGCACGGCAACTCAAGCAGCACACCCTGACGGTGTACTTCGCTGCGCGCGATCCGCGCACGCCGCTTCTCGTGCGGCTGCTGGCGCTGCTGGTGGCGGCCTATGCGCTGAGCCCGATCGACCTGATCCCCGATTTCATTCCGGTGATCGGCTACCTGGACGACCTGTTGCTGATTCCCCTGGGCTTGGCCCTGGTGGTGAAGTTGACCCCGCCGGAGGTTTTGAACAGCGCCCGCGAGCAGGCGCAACAAGCGGCGGGCAAGCCGGTCAGCTACGGGGCGGCGGCGTTCATCCTGCTGATCTGGCTGCTGCTGACGTGGCTGTTGGTGCGTTGGATAGGCGCCTGGGTGGGCGCCGATTAAACCTTTGCCTGGAAGCTCGCCGCATCCACATCCACCAATAGCAACCGGCGACCGTTGTCGACGAATTGCCCGGCCGTGAGGCAATACTGGTTGGTGGTGGCGTCGCGGTAGGTCCCGGAGACGGACAGCCGGCGCTCTTCCCAGCCCTCGGCGAGCAACTGGTAGAAGTACGGTCGCCACGACCAATTATGGCCGAGGTAGCGGGCATCTTCCCGCCATTGCCCCTGGTGCCGCTCCAGGTTGGGGCTGACCTGGGTGCCCTGGCGGTCGCACTGGTAGAGACGCAGCAGCCACGGGTAGCGCTGCAGCGACGGCAGTTGCCCGGGCGCCGCGCCGGCTTCCGCCCAGGGTTTGAGGATGCCCATGAGTTCGAGCAGTTGCTGGCGCAGCGCGATGCCGCGGGCCCGCTCGGCCAGCTTGTCGTGGACATAGCGGTCGCGCAACTGGGCGAAGCGCTCGACGAAGGCACCGGCCGGGAAGAACTCCGGCTCGGCCCGGGCGAACAGGTAGCCCTGCACGTAACGGGCACCGCATTCCAGGGCGAAGTGCAGTTCGGCTTCGGTCTCCACACCTTCGGCGATGATCCAGCAACCGGTTTTCTCCGCCATTATCGCCAGGGCCTTCACTACTTCGCCGCTGGGACCGCCTCGCGCAGCGGCCTGGAACAGGCGCATGTCCAGCTTGAGGATGTCCGGCTGCAACGCCAGCACGCGGTCGAGCTGGGAATAGCCGGCACCGAAATCGTCGATGGCGATGCGTGCGCCGGCTTCCCGGTAGCGCGCCACCACCTCCGGCAGCCGGTGGCTGGCGCCGCCGAATTCGGTGATTTCGAAGACGATGCGTTCGGCGGGCACGCCCTGGCGCTCCAACTGCTTCAGGCTGGGCAGCGGCTGGCCCGGCCGCAGCCGGCTGATCCAGCGCGGCGAGATGTTCAGGCTGAGGAACCAATCGTCGGGCGCCTCCGCCAAGCGCCGCAGGGCGTCCTCGCGGATCAGCCGATCGAGCCGGCGCAGCGCGGCGGGGGAGTTCTTCGGGTCGAGGAAAAGTGGACCGACGGAGCGCAGTTCGCCGTCCTCCTGGCGCAGACGGCCGAGCGCTTCGATGCCGGCGATGCAACCGGTGGCGGTATCGATGAAAGGCTGGAAACACGCAATCGGTTGCCCGTCTGTCACGGACGCGTCCTTGAGCGGTGGGAACGGAAAGCCGTTCGGCAGTTGGCAGGTCATCGGGCTCACTCGCCGGATAGGTACTGGCCAACTGCAAGAATGTGGCCATTTAATGGCGCGCCGGGCGAGGAAAGGAATTGGCGCGGGGAGAAAGGCTGCAAGCGGGGTACATAACAGTGGGAGCGGAGGAAGGATGCACCGGAATGCCGCAACGCGGCATCCGGTGCCCTGGCATGGATCAGTGCCTGTCAGGGAGGCGGGGGCGCTTCAACTGACGGACGATGGGGTACACCGCCAGGCCAATGCGCGCCAGCTTGCCGAAGGCGCCCAGGCGCTTGCCGAACAGCAGCAGGAACAGCGCGCCGCCGATGGCCAGGGGCGTCTTGCTGGAACTGAGCATGCCGCCCTGGCTGGGCAGGAAGCGGCCGATCTGTTCGAGCGGATGGGTCAGCGGGCGCGAGTGATAGAGCAACTGCTGACGGTGCATTTCCATGCGCAGGCGGATCAGGTCCTTACGCATGCTGCGACGGGCCGAACTGGATAGGGGCGTGCTCATGGCAACAGTTGCTCCCGGTTGCGGGCGAGTTCTTCGACAGTCGCCTGGAACGGCGATTCACCCTTGCGTGCGAGGTGGACGGCCTTGCTGATGCAGAACAGCAGGGCGATGCCGTAGAACGCGCATAGCAGGAGGGTAGCCGTCAGCCGGTAGCTGTCCCAGAAGGCGATGATCACCGCCGCCGACAGCCCCAGCATCACCATCAGGCCAAAAATCAGACTGAGCCCGGAGAAGACGAACAACTGAAAGGTGCGTGCCTTCTCTTCCTGGAACTCGATGCCGAGCAATTCCAGATGGCTTTGCAGCAAGCCGACGAACGCGCCGGCGAGCTTCTTCAGCGATGGCTTGGGCGCGTCGTCGGCGGGTGGTGGCAGGGATTCCATTCGCGCTCCTCGATCAACGGCGGCCGGCGAGCAGGCCGAGCAGGAAACCGACCCCGGCGGCGATGCCGATGGATTGCCAGGGATGGCTATGCACGTACTCCTCGGTGGCCTCGACAGCGGCGCGGCCCTGGTCGCGCAGGCTGGCTTCGCTGTCCTTGATCATCGCCCGGGCGCGGGTGAGGTTCTCGTTGATCCGCGCGCGCAGTTCCTCGGCCTGGGAACCGGCAACGCTGGCGGTGTGCTTGAGCAGTTTTTCGGTATCGCCGATCAGGTTCTGGAACTCGGCCATCAGTTCGTCCTGGGCGGCGTGCAGGTTGCGCTTGTGCACGGCCTTCTCGTCGACCGGGCCTTGGCCGAGACCATCCGGGGAAGGCGTCGAAGTGCTTTGCAGAGTCATGGTGAATCTCCTGTCGGTTTTTTCATGTTCCACGAAGGGTAGCAGGGCGAGGGCTACTGAATTTTTCGAGCCCGGCCGTGCCGCAAGGTTCCCCGTCGCGTTTCGGGGCAGGTTTGGTATGTCGCTTGCATCGGTCTGGTGCGCTTTCGCTCGTTCGTGCTCCTTAAAGGCGCGCTTCGTAAAGCGCCGCAACTTATTGATTTCTCGCCATAGCACTGAAAAACAAAGGGAAGTTCGCGCGTCACGCTCGTGAATTTCCGAAAGGAATGCTCCATGGCAGGGCGTATGAGGGTCGGGCTCTGGAGCCTGAATGCCTTATATCGGTGCGTTTATGGATCGGTGAGAGCTGTTTTGGTGCTTTTCGACTGGGGAAACAGACCTGATGGAAAATCTCAGCAGTGCCGTGGAAACCCTGATCCACGGTTCCAACACCTTGTTCATCCTGCTCGGCGCCGTGATGGTGCTGGCGATGCACGCCGGTTTCGCCTTCCTCGAGGTGGGCACGGTTCGCCTGAAGAACCAGGTCAACGCCTTGTCGAAAATCCTCTCCGACTTCGCCGTTTCCACCCTGGCCTATTTCTTCATCGGCTACTGGATCGCTTACGGGGTAACCTTCCTGGAGCCGGCCGCGGCGTTGACCGCGGACCATGGCTACGGTCTGGTGAAGTTCTTCTTCCTGCTGACCTTCGCCGCGGCGATCCCGGCGATCATATCCGGCGGTATCGCCGAACGCGCCAAATTTGCTCCGCAACTGTGCGCCACCGCATTGATCGTGGCGTTCGTCTATCCCTTCTTCGAAGGCATGGTGTGGAACGGCAACTTCGGGTTGCAGGCATGGCTGGAGGCACGTTTCGGTGCCGCCTTCCATGATTTCGCCGGTTCGGTGGTGGTGCATGCGGTGGGCGGCTGGTTGGCACTGGCTGCCGTGCTGTTGCTGGGACGGCGCAACGGCCGCTATCGCGACGGCCGTCTGGTGGCCTTCGCCCCATCCAACATTCCGTTCCTCGCGCTGGGCTCTTGGATTCTCATCGTCGGCTGGTTCGGCTTCAACGTCATGAGCGCGCAGACCGTGGAAGGCATCAGCGGGCTGGTGGCGGTCAACTCGTTGATGGCCATGGTGGGCGGCACCGTGGCGGCCCTGCTGGTCGGCCGCAACGACCCCGGCTTCCTGCACAACGGCCCGCTGGCCGGGCTGGTGGCGGTCTGCGCCGGGTCCGACCTGATGCACCCGGTGGGGGCCCTGGCTACCGGCGCGCTGGCCGGTGCGCTGTTCGTCTGGGCGTTCACCGCGACCCAGGTGAAGTGGAAGATCGACGACGTCCTCGGCGTCTGGCCGCTGCATGGGCTGTGCGGTGTCTGGGGCGGCATCGCCTGCGGCATCTTCGGCCAGCAGGCGCTCGGCGGCCTGGGCGGCGTGAGCCTGGCCAGCCAGCTCGCCGGCACCGTGCTCGGTGTGCTGGTGGCCTTCCTCGGTGGCTTGCTGGTGTATGGAGTGCTCAAGTCCGTTGTGGGGCTTCGCCTGAGCCAGGAGGAGGAGTTCAACGGGGCCGATCTGTCCGTGCACAAGATTGGTGCGGTCAGCGTCGATTGAGTGTCGTTGATGAGCTTTGCTCGCAAATGGCCACATAGAATATCACCAGCAGAGCTGGCTTCTACGGGGCATAGGGGATTTATTCGCCCAACCCCACCCTCGGGGAAGGAACTCGTCCCTACACGGGCTGGTTTTTCGTAGGAGCCAGCTCTGCTGGCGAAAAAAAGCCCGCCGGGTGGCGTAATGCTGTTCACTTAAGCATTTGAGCCCCGGCGGGGCTTCCCCGAAAATCCGATGCCAGGTCTCTGGCATCGGATTTTTTATGTCTCTCCAACAG
>NZ_MUJY01000085.1 GCF_002286785.1 Pseudomonas sp. PIC25 | reverse complement strand
TTCGGCGATGAGGCGTTCGCCCTGCCAGAGGAATTCGGTGGTGCGGCCGTCCAGGGTCTTGGCGATGCGCCGGCCGAAGGCGTCGTAGCGGTAGTGGACTTGGCGGCCGTCGGGCAGGAGGCAATGGCTGAGCTGGCCGAGGGGGCGTCATATTCGTAGCGCGGGGTGGCCCAGCCCTGGTGCTCCTTGGGCAGGTAGATGAAGTGCCAAATGGCTGCTGGTGTATTTAAAGAACGAGGAGAGAATTAAAGAATATGTCTCTTTTTCCCAAGCTGACGGCAAGGGGCCGAGTTTATATTCACTAGTATTTTAATCGTCACTTTCGGGGCGATTATTGAATCGTTCGAGCATTTCCAACGATCCGTCCCAGTTTGGTGGAGTTTTCCACTCAGGGTTGACTTTCTTTCCTAATATCAGGCCTAGATAATTATTTTTTCAGAGAAAAACACTCTTCCATCCCAGCAAGGATTTTCAATGAAGCGCATTAGCACAGCTTCATCAGTATCCAGCTCTTTCAAGTTTTTATGGCTTCCTTGTAGCCAAGCATGATTCTGTTTGACTTTTCGGGAATTCCTTTTTGGATGGTGATTTCTTGGATATATGTTTCAGAGGTTTTCTTTATTGTGTACTCGCTTTTGTATTGAAAGTCGTTGGTCGTTTCAATTTCAAATTTGCGGAGGTTCTCTTGCTCCGAATCCGAAATCTCATAATTGCTTTTAATAAAATCTACAAGGCTCATGGGCGGTATACCTCAACATCCCCTTCGCGAGGACCTTTTAGTAAAACTTCTTGCTCACCCCAGCGGTCTTCAGAATATTGCCAATGACCAGCGATCCCCCTTTGGGGGCACCTGTTTTAACTCGCAAGATCAAGCCGTCTCCTTTGGCAAAGCTCTTAGCAACTTCTGGTGATCGTGTCCAAGAAGTGTAAGGACTTAAAGATATCTTCCCCTGCTAAATCTTCTACATCTCTCTCCAATCCCATTGATCCGACACCACAGCCCCCCTCTCCGGCTGCCTAAAAATGCCACATACCAAAGAGCTATAAAGAGTTTATCCATTTCATGAAATAATCTTTTTGCTCGTCAGGGTTCTGAACTATATTTTCTTCTTCAGGATCAAAAATATTTACTAAACTTTCTCTAAGTGCTTGTTTGCCTAATGTGAGCTCATAAGCTAAAAGCCCTCCGGCCATTTGAGAGGTCATTCTTGAAGGGTATACATTGAGCTTGGCTCCTTTACATAGGAACTTTACGTCCGGAAGCTCTGCGCGGAGCGTTGAAAAGCATTCAAATAAATCGTTTCCAGTGCGGCTTATTTTATGTCCGTCTAAGTTTATCTCAATCATTATAGGGTTATCATCGTAAAATAAATTGATCTTATTTTTCGAGTTTCCCCTGATTATTTTTATTTCTGCGCTCTTCATGTTATTTCCTGTTTGGGGTTGGAATAGAGTATCCAGCATAACTCCCATCCTGATTCAAAGGAGTTACGTCCATGATATCTCCGCTGTTAATTTTTCCCGGTATCGCAATTTCAGGAGGGTGCCGGCAGGGTCGTGGGCGAAGCTCTTGCTGTCCTTGCGCGGCGAGGTTGCCGTTGGCGTCGTAGCGGTACTGGCGTTGCAGCAGACGGCGTTATGCCAATAAAAAACTCCCGTTCTGTCGATTTATACAAAACTGAGCTTCGATGCATATCTAACAATTGATAAAGGGCAAATGCAATGCAGCTATCAACGGATTTTTCAAATCAGTGCGGTTGCTCGTTCTCTGCGGCCAAATAGACACTTGGCCCGGATATAGACAGTGATCCTGAAAAAAGAGAGACGTGAGATGCTTCGTTTTTCAAATTTATTTGAAATCCTTTTTGATCTTTATTGATTTCTATGTTGAAAATAGAGCGATTGGGGATGTTTGAAGCGCTAAATTTTTCCACGTCATAGCAAAGCAGGCCGGCTCTGCATCTGTTGAACTTCCTTCTCTTCCATTTTTCTGGAGGGGAGTCTGGAAGTTCTCCCACTAGATCGAACTCGATAAATATATGAGGTCTATCGTTATCAATCTCGATTTTGAAAAGCTCTACCTTTTCAATTGATATGGGTCTAGTAAAAATGCGATTGAACAGCATGCTGTCTGGTAAGTCATTCCAATATTTCATTTTTTACTTCTTGAGGTAGTAATGATCTTGTGCGCCATCAACTTTCCCAAATCTGATATTTGGAGGTTCTGTCGAGGTTAGTTTTTTAACATGTAGTTCTCTATAGCTCTGATAAACTCATCTCTACTCTTCGTTTTGAGGATTGAAACCAACTCCTCTGAGTTCTTGATGGGCTTACCTTTGGAATCGAATTTCATTGTTAAGAACTCAACCACGAAATCTCCGCTGGGGTCTCCCTCAGGCTCAAGCCTTGAATCAAAACAAGCACCAGTCCCCTGCCTAAATCCACCAATAAGAACAGAGCTGCAATACCATTCAACAGTCTCTTCGGATAGCTCAACCTCATAGAGATTATTTATCGATACAGTCCATCCACTAGGAACTCGAATTGGTTGCAATTGATACTTTCTATTGGGTATATGCTCGGCTAAAATAACATTTTGAGCGTCTCTGATCCTATGTATGGCCTCTGTGAATGAATTAGCTTGGCCAAAATATAAAGGATTTTCCCAGTCAAATTCTTTTACGGCACGTATTTGAAAGCATCCATCAGGATCAAATGACGGATACCATCCGACATCTAGCAGGAAATTACCCTTATAGGATATTTGCAACATGTCCTCCTTCAGTGAATATAAGTCACTCCTGAAGTCAATCAGCTGCGCAAGCAGGCTAAAATCATCAAACTCAATTTGGCCTTCAATAAATTCTAATGTCATTTCTTGGTCAACTTTTTGAATTCCGATTCTGAGATTGGGTGGCCATGTATTGTTTTTGCGCTTAGTTCAACCCTGATCCAGCGGCTCGGCTTTCCTTCGGTCGCACCTATTACATGATCAAACTCTTGAACTTTCCATGGCTTACCATTAGTGACAGGTGTTCCTGTTTTATAAACACCCCGCTCAATCTCTTCAATGTTGATTCCTGGCTTGTATTTTGCTGGGCCAGTTTTTGTTGAACTTACTATCTCTGGCCAGTCCTTATTCTTAGGAGGCACATGTTTATAACCATGCGGCGTCCATTCAACTTCTGAGGCAGAGGGAGGGGTAGGTCCTTCATCGCTACGTTTTACCCCGGTAGCAGGATCTTCCGTCGTCCCCGGTTTTCCACCATTCCCCGGCGGACACTGGCTATTCAACCCCAACGGATCAACCCACCCCGTGGGATTGTTCACGTACTGGTAGTTGTTCAGCCCACCCGCGAGTTTGATCGGGTCGGGGGTGAGGAAGCAGCCGGTGTTGGGATTGTAGTAGCGGTGGCGGTTGTAGTGCAGGCCGGTTTCGGCGTCGAA
>NZ_MUJY01000084.1 GCF_002286785.1 Pseudomonas sp. PIC25 | reverse complement strand
TAGCGTGATATGGACGGCCAGCCTTCTTTGAGGGCTGGCCGTGCCCCCTTCTAGGGGGCCAAAAGCAAGTCCACGTTCTACGAACGTGGATGTTTACTCCTTTGACCCGGCTGTAGGCGCGCTACCCGCGATAGGCCCGTCGCAAGGGTTCGAGTTCGATCTTCTTCATTTGCAGCATCGCGGTGAATGCCCGCTGCGATTTCGCTTCGTCCGGGTCGGCGATCATGTCGAGCAGTTCGGTGGGTGTCACCTGCCAGGACAGGCCGAATCGGTCCTTCAGCCAACCGCACTGTTGGGCGCGCTCATCGCCGCCCGCGGACAGGCGCTCCCAGTAATAATCCACTTCCTCCTGGTTGCGGCAGTTCACTTGCAGCGAAATGGCTTCGCTGAAGGTGAATACCGGGCCGCCGTTGAGTGCGGTGAAGCTCTGGCCGTCCAGTTCGAACTCTACGGTCATCACTGCGCCGGCCGGGCGGCCATGGATTTCCCGCCCGGCTTCGCCATAGCGGGTGATGGTGACGATCCGCGAATTGGGAAAAATGTCGGTATAGAACCGAGCGGCGTTTTCGCCCTGGTCGTCGAACCACAGGCAGGGGGTGATGGTTTGGATGCGTTGCATGGCTTCCTCCTTGTCGTCGCGGCAATGGGCTGCGATTGAAAGGTAGTCGTTCGGCAGGCCGCCGGATCGACAGGAGGAACGAAAAGAATGGCTTGCGACGTGTCGCGCGTCGCAAGCCATGGGTCTCAGCCGCGCTCGATCGCCAGGGCCACGCCCTGGCCGCCACCGATGCAGAGGGTGGCCAGACCCTTCTTCGCGTCGCGCTTGATCATTTCATGCAGCAGCGTCACCAGTACGCGGCAGCCGGACGCGCCGATGGGATGGCCGAGGGCGATGGCGCCGCCGTTCACGTTGACCTTCGAAGCATCCCAACCCAACTCCTTGCCCACCGCCAACGACTGGGCGGCGAAGGCTTCGTTGGCTTCGATCAGGTCCAGTTGGTCCAGGGACCAGCCGGCTTTCTCCAGGCAGCGGCGGGTGGCCGAGACCGGGCCGATACCCATGATCGCCGGGTCGACGCCCGCGTTGGCGTAGGCCTTGATTCGCGCCAGTACCGGCAGGCCCAGGGCGGCAGCCTTGTCGGAGCTCATCATCAGGACGGCGGCGGCACCGTCGTTGAGGCTGGAGGCGTTGCCGGCGGTTACGCTGCCGTCCTTCTTGAAGGCGGGCTTCAGCTTGGCGAGGCTGGCTGCGCTGGTGTCCGGGCGCGGTTGCTCGTCGGTGTCGAAGGCCAACGGGTCACCCTTGCGCTGAGGGATCAGGATCGGCGTGATCTCATCCTTGAAGCGGCCTTCTTCGATGGCGGCTACCGCTTTTTGTTGCGAGGCGGCGGCGAAGGCGTCCTGTTCTTCACGGGAGATGCCGTATTTGTCCACCAGGTTTTCGGCGGTGATGCCCATGTGGTAGTCGTTGAAAGCGTCCCACAGGCCATCGGTGATCATGCTGTCGACCAGTTGCGCATGGCCCATGCGCAGGCCGGTGCGAGCCTTCGGCAGCACGTAGGGCGACAGGCTCATATTCTCCTGGCCGCCGGCGACGATCACCTCGGCGTCGCCGCAGCGGATCGCCTGGGCGGCCAGATGCAGCGCTTTGAGGCCGGAGCCGCAGACCTTGTTCAAGGTCAGCGCCGGGACGATATGGGGCAGGCCGGCCAGGATCGCCGCCTGGCGCGCCGGGTTCTGGCCCGAGCCGGCGGTGAGCACCTGGCCGAGGATGACTTCGTCCACTTGCGCGCCGTCCAGGCCGGTGTGCTCCAGCAGGCGACGGATGATGGCCGCGCCGAGTTCCGGGGCGGGAATGTTCGCCAGCGAGCCCTGGAAACTGCCGATGGCGGTACGGGTGGCGGCGACGATAACGACGTCTTTCATTGCGTCTCTCCAGAAGGCGCGAGCCTCGCAGGGCGAGGCTCGACGAAAAGAATCAGTCGAATTGCATTTCCGGTACGTGATCGGGGATCACCAGCTCACCGGCGGTTCTGGCCCGGATTTCCTCTACGCTAACACCTGGCGCGCGCTCCCGGAGGAAGAAGGCGCCGTTCTCGATCTCCAGGTAGGCGAGGTCGGTGAGCACGCGCTTGATGCAGCCGGCGCCGGTCAGCGGCAGGGTGCAGCGTGGCAGCAGCTTCGATTCGCCGTCCTTGGAGGCGTGGGTCATCACCACGATGATGTTCTCCGCGCCGGCCACCAGGTCCATGGCGCCGCCCATACCTTTTACCAGCTTGCCGGGAATCATCCAGGACGCGATGTTGCCCATCACATCCACTTCGAAGGCACCGAGCACGGTCAGGTCCACGTGGCCTCCACGAATCATGGCGAAGGATTCGGCGGAATTGAAGATGGAAGCGCCGACACGGGCGGTGACCGTCTGTTTGCCGGCATTGATCATGTCGGCGTCGATTTCGTCCTCAGTGGGGAAGGCGCCCATGCCGAGCAGGCCGTTTTCCGATTGCAGCATCACCTCCATGCCCTCGGGGACATAGTTGGCGACGAGGGTGGGAATACCGATGCCCAGGTTGACGTAGTAGCCGTCCTTCAGTTCGCGGGCGATGCGCTGGGCCATTTGTTCGCGGGTAAGTGCCATGGTCTATGCCTCTCGTTCGGTCAACTGCGGACGGTGCGCTTTTCGATGCGCTTCTCGAAGGTGCCGCAGATGATGCGGTCGACGTAGATGCCGGGGGTGTGAATCTGGCTCGGGTCCAGTTCGCCGGGCTCGACGATTTCCTCCACCTCGACCACGGTGATTTTCCCGGCGGTGGCCGCCAGCGGGTTGAAGTTCTGCGCGGTGTGGCGATAGACGACATTGCCGTAGCGATCGGCCTTCCAGCCCTTGACGATGGCGAAGTCGCCGGTAATGGCATGTTCGAGGATGTAGCGACGGCCGCCGAACTCGCGTACCTCCTTGCCTTCGGCGACCGGCGTGCCGTAGCCGGTGGCGGTGTAGAAGGCCGGGATACCGGCGCCGCCGGCGCGCATCTTCTCCGCCAGGGTGCCTTGTGGCGTCAGTTCCACTTCCAGCTCGCCGCTGAGCAACTGTTGTTCGAACAGCGCGTTCTCGCCGACGTAAGAGGCAATCATCTTGCGGATCTGCCGGTCTTCCAGCAGCACGCCGAGACCGAAGCCATCGACCCCGCAGTTGTTGGAGACCACGGTCAGGTCGCGAGTGCCTTTGCGTTTGATTTCGGCGATGAGGTTTTCAGGGATGCCGCAGAGGCCGAATCCGCCGGCCAGGACGGTCATGCCGTCTTCCAGGCCCTCCAGGGCTTCGGCGTAGGTACTCACGCGCTTGTCGAAACCTGCCATCGGTGTTTCCTCTTATTGTTGGCGGTGGGTGCGTGCGAGGGAGTTTTCCGTGGTAGGACTTATTTGTTAAGTTGAATTTTCAAAAGTATTGATTTGGTAAATAGAATAGTCGTCGAGGGCTCCGCATGACCGTCAAACAGCTCCGTGCCTTCCTGGCCGTGGCGCAAACCCTCAGCTTCGCCCAGGCCTGCGAGCGGCTGCACCTGTCGCAGTCGGCCCTGAGCCTGACGATCAAGGCGCTGGAAGACAGCCTTGGCGGGCGTCTGTTCAGCCGCACCACCCGTGCCGTCAGCCTGACGCCGGAAGGTGAGGCCCTGGTGCCGCTGGCGCGGCGTCTGCTGGCCGAATGGGACAACGCCGAAGACGAGCTGCGTCAGCGCTTCACTCTGCGCCAGGGGCGCGTTGCCCTGGCAGCCATGCCGTCCTTCGCCGGCAATTTGTTGCCGCCGATCCTCAAGGACTTCCGGGCGCGCTATCCGCGCATCGGCGTGACGGTCAACGACGTGATCAACGAGCAGGTCATCGAGATGGTTCGTGATCGCCATGTGGAGCTGGGAATTGCGTTCGAGCCGGAGCCGAGCACGCCGCTGAGCTTCATGCCGCTCTACGTCGACCGCTTCGTTGCCGTGGTGCCGCTCGATTCCGCTCTCGCGGAGCGCGAGGAGGTGGGTTGGGCTGAACTGCTGGAGCAGCCGTTCGTCACACTGCAGCGGCCTTCCACCGTGCGCGTCATGCTCGAGGAGCATCTGCGGGAGAGAGGGCTGAAGCTGCCGGTGATATTCGAAAGCCACCAGCTCGCCACGGTCGGACGGATGGTCGGCAGCGGGCTGGGCGTGAGTGCCGTGCCTGCGCTGTGCCGGATACAGATGCACGAATTGGGCGCACGCTGCATCCGTCTGCGCGACCCGGTGATCGAACGGCCGGTGGGCATCCTCACCAAGCCGGGCCATGAGCTGTCCGTCGCCGCACAGGCACTCGCCGATACCCTGCTGGCGGCTCGGCTGGATTTGAAGTGGGGCGGTGCTTTACAGGCGGACGAGTGAATTCGTCTCTACAGGAGGACGATTCTCTGTGCTTGACACCGGGCGACAACTCCCGCAGATTTCGTTTTACGTAACTGATTTACGCAAAAACAAAAACGAGACGCTCGCCATTGAGCGTCCACCTTGCGCGCGGACAGGTCATGATCTTTCCTCTTCCTTATGATTCTTTCTTCACTCGGGGCTGCCGGCCTGCATTCCCGTGTGGCTTCCGCGCAGCATCGCACGCATGAAAATCCTCGGTTTCCAATTGATCATGGGCGACTACCTCGCCCGCAGCGTGCGGGGGATTTCCTGTGCGCCGCCGCTGACCAGGCATTGACCGTCCATACCCTTTGCCTTGTCTGTCAGTTAGGAGCCGATCATGGCCGACCTGTTTGAAAATCCCATGGGTCTCATGGGTTTCGAGTTCATCGAATTCGCATCACCCACCCCGAACGTCATCGAGCCGGTGCTGGAGCACATGGGCTTCACCCACGTGGCGAACCACCGCTCCAAAGACGTGGCGTTGTACCGCCAGGGCGAGATCAACGCCATCGTCAACCGCGAGCGCAAGAGCCACGCCGCATACTTCGCTGCTGAGCACGGGCCATCCGTGTGCGGCATGGCGTTCCGCGTCAAGGATGCGCAGAAAGCCTACAACCGGGCCCTGGAACTGGGCGCCCAGGCCATCGAGATGCCCACCGGGCCGATGGAACTGCGCCTGCCGGCGATCAAGGGCATCGGCGGTGCGCCGCTGTACCTGATCGACCGCTTCGGCGAAGGCAGCTCCATCTATGACATCGATTTCGTCTACCTCGACGGCGTGGATCGCCATCCGGTGGGGGCCGGCCTGAAAATCATCGATCACCTGACCCACAACGTGTACCGCGGGCGCATGGCCTACTGGGCCGATTTCTACGAGAAGCTGTTCAACTTCCGCGAGATTCGCTATTTCGACATCAAGGGCGAGTACACCGGCCTGACATCCAAGGCGATGACCGCGCCGGACGGCATGATCCGTATCCCGCTGAACGAGGAGTCGTCGAAAGGAGCGGGGCAGATCGAAGAGTTCCTGATGCAGTTCAACGGCGAAGGCATTCAGCACGTGGCTTTCCTCACCGATGACCTGATCAAGACCTGGGATGCGCTCAAGGCCCGTGGCACCCGCTTCATGACCGCGCCGCCGGAGACTTACTACGAGATGCTCGAAGGCCGCCTGCCAAACCATGGCGAGCCGGTGGACGAGCTGAAGTCGCGCGGCATCCTGCTCGACGGTACCTCCGAAGGCGGCGAGCGCCGGTTGCTGCTGCAGATTTTCTCGGAGACGCTGCTCGGCCCGGTGTTCTTCGAGTTCATCCAGCGCAAGGGTGATAGCGGTTTCGGCGAAGGCAACTTCAAGGCGCTGTTCGAATCCATCGAACGCGACCAGATTCGCCGGGGTGTGCTGACCACGCCATGACGAACGGGCGATAAATACGCCCCTGCGTGAAATAGCCGCCCCGCACCAATTGCCCCCTCGCCCCTCTGAGGAGAGGGCTGGGGGAACGCCTGGTTGTGCGGGCGCTAAGCCATACGCATCACCATCACGCCATGACAAACGGGCGAATAAATTCGCCGCTACACGGATTAGCAAGTGCGGGAGCGGTCTGTCATAACACGCGATTCGCGTGCTGGCCTTCTCTTTCCCGGCAGGAGATGCGATAACGGACGTCTTCAGGCGCGCCAGCGCCAAGTCCGAGCCTTTCCTCATGACCCTGCGTCTTCCGTCCCCGAACGGTGCTCCGCATCCGCTCCTGGGTATCCTCTTGATCAGTGCGGCAGTATTGCTGTTCGCCGTGCTCGACAGCCTGTCGAAATACCTGTCTGCTTTTCACAGCGTGGTGATGCTGGTGTGGTTCCGCTATGCGGTACACACCCTGCTGCTGGCCGGTGTGCTATTGCCGCGTCGCGGCCTTGGCCTGTTGCGCAGCAAGCGACCACTGCTGCAAGGGCTGCGCGGGCTGTGCCTGTTCGCCACCAGCATGCTGTTCATCAGCGGACTGCGCTATCTGCCCCTGGGCGAGGCGACGGCGATCAACTTCCTGGCGCCGCTGCTGGTCACGGTGCTGGCGGTGCCATTGCTGGGCGAGCGGGCGACCCGTGGCCAATGGGTCGCCGTCGGGGCGGGGTTTCTCGGCGTGCTGATCATCGTCCGCCCGGGTGGCGGCCTGATGACGCCGGCGATGCTGTTCCCGCTGGGTTCGGCGACCTGCTTCGGGCTTTACCAACTGATCACTCGGCGGATCGCGGGCACGGACGATGCCGCGACTACCAACCTGATCACCGGGGTGATCGGGACCCTGGGCACCAGCCTGCTGTTGCCGTTCTTCTGGGAGACGGCTCCGCTCGGCCACATTCTCGGCATGGCGGCCCTGGGCGTGATCGGTCTGTCCGGGCACATGCTGCTCACCTGGGCCTTTCTCTATGCCTCGCCGGTGCTGCTGGCGCCATTCAGCTATGGGCAGATTCTCTTCGCCGGGTTGCTCGGCTATCTGTTGTTCGATCACGTACCAGATGCCGGTGCCTTGCTGGGCATGGCGGTGATCGCCTTGAGCGGCTTGGCCGTGGCGCTGAGGCAGCGGCGCCAGACGGGGCGGGAGTGAAGGGCGGCCGGCTTGAGCGAATGAAATTCGTCTGCAGGTGAGCTTTGCTCGCGAACAAGCCCTGCACAGCGCCATTCGCCAGCAGAGCTGGCTCCTACGAAAGAGCGCGCAGACTGTCCGTTGCAGGGCCGAATTTATTCGCCTGGCGAGGGTAAGCCTTCAAACCTCTCCACCAGCAGAACCGTTCCTGCAAAAAAGCCCGTCGCGAGGACGGGCCAAGTGCCGTAAACACAGGAGCGAAGCGGGTCTTACAGGATCGACAGCGGGTAGTTGAAGATCAGGCGGTTCTCGTCGAAGTCGCTGTTGTTCCAATCGCGACGGACGCTGGAGTTGCGCCAGCGGACGTTGAGGTTCTTGAACGGGCCGTTCTGCACGGTGTAGGCCAGTTCGAAGTCGCGAATCCATTCCTTGCCGTCGTCGACGCCGCCGGCATCCACATCCTCGCCGTGGATGTAGCGGATCATGCTGACCAGCCCCGGAATGCCGACGCCGGCGAAGTTGTAGTCGTAGCGTGCCTGCCAGGAGCGCTCGTCGGCATTGTCGAAGCTGGAGTTGAAGCTGTCGTTGCCGAGGGTGCCGCCGCTGGTGCCGCCGACACGCATCCAGCCGTTGTCGCCGCTGACCTTCTGCAGGCCGACGTAGAAGGCATGGCTGCCAATCTTGGCGGAGAACAGGCCGGAGAGAGTCTTGTTGTCCAGTTCGCCGGCCAGTTCGCTGCCATCCTCGCGGCCGATGAAATAGCCGACGTTAGCGCCGAGGGTCCAGTCGCCGAGGGGCTGGCTGTGAACGACGTTGAAATACTGCTGGCTGTAGATGTCCTTCAGTTCGGCATTCCAGAGCCCGATGAGGGTGCGCTTGTCGTTGAATGCATACTCGCCGCCGAGGTAGTTGAAGCGGTCGGAGGCGGCACCGAAGGCGGTCATGTCTTCCATGCTGGCGTCATTGCGGGTGCTGGTCTGGCGCATCTGGCCGGCATGCAGGGTGAGGCCGTCGATCTCGGTGGAGGTGAGCATGCCGCCCTGGAATGTTTGTGGCAGCGAGCGGCCATCGTCGGCGCGGAGGATCGGCAGCACCGGGAACAGCTCGCCGACCTTCAGCTCGGTCTTGCTCAGCTTGGCCTTGGCGGCGACGGCGAGGCGGCCGAAGTCATCGGCGGGACGGCCGTCGTCATGCACAGGGAGGAGCTGGGTGCCGCGGGTGCCCTTGCCCCCATCGAGCTTGATCGAGAACAGGCCGAGGGCATCGACACCGAAACCGACCGGGCCGGGCGTGTAGCCGGACTGGACGTTGAGGATGAAGTTCTGGGTCCATTCCTCGGCACGGCTCTGGCTATTGCTGGGGTCGCGGAAGTCGCGGTTGATGTAGTAGTTGCGCAGGTTGAGGCTGACTTTGGTGTCGTCGATGAATCCTTCGGCCTGAGCTGCGAGGGGCAGGGAGGAGAGGGTCAGGACACCAGCGGCGAGCAGGGCGCCGGTCAGGGGTTTGAGTGAAGGCATTTGTTGTTTTTCTCCCAAGTTGCGGATAGCCGTCCCCCTGCGGGCATGGGCCCGCATGAACAGGAACGCGTGAGTTGCCCTGGCTGAGGGCGTCAGGTCTGGCCGGGGTGTGTCGGCCAGGCGTTCGCTTCGGGCCGTTGGCCTTCGGCGAATTCGTCGAAACGGGAGGACAGTGATCCGCACGGCAGGAACGGTTGATCCGTGATGGCGATGCGGGTCATGCGGAGCGCTCGGGTAGGGTGTCCGGTCGGTATGGACATCAGACGAGTCGAATGGTGGTCAGGACGTCGTCCGGTTTGCCTTGCGGGTGCGGAAGTAGAGAGAGAAAAGGGCTTCATGGCGCTGTCGAAGTCTCGTTCTTTTTATTTTTGTCATATGTCATCGTACAACTGTGGGGATTATCGTCAGCCCTTTTTTCGTTTGTCAACGGGGAGGGCTGTCAATGAGCCAATGGTATAAGGGCGTCGAAGGACATCGAGCGCTTTTGCTGGCAGGAGCGGGTAGTATGATGACGGGCAGGGAAGATTCTCGCCGGCCCCGGGCGGCCGGCAAGCGATGAGGCGGTCAGGCCTGGTTCAGCGCCCGGGCAGCCGCGAGTACCGCATCGACATGGCCGGGGACTTTCACCCCGCGCCATTCATGGCGCAGGATGCCTTCCTTGTCGATCAGAAAGGTGCTGCGGTCGATACCCATGTACTCCTTGCCGTAGAGCTTTTTCAGCTTGATCACATCGAACAGCTGGCAGAGCGATTCATCCGCATCGGAAATCAGCTCGAACGGGAATTCCTGCTTGCACTTGAAATTCTCGTGAGACCTCAGGCTGTCGCGGGAAACGCCGAAGATCACCGTATTGGCCGCGGCGAACCCGGCGTGCCGGTCGCGGAAGTTCTGGCCTTCGGTGGTGCAGCCGGGAGTGCTGTCCTTGGGATAGAAGTAGATCACCACTTGCTTGCCCTTGAGGGCGGACAGCGATACCTGCTGGCCGCTGGTGGCCTGGGCGGTGAAATCGGCGACGGCTTGGTCGAGGGCGACGGCCATGAAAATCTCCTTACGGGTTTTGCGGGCGCCAGGGTTCTATCAGGGCATCCAGGTTCAGGGCATCGGCGAAATCCAGGAACTGGTCGCGCAGCCAGCTGATCTGGGTGCCCGGCGGCAGGGTCACGGTGAGGGTGGCGTTGAGCATGGTGCCGCCGGTCTGCGGGGCCTGGTAGGTGTCGCAGGTGAGGTTCTCCAGTTCCACCCGGTGATCGATGAAGAACTGACACAGCTCGTTGAGGATGTCCGGGCGGTAGGCGGCACTCACGTAAGCGACATAGGGCAACGATTGCGGGCGGCTTTCCAGGGCCGAGCTGCGCTTCACGCTGATGGTCAGCGAATGACGCTTGGCCAGGGTCGGCAGACTGGTCTCCAGGCGCGCGAGTGCATCCCAACTGCCGGACACCTGAAGAATCAGGGCGCTGTATTCACCGTGCCGGGTCAGGCGGCTGCTCACCACCGCGCAGCGGTTCTCCTGGCTGGCGCGGCACAGTACGTTGGTCAGCTCCATGGGGTTGGCGCCGAGGGCACTGATGACGAGAAATTGTTCGCGGACGGGAGGGGTGGACATGCAGCATTCCTAAAGCGAAGGGAGGGCGGCATCGACTGTGCCGGCCAAAGCCGGAAGGTTAGCGAAAAGCGCTGCCCAGGGGAATGCTCGTGGCGTTGTCCTTCGCTTGTGCAAGGCAGGAGCCGACAGTACCATTACGGCTCTCTTTTTCCGGCAGGAGCGGTTGCATGATTTCGGGCAGCATGGTGGCACTGGTCACGCCCATGGATGCGCAGGGCGGTCTTGATTGGGACAGCCTGGGCAAACTGGTGGACTTCCATCTGCAAGAGGGCACCAATGCCATCGTCGCGGTCGGCACCACGGGTGAGTCCGCCACGCTGGAAGTGTCCGAGCATGTCGAAGTCATCCGTCGCGTGGTCGATCAGGTCAAAGGCCGGATTCCTGTCATCGCCGGCACGGGTGGCAACTCCACCCGCGAATCGGTCGAGCTGACCCGCGCGGCCAAGGACGTCGGCGCCGACGCCTGCCTGCTGGTGACCCCGTACTACAACAAGCCGACCCAGGAAGGCCTGTACCAGCACTTCCGTCACATCGCCGAAGCGGTGGCGATTCCGCAGATTCTCTATAACGTACCCGGTCGTACCGCCTGCGACATGCTGCCGGAGACCGTCGAGCGGCTGTCCAAGGTGGCAAACATCATCGGTATCAAGGAAGCGACCGGCGACTTGCAGCGCGGCCGTGAGGTGCTGGATCGCGTGAGCAAGGACTTCCTTGTCTATTCCGGCGATGACGCCACTGCCGTCGAACTGATGCTGATGGGCGGCAAGGGCAACATCTCGGTGACGGCCAACGTCGCGCCGCGTGCCATGAGCGAACTCTGTGCCGCCGCCATGCGGGGCGATGCCGCTGCCGCGCGGGCGATCAACGACCGCCTGATGCCGCTGCACAAGGCGCTGTTCATCGAGTCCAACCCGATTCCAGTGAAGTGGGCGCTCCACGAGATGGGGCTGATCCCGGATGGTATCCGTCTGCCGCTGACCTGGCTCAGCCCGCGTTGCCACGAGCCGCTGCGTCAGGCCCTGCGCCAGTCCGGCGTCATGGCTCAATGAAGGAATCCTTGCGCATGAAGCGACTGGCCGGCCTCTCCGCCCTTGCCTTGATCATTTCCGGTACCAGCGGTTGCGGCTGGCTCTGGGGTGACGACGGTTATTTCCGCGATCGCAGCAGCGATTACCTCGAGGCGCGCCAGACCGCGCCCATGCAACTGCCGTCGAACGTCGACGCCAAGCGTCTCGATCCGCTGCTGCCGGTCCCGCAGCAGGTCGCCACTAACACCGCGACCGGTGAGTACGAGGTGCCTCGTCCGCAGCCGTTGTCGGTGCGTGGCGAAGCCAGCGAGTTCAGCCTGCAGAAGAGCGGCGACTCGCGCTGGGTCGTGGCACAGCGCGCCCCGGCCGAAGTCTGGCCCGTGGCGCGCCAGTTCTTCGAGGACAACGGCTTCCGCATTGCCGAAGAACATCCACAGACCGGCGAGTTCGCTACCGCCTGGCAGCGTTTCGACGAACTCTCCGCCACCATGGCGCGTCGCCTGAGCAGCCGCGTTTCCGGCGTTGCGCCGGATAGCGAGACCCGCGTGCGGGTGCGCATCGAGCCTGGCGTTCAGCGCAACACCAGCGAGATCTTCGTGGTCAGCGTCGAGCGTTCCGCCGGCAGCACCGCGGATATCGATTTCCCCAGCCGTTCCGTCAATACCAGCCTGGACGGCGCGCTGCTCGACGAGATGATGGCGAGCATGGCACGCAGTGCCGAGCAGGGCGGTTCCGTCTCGCTGCTCGCCGCACGGGACTACGACGCGCCTAGCCGCGTGAGCCTGGCCGAGGACGGCAACGGCAACCCGGTGCTGAACCTGGGTGCCGATTTCGACCGTGCCTGGTCCGGCGTCGGCCGTGCTCTGGCGGCGGGCGACGTGTACGTCGACGACCTCAACCGCAGTCTCGGCGTCTACTACATCAACCTGGCCGAAAGCGCCCAGGAACGCGCCGAGCCGCCGGGCTTCTTCAAGCGCCTGTTCGGTGGCGGCGAGCCGGACAAGGAAGAGATCGAAGCGCGTGCGGAGCGTTATCAGGTCCGCCTGACCAGCGTCGGCGACAGCGTGCAGGTCACGGTGGAAAAAGACATCAACACGGTCGCTCCGGCCGACGTGGCACGACGCATTCTGGGGCTCATCCAGGAAAACCTGGGCTGAGCCTGACATCTGACACGCAGACCAGGCTGCGCGGCAACCCGAAAGCAATAGGCGAAACCCTCCGGTTTCGCCTGTTTCGTTTGATAAAGACGGAAAAAATCGACATGACCACTCCTACCTCCCTGAGCCTGAAGAAAATCTACTCGGGCAAAGTCCGCGATCTGTACGAGATCGATGCCAAGCGCATGCTGATGGTGGCCAGCGATCGTCTGTCGGCCTTCGACGTCATCCTCGACGAGCCGATCCCGGAGAAGGGCAAGATTCTCACCGCTATCTCGAATTTCTGGTTCGACAAACTCGCCGGCCTGGTGCCGAATCATTTCACCGGCGACAAGGTGGAAGACGTGGTGTCGGCCGAAGAGCTGCCTCTGGTCGAGGGCCGGGCCGTGGTGGTCAAGCGCCTCAAGCCGGTGGCGGTGGAAGCCATCGTGCGCGGCTACATCGTAGGTTCGGGTTGGAAGGAATATCAGAAGAGCGGCACCGTCTGCGGCATCTCGTTGCCGGCCGGCCTGAAGGAGGCCGCCAAGCTGCCCCAGCCGATCTTCACGCCGTCCACCAAGGCGGCGGTGGGCGACCATGACGAGAACATCAGCTTCGAGCAGTGCGAAGCGATCATCGGCAAGGAGCTGGCCGCCAAGGTGCGTGACACGTCCATCGCTCTCTACAGCGCGGCGGTGGAATACGCGGCCACCCGCGGCATCATCATCGCCGACACCAAATTCGAGTTCGGCCTGGATGAAGACGGCACCCTGACCCTGATGGACGAGGTGCTGACGCCCGACTCCAGCCGCTTCTGGCCGGCCGAGAGCTACGTGGAAGGCAAGAACCCGCCGAGCTTCGACAAGCAGTTCGTCCGCGACTGGCTGGAATCCACCGGCTGGAACAAGCAACCCCCGGCCCCGGCCGTGCCCGCCGAAGTGGCGCAGAAGACCGCCGACAAGTACCGCGAGGCGCTGGTCAAGCTGACGGGCTGATCGCGAAACGGTGCAGGAAAAGAGGAGCTTCGGCTCCTCTTTTTTTGTTGGGGGCTGGAGCCGGCGTTCCCAAGCAGTACCGCAGAAACACAAAAGCCCTCGCTTCTTTCGAAACGAGGGCTTTCGTTTTGTATGGCGGGGAGATAGGGATTCGAACCCTAGGTACCCTTGCGGATACAACGGATTTCGAATCCGTCCCGTTCGACCACTCCGGCATCTCCCCTGGGCGGCGCGCATCATACCAGTTCGTATCGCATTGGCGAACCCCCATTCGGCATTTTTTCTTCTGCTTTCAGGTGGTTGAGCCTGTAGCCGGCCTCCCGGACGCCTGTTATCGGATGGTGGGACCTCGTGGTGGGGTGGTGGGTCGAATGCCTGAGAGCATCGATGAGGAAATGACCATGAGCCAGCCGCAGGAACCCCGAAAGCCGACCCCGGAGGCGTCCCAGCCGGATAGTACTCTTGATGAGGCCGTTCCCGGGGGTAGCTACAACGTCGATCCGGATACCGCCGATAAGGTCGGCGTGGAGCAGGAAACCCTGGAGGACAAAGACAGCGTGCCAGCACCCGAAGGCGAGGGGACTGAGCGCGAGTGAGCTATCCGGCGAACCCTGGCCGCTTCGGAGACTCTACCCAAGGGACGACTCACAAAGGACAGTAGCCATGCAGAACTATCACCTCAGCCCGGCTGACGGCCGTTGGGTGCTCAGGGAAGAGGGATCGGATCGGGCGGTTCTGGAAGCCGCAACCAAAGAGGAGGCGGTGGCGCGCATGCGCGACTACATGCAGCAGCGCATCGGCTCGGTGAAGATTCACGGCCGCGACGGGCGGGTCGAAGAGGAGCGGACCTATCCGCGCGATCTGGACCCACGTGCCAGCGTGGGGTGATCGTCAGCCTTGATCCGGCCAGTACCAGGCGGGTTCGTCCAGCATGCCCTGACCGGCGATCTCGGTCTGGCCGAAATGCTTTTCCAGGACGATAGCGTTGCATTCCGGATGTTGGTTTAGCGCGGCGATCAACCGGCTGGCGTGGGAGACCACCCAGACCTGGCTGCGTTCGGACGCACGGATGATCAGACGGGCCAGGGCCGGCAGCAGGTCGGGGTGCAGGCTGGTTTCCGGTTCGTTGAGCACCATCAGCGAAGGCGGCCGCGGCGTCAGCAGGGCCGCGACCAGCAGCAGGTAGCGCAAGGTGCCGTCGGACAGTTCGGCGCCGGTCAGCGGCCGTAACAGGCCTTCCTGATGGAACTCCAGGGAAAAATGCCCGCCCGCCTGGAAGGCGATGCGCAGCCGGGAGCCCGGAAAAGCATCGCTCACCGCGGCATCCAGGGCCTCGCTGTCGCCGATCTCGCGAATGGTCTGCAGGGCGGCGGCCAGGTCGCGACCGTCGTGGTGCAACACCGGCGTTCGCGTGCCCAATTGCGGCAGGCGAGCCGGCGCGTCGGCGTCGCTGCGGAAGTGATCGTAGAAGCGCCAGCCGCGAATCGTTTCGCGCATCGCCAGGGTTTCCGGCGAGCTGCCGCCGACCTGGGCGAACAGACTGTCGAAGGTGGGCAGTTGTTGGCAGAGCACGTCCCAGCCGCGTCCTTCACGCCCTTTCACCAGCGGCCCGTCGCGTTCCACCAAGGCGCTGGCGGGACGGTAGAACGGACCGGCCCAGATGCTTTCCCGCTTGATCTCCGGGTCCAGGGAGAAGGCGCTGGTCAGGGGCGGCGGCAGGCCGAGGGAGATGGCATAACCGAAATCCTCCCCGGCGAATCCCAGGCGGAGCCGCACGGCCTGTTGGCGCGGGCCGCCTTCGATGGGCACTTCGCGGTTGCGCATGCGCCGGCTGATTTGTTCCGGCCCCGCCCAGAAGGTCGATTCCAGGCCGCCTTCCCGCGCCAGTGCATTGACCACGCCGCCCTGCGCCGTTTCGGCGAGCAGGCGCAGGGCTCGGTAGAGATTGGACTTGCCGCTGCCGTTCGGCCCGGTAATCAGGTTCAGGCGGGTCAGTGGTACCACCAGTTTGTTGATCGAGCGGTAGTTGGCGACGGCGAGTGTCGTCAGCATGTTGGCCGGTCCTTGGTCGCTGAGGTGGATTTGCGCCAGACACTGGCCAGCCAGGGCTGTTGTTCGCGCGGAAGGCCGGTGGGGCGGTAATAGTGTTCGAGTTCGACGAATCCGGCTTCGGTCATGAAGCGGCGCCAGCCGTCGAGGTCGTGATAGCTGCCGTAGCGTGGACCGTTCCAGCCTTCTTCGTTGTCCCCCCGCGGGTTCGAGCTGAACAGCACGCCGTCCGGTTTGAGGCTGGCATGGAGCTGGCGGAGCATGCGGGGCAATTCCTGGCTCGGGACATGGAACAGTGAGGCGTTGGCGAAGATACCGTCGAAACGCTCCGCCGGCAGGTCGAGATGGAGGAAATCCTGCTGCCAGACTTCGCAGCCGCTGTCGGTTCGTGCCATCTCGACGAAACGCGCCGCACCGTCCAGGCCGACCGCCGTATGGCCGAGGTCGCGGAACACCTTGAGGTCGCGTCCGGGGCCGCAGCCGAGGTCGAGGAGGATATAGGGCGGCTCGGCCCGAATATGCCGCAGCAGCGCGGCGATGTTCTGGCTCACGTCGTGGTCGCGGGTACCCTCGCGGAACCCCGCGGCACTCTGCTCGTAGTGCGCGAGGGTGAGCGAGGCGATCTGCTCCAAGTCTTCGGGAGTGAGTGTCATATCGATTTGAATGTCGCGGAACGGGGCGGAGTCATCCGCCCTTCATTTGCGAATCCATTTGCCGTTCAACTGGATGTACTGCCCGCTCGGGGTTTTCTCGATGGCCTTCTGGCCCGCGATGGCTTCGACGTCGCCGAGCTGGATGCCGTTTTCCTTGGCCAGCCGCTGGTACTCGGCACGGCGCGCCTGATTGATCAGCTTGGCGATCTCGTCTGCCTGGCCGCCGGGCTTGACCACCCCGAGGTAACCATCGGGCTGCTCTCCCAGTTGGCCGCTGGCCTTGGCCGAGCCCAGGGCGGACATGGCTTCGTTGAGGGACATGGCCAGGGCCGGCAGGCTCAGGCACAGGGCGAGCAGCAGGGTTCCGATCCGGATGTGCGATCTCATGGGCGGTCTCCTCAGAACAATCCGCTGTCTTCGTTGATGATGTTGTCCAACGCCTTGTCCACCTTGATATAGATCTCGTGTTCGATTTTCACGTTCAGGTTGATGTTGATCGGCTCGTTGGGCATCGCCAGTTGCACGGTGGGCGTACAGGCGCCGCACAGTGAGCCGAGCAGCAGAAGGGCGATTAGGTTGCGCAACCCCATGGGCGGTCTCCTGGTCAGGGGGATGTGGAAGTATTGCCTCGACGCAGGGATTCCTGCACGCGTTGTTTGATGGTTTCGCTGACCCGATCGGTCAATTGCAGACTGGTCAGCAAGGCCGGAATGTTCTCTTCCAGGTTGACGTTGAAATGGATCGGCCGACCCTCCTGCAAGGCAGGATTGCGCCCTTCCAGGCGCAGCGCCAGTCGCAGCCGGCCCTGTTCGTCGTAGCTGACGCCGCTGGCCAGCACGCTGTAATGGAAGTCGTCGAGGGCGTCGGCGACCAGTTGCATGGCCGGATTGCTGCGCCCCAGGGCTTTGATCCGCTCCGAGCGGAGCTGCAGCCGGCCACCCGGTTCGCGGGCCGCCAGGCTGCCTTGTTCGATGCGAATCCCGTCGGGGCCGATCAGCAGCGGCAACTGGCCGTCCAGCGTGCCGGTGCCGGCCAGATCTTCGGCGGGGTAGGCCTTGAACAATTGTTCCAGTTGCAGGCCCTGGAGTTTCAGCGGCAACCTGGCGCCGGGTTGCGCCAGGTCCAGGCTGCCGGGTTCCAGCCAGACGCGCCCGCCGAGAAAGCCGGTTTCCGCGCGTTGCCAGTCCAGCTTCCCTTCGAGGGGCTTCGCCAGGGCGGCGACGTAGCGCCCCTGGCCGCGCAGCGGGCCGATGGGCACGCCGGGATTGGCTTGGCGCAGGTTCAGTTCGGGGATGTCGATGTGCAGGCGCTGCTGGCGCACTTGCAGGCGCAGGCTGCCATCCAGGCCACTGATTTCGGTGCGGTCATAGATGCCGGCTAACCCTTTCAGGGTCAGGTTCAGGTCGGCTTCAGGGGCGCTGCCGCCGGGGAGGCGGAGCTTGGTGCGTGCCGACAGGCGGCCGCTGTTGAGATCGAGCAGCGCCGGCCAGTCGGCCAGGGTCTTGGCCAGCGGATTGCCGGCGCGGAGAAAGATTTCCGGCAGCTCGGCATCCAGGACCAGGGGGGCGCCGGAGGCCTGCCGTCCGGTCAGGTTGAGGCTGAGCCCGCGGTCATTGAGCAGCACACCCTCCAGTCGCTGCCCGGCCTGGCTGGCGTCGATTTCGCCCTGCCACTGCCAGCCTTGTGCGTGCAGGTATTCCTGCTCCAGACGCTGCGCCTTGAGGCGCAAGGGTCCCTGAATGTGCCAGGTGAGCGGTTGGGCCGAGAAGTCGCCCTCCACGCGCAGGCCGGCCAGTTCGCCGTCGAGCCGCTCAAGGCGCAGATTGGGTTCTGCCACGCTCCCCACGGCGATCCGGGAGGACTCTCCCAAGGTGAGCTTGAGTTGTTGCCCGTCGATCTGGCCGCTCACCAGCAGCTCGGTTTGCAGGCTCCGCAGCTCGATGCCGTCGAAGGACAGGCGCGTCACCTTGGCACCGATCCGGGTGCTATCGAACTGCACCTGCCAGGGGGGGCGGGTGGCCAGGTTCAGTGCGCCCTTCGCAGTCAGGACGAGCGGGCCGTTGGTGCGCAGATCGATGTCCAGCGGGAGCAGCGCGTCGGCATCGCTGGCCGCGGCGGAGCGGGCCTGCAACCGGAGCGTTTCCGGGCGCAGGGCCTCGGGGATCGCCGCCAGCCAGTCGCCGCTGAGCGCACTGAGCTGCAGGTCGGCATCCAGATTGTCGGGGTACCAGCGTCGCTCGCCAGCGTGCACGGTGGCCGACAGGTCGCCCTGGATCTGGCCGACGCCCGGCAGCGGCCAGGGAACCAGCAGGTGGGCGGAAAGATTCGCCTGTCCCTCGGCATCGATCAGCAACGCCGGCGCGAGGGGCCCGTCGGGCAGGCGCAGTTGCCAGTCCGCCGCCAACCGCAGGGCATCCGGGGGCGCCGGGAGGTCTTTCTTCGGGAGCGCGACCCACTCGTTCAACCATTCCAGCAGCCAGGGGGCTTCGGGCAGGGCGGGCAGGAGCAACTGGCCACTCCAGGTCCGTCCTTCGGCTCCGCTCTCCAGCACGCTGCGCAGGCTCAGGCGCTCCGCCTCGCCAACCAGCAGGCGGACGTCGAGGCTGGGGCTATCCGGGGTACCCTCAAGGTTGATCGATACGCGCAGCCGCTGTTCCGGTGTGCGTTGGAGTTCGGCCTCCAGCCGTGCCGGCAGCAGACGGGGGCCGGCATGCGTCAGCGCCAGGGCGCCCTGGAGCATGCAGCGACCCTGTGCGCAGGGCAGCTCTGCGGTCAGCTCGTCGATGCGTGTGTAGCGTGGCAGCCAGCCCAGCGATTGGGAATCGAACGGGGCCGAGGTGGTGGTGGCGACTGCGCTGGACGGCTGCCAGTCGAGGGCCAGTCGGCGGACGTCCAGTCGTTCCAGATGCAGTCCTTCGTCGCGACTCCAATCCAGCGCGATCCCTTCTGCCTCCAGACGCAACCAGCTGCCCTGGGCATCCTGGCGCTCCAGCTCCAGATGGGTCAGTGCGAGACCGCCGAATGAGGGATGCAGCCCTTGCCATTCCAGGTGGCTGATGCCCTGCGCGTCGAGGAAGCGGCCCCAGGCATACCAGGCGCAGAGAGCCAGCACGCTCAGCGTGATCGCCAGGACTACCGTGACTCGCAGCCAGTTCCGCCGGCCTGCCATGCCTTTCCCTCGTTCTGTAGCAACGTCTAAGGGTGGCGGTGCAAGGACGCTAGATCAAGGAACTCGGTCAACGTTGGGGCTTCGGCAGGTCGGTCAGGGTGATTTCCGTCACCAGGGCGGTACGGGCGGGCGGTGTACGGGCAAGGAGAGGGCAGAAGCGTTCCAGCGATTGGATCAGATCCCACTGCATATCCAGATCGGCGCCGAGCGTGGTGATCTGGTCGAGTATGCCCTGGGCCGCATTCTGCAAATGAAGGTCCCGGCTCTTGGCGAGAAGCGCCGTCAGTTGCGCGAGCATGGCGGAAATGGCCGTCATGTTGCGCGTGGACAGGGCCAGGATGTTGGCCAGCAGCGCAATCTGGCTCGGGGTGGCTTGAGCGTGTTCGGCATCCATGCGGTCGATCTCCAGGTGCCTTCATTGGCACGCGGCCATTATAGGTTTGGCTGAAAAAATGTCGACTGCATCACTATGTCTTTGTGATCGGTGCTAGGTGAAAAAATCGCTGAAACCCGCGTCGGAAAGGGCTCCGCCGGGCCTCGAAATCCTGCTGGCGAAGGGACTTTTGCACAATAGAGCGATTGTTTGTCAACCCACTGTCACAATCCTTCGTAACTGGTTGATTCTCGGAAGGCTTTTAATAAGTCAATGAAAAATATGGATTTTTTCTTTGGTGAAAAAATCGTCAATCTGATGCGAAGGCCCGATTCATCGGGGTTTGGGGCCCGTCTTATGGATTTGTCCACGGAGTTATCCACAGCTTCTGTGGATTGTCACAGAAGCAATTCTGAGAACAGCGTCGAGCAATTTTGACAAGTCTTTACCGGCGAGAAAAAAGGAGTACAGTGCGCAGCCTCTTCGGCCTGCCTCTGTCCCCATGAAGCTTCGCCCGCTGCCATCCCCGACTCTCGAATCCAACCATGCCCGTCCTGGCTTGCCGCTGCGCGTTGCGCTCTGGCTGCTGGATAGTCCGCGCCTTGGCCATGCGCCGCGCGTCAAGCGCTTTGCCGGCGAGTTGCTCAAGCAGCCAGCGCGCCAGGGTGTGGTGGTTGCCCAGAGTCGCCTGGGGCAGTTGCTCTGCCGCGACTGCGGCAATGCCCGCGACCGTCGTATTGGCTTCGAACTGCTGCGCCAGGCGGCCCGCGCCGGCGACCGTCGCGCCCAGGTGGAACTCGGCCGGCTGTGCACCCAGCCCCACGTGAACGAGCCGGAGCAGGCGCGTTTCTGGCTGGAGCAGGCTGTCGCCCAAGGCTCCCACGAAGCCCGTCGTTTGCTGAGCCGCCTGCCAGTCCGTACCTGACCAGCCCGCGCGGCTGGGTATACTGCCCGGCAATCTCGCGCGGAGCCGTCCCATGCCTTTCGATCCCATCCCTCTGCTGATCGGTTTCGCCAGTGCCGCCGTGCCGCTCGGCCTACTGGCCTGGATGCTGTGGCGCCGTGCCGCCGATCCGGCGGCCAGAGCGTTGCTGGAAGAGCGACTGGCCAATGCCCAACTGGCGATGGAAGGGTTGACCGCCCAACTGGATGCGTCCCGCGACGAAACCGCGTACCTGAATGAAATGAAGGCCGGCCAGCAGGCCGAACTGGCAGCGCTGCGCCGGGAGGTCGAGCTGTTGCAGGTGGAGCGCACCAGTGCCCGGGAAGCCTTGCAGGCCTGGAATGCCGAGCGCGAGCGCAAGGACACCGAGCTGCGTCGGTTGGACAGCGAGCGGGCCGCCCTGGCTGCCGAGCTGCGCGAGCAGCAGCAGGCGCACGAGCAGCGCCTGGGTGACCTGCAGGCCGCGCGTGACGACCTGCGGGCGCAGTTCGCCGAACTGGCCGGGCGGATTTTCGATGAGCGCGAACAGCGTTTCGCCGAGAACAGCCAGCAGCGCCTCGGCCAGTTGCTCGACCCGCTCAAGGAGCGCATCCAATCCTTCGAAAAGCGCGTCGAGGAGAGCTATCAACAGGAGGCGCGCGAGCGTTTCTCCCTGGCCAGGGAACTGGAGCGGCTGCAACAGTTGAACCAGCGCCTGGGCGAGGAAGCGACCAACCTGACCCGCGCCCTGCAAGGGCAGAAGACCCAGGGCAACTGGGGTGAACTGGTGCTGGAGCGGGTGCTTGAACACGCCGGCCTGGAGAAGGGCCGCGAGTATCAGACCCAGGTCAGCCTGAAGAGCAGCGAGGGCGAACGTTTCCAGCCGGACGTGGTGATCCAGTTGCCTGGCGACAAGCAGGTGGTGGTGGACGCCAAGGTCAGCCTGACCGCGTTCCAGGCCCTGACCGCCGCCGAGGATGAGGAAAGCCGTGCCCAGGCGCTCCGCCAGCACGTCCTGTCCCTGCGCAACCACCTGCGTGGCCTCTCGGTGAAGGATTACCAACGCCTGGAAGGATTGCACAGCCTGGATTTCGTCCTGCTCTTCGTGCCCATCGAAGCGGCCTTCGCCGCCGCCTTGCAGGCCGACCCGGGGTTGTTTCAGGAAGCCTATGAGAAGCATGTGGTGATCGTCAGTCCGACCACCCTGCTCGCCACTTTGCGGGTAATCGATAGCCTGTGGCGCCAGGAACGGCAGAGCCAGAATGCCCGCGAGATCGCCGAGCGCGCCGGCCAGCTCTACGACAAGTTCGTTGCCTTCGTGCAGGACCTCGACGAAATGGGCAGCCGCCTGCAGCAACTGGACCGCGCCTACGCTGCCGCCCGCAACAAGCTGGTGGACGGTCGCGGCAATCTGGTCAGTCGGGTGGAAAACCTCAAGCTGCTCGGCGCCCGTGCCAGCAAGGCCTTGCCGGCCGATCTGCTGGAGCGGGCCTCCGGCGTCCTGCCGTTGTTCGATTCCGAGGCGGAGAGGGCAGAGTAAGGGTTATCGGCGGTAGGGGGATGGGCGAATGAATTCGGTATTACGGGTGGGTGTAGGGGCGGATTTATCCGCCCGGCGGAACGTTGCCGGACGCTCAACCCGCCTGCCCAACCCGCTCCCTGACGAACTCCCGTACCCACATGGCCAGCGCCTTGCCTTCGATGAGCAGCCGCCAGTGGCCGGCCGGCACTTCCCGCACCTGTAGCTGCTCGGTCCAGCGCGGCAATTCCTCGAACAGGGCCGGACGCACGAACAGGTCGCGGGTTGGCACGATCAACTGGACCGGCACCTGCGTGGTGCGCTGCCGAGGTCGGGTCAGGCTGCGGAAGAAGTTGGCGCGGTAGAGCTGCACGCCGTTGCAGCCATCGGCGAGCTGGCAGGGATTGGCGTCCGGCGCGACGCCTTCCAGGCGACGGATCAGGCCGGGCCACAGCCGCGCCATGCCCAGCCGCCAACTCAGCTCCGGCAGCCACGGCAGATGGAAGAAAGCGATGTACCAGGAGTGCAGCAATTGGCCGAGGGCTGCCCAACGGCGTCCGGGCTGGCGCAGGGCGTCGCGCATCCAGTGGCCGACATGGTCGAGGCAGGGGCCGGAGATGCTGGTGTAGGACGCCAGCAGCGGCGCGCAATGGGGCTCGGTCACCGTTTCCCAGGCCTGGATCGAGCCCCAGTCATGGGCCACCAGGTGTACCGGGCGGTCAGGGCTGATCGCCCGCAACACTGCCTCCAGATCGCGACCCAGATGCCGAAGCCGGTAGTGGCGGTAACCGCGAGGCTTGTCCGAGGCGCCGCAGCCGCGCACGTCATACGCGAAGACTTGGAACTCGTCGGCCAGTGCGTTAACCAACGGCAGCCAGGTGCGGTGGTTGTCCGGGTAACCGTGTACCAGCAGCACGGGCACGCCGCGCGGGTTGCCCCAGCGGTAGACCGCCAGCTCGACGCCATCGCCGCGCACGCGCAACAGGGTTTTCTCCATGAGGTGCCTCCCGTTCGTTCCGGCCATTGTGAGAGGCCGGCCAGATCCCGACAGCCGGCGGAAAGTCGGGTCGCTCCTTGGCTTGGACAGGCATGGAAAGGGTTGGAGCTGTCGGCGGAACGGTCGTGTCGCTATCATCGCCGTCATGAAGACGCCCCACGAACGCCTCAAACGCCTGCTGGGCATGGCTGTTGCGCCGGCAACCACCGTCACTCGGGAATTCACTGTCGACGAGCTGGCCCAGGCCGCGCAGACCACGGTGCGGAATGTGCGCGCCTATCAGGATCGCGGCCTGCTGCCGCCCCCGGAGCGGCGCGGGCGGGTCGGCATCTACGGCAGCGAGCACCTGGCGCGCCTGCGGCTGATTGGGCAATTGCTCGAGCGCGGCTACACCATCGCCAGCATCCGCGAGCTGCTCGATGCCTGGGAACAGGGACGCGACCTGGCCCATGTGCTCGGCCTGGAAAAGGCCATTCTCGGGCCCGGCCAGCCGGAAGCGGCGGACATGCTCGGCTTCGACGAGCTGCAGGCGCTGTTCGGCGAGGCATTGACCGAAGAGGTGATGGAGCAGGCGTTGGCCCTGGGTCTGTTGGAGTTCGCCGGCGACCGCTTGCGGGTCCCCAGTCCGCGTCTGTTCGCCGCCGGCCTGCAATTGTTCCGCGCCGGCTTGCCGCTGCCGGTGCTGCTGGCGCAGCTCGGCGAGATTCGTGGGCATGTCGAACAGGTCTCGGCGGGCATCGTGCAAATGATCGTCGGGCAACTGGTCAACCCGCTACTCAGCGCCTCTCTGCCGCACGTGGACGAACTGGAACGCCTCAGCGATCAACTGCTGCAACTGCGCCCGCTGGTGGAGCAGGTGGTCGAGGCCGAGCTGGCGCGTGGGCTGCAAGTGGCCGCCAACCGTGAACTGAGCGAGCGGGTCAGTCAGTTGCTGCAGGGCTTTCTCAAACCGGCCTGATCAGTTCACCAGAACCAGCGCCACCACCCCCGCGAACAATCCGCCGGCCATTACCGGCAGGGTACGCAGGGCCAGCTGGCGCCCGCCGATCAGGACGATCAGCCCGCCTTTCACCAGGCTGTTGCTCAGGACAGCGAGGAAGATGCCCTGTACGGCAACGTTGCCGGCCAACTCCTGGTGGGCATTGCGCGCCAGGGACAGGGTGATGGCGTCGACGTCGGTCAGCCCGGCCAGCAGGGCGACGAGATAGACCCCGGTCTCGCCGAGAAATCGCCGGGCCGCTTCCACCAGGAACAGGATTGCCACCAGTAGCGCGGCGAAGCGCAAGGCCGGACCGATCTCGAACGGATTCTTCAGTGGCGGTTCGGCTTCCCCGGCAACTTCCCGGCTGGCGTGGCGGAAATACAGCAGGGCGCCAGCGGCATACACCAGCATGGCGCTGCCCAGCGGCCAGAGCAGGATTGGCAGCAGGTTGGCGTTGACCAGCCCGACTTCCAGTAATACCCGGGGAAACATCAATGCCGAGGTCGCCAGCAGCCCGGCCGCCAGCAGCGTGTTCAACGGCCGGTGCACATGCAGGCGGGCCAGGGTGAGGGTCATGGCGGTGGACGAGACGATGCCACCGAGCAGGGCCGTGAGGAGCAGTCCCCGACGCGTGCCGACCAGGCGGATCGCCACGTAGGCGGCGAAGCCGATGCCGGTGATCAGCACCACCATCCACCAGGTCACGTAGGGGTTGAAGACAGCCCACGGGCCATAGGCCCGGTCCGGCAGCACCGGCAACAACACCAGCGAGATGAACAGCAGCTTGAGGGCGCCGGACAGTTCGTCGGCGGACAACCGTTGCAACGCGGCGTGCAACGGTTGCTTCAGGCTCAGCAGCAGGGCCACCACCACCGCGCCGCCGGCGGCCAGGGCTCGGTGGTCGAACAGCGCCAGGCTGCCAAGCAGGAAGGTCAGCAGCAGGGCGATTTCGCTGGTCATGCCCTGGTCGCGGGTGAGGACCAGGTCGCCGATGTAGCCGGCCACCAGCAGCAGGCCGAGTACCGCCAGCACGGCGATCCAGGCCGGCGCCCCATAGTGGCCGCCGAGCAAGGCCGCCACGCCGCCGAGCAGGCCGGCCAGGCCGAAGGTGCGGATGCCTGCCACCAGTCGGTTGTCGTCGATTTCGCGGGCGCTCCAGCCGCGCTCGGCGCCGATCAGCAGGCCCAGCGCGAGGGCGGTGGCCAGGTTCAACAACAGTTCCGAGGTGATCGGCATGGCGCGTCCTTGAGAGGTTCTGGACGCAAGTCTAGCCGCGCGGCAATCCGGCGGATTGCCGCACGTCAAGCGCCGCTCAGCGCAGCGCCACATGACGGCTGAGCAGCGCGCGCAGGGCGGCGGGCTTGACCGGCTTGCTCAGGTAGTCGAGACCGGCGGCGTGCACCTCGGTAACCAGCTCGGGACGGGCGTCGGCGCTGATCACCACGCCGGGCAGCGGCACGCCGAGGCGGGTACGCAGCCAGGCCATCAGCTCGGTGCCGGTTTCGCCCTCGTCGAGGTGGTAATCCACCAGGGCCAGTTGCGGGCGCACGTCCTCGTCGAGCAGGTGCTCGCACTCCAGTCGGTTGCGCGCGGTCCAGACCTGGCAGCCCCAGCGCGACAGCAGGCTGTGCATGCCGGTGAGGATGCTGTCCTCGTTGTCGATGCAGAGCACCTGGGTGCCGCTGAGGGGCTGGCCGTCGATGGCTTGGGCGACCTTGGCCGCGGCCGGCGCGGAGAGGCTCTTGGCCAGGGGCACGCTGACGCTGAACACGCTGCCGCGGCCGGGCCAGGAGCGCACTTCCAGGCGATGGCCGAGCACCCGGCACAGGCCGTCGGCAATCGCCAAGCCGAGGCCGAGGCCCTTTTCCGCGCGGGTCTGGTGGCTGTCGAGGCGCTTGAACTCCTCGAAGATTTCCTTGCGCTTGTCCTCCGGGATGCCGGGGCCGCGGTCCCAGACTTCCAGGCGCAACTGCTTGCCCTCGCGGCGCACACCAAGCAGTACTTGGCCCTTGGCGTAGCGGAAGGCGTTGGTCAGGAAGTTCTGCAGTACCCGGCGCAACAGTTTCATATCGCTTTCCACCAGCAGCCGGCTGCCGCATACGCGGAAGTCGATGCCCTGCTCCTGGGCCAGCACCTTGAACTCGGCACCGAGGGTATCGAACAGCGCACTGAGCGGGAAAGCGCTGCGTTCCGGCGTCACCCGGCCGCTTTCCAGGCGCGAGATATCCAGCAGGTCGGCGATCAGGTCTTCCGCCGAGCGCAGCGAACTGTCGAGGTGGCGGACGAGGTCCTGGGCGGCTGGCGGCAGGGCGTCTTCCTGATGGGAGAGGGCGGCGGAGAAAAGCCGTGCGGCGTTGAGCGGCTGCATCAGGTCATGGCTGACGGCGGCGAGGAAACGGGTCTTCGACTGGTTGGCCGCCTCCGCCGTGCTCTTCGCCTCGATCAGCGCCTGGTTCAATTGCGAGAGTTCCTGGGTCCGCTCGGCGACGCGTTGCTCCAGGCTTTCGTTGGCATCGATCAGCGCCTGCTCGGCTTGGCGGAACGCGGTGATGTCGGTGAAGCTCATGACGAAGCCGCCGCCCGGCATCGGGTTGCCGATCAGCTCGATGACCCGGCCGTTGGGGAACAGCCGCTCGGAGGTGTGCGGGCGGCCCTGGCGCATCCAGTACAGGCGACGCTCGACATGGCCCTCCACGTCGCCGGGGCCGCACAGGCCGCGCTCGGCGTTGTAGCGGATGATGTCGGCGATCGGCCGGCCGACCGAAATCAGGCCCTCGGGATAGGCGAAGAGTTCCAGGTAGCGGTGGTTCCAGGCCACCAGGCGCAACGACTGGTCGACCACGCTGATGCCCTGGGTGATGTTCTCGATGGCGCCTTGCAGCAGGGCGCGGTTGAACTGCAGCACCTCGGAGGCTTCGTCGACGATGCGCACCACATCCTCGACCTGCATCTCGCGGCCTTCGATGGCGGCCTTGACCACCGCCCGGGTGGAGGAGGCGCCGAGTACGCCGGCGAGCAGGCGTTCGGTGTGGGCGATCCAGTCGCTGTTGGCGTTCTGCTGCGGCTCGAAGGTCTTACCCTGGCGCTGGGCGAAGCGCTGGAAGCTGTCCCGTGCCCGTTCCTCGCCGACGAAGCGGGCGGCCAGGGTCAGCAGGTCGCCCACCTGCACCGCCAGCAGGCTGCGGCCGCTGGGTTTGACGCCGAACTCCTGGCCGATGAAGCGTCCGGCCTGCCAGTGCTCGGAGACCCGTGTGCGGGAGAAATAGGACACCCAGGTGAACAGCATGATGTTGCCGGCCAGGGACAGCACCACGCCGCGCGTCAGCGGGTCGACATCCAGCCAGAGCGGTTGATAAAGGATCGTCCGCAGGCCGGGGAAGCTTTCCAGCGGCCAGCCGAACCCACGCGCCGCCAGCGGCAGCACCAGGGTGTAGCCCCAGATGAAGGCGCCGGCGGCCAGGCCGGCGAACACGCCGCGGCGGTTGGCCTGCTTCCACACCAGGGCGCCGAACATTGCCGGCGCCAGTTGGCCGATGGCGGCGAAGGCGATCTGGCCGATGGTCGCCAGGCTGGCGCTGGAACCCAGCAGGCGGTAGCAGACGTAGGCCAGCAGCAGGATCAGCACGATGCTGACGCGGCGGGCGGTGAGCATCCAGTGGCGGAACGCCTCGAACGGCTGCTCGGTGGTCTTCCGGCGCAGCAGCCAGGGCAACAGCATGTCGTTGGAGATCATCGTGGACAGCGCCACCGAGGCGACGATGACCATGCCGGTGGCCGCCGAGGCGCCGCCGATGAAGGCCAGCAGCGCCAGGGCCGGATGGGCTTCGGCCAGCGGCAGGCTGATAACGAAGGAGTCCGGGATCAGCCCCGGCGGCAACAGCATCTGCCCGGCCAGGGCGATGGGTACGACGAACAGCGCGGCCAGCAACAGGTAGGTGGGGAACACCCAGCGCGCCAGCTTGAGGTCTTCAGGCGCGGTGTTTTCCACTACGGTCACATGGAACTGCCGGGGTAGACAGACGATGGCGATCATCGCCATGCCGGTCTGCACCAGCATCGCCGGCCAGTTCACCGCCTCGGCCCAGAAGGCATCCAGTTGCGGGGCGTTGCGCGCCTGGCCGAGCAGATCGTCGAAGCCGTCGTAGAGGCCGTAGGTGACGAAGGCGCCGACGGCGAGGAAGGCCAGCAGCTTGACCAAGGATTCGAAGGCGATGGCCAGGACCATCCCCCGGTGGTGCTCGGTAACGTCCAGCGTGCGGGTGCCGAAGAGGATGGTGAACAGCGCCAGCACCACCGAGACGATCAGCGCGGTGTCCTGGGCGCGGGTGCCCGTGGAGTCGGCGCCAGAGCCGGTGAGCAGGTTCACCCCGAGGACGATGCCCTTGAGCTGCAAGGCGATGTAAGGCAGCACCCCGACCAGGCAGATCAGCGCCACCACCACCGCCAGGGACTGCGACTTGCCGTAGCGGGCGGCGATGAAGTCGGCGATGGAGGTGATGTTCTCTTGCTTGCTGATCATCACCATCTTCTGTAGCACCCAGGGCGCGAACAGTAACAGCAGCACCGGACCGAGGTAGATCGGCAGGAACGCCCAGAGCTGTTCGGCAGCTTGGCCCACCGCGCCGAAGAAGGTCCAACTGGTGCAATACACCGCCAGCGACAGGCTGTAGACCCAGGCACGCACCTTCGGCGGCATGGGCGCGCGGCGGCGGTCGCCGTAGAACGCGATGGAAAACATGATGGCCATGTAGGCCAGGGCGACCAGGGCGATCAGCCCGCTGGACAACGACATGCGAACTCCGACTGAAAAGGCCCGGCGACTGTGGCGGGCCCCACCGATTCCTGCCCGGCGGCAAGCGCGCCGGGACCTGTTGCCAGTTTCGCAGCAAACGGGCCGGCCGTCAGGCCACTGCGACCAAGGTAGAAGGCTCCCTTGAGCGGCGTGTAACGGGCTGATAGCGTGTGGCGGGTTGGCCAGGGACGGTAAAGGTCGACAGGACCTCCCAAGGGCACTTCCCGGTGCCCCGGGGCTCTGATGTCAGCAGAGTCTCTTTTGCGTTGTCGAATTCAGGAGCCGCAGATGTTCAAAGCCAATCCAGTCATCCTGCAGCGTGGCGCGTTGCGCCTGGAGCCGTTGAGCGAATCGGACATTCCGGCGCTGGTGACGCTGGCGGAAGCCAATCGCGACCTGCACATCTATATGAACGGCTCGCTGCGGCCGGACTGGTACCGCCAGGGACTCGCCGAACAACGCGAGGAACGTGCCCTGGTATTCGCCATCCGCCTGGGGGATGCACTGGTCGGCACCACCCGTTTCGCCGACTTCATGCCGGTGCTGCCGGCCGCCGAGATCGGCTGGACCTGGCTCGACCGCGCCCAGCACGGCAGCGGGCTGAACGCCTCGATCAAGTACCTGATGCTCAGGCACGCCTTCGAGGAGTGGGAACTGGTGCGGGTGCAACTGAAAACCGCGGCGAGCAACCTGCGTGCCCAGCGCTCCATCGAGAAACTCGGCGCGCAGCGCGAAGGGCTCCTGCGCAACCATCGGCGGCTGGCCGACGGCCGCCTGGACGACAGCGTGCTGTACAGCATCACCGACCGCGAATGGCCGGCGGTGAAGGCGCAACTGGAGGCCGGCTTCGTCGGCTGACGGGCCTGCGCGGCCTGTTGAACGATGGCGGTCCGGCTGGCATCGTGGCAGGCCATCATTTTCGAGCAGCGACATGGAAACGGGCGAACAGACACGCTTCTGGAGAGCCACCGGGCTCGGCGGCGTCGAGCTGCTACAGGCGCGCTACGTGGAGCAGTGCTTCGCGCCCCATGTGCATGAAGGCTACGTGATCACGGTGCTGGAGGACGGCGCCCAGTCCTTCCGCCATCGCGGCAGCGAGCACCTGGCCCCGGTGGGCAGCATGGTGCTGATCAACCCGGACGAGCTGCACAACGGCCGCAAGGCGGTGGAGCAGGGCTGGCGCTACCGCGGTTTCTATCCCGAATTCGAACACCTGCGCACGGTACTGGACGAACTCGGCCTCGACCGGGGCGGACTGCCGTCGTTCAACTGCAGCGTCCTCTACGACCCCGAACTGGCCCGCCGCTTCCTCACCCTGCACCGGTTGCTCGAGCAGCCGACGGAGACGCTTCAGCAACAGACCCTCTGGCGCGAGGCCCTGCTGCTGTTGCTGCAACGCTATGCCAAGGTGCCGGAGGCGCCTGCGGCGGGCAACGAGCCGCAGGCCGTGCGCAGGGCCAAGGAACTGCTGGCCGCGCGGCTGTGCGAGCCGCCGTCGCTGGAAGAGCTGGCCGCTGCGGTGAACCTCTCGCCGTTCCACTTCGCCCGCATCTTCCGCCGCGCCACCGGCCTGCCTCCGCACACCTGGCTTACCCAGCGGCGGCTGGAGCAGGCGCGGGCGTTGCTGAAGGAAGGTTGCGCACCGGGGGAAGTGGCCGCCCGCCTGGGCTTCGCCGACCAGAGCCACCTCAACCGGCAATTCAAGCAGAGCTATGGCGTGGCGCCGGGTGTCTATCGGCAAGCCCATGGCCATGCGGGATCGCGGTCGCGACCGGGATAGCATTGAGGTGATGCCCTTTGGGCTCGTTGATTACGAAAGTAGGGGACGGACCTGTGGGAGCGAATTCATTCGCGATAGACGTACCACTACGCCGGATAGCTTTTTCGCGAATGAATTCGCTCCCACGCACGGGTTTTGGTAGGGGCGAATTCATTTGAACTTGGGAAACCACGTCCTTAGGACGTGGTCATGAGTCACCGGCTCTGCCTGTGACGATTTGAGAGGCTCATGTTTAGTCC
>NZ_MUJY01000083.1 GCF_002286785.1 Pseudomonas sp. PIC25 | reverse complement strand
TGTTGCACGCATGACAGACCTCCAGAAAGGGGACGCCGTACAGTAAGTTTAGGAGCTAGCAACACTTAACGCAGACATAGCCAATGAATTCGCCCCTACGCATCATCCCCGACATGCACCCCAAACCCCGTCCGCCCCGGCGCGATCTCCGGGCGCAGGGTGAGGGCGGGGATTTCGTAGGCGCCGGCGTTCTGCGGGCGGAAGGGGATCGGTGCGGCGGTGAACAGCTCGTCCAGGCGCTGCCCGAGCTGCTCGCATATCGCGGCGTAACGGGTTTCGTCGATCTTGCCGGTGCGGTAGACCACGAATGGCGGCAGGACGTCGAAGCCGGGGTAATAAAGGATGCCGTGGTGGATGGGGAAGAGCAGGTCGTCGATCGGGCCGTTGATACCGCGCGGGCTGTAGTGCGGCTCCCAGCCGCCGGCGGTGACGACCAGTATGGCGCGCTTGCCGGCCAGCGTGCCTTCGCCGTAGCGGTCGCCCCAGTGGCTGTCGGAGTGCTCGCCCACGCCGTAGGCGAAACCGTAGGCATAGACGCGCTCCACCCAGCCCTTGAGGATGGCCGGCATCGAGAACCACCAGAGCGGGAACTGCAGAATGACGGCCTCCGCCCACAGCAGCTTCTCCTGCTCACGCACGATATCCAGGCTTTGCAGGCCGTTCTCGTAGGCGTGCCCGGAGTCGAGGGACGGATCGAAGCGCTCGCCAGGCCGGCGTTGGATGCTGTCGTCGGCATCGAGCTGCGCTTTCCAATTCATCGCATACAGGTCCGAGACCTGAACGCTATGCCCGGCGGCTTCGAGGCGCTTGATCGTGAACGCCTTGAGCGAGCCGTTGAGGGAGCGGGGTTCGGGATGGGCATAAACGAGCAAGATATTCATGGCTGACCTCCAAGGGTGGTGTGCGGGCAAGATGAAGGTTTGCTGGGTATAGTTGAAATGAATATCCGATATCCCAGGTATTGCAGTGAGTAATCTCGGAAAGCTCGACCTCAATCTGCTGGTCACCCTGGATGTGCTGCTGAGCGAGCACAACGTCACCCGCGCCGCGGAGCGCCTGAACCTGTCCCAGCCTGCGGTGAGTGTGCACCTTGCCAAGCTGCGGGAGTTCTTCGGCGATCCGCTGTTGCTGCCGGGCCCACGCGGCATGCGCCCCACCGCCCGGGCGGACGAGTTGCGCGAGCCATTGCGCCAGGCGCTGGAGGCACTGGGGCATGCCGTGTCGCCCGCGCGACCTTTCGATCCCGCCGAGGCTCGACATACCTGGCGTGTCATGGCGTCCGACTACGGCGAGTCGACCATCGTGCTGCCGGCCCTGGCCGGATTGCGCCAGGCGGCGCCGCATAGCCGACTGGCCGTGCTGGAACTGGTACCGTCGCGCATCGCCCGGCAGGCGGAGCAGGGGGAAATCGACCTGGCCTTCCATATCCTGGAGGAGGCGCCGCCCGGTCTGCATGGCCGCACCCTGTTCGCGGAGCGTTACGTACTGGTGGGGCGGGCAGGTCATCCCGAGCTGGAGCGGCCGCCTTCACTGGAGCGGTTCTGCCGGCTCGAGCATGTCATCGTGTCGCCGAACGGCGGAGGCTTTCGGGGTGTGACCGACGAGGCGCTGGCGGCGGCGGGTTTGTCGCGCCGGGTGGTGCTCTCCGTGCCGCACTTCCTGTTCGTCGTGTCGGCCCTGGTGGGCTCGGACCTGGTGGCGATGCTGCCCGAGCGCCTGGTGCGCGGTAACGCTGCGTTGCAAGTGGTCGAGCCGCCGCTCCAGGTGCCGGGCTACGAGATGGTCATGCTCTGGCACGAACGCGTCCACCGTGACCCGGCCCATCGCTGGTTGCGCGAGCATATTGCTCGGGCAGTTTGACTACTTCAGCTCGGCCGCAAACTTCTGGATGAGCTGGGTCGCACCCGTGACGATCAGCAAGTCGCCGGGCAGGACGAGGGTGCTGGGCGTGGCGTGCTGGAAGTCCTCGTTATGGCGCTTCAGACCCACAATGGTGACGCCGTACTTTTCACGAATGCCGGAGTCGGCCAGGGTCTTGTTATGCGCCAGGGCGGGCGCCTGGATCTTGGCGATGCCGAAGCCATCGTCGAACTCGATGAAGTCGATCAGCCGGCCGGTGATCAGGTGGGCAACGCGCTCGCCCATGTCCATCTCCGGGTAGACCACGTGGTGGGCACCGATCCGCTGGGCGATGTGCCCGTGCTCGTTGGTCAGCGCTTTGACCCAGATATCCTCGATGCCCAGTTCGACCAGCGCCATGACCGTCATCAGGCTGGCCGCGAGGTCCGTACCGATGCCGACGATGGCGTGGGAAAAGTCGGCCACGCCCAACTGGCGGAGCACTTGAGTGTTGGTGGAGTCGGCCTGTACCGCGTGGGTCAGCAGGTCCGCCCAGGTGTCGACGGGCTCGGGGTCGCGGTCGATGCCCATGACGTCGTGGCCGAGGCGCATCAGGGTTTGCGCCACTGCTCCGCCGAAGCGGCCGAGACCAATGACGACCACGCTGTCGCTCTTGGAAAAGGCGAATTGTTCGGTGAACAAGAACTTAGCCAACAATGGGGTGTTCCTCCGGGTAGCGGTAGGGCATGCGGCGCTCGCCCAGGGCCAGCGAAGTGGCCAGGGTGACGGTGCCGACCCGGCCCACGTACATCAGCAGGATCAGCATGAGCTGGCTGGATTCCGGCAGCGAGGCGGTGATGCCGGTCGAGAGGCCGACCGTGCCGAACGCCGAAATGACCTCGAAGATAACCTGGTCGGTCGGGAAGTCGGTCTCGCGCAGGATGACGATCGTCCCCAGCACGATCATCGCGCTGCCCAGGAAAAGCACCGTGATGGCCTGGCGCTGGGCCGAGGGGCCGACCCGCCGGCCAAAGGCCTCGGAGTCGCTGCGGCCGCGTATTTCCGCGATGACCAGCAGGGCCAGGATCGCCACGGTGCCGACCTTCACTCCTCCGGCGGTACCGGCGCTGCCGCCGCCGATGAACATCAGGAAGTAGTGCAGCCCCCAGCTTTCATGGGTCAGCACGCCGATGTCGATGGAGTTGAAACCGGCGGTCCGCGCGGAAACGGAGGCGAAGGCGGCGGACAGGAGCTTGTCGCCGAAGGCCATGGGCCCGAGCGTCTTCGGGTTGGCCCACTCGAACAGCAGCAGCGTGGCGAACCCGCCCAGCAGGAGGGCCAGCGTGCCCAGCAGGGTCAGTTTGGTGTGTAGGGACCAGTGGCGGGGGATGCGCCAGTCTTTGCGCCGGTGGCTTAGTACGGGAAAAACGATCCCCCCGAGGGTGGATGTGGGCCAGACCCGCAGCGGCCCCAGCGCGTCGGGGGCG
>NZ_MUJY01000082.1 GCF_002286785.1 Pseudomonas sp. PIC25 | reverse complement strand
GGTATCTTTGTGCTTGAACAGAGTTCCGGAGAAGCCGGTACTGGTATTGGACAGATGCTCGACCACTACCCAGTCGCTGGTCAGGCCGGAGAGTTCGACTTGGGTTTTAGTAAATGTACTGGCGTGGTGATTGCCGGTGGTCAGGTTTTCCTTTGTCAAAGCACCTGACGTATCTTTGCCAGGCTCCTGATTTGGATTAATAGTGGCGTCGAAACCATACAGTGCCTCGGCGGCCATTTGCAGATTGGCGTATTTAAGATAGTCAGAAATGCTCAGAGTGTTCATGATTTATTGCTCCTTCCTTGGGATAAGGATTTGGTCTACGAATTTGCGGGTTGCTGCACCAGCACCAACAGCGTGCCCAGGGCATTTGTAGGCGGTCAGCCAGGGGCTAGGGTTGGCCCGACTGGCTGGGGTACTCCAGGCATAACGCAGCATTTCGCCCAGCACTTCATTGGTCTGAAGATCGATGACCTTGACCGTGCTGCTAGCCACACCCAGGGCGCGCTCCTCGGAGATCACGTGGTCCTCGAAGGTCACGCCATAGCGTGGAATGGGATCGGGGGCAGGAGATTTTTCCAGGAGGGTATCTATCCAGCCTATTTTCGACGTAGGTCTAGGTTTATGAACCAATACATACCGGTATCGCTGTTTATCTTCAGAATCGATCACATCGACATAGCGGTAGCCGGGACGATCCATAAGACCGGGACGACGGTCCGTTGCAATATATCCGCGTAGCTCCTTGGTGATTTTATCTGGCACACCCTTCGTTCTAACGGCGTATTCGTATCCAAGAAATGTGGTGATGTATTCATCAGTCTGGGCTTCCAGAGCAAACGCCGCCCCCGGCCACATGGGATCAGCCCATTCCCTTTCGCCGGCCTCCGGTCTTACTTTAAGCAGTACTAACCCTTCTACATCAGGCACGGTCTTGTAGATTTTTTCTCCGGCCACCGTCCGGCACTTCTCCTCCCAAAGTGCCTGACCAGCCTCGGCGCGTTGCAGCGGTGTCATCTCCGCCGGATCGATGACTACCTGCTCCGCCGTCATCGCAGGCATGTTCGTTACCTTGGGCGCTGGGTCACCGTCGCAGCCGGCGAACAGGCCGAGAAGAATCAGGGTTAACGCGGTTCTACGGGCCAGGTTCATGCCGCGGCCCTCAGAGTGTTAGTGTTCATAGTTACCGTTCTTTCCTTGTGTTCAATACGTGGTCGATGTGGCGGCTGCCGCACCGGCAGCGTGTTTAGGGCATTTGTAGGCGGTCAGCCAGGGACTGGGTTGGCGCTACTGGCTGTGCCAGCACTTCATCGCTCACCAAGTCATCGCCATGAATCAAGCGCCTATAAGCCTCCACACCTCGGCTCAACGAATAATCTTGCGCACTTAACCAAGCGGCACGCCTCAATGCCTGGAAGTCGCCTGGCCTGCTCAGTGCATTCACTACGTGCCTGGCGATTTCTTCCGTATCGAAGAAATCCACCCATAAACCGTTTTCCCCGTGGCGTATCACTTCGCGCACGGGCGCGGTGTTCGAGCCGACGATCAGGCAGCCGCTGGCCATGGCTTCCAAGAGAGACCAGGACAAGACGAAGGGATAGGTCAGGTACACATGGACGGCGGCTATCTGCAGGACCCGCTTATAGGTGGCGTAAGGGACTTTGCCGAGGAAGTGCACCCGCTCCGGAACGATGGGGTTTTCCGCCAGGAGTTTCGTACGCCAGTTGGGGGCGTCCATTGGCCGGCTGCCATAGCTGACGTCATCGCCACCCACGATAACCACGTGGCATGTGGGGTGTTCGTGCAGTATCCGCGGCAGCGCGCGCATGAAGGTGTGAAAGCCTCGGTAGGGCTCCAGATTGCGCGCCACGTAAGTGACGATGGGTTCACCCGCCTTGAGTATCCGGCCGTCGGGGAGTTTCAACCCGGCTTCGGGATCAGGTCCCAGGTTGGCGGTGTCGATTCCCTCGTGAATGATCCGAATCTTGTCTTGATAGGCGGAGGGATGGAGGCTGTGCTGCCATTGCGTCGGGGTAATAGCGGCGTCGCAGTTTTCCAGGCTCAGCAGGTGCATGGCATTACGGCTGCGGATTCTGGCCGCACCGTTGATATCCATGGGAAATTCGGGGTCGAAGCCGGCATCGGCTCCCTGGGTCTGGTAGTAGTACTCGCAGAAATGAACCAAGCGTGCCTTGGGAAAAGCCTCCTTGACGTAAAGGCTCTCGCCCCAGCCCGGATGGGCCATGACCACGTCGGGGCGATAGCCTTGGCGCTTGAGGTCCAATAACAGGCGAAGAACCTGCTGGCCGTGCAGTATTCCGTCTTCGAAGGTACGGGCATACGGGTGGGTGCCGCTGTTCGGCGAGCGGTGCGGCCGGTAACGCAAGAGGCGAACGCCCGGCAGCCCCGGTGCCTGTTCTCGGCCGATGGCCAGCAGTTCGATGCCTGGGCGTCCCGCTAAATCAGCAGCGATGTGGCGAAACTGGCCAGGGAAATTCTGGTGGAGGAATAGCACCTTCATGTGCATGCCCTTTCTTCATCCATGGATGGGGCGCATTGTTTCCGGCCAAACATTCAGAAAGACAGTGAGCCGGTCACATTTGAAGATGAAGCGGCAAAACGCTTACAAAAAATCTACCGATATTGGCAATGATCGGCCACGTTCCGAGCGGCCTCGGAGGGCCTCGTCGCCAGACTCTGGATTCCTGCGCGAACAGGCCTGCTGATCCTCTACAGGACCACCTCCAGCCGGCGCACCAGACGAATCTCCTCCGGGCTCAACTCGGCCCCGTAGGCCAGCACCTCGACCCCGGCCGCCACCGCCTCGCGCAACGCCGCTGCGTAGAGTGGATCGACTTCCTCCGCCGGCCGCACCGCCTCGATGCCGGACAGGTTCACGCAATACAGCTGCACCGCCCGCACGCCTTGCCGAGATAACGCGGCCAGCTCACGCAGATGACGGGCGCCGCGCACGGTCTGGGCATCGGGGAAGGCGGCGATGGGACTGCCGTCGAAGCCGAGGGTCACGCTCTTCACTTCGACGAACGCCGGGCCGGTCGGATAGTCCAGGCGAAAATCCACCCGGCTGTTTTCCAAGCCGTAGGGCACTTCGCGCTTGAGCGCGGTAAAACCGGCCAACTCGGGGATCGCCCCGTGCAGCAGTGCCTCTTCCACCAGCGGATTGGCCCGCGCGGTGTTCACGCAGGCCAGTCGGCCCTGGGGCGTTTCGCTCAGTTCCCAGGTGCCCGGCAGCTTGCGCTTCGGGTCTTGGCTACGGTGGAACCAGACCCGCCCGCCATCGGCCATGCAGTTGAGCATGGAGCCGGTGTTCGGGCAGTGGATGCAAAGCTCCTCACCGTCCGCAGTGACGATATCGGCGAGGAAGCGCTTGTAACGGCGCACCAGCCGCGCCTCTTCCAACGGGGTAACGAAGCGCATCAGGGCTGCCAGGTCCGCAGGCCGCGGGCAATGCGTTCCACTGCCTGCTCCAGGCGTTCCAGGCTCTGGGTGTAGGCGAAGCGCACGTGCTGGCCCGCCAGATAACGGCCGAAATCCAGACCCGGCGTGAAGGCCACGTGCTCGGTCTCGATGAAGTGGCGGCAGAAGGCGAAGGCGTCGCCACCGAAGGCGCCGATGTCGGCATATAGATAGAAGGCGCCCTCCGGCTCCACCGCGATCCTGAAGCCCAGCTCGCGCAGCGCCGGCAGGAGGAAGTCGCGGCGCCGGCGGAACTCGGCGCGGCGCTCCTCGAGGATCGCCAGGGTCTCCGGTTCGAAGCACGCCAGCGCGGCATGCTGGGCCATGCTCGGCGCGCTGATGTAGAGGTTCTGCGCCAGTTTCTCCAGCTCCGGCACGGCCGTCGGCGGCGCCACCAGCCAGCCCAGGCGCCAGCCGGTCATGCCGAAGTACTTGGAGAAGCTGTTGAGCACGAAGGCGTCGTCGTCCACCTCCAGCACGCTGGCGGCATCCGTCCCGTAGGTCAGGCCGTGGTAGATCTCATCCACTACCAGGTGGCCGCCGCGTTCCTTCAAGGCAGCGGACAGCGCGGCCAGCTCGTCGCGGTGCAACAGTGTGCCGGTTGGGTTGGCGGGCGACGCAACCAGCGCACCGACGCTATCCTTGTCCCAATGCCGGGCGACCAACTCGGGCGTGAGTTGATAGCGCACCTCGGGGCCCACCGGCACCAGTTGCGCCGCGCCTTCCACCAGGCGCAGGAAGTGGCGGTTGCAGGGATAACCGGGGTCGGCGAGCAGCCAGTGCTTGCCCGGATCGACCAGCAGGCTGCTGGCCAGCAACAAGGCGCCGGACCCGCCGGGAGTAATCAGGATGCGTTCGGGGTCAATGGTTAATCGGTAACGCTGCGTGTAGAAACGCGCAATGGCTTCACGGAGCTGCGGCAATCCCCGGGCGGCGGTGTAACGCGTATGCCCGTCGGCCAGCGCCGCCTGCCCCGCCGCGACGATGGGCGCGGCGGTGGTGAAATCCGGTTCACCGATTTCGAGATGAATGACATCATGGCCCATTGCTTGCAACTCGTTGGCACGCGCCAGCAAGGCCATGACGTGAAAAGGTTCGATGGCGCGGCTACGCGCACTGTAATACGAGGCCATGATGATCTCTGATTGAGGCGAAACACGAATTCTACCCAACGTCCCCGAGCCGCTGCAGCCACCATGACAACCGGGAGTAGCGCACCCCGACTTGATCTGGTAAGTTCGCCCGCTTGCAGCCGCAGGGCCGGTCGTCCGGCGAGGGACAACTACCTGCGCAATGGATATAGCGAGAGGCGGTCATCCATGCCCATTACTAAAACGACACCCAACAACAACCAGCTCGTCCGTGGCTTCGAGCCGTATCAGGAGACCAAGGGCGAGGAGTACATGAGCGACCGCATGCGCGCTCACTTCACCAACATCCTGAACAAGTGGAAACAGGAGTTGATGGAGGAGGTCGACCGTACCGTGCACCACATGCAGGACGAAGCGGCCAACTTTCCCGATCCGGCCGACCGTGCCAGCCAGGAAGAAGAATTCAGTCTGGAGCTGCGTGCCCGCGATCGCGAGCGCAAGCTGATCAAGAAGATCGACGAGACGCTGCAGCTGATCGAAGACAACGAGTACGGCTGGTGCGATTCCTGCGGCGTCGAGATCGGCATCCGCCGGCTGGAAGCCCGCCCCACCGCGACGCTCTGCATCGACTGCAAGACGCTCGCGGAGATCAAGGAAAAGCAGCTCGGTTCCTGATCCCGGCACGGGGCGCTTCGGCGCCCCGTTTCATTTTGCGCGCTTCTTCCCCATGAATGCTCCCGCCTATGTCGGCCGTTTCGCGCCCACGCCAAGCGGCTACTTGCATTTCGGCTCGCTGGTCGCGGCGCTCGCCTCCTACCTGGATGCCCGCGCCGTTGGCGGACGCTGGCTACTGCGCATGGAGGACCTCGATCCGCCCCGCGAAATGCCCGGTGCGCAGGACGCCATCCTGCATGCCCTGGAAAGCTACGGTTTCGAATGGGACGGCGAGCTGGTCCGACAGAGCGAACGGCATGATCGTTATGCCGAGGTCATCGACCGTCTCATCGAACGCGGCCTGGCCTATGCCTGTACCTGTTCGCGCAAACAATTGGAGGGTCATGGCGGCGTTTATCCGGGAACCTGCCGCAATGCCGGGCATGACCGGCACGACGCGGCCATCCGCCTGCGCGTGCCTGACCGCGAATACGCCTTCGTCGATCGTGTGCAGGGCGAATTCCGCCAGCACCTCGGACGAGACGTCGGCGACTTCGTGATCCGCCGCCGCGACGGCCTCTATGCCTACCAGCTCGCAGTGGTACTGGACGATGGCTGGCAAGGCGTCACCGACGTGGTGCGCGGCGCCGACCTGCTCGACTCCACCCCGCGCCAACTCTACCTTCAGGACCTGCTCGACCTGCCCCAGCCGCGCTACCTGCACGTGCCGCTGATCATCCAGCCGGACGGGCACAAACTGGGCAAGTCCTACCGCTCGCCACCGCTCGCCGCGGACCAGGCCAGCCCGCTGCTGCTCCGTGCACTGCGTGCCCTCGGGCAGCAGCCGCCGGCGGAGCTGGAGGGCAGCCTGCCCGGAGCGGTGCTCACCTGGGGTATCGCCCACTGGGACGCCACGCGGATTCCACGCAGCCGCACCCTGGCCGAAGCGCAGTTGCGCTGATGCCGTCAAGACTCGCCAAGCCGCGGCGCAGCGCTTATAACTGACAGCCTGCTGCTCGAGGCTTGCCGCTCACTATGTACATCTACCGACTGGTCCTGCTCCTGGTAGTGGGGATCTATCTGTTTTCCCCCGCCATCATGGATTGGTGGATCGACCCCAACGGCGCCTGGTACCGGCCCTATCTGCTGTGGCTGATCCTGATCGTGGTGACCTTCATTCTCCAGAGTCAACGCGATGCAGACGAGCTTTAGCCTCAGCCAGCTGATCCTGATCAGCGCCGCCTACCTGCTCGCCCTGTTCGGCGTCGCCTGGGTCAGCGAGCGTGGGTTGATCCCGCGCTGGATCATCCGCCACCCGCTGACCTACACCCTGTCGCTCGGGGTCTATGCCAGCGCCTGGGCGTTCTACGGCACCGTCGGCCTGGCCTACCAGTATGGCTACGGCTTCCTCGCCAGTTACCTCGGCGTATCCGGCGCCTTCCTGCTGGCCCCGGTGTTGCTCTACCCGATCCTGCGCATCACCCGCACCTACCAGTTGTCGTCCCTGGCGGACCTGTTCGCCTTCCGCTTCCGCAGCACCTGGGCCGGCGCCCTGACCACGCTGTTCATGCTGATCGGCGTGCTGCCGTTGCTGGCCCTGCAAATCCAGGCGGTGGCCGACGCCATCGGCATCCTCACCCGGGAGCCGGTGCAGGAACGCGTCGCCCTGGCCTTCTGCGGCCTGATCACCCTGTTCACAATCCTCTTCGGTGCGCGCCACATCGCCACCCGGGAGAAACACGAGGGGCTGGTGTTCGCCATCGCCTTCGAATCGGTGGTCAAGCTGGTCGCCATCGGCGGGATCGGCCTCTATGCCCTGTACCACGTGTTCGGCGGGCCGAAGGAACTGGAAATCTGGCTGCTGCAGAACCAGACGGTGCTCTCGGCGCTGCACACCCCGTTGCAGGAGGGCCCCTGGCGCACCCTGCTGCTGGTGTTCTTCGCCTCGGCCTTGGTGATGCCGCACATGTATCACATGACCTTCACCGAGAACCTCAACCCGCGTGCCATGGTCAGCGCCAGTTGGGGCCTGCCTTTGTTCCTGCTGCTGATGAGCCTGGCCGTGCCGGTGATCCTCTGGGCCGGCCTGAAACTCGGCACCGCCACCAACCCCGAGTACTTCACCCTCGGCCTGGGCATCACCGTACACAGCGAGCCGCTGGCGCTGCTTGCCTACGTCGGCGGGCTGTCGGCCTCCAGCGGGGTGATCATCGTCACCACCCTGGCGCTGTCCGGGATGGCGCTCAACCACTTGGTATTACCGCTCTACCAGCCGCCGGCCGAAGGCAACATCTACCGTTGGCTGAAATGGACCCGCCGCGCCCTGATCGTCACCGTGATCATGGCCGGCTATGCCTTCTACCTGATGCTCGGCGCCGAGCAGGACCTGGCCAACCTGGGCATCGTCGCCTTCGTCGCCACCCTGCAGTTCCTTCCCGGTGTGCTGTCGGTGCTGTACTGGCCCACGGCCAACCGGCGCGGCTTCGTCGCCGGCCTGCTGTGTGGCATCAGCGTGTGGCTGGTGACCATGCTGTTACCGCTGATCGGTAACATCCAGGGTTTCTACCTACCGTTCTTCGATCTCATCTATGTGCTCGACGACACCAGTTGGCACTTGGCAGCCATCGCCTCGCTGGCGGCCAACGTCCTGGTGTTCACCCTGGTCTCGCTGTTCACCGAGGCCAGCCCGGAGGAAAAGAGCGCCGCCGAAGCCTGCGCCGTGGACAACGTGCGCCGCCCGCAACGCCGCGAACTGATCGCCGCCTCGCCGCAGGAATTCGCCGCCCAACTGGCCAAGCCGCTGGGCGCCAAGACAGCCCAGCGCGAGGTCGAGCAGGCCATGCGTGATCTCCATCTGCCGTTCGACGAACGTCGCCCCTATGCCCTGCGCCGCCTGCGCGACCGCATCGAGGCCAATCTCTCCGGCCTGATGGGCCCGAGCGTGGCCCAGGACATCGTGGAAACCTTCCTGCCCTACAAATCCGGCAGCGAGGGCTATGTCACCGAAGACATCCACTTCATCGAGAGCCGCCTGGAGGACTACCACTCGCGCCTGACCGGCCTGGCCGCCGAGCTGGATGCCCTGCGCCGTTACCACCGGCAGACGTTGCAGGAATTGCCGATGGGCGTCTGCTCGCTGGCCAAGGATCAGGAAATCCTGATGTGGAACAAGGCCATGGAGGAGCTGACCGGCATCCCCGCGCTGCGCGTGGTGGGCTCTCGTCTGTCGGCTATCGCCGAACCCTGGAAGGGTCTGCTGGAAGAATTCATCAACCTGCCCGACGAGCACCTGCACAAGCACCGCCTGCCGCTGGACGGCCAGACCCGCTGGCTCAACCTGCACAAGGCGGCCATCGACGAGCCGCTGGCACCAGGCAACAGCGGCCTGGTGGTGCTGGTCGAAGACCTCACCGAAACCCAGTCCCTGGAGGATAAGCTGATCCATTCCGAGCGCCTCGCCAGCATTGGCCGCCTCGCCGCCGGGGTGGCCCACGAGATCGGCAATCCGATTACCGGCATTGCCTGCCTGGCGCAGAACCTGCGCGAAGAGCGCGAAGACGACGCGGAACTCAACGAGATCAGCAGCCAGATCATCGAGCAGACCAAACGCGTCTCGCGCATCGTCCAGTCGCTGATGAGCTTCGCCCATGCCGGTGGCCGCCAGCAGGCACAGGAGCCGGTGAGCCTGGCCGCCGTGGCGCAGGATGCCATCGGTCTGCTTTCACTGAACCGGCGCAGCGTCGAGGTGCAGTTCTATAATCTCTGTGATCCCGATCACTGGGCCGAGGGCGATCCGCAGCGCCTCGCCCAGGTGCTGATCAACCTGCTGTCCAATGCCCGCGATGCATCGCCGCCCGGCGGCGCCATCCGGGTCCGCAGCGAAGCGTCCGAGCACACCGTCGACCTGATCGTCGAGGACGAAGGCAGCGGCATTCCGAAGGGCATCATGGATCGCCTGTTCGAGCCATTTTTCACTACGAAGGATCCGGGCAAAGGGACCGGTCTGGGTCTCGCACTGGTCTATTCCATCGTGGAAGAGCATTATGGGCAAATCACCATCGACAGCCCGGCCGATCCCGAGCACCAGCGCGGCACCCGAATCCGGGTGACTTTGCCACGGCATGTCGAAGCGACGTCCGCTGTGATTTGAGACCGTCGAGAGAGCCGAATTAGATGCCACATATCCTGATCGTCGAAGACGAAACCATTATCCGCTCTGCCTTGCGCCGCCTCCTGGAGCGCAACCAGTACGAAGTCAGCGAAGCCGGCTCCGTGCAGGAAGCACAGGACCGTTTCAACATTCCCGGCTTCGACCTGATCGTCAGCGACCTGCGCCTGCCCGGCGCCCCCGGAACCGAACTCATCAAGCTGGCCCAGGGCACTCCCGTGCTGATCATGACCAGCTACGCCAGCCTGCGCTCGGCCGTCGACTCTATGAAGATGGGCGCGGTGGACTACATCGCCAAGCCGTTCGACCACGACGAAATGCTCCAGGCCGTGGCGCGCATCCTGCGCGACCGCCAGGAGGCCCGCCAGGCTTCGGCGGAACGGCCGGCCGCACGCGGCGCCGAGAAGCCCGTAGAGGCAGCCAACGGCGAGATCGGCATCATCGGTTCCTGCTCGGCCATGCAGGAGCTGTACGGCAAGATCCGCAAAGTGGCGCCGACCGATTCGACCGTACTGATCCAGGGCGAATCGGGTACCGGCAAGGAACTGGTGGCCCGTGCCCTGCACAACCTCTCGCGCCGGGCCAAGGCCCCGCTGATCTCGGTGAACTGCGCAGCGATCCCGGAAACCCTGATCGAGTCCGAACTCTTCGGCCATGAGAAAGGCGCCTTCACCGGTGCCAGCGCCGGCCGTGCCGGTCTGGTCGAAGCGGCCGACGGCGGCACCCTGTTCCTCGACGAAATCGGCGAGCTGCCGCTGGAAGCCCAGGCCCGCCTATTGCGCGTGCTGCAAGAAGGCGAGATCCGCCGGGTCGGCTCGGTGCAATCGCAGAAGGTGGATGTGCGCCTGATCGCCGCCACCCACCGCGACCTCAAGACTTTGGCCAAGACTGGCCAGTTCCGCGAAGACCTCTATTACCGTCTGCACGTGATTGCCCTCAAGCTTCCGGCCCTGCGCGAGCGCGGCGCCGACGTCAGCGAGATCGCCCAGGCCTTCCTCGCCCGCCAGTGCGCGCGCATGGGGCGCGGTGAACTGCGCTTCGCCCACGACGCGGAGCAGGCCATCCGCCATTACCCATGGCCGGGTAACGTGCGCGAACTGGAGAATGCCATCGAGCGGGCCGTGATTCTCTGCGAAGGCTCGGAGATTTCCGCCGACCTGCTGGGCATCGATATCGAACTGGACGACCTGGACGACGAAGACTTCAGCGGCAACCCGGTGCAACAGGGCGCCAACGCCAGCTCCGAGCCGACCGAGGACCTGTCCTTGGAAGACTACTTCCAGCACTTCGTGCTCGAACACCAGGACCACATGACCGAAACCGAGCTGGCCCGCAAACTGGGCATCAGCCGCAAGTGCCTGTGGGAGCGCCGTCAGCGCCTGGGCATTCCGCGCCGCAAGTCGGGAGCGGCGACCGGCTCTTGACAAGGAGCCCATGAGATAGAGCGGCCCGTGACAGGCTCAACAACTTGTTACCGCCCCAACATCTCGTAACAAAAGCCGGGTCTTACGGTAACGGGAACCCGGCTTTTTTGTGCCCTCCCGGTGCACCCGGAATCAGATAAGTCTTTGATTTTAAAAGAATCATAAAAACTGGCACGGCATCTGCTTTATCTATGGCACAACAACAATAACAACGCTGAAAACCCACAATAAAAACAAGACGTATCGACTCCAGCACAACAAAAACAACAAGGCGGAGGCGCAGCTAACTGATTCTTTTGGAGAGGAGTTGCCTTCGGGCTTGCCCCGCAACCAGGCTGAGAACAATAAAACTGCCCCAAGGCAGCGCCTGAACTGGTTGGGTCACGGAATGATCATGGCATCGTCAGCGTCCAAAGCAATCCGTTTGCTATTGGTTCCCCCTCTGGGAACCTTCCCGACAGGCCAAGGCTTCGAGGGACGGGCCGGACAACAAAAACAACAGGCCCGATACCATAACAAAAACAAAGCACGCACCTACTTGGGGGGGAGCTTCGGCTCCCCCAGTAGCTTTGACACCCCGCCCCCGCTTCCTACACCATCTCCCCAGTCAATGCTAGAATTCGCGGCCATTCTGCGGCCATTTGCATTTCTGGCCAGCCAATCCCTCAAACAGTGCATCCCATGCTGAAAAAGCTGTTCCAGTCTTTCCGTTCTCCCCTGCGCCGCGCCCCGCATCCTCGCAGCACGCCCGAAGTATTGGGAAACAACCAGCACAGCCTACGCCGCGGACAGATCAGCCGGCACGCCGTCAGCGTGGTCGAACGACTGCAGAATGCCGGATACCAGGCCTATGTGGTCGGCGGCTGCGTGCGCGACCTCCTGCTGAATCTCGAACCCAAGGACTTCGACGTCGCCACCAGTGCAACGCCCGAACAGGTTCGCGCCGAGTTCCGCAACGCTCGGGTCATCGGCCGTCGCTTCAAGCTGGTGCATGTGCATTTCGGCCGGGAGATCATCGAAGTCGCCACCTTCCGCTCCCACCACCCCCAGGGCGATGAAGAGGAAGACAACACCCAGGCCGCACGTAACGAAAGCGGCAGGATCCTGCGCGACAACGTCTACGGCACTCTGGAAGACGACGCCCAGCGCCGCGACTTCACGATCAATGCCCTGTACTTCGACGTCAGCAACGAGCGCATCCTCGACTACGCCCATGGCGTCCACGACATCCGCAACCGCCTGATCCGCCTGATCGGCGACCCCGAGCAGCGTTACCAGGAAGATCCGGTGCGCATGCTGCGCGCGGTACGCTTCGCCGCCAAGCTGGGCTTCGACATCGAAAAGCACAGTGCCGCGCCGATTCGCCGGCTGTCCCCCATGCTCCGCGAGATTCCGTCGGCCCGGCTGTTCGACGAGGTGCTCAAGCTGTTCCTCTCCGGCCAGGCCGAACGCACCTTCGAACTGCTGCTGGAATACGACCTCTTCGCCCCGCTGTTCCCGGCCAGCGCCAAGGCGCTCGCACAGAACCCCGAGTACGCCGGCCGACTGATCCGCCAGGCCCTGGCCAACACCGACGAGCGCATCTACCGCGGCAAGCCGGTAACGCCCGCGTTCCTCTTCGCCGCCCTGCTTTGGCCTGCCTTGCCGGCTCGCGTCGCCTACCTGCAGGGTCGCGGCATGCCGCCGATCCCGGCGATGCAAGAGGCCGCCCACGACGTCATCAGCGAACAGTGCCAGCGCACCGCCGTACCGAAGCGTTTCACCATCCCGATCCGGGAAATCTGGGACATGCAGGAGCGCCTGCCCCGCCGTAGCGGCAAACGCGCCGACCTGCTCCTGGAGAACCCGCGTTTCCGCGCCGGCTACGACTTTCTGCTGCTGCGCGAAGAAGCCGGCGAAGAGACCGATGGCCTCGGCGACTGGTGGACCGACTACCAGGACGCCAGCGACAGCGAACGCCGCAACATGATCCGTGCCCTCAACAGCAAGGACGATAGCGCCGCACCGCGCAAGCGCCGCCGTGGCGGTACCCGCCGGCGTCGTGGCGGCCCGCGCGGCGAAGGCACCCCGAGCGCGGCGGAGTAACAATGGAACGGGTCTACATCGGCCTCGGCAGCAACCTGTCCGCCCCCCTCGAGCAATTGCGCGGCGCCCTGGCGGCGCTGGGCGAACTGCCGCAAAGCCGGCTGGCCGCGACCTCTTCCTTCTATATCAGCGATCCACTGGGCCCCGCCGATCAGCCGCGCTACGTGAATGCCGTGGCCGCACTGGATACCGACCTCTCCCCACTGGCTCTGCTCGATGCGCTGCAAACCATCGAACAGAACCAGGGCCGGGTACGGAAAGAAGAGCGTTGGGGCCCACGCACACTGGACTTGGATATCCTGCTGTTCGGCTCACGACACATCGACGAGCCGCGCTTGCAGGTGCCGCACTATCACATGCATGCCCGTGCCTTCGTGCTCTACCCCCTGGCGGAAATCGCCGGAGAGGAGCTGGCGCTGCCGGACGGACGACGCCTGTCCGACCTCTTGGCGGCCTGCCCGTTCGAGGGCCTGGAACGGCTCTAACGTTGTCGAACATTGGCGGTAACGCCAGTAACACGCCGGTAACACCTGCGATTGACTTCATGCCCCCCCATCGGGACTATAGGCGTCCCGTTGCCCCGTGCCGGTGCAAACCGGTGCCGATGAGGACGATTTCGATGCCAGATATCACCCTGACCACCCTGCAAAGTCTCAAGCAGAGCGGCGAGAAGATCGCCATGCTGACCTGCTACGACGCCACCTTCGCCCAGGCCGCCTGCCAGGCCGGCGTCGAAGTCCTGTTGGTGGGCGATTCCCTTGGCATGGTCCTGCAAGGGCATGACAGCACCCTGCCGGTCAGCGTCGACGAGATGGCCTACCACGTCGCCAGCGTCAAGCGCGGCAACCAGGGGGCACTGATCCTGGTCGACCTGCCGTTCATGGCCTACGCCACCACCGAACAGGCCCTGAACAACTCCGCCCGCCTGATGCAGGCCGGTGCCCACATGGTCAAGCTGGAAGGCGCCGCCTGGCTGGCCGAGCCGATCCGCCTGCTGGCCGAACGCGGCGTACCGGTCTGCGCGCACCTCGGCCTGACCCCCCAGGCGGTGAACATCCTCGGGGGCTATAAGGTGCAAGGTCGCCAGGAGGCCCAGGCACGGCAGATGCGCGCCGACGCCATGGCCCTGGAACAGGCCGGCGCCGCCATGCTGCTGCTGGAGTGCGTCCCCAGCGAGCTGGCGGCGGAAATCGCCCAGTCGGTGAAGATTCCGGTGATCGGCATCGGTGCCGGCAACGCCACCGACGGCCAGGTCCTGGTGCTGCACGACATGCTCGGGCTGTCGCTCAGCGGCCGCACGCCGAAATTCGTCAAGAACTTCATGGAGGGTCGCAGCAGCATCCAGGCTGCGATCGGCGCCTACGTCAAGGCCGTCAAGGACACCAGTTTCCCCGCCGCCGAACACGGATTCTCCGCATGAACACCGTCAAGACCGTCCGCGAACTGCGCGCCGCAGTCGCCCGCGCCCGTAGCGAAGGCAAGCGCATCGGCTTCGTGCCGACCATGGGCAACCTGCACGCCGGCCATGTCGCCCTGGTGGAGAAAGCCGGCCAGCGTGCCGACTTCGTGGTCGCCAGCATCTTCGTCAATCCGTTGCAGTTCGGCCCGACCGAGGACCTGGCGAAATACCCGCGCACCCTCGCCGCCGACCAGGAAAAGCTCTTCGATGCCGGCTGCCACCTGCTGTTCGCCCCCACCGTGGAAGAGATGTATCCCCACGGCATGGAAGGCCAGACCCGCGTCAGCGTGCCCGGCGTCTCCGAGGGGCTGTGCGGCGCCAGCCGGCCGGGCCACTTCGAGGGCGTCGCCACGGTGGTGACCAAGCTATTCAACATGGTCCAGCCCGACCTCGCCGTGTTCGGCCAGAAGGACTACCAGCAACTGGCGGTCATCCGCACGCTGGTGCAGGACCTCAACATGCCGATCCAGATCATCGGCGAGCCGACGGTCCGCGCCGAAGATGGCCTGGCCCTGTCGTCGCGCAACGGCTACCTGAGCGCCGAGCAGCGCGCCGCCGCCCCCGCCCTGTATCGCAGCCTCAGTCGTATCGCCGAAGCCCTGCGTGCCGGCGAATGCAACCATGCCGCCCTGGTCGCCGCCGGCCGGCTCGAACAGGAACAGGCCGGCTTCCGTCCGGATTACCTGGAAATCCGCGAGGCCAACAGCCTGCGCCCCGCCAGCGCGGAAGACCGCCAGCTGGTTATTCTCACCGCCGCCTACTTGGGCGCCACCCGACTGATCGACAACTTGGCGGTAGACCTCGACCATCCGGCCTGAGGACTCCATGAGAAGCGCCGCGGACGGCCTGACCGTCTGCGGCAACTTCGCCAACGGTTCGAGCCTCGATTCGTGACCTTGATCACCCTCCAGGCTTCGGGCACACTCACCCGCCGCTGTAGGCCCCACGCCAGGACACTGAGGAAAACGCCATGCACGCCATCATGCTCAAGGCCAAACTGCACCGCGCCGAAGTCACCCACGCCGTGCTCGATTACGAAGGTTCCTGTGCCATCGACGGTGAATGGCTGGACCTCGCCGGCATCCACGAATACGAACAGATTCAGATCTATAACGTCGATAATGGCGAACGCTTCACCACCTACGCCATCCGCGGCGAAGCCGGCTCGAAGATGATCTCGGTGAACGGCGCCGCCGCGCACAAGGCGAAAGTCGGCGACCGGGTGATCATCTGCGCCTATGCCCATTACAGCGAAGCCGAACTGGCCAATTTCAAACCCCGCATGCTGTACATGTCGCCGGGGAACGAGCTGAGCCACACCAGCAATGCCATCCCGGTACAGGTGGCCTGAGCCCCCTGCCGCGCTAGACTGAAAAGCCCGGAACGTACCGGGCTTTTTGCTGTTCAAAAGGTTGCTCTGAATAAGGAAGCCGCAAGCCCATGGCGTATTATCAGCACCCGCTCGACGTCACCACCCTTTCCTCCTGGCAGAATCTCGACCAACACCGCGAGGCCATGCGCAGCTTCAGCATGCGCGAGGCGTTCCAGTCCGATCCCCGGCGTTTCGAAGACTTTTCCCTAAGCGCCTGCGGCCTGTTCCTCGACTACTCGAAAAACCTCATCAGCCGCGAAACCCGCGACCTGCTGGTCAGCCTGGCCCGCGAAGCCGGCCTGGAACAAGCGATCCGTGCGCTCTTCAAGGGCGAATGCGTGAATGCCTCCGAAGGCCGCCCAGCCCTGCACACGGCGCTGCGCCAGCCCTTCGGCGACCGCCTGGAGGTCAACGGCGTCAACCTGATCCCGGAAGTCCACCGCGTGCTGCATCAGATGACCGAATTGGTCGGGCGCATCCACGACGGCCTCTGGCGCGGCTACACCGAAAAGCCCATCACCGACGTGGTGAACATCGGCATCGGCGGCTCCTTCCTCGGCCCGCAACTGGTGTCCGAGGCCCTGCTGCCCTTCGCCCAGCGTGGCGTACGCTGCTACTACCTGGCGAACATCGACGGCAGCGAATTCCATGAGCTGTCCGCCAAGCTGCGTGCGGAAACCACGCTGTTCATCGTCTCGTCGAAATCCTTCTCCACCCTGGAAACCCTGAAGAACGCCCAGGCCGCACGCAACTGGTACTTGGCCCAGGGCGGTTCGGAAAGCGAACTGCACCGCCACTTCATCGCCGTTTCCAGCAACACCAAGGCGGCCGTGGAGTTCGGTATCCGCGAAGAAAACATCTTCCCGATGTGGGATTGGGTCGGCGGGCGCTACTCGCTGTGGTCGGCCATCGGCCTGCCGATCGCCCTGACCATCGGCATGTCCAACTTCAAGGAACTGCTGTCCGGCGCCTACACCATGGACCAGCATTTCCAGCAGGCCCCGTTCGAAAACAACATGCCGGTGCTGCTGGCCCTGCTCGGCGTCTGGTACGGCAACTTCTGGGGCGCCCAGAGCCACGCCATCCTGCCCTACGATCATTACCTGCGGAACATCACCAAGCACTTGCAGCAACTGGACATGGAGTCCAACGGCAAGAGCGTGCGCCAGGACGGCACCCCGGTCACCATCAGCACCGGCCCGGTGATCTGGGGCGGCGTCGGTTGCAACGGCCAGCACGCCTACCATCAGCTCCTGCACCAGGGCACCCCGCTGATCCCGGCGGACTTCATCGTACCGGTGGTCAGCTACAACCCGGTGGTCGACCACCACCACTGGCTGTACGCCAACTGCCTGTCGCAGAGCCAGGCGCTGATGCTCGGCAAGACCCGCGAGGAAGCCGAGGCCGAGCTGCGCGCCAAGGGCCTGAGCGAGGACAAGGTGCAGGCCCTGGCACCGCACAAGGTCATTCCCGGCAACCGGCCGAGCAACACGCTGGTCCTGGAGCGCATCGACCCACGCCGCCTGGGCGCATTGGTGGCGCTGTACGAACACAAGGTCTTCGTGCAGAGCGTGATCTGGGGGATCAATGCCTTCGACCAATGGGGCGTGGAGCTGGGCAAGGAACTGGGCAAGGGCGTTTACCAGCGCCTCACCGGCTTCGACCAGCCTGCTGCCGAAGATGCCTCGACCCAGGGCCTGATCGACTACTTCCGCGGCCGCCATCGCGGCTGAACCCGGCAGGCAGCCCCTCCCGGCGCCCCGCTGCGCCGGGAACGGCCCGGCAACGTCCCTGGGCTCCTTCTCCAGCCGCTCTGGAATGCGGCTTCCCACCTCCCGAACAACGGCCGCGGCAGTTGTCAAAGCCTGTGTGACATCCACCTGTTTTCGGGCTCCGGGCCATTCGCCAGGGGTTGAACCCGGCGGCTGCCTGGGTGCACCCTTAGGCTCACCGCGGACGGACAAAAACAAGGAACCGCCATGTTCGAGATCAGCACCCACCCGGTCGCCGATGCAGTGCGCAAGCGTGCCCACCTGGACAACGACGCCTACCAGCGCCTGTACCGGCAATCCGTCGAACAACCCGATGCCTTCTGGGGCGAGCAGGCCAAGGTCTTCCTCGACTGGTTCAAGCCCTGGGACAGCGTGCATGAAAGTAACCTGGAACAAGGCCAGGCCAGTTGGTTCAAGGGCGGCCAGCTCAACGTCAGTTACAACTGCATCGACCGCCACCTGGAAAAGCGCGGCGAACAGATCGCCATCATCTGGGAAGGCGACAATCCCGCCGAATCCGCGCAGATCACCTACCGCAAGCTGCACAGCCACGTCTGCCGCCTGGCCAACGTGCTGAAGAGCCGTGGGGTGAAGAAAGGCGACCGGGTGTGCATCTACATGCCGATGATTCCGGAAGCCGCCTACGCCATGCTCGCCTGCACCCGCATCGGCGCCATCCACTCGGTGGTGTTCGGCGGCTTCTCGCCGGATGCGCTGCGCGACCGCATTCTCGATGCCGACTGCCGCACCGTGATCACCGCCGACGAAGGCGTGCGCGGCAGCAAATACATCCCGCTCAAGCAGAACGTCGACAAGGCCCTGCAGAGTTGCCCGGACGTCTCCACCGTGGTGGTGGTCGAGCGCACTCAGGGCAAGATCGACTGGGTCGAAGGCCGCGATCTCTGGTATCACGAAGCCTTGCACAGCGCGAGCACCGAGTGCCCGCCGGAGCCGATGGATGCGGAAGATCCGATGTTCATCCTCTACACCTCCGGCAGTACCGGGAAGCCCAAAGGCGTGCTGCACACCACCGGCGGCTACCTGCTCAGCGCCGCCATGACCCACAAGTACGTCTTCGACTACCACGACGGGGACATTTACTGGTGCACCGCCGACGTCGGCTGGGTCACCGGGCACAGCTATATCGTCTACGGCCCGCTGGCCAACGGTGCGACTACGCTGATCTTCGAGGGTGTGCCGAACTACCCGGACACCTCGCGCTTCTGGCAGGTAATCGACAAGCATCAGGTCAACATCTTCTACACCGCCCCCACCGCCCTGCGCGCCCTGATGCGCGAAGGCGCCGGCCCGGTGGAAAAGACCTCGCGCGCCAGCCTGCGCCTGCTCGGCTCAGTCGGTGAACCGATCAACCCGGAAGCCTGGGAGTGGTATTACCACGTGGTCGGTGAGAGCCGCTGTCCTATCGTGGACACTTGGTGGCAAACCGAAACCGGCGCGATCATGATCACCCCGCTGCCGGGTGCCACCGACCTCAAGCCGGGTTCGGCGACCCGCCCGTTCTTCGGCGTGCAGCCAGTGCTTCTCGATGAGAAGGGCCAGGAGATCGAAGGCCCCGGTTCCGGCGTGCTGGCGATCAAGGCCAGTTGGCCGAGCCAGATCCGCAGCGTCTATGGCGATCACCAGCGCATGGTGGACACCTACTTCAAGCCCTACCCCGGCTATTACTTCACCGGCGACGGCGCCCGTCGCGACGAGGACGGCTACTACTGGATCACCGGCCGCGTGGATGACGTGATCAATGTCTCCGGCCACCGTATCGGCACCGCCGAGGTGGAAAGCGCACTGGTGCTCCACGATGCCGTCGCCGAGGCTGCGGTGGTGGGCTGCCCGCACGATGTGAAGGGACAGTGCATTTACGCCTTCGTCACCCTCATGAGCGGCTGCGAAGCCAGCGAGGAGCTGAAGAAGGAACTGCTGGCCCTGGTCGGCAAGGAAATCGGCAGCTTCGCCAAGCCGGACTTCCTGCAGTGGGCGCCCGGCCTGCCGAAGACCCGCTCCGGCAAGATCATGCGCCGCATTCTGCGCAAGATCGCCTGCAATGAGCTGGATACCCTGGGCGACACCTCGACCCTGGCCGATCCCTCAGTGGTCGATGACCTGATCGCCAACCGCTTCAACCGCTGACAGGGGGCAATCCTGTAGGAGCGAATTCATTCGCGATGGGGCCATACCGAGCCCCATCACGCGCGGATGAATCCGCCGTAGTCCGAATAAGCGCCAGCGCAATCCGGGAGTTCACTGCCCCGGATTGCTGGTCGGCGGAATCTCCGCCCTGCTTCTGCAAGCCTTGCACCCGCTGGCACTGGCGGGCGTCTGGGACCACTCCAACTTCCGCGAGGACATGCTTGGCCGCCTGCGCCGCACCGGCCAGTTCATCTCAGGCACCACCTACGGCTGTCGCGCCGATGCCGAACGCCTGATCGCGCGGGTCCGGCGTATTCATGAAAGCGTCACTGGCGTCGCCCCGGACGGACGGCCCTATTCCGCCAGCGCCCCCGACCTACTGACTTGGGTGCATGTCGCCGAAGTCAGCAGCTTCCTGAAATCCCACCTGCGCTACCTCAACCCGAATCTCTCCGGAGAGGAGCAAGACCGCTATTTCGCCGAAACGGCACTGATTGCGGAGCGACTTGGTGCTCGCGACATACCACGTTCGCGGCAGGCAGTCGCCGATTACCTGGAATCCATGCGTCCGCAGTTGCTCTGCGACGAGCGGACCCGGGAAATCGTGAGGATTCTGCTCGAGGCGCCGGCACCCAACCTGCTGGTCAAACCGTTCGGCGCCCTGATGATGCAGGCCGGGATCGACCTGCTGCCCGAGTGGGCCGCGGAGATGCTGGAACTACCACTCGGTGAGAATCGCCGACGCTGGATTCGCGCCGGCGTGCAGCGCAGCGCGCCCTTGCTGCGCTGGGCGGTCTGCAATGGTTCGGTACACCGCGCCCGGCGGCGCATGGGATTGCCCCCGAAGGGTTGAGCCCGGCCGCTACTTTTCCGGCATCGGCATGGGGAACGGCATCACGTTGCCGCCGCCCTTGGCCTCGCTGATCTTCGGCGTACCCAGGCGCTCCACCTCGTCGATGCGGATGATCGCGTGCATCGGCACGAAGCTGCGCACCACGCCCTCGAACTGGGCCTTGAGCTTCTCTTCGCTGGGATCGACCACGACCTGGGTGCGCTCGCCGAAGACGAACTCCTCCACCTCCAGAAAGCCCCACAGATCGCTCTGATAGATCTGCTTGGCATACATCTCGTACACCTGACCTTGGTTGAGGAAGATCACCTTGTAGATCGGGGTTTCACGCTTGCTCATGGGCGAAGGATAGACAACGGATGGGAATGGAAAGGGCGCGAAGCATAGCACACGGGGCAAGCGGCAAGCGGCACAGCATGGAATCGCGTCCCCCGGAAGCGACCACCCACGCACATCGCCTCTCGCTTGTAGCTTGGTTGCCTTCTATAATGCGCGGTTCTTCGATTTCCCCTGACGAATGCGCATGGCCAAGAAGCTTTTCATCGAAACCCACGGCTGCCAGATGAACGAGTACGACAGCTCGCGCATGGCCGACCTGCTGGGCGAACACCAAGCCCTGGAGCTGACCGAGCGACCGGAAGAAGCCGACGTCATCCTGCTCAATACCTGCTCGATTCGCGAAAAAGCCCAGGAAAAGGTCTTTTCGCAGCTCGGCCGCTGGCGCGAGCTGAAGCAGCAGAATCCGCAACTGGTGATCGGCGTCGGCGGCTGCGTGGCCAGCCAGGAAGGCGCCGCCATCCGCGACCGCGCGCCTTACGTCGATGTGGTGTTCGGCCCGCAGACCCTGCACCGTCTGCCGGAAATGATCGATGCCGCCCGCACCACCCGCAAGCCGCAGGTGGATATTTCCTTCCCCGAGATCGAAAAATTCGACCGCCTGCCCGAACCCCGGGTAGACGGGCCCAGCGCCTTCGTCTCGGTGATGGAAGGCTGCAGCAAGTACTGCACCTTCTGCGTAGTGCCCTACACTCGCGGCGAGGAAGTCAGCCGTCCGCTGGACGACGTGCTGAGCGAAATCATCCACCTGGCCGAGAACGGCGTGCGTGAAGTGACCCTGCTCGGCCAGAACGTCAACGGCTACCGCGGCGACACCCGCGACGGGCGTATCGCCGACTTCGCCGAACTGCTCTACTTGGTGGCCGCGATCGACGGTATCGACCGCATCCGTTACACCACCTCGCATCCGTTGGAGTTTTCCGACGCGCTGATCCAGGCCCACGCGGACATTCCGGAGCTGGTCAAATTCCTCCACCTGCCAGTGCAGTCGGGCTCCGACCGCGTACTGGCGGCGATGAAGCGCAACCACACGGCGCTGGAATACAAGTCGCGCATCCGCAAGCTGAAGGCCGCGGTGCCGGACATCAGCATCAGTTCGGACTTCATCGTCGGCTTCCCCGGCGAGACGGACAAGGACTTCGAGCAGACCATGAAACTGATCGAGGACGTCGGCTTCGACTTCTCCTACTCCTTCGTCTACAGCGCTCGCCCCGGTACACCGGCGGCCGATCTGGTCGACGACACCCCGGAAGAGGTGAAGAAGCAGCGCTTGGCGATCCTGCAGAACCGCATCAACCAGCAAGGCTTCGAGATCAGCCGACGGATGGTCGGCACCATTCAGCGCATCCTGGTCAGCGACTACTCGAAGAAAGACCCCGGCATGCTCCAGGGGCGCACCGAGAACAACCGTATCGTCAACTTCCGCAGCGACAATCCACGCCTGATCGGCCAGTTCGTGGACGTGCACATCGATGACGCCCTGCCCCACTCGCTGCGCGGCAGTCTGCCGGGTTAACGGCACCTTGGCCGCAGGCCCCGCCGGGCCTGCGGCCAAGGGTTTACTTCACGCCTGCCCATCCGAGCGTTATCCTTGCCCTATCTTCCCCTGCCGTACGGCGGCTGACACACGACATTGAACGCACCCATAGAACCGCATCGTTTCGTCCTCGAACCCTTCGAGGCTCGCCGCTTCGCCAACCTCTGCGGGCAATTCGACGAGCACCTGCGCCTGATCGAACAACGCCTGGACATCGAAATCCGCAACCGCGGCAACCAGTTCGAATTGGTCGGCGACCCCAAGCACACCCAATCCGCCGAGCACCTCCTGCGCCGGCTCTACCGTGAGACCAACGGTACCGAGCTGTCGCCGGACATGGTTCACCTGTTCCTCCAGGAATCCGCCATGGAAGAACTTGGCGGCGAGAAAGGCGAAGCCAGCGTCACGCTGCGCACACGCAAGGGCATGATCCGTCCGCGCGGCGCCAACCAGCAGCGCTACGTCAAGGCTATCCTCGACCACGACATCAACTTCGGTATCGGCCCGGCCGGCACCGGCAAGACCTACCTGGCCGTGGCCTGCGCGGTGGACGCGCTGGAGCGCGAGCAGGTACGCCGCATCCTGCTGGTGCGTCCGGCTGTCGAGGCCGGCGAGAAGCTCGGCTTCCTGCCCGGCGACCTGGCGCAGAAGATCGACCCTTACCTGCGCCCGCTGTACGACGCCCTCTACGAAATGCTCGGCTTCGAGACCGTTGCCAAGCTGATCGAGAAGCAAGTGATCGAGGTCGCGCCGCTGGCCTACATGCGCGGTCGTACCCTGAACAACAGCTTCATCATCCTCGACGAAAGCCAGAACACCACGCTCGAACAGATGAAGATGTTCCTCACCCGCATTGGCTTCGGCTCCACTGCCGTGATCACCGGTGACACTACCCAGGTCGACCTGCCGCGCGGCACCCGCTCGGGCCTGCTGCACGTGATCGACGTGCTGCGCGACGTGCCGGGCATCAGCTTCACTCACTTCAAGCCCAAGGATGTGGTGCGCCACCCCTTGGTGCAGCGCATCGTCGAGGCCTACGAGCGCTTCGACGACGCCCAGGGCAAGGCCGCCGAAGCACGAGCCGCCGCGCGCCGGCAGGCCAAGGACGACGACAGCGATGCTTGAACTCGACCTGCAGGTCGCCACCGAAGCCCCCATTCCCGACGAGGCCCATTTCCGCAAGTGGTGCGAACTGGCCCTGCGCCAGCGTTCGGCACCGTCCGAACTGACTATCCGCCTGGTCGACGAAGCCGAAGGCCGCGAACTGAACCGCACCTGGCGGCACAAGGACTATGCCACCAACGTACTGTCGTTCCCGGCCGACGTGCCCGACGAAATGCTGGACATCCCCCTGCTCGGCGATCTGGTGATCTGCGTGCCGGTGGTGGAGCGGGAGGCAGCGGAACAGGGCAAGACGGCGGAGGCCCATTGGGCCCACTTGGTTATCCACGGCTGCCTGCATCTGCTCGGCTACGACCACATCGAGGATGAGGAAGCCGAGGAGATGGAAGCGCTGGAACGGGAATTGCTCGCTGAACTGGGCTACCCCGATCCCTATGCAGATGACGAATAACCGGTGCTCCCCGGAACCATGAGCAGGAAACCATGAGCGAAGATCGATCGAGCAACGGGCAAAAGTCCTGGCTGGACAAACTCACCCAGGCTTTTACCCATGAGCCGAGAAACCGCCAGGAGCTCCTTGAGCTACTGCGCGAAGCCCATCAGAACAAACTCCTCGACAGCGAAGCGCTGTCCATCGTCGAAGGCGCCATCCAGGTGGCCGACCTGCAAGTACGCGACATCATGGTCCCGCGCTCGCAGATGATCAGCATCAAATCGACGCAGACACCCAAGGAATTCCTCCCCGCCGTCATCGAGGCCGCGCATTCGCGCTACCCGGTCGTCGGCGAAAGCCTTGACGACGTGATGGGCGTGCTGCTGGCCAAGGACCTGCTGCCGCTGATCCTCCAGGGCGACGCGCAGAGCTTCAACATCCGCGACCTGCTGCGCCCGGCCACCTTCGTGCCGGAGTCCAAGCGGCTCAACGTCCTGCTCAAGGAATTTCGCGCCAACCGCAACCACATGGCCATCGTCATCGACGAGTACGGCGGCGTGGCCGGCCTGGTGACCATCGAGGACGTGCTGGAACAGATCGTCGGCGACATCGAGGACGAGCACGATGTCGAGGAAGACAGCTACATCAAGCCGCTGCCCAGCGGCGACTTTTTGATCAAGGCACTGACGCCGATCGATAGCTTCAACGAGTTCTTCGACAGCGAGTTCTCCGACGAGGAATACGATACCGTCGGCGGGCTGGTGATGAGCGCATTCGGCCATCTGCCGAAGCGCAACGAAGTCACCGAGATCGGCGAATTCCGCTTCCGGGTGCTGAACGCCGACAGCCGCCGCATTCACCTGCTGCGCCTGTCACCCCTGGCCCAGTGAGCCACGGCCGTCGAGTGCGGCGGCCGGACCAGAGCAAGACACCGGATTCACGGTGCAGTACGCGGGCACGACGACCCTTTTACGCAAGGAATGTGCATGAACTGGATCAAGCGCCCGGGTTGGCCGGGCCATCTGCTGGCGCTCGCTGCCGGGGCGCTGACGCCGCTGGCGCTCTCTCCTTTCAACCTGTGGCCGGTGGAGCTGCTGTCCATCGCCCTGTTCTACCTGGGGCTACGTGCCCTCTCGCCCAAGGCGGCCTTGCTGCGTGGCTGGTGCTACGGCTTCGGCCTGTTCGTCGCTGGCACCAGCTGGGTCTACGTCAGCATTCACGACTACGGTTCGGCCTCGGCCCCGCTGGCGGCCTTCCTCACCTTCGGCTTCGTCGCTGGTCTCGGCCTGTTCTTCGCCCTGCCCGCCTGGCTCTGGGCGCGCTGGCTGCGCCGCGATGAAGCGCCCCTGGCCGATGCCTTGGCCTTCGCCGCGCTCTGGGTGGCCCAGGAAGCGTTCCGCGGCTGGTTCCTCACCGGCTTTCCCTGGCTCTACGCCGGCTACAGCCAACTGGAAGGCCCGCTGGCCGGGTTGGCGCCGGTCGGCGGTGTCTGGCTGCTGTCCTTCTGTCTGGCGCTGAGCGCCGTCCTGCTGGCCAACCTGCGACGGATGCGGGTGCGCCCGCTGTTCTTCGCCATGGGCCTCGTCCTGCTGGCCACGCCCTGGGTCGCCGGCCAGGCCCTCAAGGGCCATGCCTGGACCACCGCGGCCGGTGCACCACTGAAAGTGGCGGCCATGCAGGGCAATATCGCCCAGAACATGAAGTGGGATCCAGAGCAGCTGCACGCCCAGCTCAACCTGTATCGCGACATGAGCTTCACGTCGCAGCAAGCCGACCTGATTATCTGGCCGGAAACCGCCGTGCCCATCCTCAAGGAGTTCGCCGAAGGCTATCTGACCGTGATGGGCCGCTTCGCCGAAGACCGCAAATCGGCGCTGATTACCGGCGTGCCGATCCGCCAGGACAACGAGCGCGGCCAGAAGCGCTACTACAACGGCATCGTCGTGGTCGGCGAAGGCGAAGGCACCTACCTCAAGCAGAAGCTGGTGCCCTTCGGTGAGTACGTACCGCTGCAGGAAGTGCTGCGCGGGCTGATCGCCTTCTTCGACCTGCCCATGTCCGACTTCGCCCGTGGCTCATCCGAACAGCCGCTGCTGGAGGCCAAGGGCTACAAGATCGCACCCTACATCTGCTACGAAGTGGTCTACCCGGAATTCGCCGCGGGCCTGGCGGCGCAAAGCCAGCTGCTGCTGACCATCAGCAACGACGCCTGGTTCGGCACCTCCATCGGCCCGCTGCAACACTTGCAGATGGCGCAGATGCGGGCGCTGGAAGCCGGACGCTGGATGATCCGCGCCACCAACAATGGCGTCACCGTGCTGATCGACCCGTTCGGCGCGATCCGCGAGGAGCTGCCGCAGTTCAAGCGCGCCACCCTCTACGGCGAGGTGGAACCACGCGAAGGACTAACCCCCTATCTCCGCTGGCGTGCCTGGCCACTGATCGTCCTCTGCGGCCTGCTGTTCGGCTGGGCGCTGCTGGCCAACCGCATGGCCAAGATGGTCTAACCGCAGCGGCAAGCAAGGCGAATGTCGGGCGGGCTCCTGGCTAATAGAACAGCGGATAGACCAGTTGCCCCACGGCCTCATTGAGCAGCATGCCGTTCTGCCAGACGGCCTTGCTCTCCGGCAACCAGCCGCCCAGCGGACGGGCGTTGGGCACGCCGAGGAAGCCGATAGGCGCGGTAATCACCTCGAAACCCTGTCGCTCGAAACTCCAGCGTGAACGGGGCATGTGCGCGGCCTGGGTCACCAGGACGATGCGGGTGACACCGTCCGCCTTCAGAATGGGCGCCGATTCCGTGGCGTTCTCCCAGGTCGTGCGGCTTCGCTCTTCGCGCCAGCGCACCTCGATCCCGTAATCGCGCGACAGGCTGTCGGCCATGATCGCCGCCTCGCTGGGTGGCGTGCCGTAATGCAGACCGCCGGTCACCAGGATCGGCAACCCGCTGGCCCTGGCCAGTCGCGACGCATAGCGCAGGCGCTCCATCGCCATGATTCCTGGTTGGTCTTCGCCCCAGGCCGGATCGCCTCGTTCGCGCCCGGCGCCGAGGATGACGATGGCGTCGGCGCGCTGCGCCAGCCCCGCCCAGTCGCTTTCAGCCAGCGGCGGTTCACGTTCGAGGCTACGCGCAGCCCACTCGACCACCGCCGGCAGACTCATCAGCCACAACCCGCCAAAACCGGTCACGAAACACAGCGCGGCCAGCCGCGGTGCGCGCCGGCGCAGCCACCAGGCGAGCAGCAATAACAGCAGCAGAATGCCCGGCGGCAGGATGATCTGTTTGATGATGTAGCGGATCGGCATCGGCACCTCCTGGGTGCGCGAAGCCTAACCCGAAGCCAAGCCCACGTCATGGGAACGTGCCGGAGCAGAGCTATCCCGTCGGGAAACTAACCGATGCGCTTCGGCTGGCCGGCCCGGAACAGTTGCGAACCGCAGGTCATGCAGGCGCACACGCATTGGCCGCGCTGCACGTGGGCCGCCGTGCCGCATAGGGCGCAGAACAACTGCTGGCGCCGCTTGATGAGGGGTTTGAGTTTCATCTGAGACCGGGCTGCCGATGCCTTGCCGTTACTGCGGGCGGGTTTGCCATGGCGCGCCGGCGTCTGCTCGATCAGGGCCAACTCCTCGGCGGCGGCGTGCCAGCCGCGCAGCCAGTTCAGATCCCGATCCAGATAGGCCCGGATCAACTGCAACTCCGCCGGGGTCAGCCCGCGCAATTCCAGTTCCTGAGGAGGCCGCTCGTGCAGGCGAGTAGCGGTATCGGCTTCGTCGAGCGCCAGGGCAAGACGTTGCAATAGACGCTCGTACAGCCCCCCACTTGTCTCCAACCGCCGCGTCTCGCCCATCATCACCTCGTGTCGGGCAGATCGCTGCCCATAGGGAAAGCTTAGCGCCGTCCCTTCGAGCGGCCGCGTGTCGCGACAAACGGCGGCCCGCGCGGCCTCGGGCGAATCAGGCGAAGCGGCGGAACGATCCGCCCGGCTGACCCGGCGCGGCAAAAATCCATCAACAGAAGCGCGCGCTCATGTATGCTACGGCGTTTCCTGTAAGCCCCTTTTTCCAGCGCCAGTAGCCATGCACGAACAGTATCAGCCCCGCGAAATCGAAGCCGCCGCGCAATCCCACTGGGACCAGCAGAAATCCTTTGTAGTGAGCGAACAACCGGGCAAGGACACCTTCTATTGCCTATCGATGTTCCCCTACCCCAGCGGCAAGCTGCATATGGGCCACGTGCGCAACTACACCATCGGCGACGTGATCGCCCGCTACCAGCGCATGCAGGGCAAGAACGTCCTGCAGCCGATGGGCTGGGACGCGTTCGGCATGCCGGCGGAAAACGCCGCGATGAAGAACAAGGTGGCGCCGGCCAAATGGACCTACGAAAACATCGACTACATGAAGTCCCAGCTCAAGAGCCTGGGCCTGGCCATCGACTGGTCGCGTGAAGTCACCACCTGCAAGCCGGACTACTACCGCTGGGAGCAGTGGCTGTTTACCCGCCTGTTCGAGAAAGGCGTGATCTACCGCAAGAACGGCACCGTGAACTGGGACCCGGTCGACCAGACCGTGCTGGCCAACGAGCAGGTCATCGACGGCCGCGGCTGGCGCTCGGGCGCGCTGATCGAAAAGCGCGAAATCCCGATGTATTACTTCAAGATCACCGCCTACGCGGATGAGCTGCTGGAAAGCCTGGACGAGCTGGACGGCTGGCCGGAACAGGTCAAGACCATGCAGCGCAATTGGATCGGCAAGTCGCGCGGCATGGAAATCAGCTTCCCCTACGACGTCGCCAGCATCGGCAGCGAAGGGGTGATGAAGGTCTTCACCACCCGCCCCGACACCCTGATGGGCGCCACCTACGTGGCAGTGGCCGCCGAGCATCCGTTGGCCACCCTGGCAGCGAAGAACAACCCCGAGCTGCAAGCCTTCATCGAGGAATGCAAGCGCGGCGGCGTCGCCGAAGCCGACATTGCCACCCAGGAGAAAAAAGGCTTGGCCACCGCCTTGCGCGTGCAGCACCCGCTCACCGGCGAGCTGCTGCCGGTATGGGTCGCCAACTACGTGCTGATGAACTACGGCGAAGGCGCGGTCATGGCCGTGCCCGCCCACGACGAACGTGATTTCGAATTCGCCAGCAAGTATGGCCTGCCGATCAAGCCGGTGGTCCGCACCAGTGCCGGCGACACCACTCCGGCCCCCTGGCAGGACGCCTACGGCGAACACGGCCAACTGATCAACTCGGGCGAGTTCGACGGCCTGGACTTCGAAGGCGCCTTCGATGCCATCGAAGTGGCTCTGCAGAAGAAAGGCCTCGGCCAGGCGCGTACCCAGTTCCGCCTGCGCGACTGGGGCATCAGCCGCCAGCGCTACTGGGGCTGCCCGATCCCGATCATCCATTGCGACACTTGCGGCGACGTACCGGTTCCGGAAGACCAGCTCCCCGTGGTGCTGCCGGAAGACGTGGTGCCGGACGGCACCGGCTCGCCGCTGGCGAAGATGCCCGAATTCTACGAGTGCAGTTGCCCGAAATGCGGCCAGCCGGCCAAGCGCGAAACCGACACCATGGACACCTTCGTCGAATCGTCCTGGTACTTCGCCCGCTACGCCTCGCCGACCTACGACAAAGGCATGGTCGATCCGGCCGCGGCCAACCACTGGTTGCCGGTGGACCAGTACATCGGCGGTATCGAGCACGCGATCCTGCACCTGCTCTACGCACGCTTCTTCCACAAGCTGATGCGCGACGAAGGGCTGGTCAACTCCAACGAGCCGTTCAAGAACCTGCTGACCCAGGGCATGGTGGTCGCCGAGACCTACTACCGCACCGCGGAAAACGGCGGCAAGGACTGGTTCAACCCGGCCGACGTGGAAGTCGAGCGCGACGCCAAGGCCAAGGTCATCGGCGCCAAACTCAAGAGCGACGGCCTGCCGGTGGAAATCGGCGGCACCGAGAAGATGTCCAAATCGAAGAACAACGGCGTCGACCCGCAGGCGATGATCGATGCGTACGGTGCCGACACCTGCCGTCTGTTCATGATGTTCGCCTCGCCGCCGGACATGAGCCTGGAGTGGTCCGACTCCGGCGTCGAGGGCGCCAGCCGCTTCCTCCGTCGCGTCTGGCGTCTGGCCCATGCCCACGTCAGCCAGGGTCTGCCGGGCACGCTGGACAAGAACGCGCTGAGCGACGAGCAGAAAGGCATTCGCCGCGCCATCCACCTGGCCATCAAGCAGGCCAGCCAGGATGTCGGCCAGCATCACAAGTTCAACACCGCCATCGCCCAAGTGATGACCCTGATGAACGTGCTGGAAAAGGCACCGTCCGACACAGTCCAGGACCGTGCCCTGCTCCAGGAAGGCCTGGAAACCGTGGCCCTGCTGCTGGCACCGATCACACCGCACATCTGCCACGCGCTCTGGGAACAACTGGGCAAGAGCGGCGCGATCATCGACGCCGACTGGCCGCAAGTGGACGAAGGCGCCCTGGTGCAGGACAGCCTGGAACTGGTGGTGCAGGTCAACGGCAAGCTGCGCGGCCACATCGAAGTACCGGCCAGCGCCAGCCGCGAAGAGATCGAAAGCGCCGCCCGGCAGAACGAGAATGTCCTGCGCTTCACCGAAGGCCTGACCATCCGCAAGGTTATCGTGGTGCCGGGCAAGCTGGTCAATATCGTCGCGAACTGATGCAGTCCGCCGCACGCCGACGGGTGGTGCGGCGGGACGCTCGCCAAGGGGAAATGAAAAGATGATGAAACGGAATCTGATCCTGATCGGCCTCGCCGCCCTGCTGAGCGCCTGCGGCTTCCAGCTGCGCGGTACCGGCGATATCCAGTTCGCCCTGCGCGAACTGGACGTTTCGGCGCGCAACGCCTACGGCGAAACCGTCAAGCAGCTTCGCCAGCAACTGGAAAGCAACGACGTCAAAGTCTATCCGGGCGCCGCCTATAAACTGGTGCTGATCCGCGAAACCGAAGGCAAGCGCACCGCCAGCTACACCGGCAGCGCACGTACGGCCGAGTACGAACTGACCGACAAGCTGGACTTCGAAATCCGTGGCGCGAAGAACATGCTGCTGCTCGCCGACAACGCCGAAGTACAGAGCATCTACGTGCATGATGAAAACAACCTGATCGGTTCCGATCAGGAAGAAGCCCAGTTGCGCAACGAGATGCGCCGCGACCTGGTGCAGCAACTGGTGATGAAACTGCAACGGATCACCCCGGACCAGCTCGACCAGTTGCAGCAAGCCGCCGAAGCCGAAGCGCTGGAAGCCGCACGCCGTGCACGGCAGGTCGAACCCCAGCAATCGCCGATCCAATTGCCGGTCCAGTGACCGGCCCGGGCCGTCTCGGCGGCCCGACCGGCTCCCGCCACGATGAAGCTCAATCCCGCCCAGCTCGCCAAGCACCTCCAGGGCTCCCTGGCGCCCGTCTACGTGGTCAGCGGCGACGAGCCGCTGCTCTGCCAGGAAGCTTGCGACGCGATCCGCGCTGCCACCCGCGCCCAGGGGTTCAGCGAGCGCCAGGTATTCAACGTCGAGAACAACTTCGACTGGGGTCAGTTGATCGAAGCCGGCGCCAGCCTCTCGCTGTTCGCCGAGAAGCGCCTGATCGAGCTACGCATTCCCAACGGCAAGCCGGGCGACAAGGGCGCTGCCGCCCTGCTCGAATACCTCGCCCGTCCGGCGGAAGACACCCTCCTGCTGATCAGCCTGCCGAAGCTGGATGGCAGCACGCAGAAAACCAAATGGGCCAAGGCCCTGATCGACGGACCGCAAGCGCAGTTCATCCAGATCTGGCCGATCGACGCCCACCAGTTGCCACAGTGGATTCGCCAACGCCTGTCCCAGGCCGGCCTCGCCGCCAACCAGGAAGCGGTGGATCTGATCGCCGCGCGGGTGGAAGGCAACCTGCTCGCCGCCGCGCAGGAAATCGAAAAGCTCAAGCTGCTCGCCGAAGGCAACCAGATCGACGCCGCCATGGTGCAGGCCGCAGTGGCCGACAGCGCCCGTTTCGACGTCTTCGGCCTGATCGATGCTGCTCTCAACGGCGAAGCCGCCCATGCCCTGCGCATGCTCGATGGCCTGCGCGGGGAAGGCGTAGAAACCCCGGTGATCCTCTGGGCCCTGGCCCGCGAACTGCGTCTGCTGGCCGGCCTCGCCCAGCAGTACGCCCAAGGTGTGCCGTTGGAGAAAGCCTTCAGCCAAGCCCGTCCGCCCGTTTGGGACAAGCGCCGGCCGTTGCTTTCCAAGGCACTGCAACGCCACTCCAGCGCCCGCTGGAACCAGTTGCTGATGGATGCCCAACGCATCGATGCCCAGATCAAGGGCCAAGCGGCCGGCGACCCGTGGAACGCCCTCGGCCGCCTGACCTTGCTGGTTGCCGGCCAGCGTTTGCCGTTGCCATCCGAGTGATCTCAACGCAGGGAGAATGAATTTGCTCCAAAGGCACCCTGCCCGTGGGACGAATTCATTCGCCCAAACTCGCCGGTCACCTGCCCCATCCAACTCTGGACATTTTTTGAACAAGGCCCGATGATGCGCGCGCCTGCCAGCCGGTAGGCTTCCTCAGGAGAAAACAGATGGCCAAGAAATCCCGACCCGGCCCGAACAAGGCCAAGTCCCTGGTTGCCCAGCCCCTCTTCCGCTGTCGCCAGGAAAAGCCGAAAAAAGGTAAAGGCAGCTACCGCCGCGAAGCCTCCCAGTCCACCAACTGGGAGGCTTCGGTCTTTCTGGCGGCATGAAAATCGTCGGGACTCCGGCACGATGCCGGATGTCGTGTTATGGTCTCGGTCTGATTCGACGTCCCGAGAGCGTTCCATGTTTTACCGTTCCGCCGCCGGCCGACCGTTCCGCCATTTGATCGCCGGCTCCGCGCTGCTGCTGACCGCCTGCACCGAACCGCCTGTCGCCGCAGACCAGACCCCGAGCCAGCCTCCCCAACCCCCTCAGGTGCAAGCCGCACCCCAGGCCACGGCGACCCCGACCGACGTACCGTTCGAGCAACCCGCCATCAGCTTCGATGATTGGCGTACCGGCTTCCGCGAACAGGCACTCGGCAAGGGCATCGACGCCAGGGTCTTCGACAACGCTTTCGCTGGCGTCACACCCGATCCCGCGGTGATCGCCGCCGACCGCAGCCAACCCGAATTCACCCGCCCGGTCTGGGAATACCTGGACGGCGCCCTCTCTTCTCAGCGCGTCGGCAAGGGCCGGCAACTGCTGCGCCAACATGCCGCGACGCTACAGAGGATCGAAGACATCTACGGCGTCGATCGCCAGGCGCTGGTCGCCATCTGGGGCATGGAAAGCAACTTCGGCCAGATCATGGGCGACAAGCCGGTGATCCGCTCGCTCGCCACCCTGGCCTACGAAGGCCGCCGTCCGCAGTTCGCCCAGGAACAACTGCTGGCTGCCCTGGACATCCTTCAGCATGGCGACGTCCAGCCCGCCCGGATGCTCGGCTCCTGGGCCGGAGCCATGGGCCAGACTCAGTTCATCCCGACCACCTATAACACCCATGCGGTGGACTTCGACGGCGACGGCCGCCGCGACATCTGGGGTTCGTCCGCCGACGCCCTGGCCTCGGCCGCGCACTACCTGCAAGCCTCCGGCTGGCGCAAGGGGCAGCGCTGGGGCTTCGAAGTGAAGCTGCCCCAGGGATTCGATTACGCCCAGGCCGATGCCGATATTCGCAAGCCCCTGTCCGAATGGCGGCAGATGGGCATCGTCGGGATTCCCACCGGCAACGAATCGGACAGCGCCTACCTGTTGCTCCCGGCTGGCTACCGTGGCCCGGCCTTCCTGGTGCTGAACAACTTCCGCAGCATCCTCAAGTACAACAATTCTTCATCCTATGCCCTGGCCATCGGCCTGCTTGGCGAACGCCTGCAAGGGGGCGGATCGATCGCCGGCCAATGGCCGAAGGACGAGCTGCCGTTGTCGCGCAGCGAGCGCATTGAATTGCAGGAACGCCTAGCCGACAGCGGTTACGACCCCGGCGCCGCCGACGGCATCATCGGCGCCAATACCCGCCGGGCGATCCGTGGCTTCCAGCAGTCCCTCGGCTGGCCGGCGGACGGTTACCCGACCCAGTCGCTACTCCGCCAGTTGCGCGGCGCTTCACTGCCGGCCACGACCAGCCGCTGACTCACGATGCCGCGTTGCCGGTCTGCCGCTCGGTGGAGGCGCCACCACCGAGCACCTTGTACAGCGTCAGGCGGTTGGCCTGCTCCGACAATTCCAGGCTGATCAGGCCCAGGCGCGCCGAATAGAGCGAGCGCTGGGCATCCAGCACTTCCAGGTAGCTGTTGGCGCCGTTGCGATAGAGCGCATCGGATAGCCGATAGCTGCGCTCGGTAGCCTCGACCAGCGCGCGTTGCGCATTCAACCGGTCCTGCAAGGTACTGCGCACCGCCAGCGCATCGGCAACTTCCCGGAACGCGCTCTGCACGGTCTTTTCGTATGTAGCTAATTGGATGGCCTTCTCGGCCTTCGCCGACTCGAGGTTGGCACGCAGACTGCCGGCGTTGAAGATCGGTACGCTGATGCTCGGCGCGAAACTCCAGGCGCCGCTGCCACCCTTGAACAACCCGCTCAGGTCGGCACTGCTGGTACCCGCCGCACCGGTCAGGCTGATGCTTGGAAATAGCGCGGCGCGGGCAGCACCGATATCGGCATTGGCTGCTTTGAGGTCATGCTCGATGGCGAGCACATCGGGCCGGCGTTGCAGCAGGCTGGACGGCAGACCGGCCGGAATATCCACCAGTTGCGCGGCTTCCGCATCCAGGGTGGCCGGCAGCAGCGCGTCGGGCACCCTGTCACCCACCAGCAATGTCAGCGCGTTGATGTCCTGGCGGATCTGGCTGGTGTACTCCGCCACGTCCTCGCGCGCCGACTCCACAGTGCTCTGCGCCTGGGCCAATGCCACACCGGAGCTGTTGCCGAGGTCATGGCTGTGCCGGGTCAGTTCGTAGGACGCCTGCTGGCTTTTCAGGGTGTCTTCGGCGAGTTGCAGCAGGGCCTTGTCGGCGGCCAGGGTGAGCCAGGCGTTGGCGACTTCGGCGACTAGGCTGATCTGCGTGCTGCGATGGGTCTCCTCCAGGGCCAGATAATCTTCCAGGGCCGACTCGCTGAGGTTCTTCAGCCGGCCGAAGAAATCCAGCTCGTAGCTGCTGAACCCCAGCTCGGCGCTGTATTGCGAACCGATGCTGGCCGCCTCTCTTCCATTCAACGAGGCAGGTGTGCGCGAACGGGTTCCGCTGACGCTGGCCGCCACCGTGGGAAAATGCTCGGCGCGCTGGATGCGGTACTGGGCGCGGGCCTTCTCGATGTTCAGGGCGGCGACGCGCAGATCGCGGTTGTTCGCCAGGGCGCGCTCGACCACCTGTTCGAGACGAGCGTCGGTGAAGAAGCTGCGCCAATCGATCTCGGCACTGGCGTTGCCCGAGGTGCTCGCCGCCTGAGCCGGCCATTGATCGGCCACGGGTGCCTGCGGTCGGTGATAATCCGGGGCGAGATTGGCGCAACCGCCCAGCGCGAGCGCCAGCAGCAGCGGAACGAAAACGGGCCGGCGCATCATGGCTGGACTCCTGCGACAAGATTGGATTCGGTCGGCGCCTTTTTGCTGAACAGACGACTAACCAGGACGAAGAACAGCGGCACGAAGAAGATTCCCAGCACCGTGGCCGAGAACATGCCGCCCAGCACACCGGTGCCAATGGCCCGGCGGCCGCCGGAGCCGGCGCCGCTGCTCAGGGCCAGCGGCAGCACACCGAACATGAAGGCCAGGGAGGTCATCAAGATCGGCCGCAGGCGCTGGCGACAGGCCTCAAGGGTGGCGTAGATCAGGTCGCGGCCCTGCTCCTGCAAATGCTTGGCGAACTCGACGATGAGGATCGCGTTCTTCGCCGCCAGGCCTACCGTGGTGAGCAACCCGACTTGGAAATAGACGTCGTTGCTCAACCCGCCGAGACGGGTGGCCAGCACCGCGCCGATGACCCCGAGCGGCACCACCAGCATTACCGCGAAGGGAATCGACCAGCTCTCGTAGAGCGCCGCCAGGCAAAGGAACACGAACAGGATCGACACCCCGTAGAGCAACGGCGCCTGGGAGCCGGACAGGCGCTCCTGGTAGGACTGCCCGGACCATTCGTAGCCGATACCGGCCGGTAATTGGGTGATCAGCGATTCGACCTCAGCCATGGCTTCGCCCGAACTGACCCCGGCCGCCGGATCGCCGACCAGTTCCAGCGAGGCATTGCCGTTGTAGCGTTCCAGCAGCGGCGAGCCGAAGGTCCAGCCGGTACTGGCGAAGGTGGAGAACGGCACCATATCGCCGAGGCTGTTGCGCACGTACCAGCGGCCGATGTCCTCCGGCCGCATGCGCGCGTCGGCATCGCCCTGCACATAGACCTTCTTCACTCGTCCGTTGTGGATGAAATCGTTGACGTAACTGCCACCCATGGCCGTGCCGAGGGTAGTGTTGATATCGCCGGTGGCCAGGCTGTAAGCACCGGTCTTGCGGTCGTCGATGGCCACGCGGAATTCGGCGGTGTCGTCCAGGCCGGTACTGCGCACGCCCACCAGCTTGTCGCTCTTGGCCGCCAGAGCGAGAAATTGGTCGCGGGCGGCGATCAGGGCATCATGCCCGACGCCACCGACGTCCTTGAGTTGCAGATTGAAGCCGGAGCTGTCGCCAAGACCACGGATAGCTGGCGGCTGCATGACGAAGATGCTCGCATCGCGCAGGTTGGAAAGTTCCAGGGTGGCGCGCCGGGCGATGGCCACTGCGGCATGTTCGGCGCCGTCACGCAGACTCCAGTTCTTCAGAGTGATGAAGGCGCGGCCAGCATTCTGCGCATTGCCGCCCATGCCCATGCCCGTAATGCTGACCAGGGAGTCGATCTCCGGCTGGGCGCGGATGTAGTCGATGAACTCCGTCATCGCCGCCTGGGTGCGCGCATCGGTGGCGCCCACCGGCAACTGGATCATCGCCATCAGCATCCCTTGGTCCTCGTCGGGGAGGAAGGAGCCAGGCAGGCGCAGGTATCCCACCGCCATTACAACCAGGATGATCGCGTACAGCGCCAGGAACCGCGGCCCACGGCGCAGCACGCCGCCAACGCCGCCCTGGTAGCGCCCCGCATTGCGCTCGAAGGTGCGGTTGAACCAGGCGAAGAAGCCCCGCTTCGGCACATGCCCGCCTTCGGCCGAGGGCTTGAGCAGGGTGGCACAGAGCGCCGGGCTGAGGCTCATGGCCACCAGCACCGAAAGCAGCATGGCGCTGACGACGGTGATGGAGAATTGCCGATAGATCACCCCGGTGGAGCCGCCGAAGAAAGCCATGGGAATGAACACCGCCGAGAGCACCAGGGCGATGCCGACCAGCGCGCCGCTAATCTCGCCCATGGACTTGCGCGTCGCCTCGCGGGGCGACAGGCCCTCCTCGCTCATGACCCGCTCGACGTTCTCCACCACTACGATGGCGTCGTCCACCAGCAGGCCGATGGCCAGGACCATGCCGAACATGGTCAGGGTGTTGATCGAGTAACCGAACGCTGCCAGCACGCCGAAGGTGCCGAGCAGCACCACCGGTACGGTGATCGCCGGGACCAGGGTGGCGCGCCAGTTCTGCAGGAACAGGTACATGATCGCCACCACCAGAACGATGGCCTCGAACAGCGACTTGACCACCTCCTCGATGGACAAGCTGACGAACGGCGTGGTGTCGTAGGGGATCGCCGTTTCCAACTGCATCTCCGCCGGGAAGTTGGCCGACAGCTCGGCGAGCTTCTCCTTCACCGCCTCGGCGGTATCCAGCGCGTTGGCGCCGGTGGCCAGAGTGATGCCCATGGCCGCCGAAGGATTGCCATTGAGCGAGGTCACCACGTCGTAGCTTTCGCTGCCCAGTTCGACGCGGGCGACGTCCGCCAGCCGTACCAGCGAGCCGTCGCTGCCGGCCTTGAGCACGATCTCGCGGAAGTCCGCCTCGCTCTGCAACTTGCTGCGCGCACTGATGGTGGCGTTCAACTGCTGTCCGGTCCTGGCCGGCAATGCGCCGAGCTGACCGGCCGAAACCTCGGTGTTCTGCGCCTCGATGGCAGTACTGACGTCCGACGGCATCAGCGCGTACTGCTCCAGCCTGGCTGGGTCGAGCCAGATGCGCATGGCGTAGCCGGAGCCCAGGGTTCGCGCCTCGCCGACACCATCCACGCGGCTGACCTGATCGAGCAGGCTGCTGGAAATGTAATCGCCGATATCGGTACTGGTGACCGACGGGTTGGCCGACTGCAGGGCGACGATCATCAGGAAGTCGGAGCCGCCCTTGGTCACCGTGATGCCCTGGTTCTGCACCGCCTGGGGCAGGCGCGACTCGGCCTGTTGCAGCTTGTTCTGCACCTGCATCTGCGCCACGTCCGGGTCGGTGCCGGCGCTGAAGGTCAGGTTGATGCTGGCGGTGCCCGCCGAACTGCTGGAGGCGGACATGTAGGTGAGGCCGTCGAGCCCTTTCATCTGCTGCTCGATCACCTGGGTGACCGAGTCCTCGATGGTCTTGGCCGAGGCACCGGTATAGGTGGCGGAAATGCGTACTTCAGGCGGGGCGATGTCCGGGTACTGCTCCAGCGGCAACTGGCTGATGGACAGCGTGCCGGCGAGCATGATGACGATGGAGATGACCCAGGCGAAGATCGGCCGATCGATGAAAAAACTTGGCATCGTCCGTTCCTCAGTTCGCGCTGCGGGTGGCCAGGCCGTCGCTGGCGCCGGCCGGCTGTTCGAGGGCGACGCTGCGGACCGGAGTACCGACCCTGGCCTTCTGCCCGCCCTCGACGATCACTTGGTCGCCGGCGGCCAGGCCGCCGGTCACCCACCAGTCGTTGCCGACGCTACGACCGAGCGTTACCAGGCGCTGCTCGACCTTGCCGTCGATCACCAGCAGGACACTGGCCGCACCGCTGGCACTGCGCGTCACCGCCCGTTGCGGCACCAGCAAGGCCTCGTCGTCCACCGCTTCCTCCAGCACCGCGCGAATGTACATGCCCGGCAGCAACAAGCCATCGGGGTTCGGTACCACGGCGCGCAGCGTGACGCTGCCGGTGCTTTCCGACACCGTGGCACCGGCGAACTGCAAGCGGCCCTCGTGGGCGTATGGGCTGCCATCCTCCAGCAGCAGGGTGATGCGCGCTTCGTCCTTGCCGGCGCTCTTCAGCTTGCCCTCGGCCAGTTCTCGCTTGAGGCGCAACACCTCGGCGCTGGACTGGGTGACGTCGACGTATAGCTGATCGATCTGCTGCACGGTGGTCAGGGCGGCTTCCTGGCTGGCGGTCACTAGCGCGCCTGGGGTAACCGTGGAGGTCTCGATGCGGCCGGAAATCGGCGCGTCGATGCGGGTGTAGGCGAGGTTGATGCGGGCGCTGTCCACACTGGCCTGGGCCGATTTTACGTCGGCCTCGGCGGTCTTCAGGCTGGCCTGGGCGTCCTCGTTGTCCTGCTGGCTGACCGCATCGATCTTCGCCAGCTCGGCATAGCGCTTCGCCTTCAGCCGCGCCGACACCAGGGTTGCTTCGGCCTTGGCGGCATTGGCCCTGGCCTCGGCATAAGCCGCCTGGTAGGTCGCCGGATCGAGCTGGTACAGCGCATCCCCCGCCTTGACCTCGGCGCCCTCGGTGAACAGCCGCTGCTTCACAATACCGCCAACCTGCGGACGGATCTCCGCCACCATCCAGGCCCGTGTACGTCCCGGCAGCTCGCTGGTAAGCGTCTGCGATTGCGAGGTCACGGTGATCACGCCTACTTCGGTTGGCGGGGGCACCGGCATCTCACCTGCCGGCGAGCATCCGGCCAGCACCGCCGAGAGGGCGATGAGCGGGGCCAGGTTGACCAGGAATCTGTTGAGTACTGTGGGCATCGGCTTCTCCAACCGGCAGGCGCCGGTGCGTTCTCGTCTCTGATGGCCACCGATGCTGAGCGGCAAATGTGGAGAAAAATTGGAGATTACCCCTCCGGGCCCCGTCCTGCCTTGAAACCGGCACCGATGACGGCCTTAATGACGGCTCCTCGACGCGCTCCCGAATCCATGAAAATCAGTATTTCCACCAAACTGTTTCTCGCCGTGCTCTCCACCGCCCTGTGTATCACCCTGGCCATGGGCGCGGCCGACGGCTGGAGCTTCGTCCGCGGCTTCCTCGGCTATGTCAACGAACTGGCAGTGCAGCGCATGGACGCCATGCAGACACAGATCATCGAAGGCTACCGGCAGCACGGCAACTGGGAATTCGTTCGCAACCAGCCCCGTGTCTGGTTCGAGATGACCCGGCCGGAAAACGACCCATTCCGCCCCGGCGCCCCGTCCACGCCCCGGCTCGCGCCGGTTTCCGACCTGACCGGGGCCATGCTGCGCATCTCCCTGCTGGACGAGCGCGGCGAGCCGGTCATGACCTTCATCGAAGTGGGGCGGGACGCGGTGCGCCGGCCGATCGTGGTCGACGGGCGGACCGTCGGCTGGCTGGCTATGACGCCCTTCCAAAGCGTCATCGAGGTCGGCGGCCAGCGCTTCCTGCGCAACCAGTTGCGGGCCAGCCTGGTCGTCGGGCTGATCGCCCTGCTGCTGGCGGCGCTGATCGCCTGGTGGGTGGCGCGACGGCTGCTGGCGCCGGTCAAGCAGGTGGCTGCCGCCACCCATCGTCTGGCCGCGGGCGAATACACCGAGCGGGTGAGTGTCGAGTCCCAGGATGAAGTCGGCCAACTGGCCCGCGACTTCAACCAGCTCGCCCATACCCTAGAGCGCAACGAGCAGATGCGCCGGGCTTTCTTGGCCGATGTCTCCCACGAGCTGCGCACACCGCTGGCGATCCTGCGCGGCGAGCTCGAGGCCATCGAGGATGGCGTGCGCAAACTCGACGGCGAATCGCTTCGCTCGCTACAGACGGAGGTCGGCATGTTGAGCAAGCTGGTAGACGATCTCTACGAATTGTCGCTGGCGGACGTCGGTGCGCTGACCTACCGCAAGAGCGAGCTGGACATCGCCGAGCAACTGCGCATCGCCCTCGGCATCTACCGCGATCGTTGCGCCGAACATGGCCTGGCCCTGGAGCTGCAACTCCCCGCGCAGCCCGTGCCGGTGCTCGCCGATGCCGGGCGCTTGCAGCAGTTGTTCAGCAATCTGCTGGAGAACACCGTGCGCTACACCCATGCTGGTGGCTGCCTGCGAGTCGCCGTCCAGGTCGAGGACGATGCGGTGAGCATCGATTTCCTCGATTCGGCGCCCGGCGTGGACGAACGACACCTGCCGCGGCTGTTCGAACGCTTCTACCGCGGCGAGGGATCGCGCAGCCGTGCCAGTGGCGGGTCCGGGCTCGGCCTGGCGATCTGTCACAGCATCGTCGAGGCCCATGGCGGCACTATCGAAGCGCGCCCCTCTCCCCTCGGCGGGCTTTGGCTGAACGTCCGTCTGCCGAAGGGGGGGTTGTGACATGCTCAACGATGCCCCGGCGTCCACCCGCATCCTGGTGGTGGAGGACGAACCCAAGCTGGCCGCTCTGCTGCGCGACTACCTGCAGGCGGCGGGCCATGACGTCGCCTGTTTGGACAATGGCCTGGAGGTCGTGCCCACGGTCCGCGCACAGGAGCCGGACCTGATTCTCCTCGACCTGATGCTGCCGGGCTGCGATGGCCTGGAGGTGTGCCGGGAACTGCGCACTTTCAGCGACGTGCCGATCATCATGGTCACCGCCCGGGTCGAGGAGATCGACCGCTTGCTTGGCCTCGATCTCGGTGCCGACGACTACATCTGCAAGCCGTTCAGCCCCCGCGAAGTGGTGGCACGCGCCCGTGCGATCCTGCGCCGGCGCCCACTGGCCGCCCGGACGGAACAAGGCCTGAGCCTGGACGAAAGCACCTACAAGGCGAGCTTCAAGGGTATCGAGCTGGACCTGACGCCCGTGGAGTTCCGCCTGCTGAGTTGCCTGGCAGCTTCCCCTGGGCGGGTGTTTTCCCGCGACCAGTTACTGGACCGCCTCTACGACGACCACCGGGTGGTCACCGACCGCACGGTGGACAGCCACGTCAAGAACCTGCGGCGCAAGCTGGAACAGATCGACCCGGAGCAGAGCCTCATCCATTCGATCTATGGGGTGGGATACAAGTTGGAATTCTGAAGCGGGGAGGATCGAAGCCAGGCGCTCCACTACACACCGGCCAGCGGATGGCCGCCAGCTTGTGCGAACGCCTTCTGTGATAGACTGCGCGGCGGCCACAAGCCACCAGCCTATGGAGCCTCTACACGGAGTCCAGATTCCCGATGTCCGATACAACCTCGTCCAAACCCGTTGCCAGCGGCGAAAAGTTCCGCACCGCTCAGGGCATCGTCGCGATCAAGGATGGCCAGAAGCGCCGCTCCTCTGCCGAACCCCAGGTATTCGAGCCCAAGCCCAAGTGGCTGCGGGTCAAGGCACCCGGCGGCAGCCGCTTCGAAGCGGTCAAGCGTAACGTCGGCGAGCACCGCCTGAGCACCGTATGCCAGGAGTCGCATTGCCCGAACATGGGCGAATGCTGGTCCAACGGTACCGCTACGATCATGCTGATGGGCTCGGTATGCACCCGTGCCTGCCGCTTCTGCGCGGTGGACACCGGCAACCCGAATGGCTGGCTGGACAAGGAAGAACCGCAGAACACCGCCGAGTCGGTCGAGCTGATGGCGCTGCGCTATATCGTGCTGACCTCGGTGGATCGAGACGATCTGGAAGATGGCGGCGCCGGCCATTACGCCGCCTGTGTGCGCGCCATCAAGGAACGTACCCCGCAGGTGGTGGTGGAGGCCCTGACTCCGGACTTCAACGGCAACCTGTCCGCCATCGAACGGGTGGTGGATTCCGGCCTGGAAGTGTTCGCGCAGAACGTCGAGACGGTCGAGCGCCTGACCCATGAGGTGCGCGACCCGCGCGCCGGCTACGAGAAGACCCTGAAGGTACTGGCGCATGCCAAGCGCCACCGCCCGGACGTGCTGACCAAGACCAGCCTGATGCTGGGCCTGGGCGAAACCGACGAAGAAGTCATCGCGACCATGGATGACCTGCGTGCCATCGGCGTGGACATCCTCACCCTCGGTCAGTACCTGCAGCCGACGCGCAACCACCTGCCGGTCAAGCGCTGGGTCAGTCCCGAGGAGTTCAACCGCTTCCGCGACATCGGCCTGCAGAAGGGCTTCATGGAGGTCGCCGCAGGTCCGCTGGTGCGCTCCAGCTACCGCGCCGACCGGGTATTCGAGAAGAACAACCTGGGCCTGGTGGCACCTGCTCCGGTGCCCGGCCAGGAAGTCGATACCAGTCTCATCCCGGCGCTGAACCTGAACTGACGCTCCCCGAATCACGCTTTCGGCTAATCCAGGCTATGGTCACCCCGGTGATGTAGCCTGGATTAATGCAGCGTATCTCAGATGTACCCCAGCCGCTGGCGAAGCACGTGCTCAAGACGCTGCGCCACCTCCTCGACCGCTGGCGGTGCGTCGAGCAGATCCCTCAGTTGCACCATTTTCAGCCCGGCATAGCCACAGGGGTTGATGCGCAGGAAGGGCGTCATGTCCATATCCACATTGAGCGCCAACCCGTGGAACGAGCAACCCCGGCTGACTCGCAGCCCCAGCGAAGCGATCTTGTCGCCGTTGACATACACGCCAGGCGCATCGGCCTTTGGCGCCGCCTCAATGGAATAGCTGGCCAGCACATCCACCAGACTTTCTTCCATCGCCGTCACCAGCTCGCGCACACCAAGATTCAGGCGGCGCAGATCCAGCATCAGATAGGCGACCAACTGGCCAGGACCGTGGTAGGTAACCTGCCCGCCGCGATCGACCTGAATCACTGGAATGTCGCCCGGCGCCAACAGATGCTCGGACTTGCCGGCCTGCCCCTGGGTGAACACCTGGGGATGCTGCAGCAGCCAGATTTCGTCAGGCGTCAGTTCGTTGCGCTCGGCCGTCAGCCGACGCATCGCTTCCAGGGTCGGTAGATAGTCCACCACCCCAAGGTGGCGTACGACGAGTTCAGCTGCCGCCACTTACAACACCATGTGCACGCGGCCGGTGGCGCGGAGGTCGACATGGATCGCCTGCAACTGCTCCAGGCCGGTAGCGGTGATCAGCACCTGCACGGAGAGGAAACGCCCGTTGCGGCTGTCGCGCACCACCAGGCTCGATGCGTCGAGATCGGGGGCGTGGCGCTGGATGACTTCGATCACCAGGTCAGCGAAGCCTTCGCCGGCGTCGCCGATCACCTTGATCGGATAGCGCTCGCAGGGGAAATCGATTTTCGGGGCTTGTACGTCGGTATCGGTCATGGCGTCAGCGGGCCTCTGGCCCGTCCAAAGGGGTGCCCCCGACAGGGAGCACCCGGGCAAATCAGTTGAACAATCCGTAGAAGAACAGGCGGATGCTATCCCACAGGCGGCGGAAAAAACCACCTTCCTCCACGCCTTCCAGCGCAACTAGGTCGGCGCTGTGCACCACCTCGTCGCCCAGCTTGACCTCCACCTTGCCGATCACGTCGCCCTTCTGGATCGGCGCGATCAGTTGCGGTTCGAGGGTCATGCTGGCAGCCAGCTTCTTCAGTTGTCCCTTGGGCAGAGTCAGGGTCAGGTCCTGGTTCAGACCAGCCTTGACCTGGCGCGCGCTGCCCTTCCAGACCTGGGCCTGGGCCAGTTCGGCGCCCTTCTGGTAGAAGGTCTGGGTTTCGAAGAAACGGAAACCGTAGGTCAGCAGCTTCTGGGTCTCGGCGGCACGGGCCTGCTCGCTGGCGGTACCGAAGACCACGGCAATCAGGCGCATGCCGTCGCGCACGGCGGAGGACACCAGGCAGTAGCCGGCTTCCTCGGTGTGGCCGGTCTTCAGGCCGTCCACGGTCTTGTCGCGCCACAGCAGCAAGTTGCGATTGGGCTGCTTGATACCGTTCCAGAAGAATTCCTTCTGCGCGTAGATGGCGTAGTGCTGCGGGTCCTCGTAAATGATCGCGCGGGCCAGCAACGCCATGTCGTGGGCCGAGGAATAGTGATCCGGGTCCGGCCAGCCGGTGGCATTCATGAAGTGGCTGTTGCGCATGCCGAGGCGCTCGGCGGTGGCGTTCATCATGTCGGCGAAGGCGTCTTCGCTGCCGGCGATGTGCTCGGCCAGGGCGACGCTGGCGTCGTTGCCGGACTGGATGATGATGCCGTGCAGCAGGTCGCTGACCGACACTTCCTTGCCCACTTCGATGAACATCTTCGAGCCGCCCATCCGCCAGGCCTTCTCGCTGACGCGGACCATGTCGGTTTCCTTGATCTGGCCCCGGTTGATGTCCAAGGTTGCCAGGTAGGCGGTCATCAGCTTGGTCAGGCTGGCCGGCGGCAGGCGCTCGTCGGCATTGTTCTCGATCAGCACGTTACCGCTGGCGGCATCCATCAACACATACGACTTGGCGGCCAGTTGCGGCGGCGCCGGTATCACCGGTTCGGCGGCCCAGGCGGAGGCGCCGGTGAGCAGCAGAAGCGATAAGGTGATGCGTTGGGCAAAGCTGGTGATGTTCATCCGTCTCTCTGAGGTTTTAGGCTGATGGTCAAACATGCCCCGCGGGGCAATTCGGCGGGCCGGGTTCTCACTCCGGCTTCACGAAGGTCGGCTGGCCGAGGTTGGCCAGCCTCACGCTGTCCTGGACTTGCTGGGCCTCACCCTGCGTCTCGATCGGCCCCAGGCGCACCCGGTGCAGGATCTGCTGGTTGCGCACGACTGAGCTGATGAACACCGGCGCATTGACCGCCTGGCTCAGCTTGTCCTTGAGAAGCTCCGCAGCGTCGGGATTGGCGAAGGCCCCAACCTGGAGATACAGGCCAGACGCTCCGGGCGAACCTTTTTTTTTTGCGTCGACCTGCACCGGCAGTACTGCCGCGGCGTGTTGCTGTGGTGGAGGCGTGTATTGCTCGATCGGCTGGGCCACCGATTGCGGCGCGCTGGCCACGGTGATCGGCGCATTCTGGCTGACCGACTGAACCCTGGCCCCCGGCTGCGCCAGGACCATCGGCACCGGACGGCCCTGCTTGGCCCACCACTCGGTGGGATCGATGCCTTCCACCTTGACCCTCGCAGTGCCGACTTCGGCGTAACCGAGCTTCTTCGCCGCGGCGAAGGACAGGTCGATGATGCGGTCGGAATAGAACGGGCCACGGTCGTTGACCCGCAGGATGACGCTGCGGCCATTCTCCAGGTTGGTCACCCGCACGTAGCTCGGCAGCGGCAGCGTCTTGTGCGCAGCGGTCATGCCGTAGAGATCGTAGGTTTCGCCGTTGGCGGTGGCTTGGCCGTGGAACTTGGTGCCATACCAGGAGGCGGTGCCGACGGCCTGGTAACGCCGCGCATCGCTCATGGGGTAGTAGGTCTGGCCGAGCACCGTATAGGGGTTGGCCTTGTAGCTGCCGTAATGCGGCATGGGCACCGCATCGGGGATGCGCGAGACGTCCACGTCCCACCAGGGCGCGCCGTCCCGATGCGGACGGCTGTAGGCGCCGGGGCCGGAAATCGGCGTCACGCCCGGCTGCACCGGCTGCGGCGCGCGGCTGCTGGAACAGCTCGCCAACATCAGGCCCAGCGTACCCAGGGCGACCCATTTGATCGGCATCTGTACCATCACTTCCGGCCTCGTGCCTGAACCAGCAGATCGGACAGCTGATGCACGGCCATGGCGTACATCACGCTGCGGTTATAGCGTGTGATCACGTAGAAATTCGGCAACCCCATCCAGTACTCCGGGCCGGCTTCGCCGTCCAGGCGGAAGGCGGTGACGGCCAGGTCGTCGCGCAGGGCGTCCCGGCTCGCCCAGCCCAGGCTACGCAATTCGCCGACGTTTTTCACCGGTTCCAGACCTTCGGTCAAGCCCTGCTCGACCTGGTCGCCGCGCACTTGGGCCTCGCTGACTACCGGTTCGCCGGCCACCCAGCCGTGACGCTGGAAGTAGCTGGCGACACTGCCAATGGCATCCACCGGATTGCTCCAGATATCGATGTGCCCGTCATTGTCGAAGTCCACCGCGTAGGCGCGGAAGCTGCTCGGCATGAACTGCGGCAGGCCCATCGCGCCCGCATAGGAGCCTTTCAAAGTCAGCGGATCGACCTGCTCCTCGCGGGCCAGCAGGAGGAATTCCTTGAGCTGCTGGCGGAAGAACGGCGCCCGCGGCGGATAATCGAAGCCAAGGGTGGACAGCGCGTCGATCACCCGGTAGCTGCCGGTGTTGCGGCCGTAGAAGGTTTCCACGCCGATGATCGCGACGATCACCTGGGCCGGCACCCCATATTCCTGCTCGGCGCGGGCCAGCGCGGCCTCATGCTCGCGCCAGAAATCCACCCCGCGGGCGATGCGCGATTCGGTGATGAAGATCGGCCGGTATTCCTTCCACGGCTTAACCTTCTCCGCCGGCCGGGAAATCGCGTCGAGAATCGTCTGCTTGCGCTCCACGTCGTGGAACAGGCTGACCAGTTGCTCACCGGCGAAACCGTAGTCACGCGTCATCTCGGCGACGAACTCGGCCACCTGGGGCGAACCTTCGTAATCCCCCGCCTGCGCGAAAGCGGAAAACCCCAGAACGCCAGCCAGACCGATTCGAATCGCCTTGCCTGCAGCCCAGCTACGCAGCTCTTGCATGGATTCCTTCACTTCTCGTCATACCTGCGCGATCCACTTGCGATGGGTGTGGATCGACATCAAAACCCCGAACCCTGACAGTAGCGTCACCAGCGAAGTTCCGCCGTAACTGATGAAGGGCAGCGGCACCCCCACCACGGGCAGCAAGCCGCTGACCATACCGATATTCACGAAGACATAAACGAAAAAGGTCATGGTCAGGCTGCCGGCCAGCAGCTTGCCGAACAACGTCTGCGCCTGGACCGTGATCACCAGACCGCGACCGATCAGCAGCAGATAGATCAACAGCAGCAGGCAGACGCCGACCAGGCCGAACTCTTCGCCAAGGACCGCAATGATAAAGTCCGTATGGCTTTCGGGCAAAAAATCCAGGTGCGATTGGGTGCCGAGCAGCCAGCCCTTGCCGAACACCCCGCCGGAACCGATCGCCGCCTTCGACTGGATGATGTTCCAGCCGGTACCCAGGGGATCGCTCTCCGGGTCGAGGAAGGTCAGCACCCGCTGCTTCTGGTACTGCTTGAGGACGAAGAACCACATGCCGACGGCGATCGGCACCACCGCCGCCGCCGCCCCGAGAATCCAGCGCCAGCGCAGACCGGCGATGAACAGCACGAAGGCACCGGAAGCCAGGATCAGCAACGAGGTTCCCAGGTCCGGCTGCTTGAGGATCAACACGAACGGCACGCCAATCAGCGCCAGGCTGATGGCGATGTGTTTGAGCCGGGGCGGCAGGTTGCGCTTGGCCAGGTACCAGGCGATGGTCGCCGGCATGATGATCTTCATGAACTCCGAGGGCTGGAAGCGGATCACCCCGGGAATGTTGATCCAGCGCGTCGCCCCCTTGGCGTCATGTCCCATCACGTCCACCACCACCAGCAGGCCGACGCCAACCAGGTAGGCCAGCGGCACCCAGCGTGCCATGAAGCGCGGCTCGAGCTGGGCGATGACGATCATGGCGGTCAGCCCCAAGCCGAAGGAGACTGCCTGCTTGATCAGCATGTCCCAACTCTTGCCGCTGGCCGAATACAGGACGAACAGGCCGCCGGCGGCCAGGAGCAGCAACAGCAGCAGCAATTGACCGTCGATGTGCATGCGCTGCAGCAGGCTGGCGCGGCGGCGCATCACATCTTCGCTGGACAGGGTACGGTCGAAGTTACCGTTCATGGGCGAGCACCTCCGCGGGCCGGGGCTCGGCGAATTCGGGTTTCAGTTGGCCGTTCTCGTCCAGCAGCCAGGCGTCCATCACCTGCTTGACCACCGGTGCGGCAACACCGGAGCCGGACTCACCGTTCTCCACCATCACCGCCACGGCGATCCTCGGGTTGTCTGCCGGGGCGAAGGCGACGAACAGGGCGTGGTCGCGATGGCGCTCCTGCACCTTGGAGCGGTCGTACTTCTCGCCCTGCTTGATCGCCACCACCTGGGCGGTACCGCTCTTGCCTGCGATGCGATAAACCGCGCTGTCGCCCACCTTGCGCGCAGTGCCGCGCGGCCCGTGGAGCACCATTTCCATGCCGTTTCGCGCATAGTCCCAGAACTTCGGATCTCGCAGCACGATATCGGGCATCGGATTCTCGTCCACCGGCGGCTTGCCCTCGATGCTCTTGGCCAAGTGCGGGCGAATCCACTTGCCGCGGTTGGCCATCAGCGCCGTGGCCTGCGCCAGTTGCAGCGGCGTCGCCTGCATGTAGCCCTGGCCGATGCCGAGGATCAGCGTCTCGCCGGGATACCAGGCCTGACGGTAACGGGCGCGCTTCCAGTCGCGCGAGGGCATCAGGCCCTCGGCTTCCTCGAACATGTCCAGGGATACGCGTTGGCCGATGCCGAAACGCGACAGATAGTCGTGCAGCCGATCGATGCCCATCTTGTGGGCGAGGTCATAAAAATAGGTGTCGTTGGAGCGCATGATCGCCATCTCCAGGTTCACCCAGCCGTCGCCGCTGCGGTTCCAGTTGCGGTACTTGTGATCGTAATTGGGCAATTGATAGAAGCCTGGATCGAACACCCGCGTCGCCGGCGTCACCACCCCGGCGTCCAGCCCGGCCACCGCCACCATCGGCTTGATCGTCGAACCCGGCGGGTAGAGCCCCCGCAGCACGCGGTTGTAGAGCGGCCGGTCGATGGAGTCGCGCAGCTCGGCGTAGTCCTTGAAACTAATGCCGGTGACGAACAGGTTGGGGTTGAAGCTCGGCTGGCTGACCATCGCCAGCACGTCGCCGGTGGCCGGTTCGATCGCCACCACTGCGCCACGGCGCCCCCCCAGGGCGGCCTCGGCGGCTTCCTGCAGCTTCAGGTCGAGGGTCAGGGTCAGGTCCTTGCCGGGGGTCGGGTCGGTGCGCTTGAGCACCCGCAATACCCGCCCGCGGGCATTGGTCTCGACTTCCTCGTACCCCACCTGGCCGTGCAACTGGTCTTCATAGAAGCGCTCGATGCCGGTCTTGCCAATATGGTGGGTGCCGCTGTAGTCCACCGGATCGAGCTTCTTCAGCTCCTGTTCGTTGATCCGTCCGACATAGCCGACCGAATGGGCGAAATGCTCCTTCTGCGGATAGTGCCGGACCAATTGGGCAGCCACCTCCACGCCGGGCAGGCGGAACTGGTTGACCGCGATACGGGCGATCTGGTCCTCGCTCAGCTCGAACAGCACCGGCACCGGCTCGAACGGCCGCCGCCCCTGCTTCATGCGCTTCTCGAACAGCGCGCGGTCGTCCGGGGTCAGCTCCAGCACCTCGACAATGACGTCCAGCACCTTTCCCCAGTCGCCGGCCCGCTCGCGGGTTACCGTGAGACTGAAACTCGGCCGGTTATCGGCAATGATCACGCCATTGCGATCGAAGATCAGCCCGCGGGTCGGCGGAATCGGCTGGACGTGGACCCGGTTGTTCTCCGACAGGGTCGAGTGGTACTCGTACTGGATCACCTGCAGGTAATACAGCCGCGCCACCAGCGCCAGGATCAGCGCCACCACCACCACGGCACCCGCGATGACGCGGCTGCGTACCAGGCGCGCATCCTTTTCGTGGTCTTTCAGGCGGATCGGCTGCGGCATCGGTGACGGTTACTTGTGATAGGGGTGGCCGGACAATACCGTCCAGGCCCGGTAGATCTGTTCGCCGATCAGGATGCGAACCAGCGGGTGCGGCAAGGTCAGCGGCGACAGCGACCAGCGCTGCTCGCTGCGAGCGCAGACCTCCGGTGCCAGCCCTTCCGGCCCGCCCACCATCAGGTTGACGGTCCGCGCGTCCAGCCGCCAGCGATCCAGCTCCGTCGCCAGTTGTTCGGTGCTCCAGGGCTTACCGTGCACCTCCAGGGTGACGATGCGCTCGCCCGGCTGCACCTTGGCCAGCATGGCCTCGCCCTCCTGACGGATCAGGCGCGCCACGTCGGCATTCTTGCCACGGGTGTTCAGCGGGATTTCCACCAGGTCGAGCGCCAGCTCGGGCGGCAGGCGCTTGGCATATTCCTGCCAGCCCTCCTCCACCCAGCGCGGCATGCGCGAACCGACGGCGATCAGCTTGATACGCACGGCGGTCGCTTACTCGTGATCGGAACCGTGTTGCGCGCGGCTCTGCTCGGCGCCCTGCCAGAGACGCTCAAGGTCATAGAATTGACGGGTGGCGACCTGCATCACATGGACCACCACGTCGCCCAAGTCGAGCAGGGCCCATTCGCCACCGTCCAGGCCTTCGCTGCCCAACGGTCGCACGCCGTTTTCCTTGACCTTCTCCAGCACGTTGTCGGCAATCGACTTCACGTGACGGCTGGAGGTACCGCTGGCGATTACCATGTAATCGGTGACGCTGGTCTTGCCGCGGACATCGATGGTGGTGATGTCCTGGGCCTTCATGTCTTCCAGGGCGTCGATCGCCAGCTGGACCAGTTGATCGTTCTGCATGAGTGGTTCTGTTGCCTCGTGTTCAATTCGTCGGCGCACGGTACAGCCCGTGCGCATTGATGTAAGCCAGCACCGCATCGGGTACCAGGAAACGCACCGATCTGCCGCTGGCCAGCCGTTGGCGGATCTGGGTGGCCGACACTTCCAATGGCGTTTGCCAGACGAAAGCGATGTGGCCACTCGGCCCGGTGAGGGCCTGTGGATCGTTGATGCTGCGCGCGGCGACCAGGTCGCGCAGGCTTTCCGGGGGCTCGCTGTCGGCATCCGGCCGCTGCAGCACCAGGATGTGGCAGTGATCGAGCAGCTCCTCCCAGCGGTGCCAGCTCGGCAGACCGCAGAAGGCATCCCAGCCCAACAGCAGGAACAACTGATCTTCCGGCGCCAGTTCGGCGCGCAGGGACTCCAGGGTGTCGATGCTGTAGGACGGCTTGTCGCGCTTCAGCTCGCGATCGTCCACCGTGAGCGGCGGCAGGCCCGCCACGGCCTGCTCGACCATCGCCAGCCGGTCGGCCGCCGATACCTGCGGCGTGTTACGGTGCGGCGGACGCGCGCTGGGAATCAGGCGCAGTTCGTCGAGACCGAACTGTTCGGCCACCTCCAGCGCGCCGCGCAGATGGCCGATATGCACCGGGTCGAAGGTGCCGCCGAGAATGCCGATCCGTTTCGCCATCAGCCGCGCAGCTGACCGTCGCCGATCACCACGTACTTCTCGCAGGTCAAGCCTTCCAGGCCGACCGGACCGCGTGCATGCAGCTTATCGGTGGAAATGCCGATCTCCGCGCCCAGGCCGTACTCGAAGCCGTCGGCGAAGCAGGTCGGGGTATTGAGCATCACCGAGCTGGAGTCCACCTCGGCGAGGAAGCGCCGGGCATGGCCCTGGTGCTCGGTGACGATGGAGTCGGTGTGGTGCGAACCGTAACGGTTGATGTGCGCGATGGCCTCGTCGAGCCCATCGACCACGCGGATCGACAGGATCGCCGCCAGGTACTCGGTGCTCCAGTCCTCTTCCTTCGCCGGCTCGGCCTGGATCAGCGCACGGGTGCGCTCGCAACCGCGCAGCTCGACGCCCTTCTCCACGAACATCTGCGCCATGGCCGGCAAGAAGGCCGCGGCCACCGCCTGGTCCACCAGCAGGGTTTCCATGGCACCGCAGATACCGTAGCGGTAGCACTTGGCGTTGAAGGCGATGCTCCGGGCCTTTTCCAGGTCGGCCAGCGCATCGACGTAGACATGGCAGATGCCGTCCAGGTGCTTGATCACCGGCACGCGGGCATCGCGGCTGATGCGTTCGATCAGGCCCTTGCCGCCACGCGGAACGATCACGTCGACGAACTCCGGCATGGCGATCAACGCGCCTACGGCAGCGCGGTCGGTGGTATCCACCACCTGCACCGCCGTGTCCGGCAGCCCGGCCTCGGCCAGCCCCTGGCGGATGCAGGCCGCGATGGCACGGTTGGAATGGATCGCTTCGGAACCGCCGCGCAGGATGGTGGCATTGCCGGACTTCAGGCACAGGCTGGCGGCATCGATGGTCACGTTCGGCCGCGACTCGTAGATGATGCCGATCACGCCCAGCGGCACGCGCATCTTGCCGATCTGGATGCCCGAGGGGCGGTAGCTCATGTCGCGGATCGCACCGACCGGGTCGGGCAGCGCGGCGACCTGGCGCAACCCTTCGATCATCGAATCGATGCGCGCCGGGGTCAGGGCCAGGCGGTCCAGCAGGGCTGGCTCGAGATCGTTCGCCTTGCCCTGGTCAAGATCCTTCTGGTTGGCGGCGGCCAGCTCGTCGCGGGCGGCGTCGAGGGCGGCGGCGGCGGCCAGCAGGGCGCGGTTCTTCTGCGCGGTACTGGCCTGGGCGATCACCCGCGAGGCGTCGCGCGCGGCGCGGCCCAGGCGGGTCATGTAGTCGAGCACGGACTCGGTCATGGTCTCGGAGGTCTGGCAGTCGAGGAAAGCGGCTGATTATAGCGGGGCCGGGAGCCCGCGCCCAGCGGCGTCGGGCGGATGGCAGACGAGGCGTTATGCCACACCGGAAGTAACGCCGTGACGCGCCGTTCCTGACCGCTGGGATGAATGGAGACGTCCGCCCGCCCGAAGGTTGGGTGAACAAATGTGCTACCGGTGATTACCTTCCCCTGGAGGGTGCCGCCAGAACAAGAAGAAGCGGCCGCCAGGGAGATGCCTGCATGCAATACCGTACCGACTTCAGTGCCGGCCAGCTCGGCGCCGCCCCGGAAGTGCTCGAAGTGGGCCCCTGGCGCCTGCATTACCAGGCCTTCGCCGCCCATACGGAAGACGGCCGCGCACCGGTGCTGCTGCTCGGCGGGGCGTTCCAGAGTTTCCGCTCCTTCACCAGCGAAGTCGCCGAACTGCTCGCCGAACACCCGGTGATCTTGCTCGACCTGCCCAGCCAGGGCGGCAACCCGCAGCTCGCCCCGGAACTGACGCTGGCCGACCTCGCCGACCTGATCGCCGCCTTCGCCGAGGCCCTGCACATCCCGCCGCTGATGCCCATCGGCCTGTCCTACGGCTCGGCCATCGCCGCCCTGTTCGCCGCCCGCCATCCGCGTCATTGCGCGCGCCTGCTGCTGGCCGGCATCACCGCCTTCGGTCGCCCCGGCGCCCGGCTGTTGCTGGAGGAAAGCCTGGCGCTGCTCGCCGAAGGCCGTCATGCAGCGTTTGCCCAGGGGGCCCTGAACGGCCTGATCAATCCGTTGCGCGTGCAGGAAACCGAGGTCTCGCCGACCTTCCGCAAGGCCCTGCTGCGCCAGTTGCAACGCCTGACGCCCGAGGAAATCGAGCGTTACCGGCAGAACAGCCGGCGCCTGCTGGCGTTCCCCGGCTTCGACCGCCACCCGCAATGCCCGACGCTGGTGCTCGCCGGCGAACACGACCACTTCACCCAGCCCTGGGAACATGCCCTGTTCGCCGCCACCTGCGCCAATGCCGATTGCGCGCTGATCCACGGTGCCGACCACCTGGCCCAGTTCGAGCGCCGCGAAGCCTGCGCCGGCCTGTATGGCCCATTCCTGAGAGGTGAGGCGCTGCCGCTGGCCAGCCCGGGCAGCACCCGCCTGGCTCGCGACGGCCTGCAACTGCTCGATCGCCGCCACGAACCGCGCCTGCCGCCCCGCCAGCGCAAGGCGCTGCTACACCACGACCAGGGCGGCGACTGGCCGGTGGAACTGAATGAGCTGGGCTTCTTCGGCGGCCACCTGCTCGCCGACCTCCCGGACGAGCTGCCGTGGCGCGGATGGCAGTTGCTGACAGCCGACCTCCCCGCCCTCGACCTGCTACCCTTGCGGCGGACCGCAGGCGGACTGGCGTTCATCTTCTCCCACATCGAGCCCCAGGCCAGCACGGCGCTGGCGGCGCATATCGCTCCGCCGGCACCGCGGGCGGCCTGCGCCTGAGTCTTCGCGATCAGCGCAGGCTAGCGCCGATACTCGCCTCGATCACCCGCACCAACGTCGGCACCTTCGACGGGCGCAGGCCGAGGCCAGGGCTTTCCCGGCTCGGGTCGAGTACGCGGGTGTTGTGAAAACCACAACGCCCGAACGCCTCGCGGATTTCCTCATGGCTGCGGTAATGCAGCGGGTAGCTGCCACGGGTCAGGCGGCCGATGAAGTCCACCGCCCAGCGCAACTGGCGGTAATGCGGATGCTCGCGCAGGTCCGGGTAGAGCTCGGTGAGGTAGGTGGCGCGGGGAAATTCGGCGAGCTGCACGGCGAGCCGGGCCCAGAAGCCCTCGATCAGCGGACGCTCGAAGTAGTTCACCAGCCCCTCGGTGATCACCACCACCGGGTAGTTCGGATCGAGCCCGGCGAACAGCGCCTCCAGGCTGTTCGGGCCGCGCTCGGCGAGGATATCCACTGCGCGAACCTGATGACGGTTGTCCAACCAGCCTTCGCCGTGCAGCAACAGACGCTTGCGCGCCGCCATCGGCGGCAGGTCGGCTTCCACGTAGTGCAGGTCCGGGTAACGCACCCGGAAGCGCCGGCCACGAGGCGACAGGCCGCAGGCGATCTCCACCACCTGACGCACCCCGCCCTGTTCGATGGCGGCGGTCAGGCGCGCATCGATCAACAGGTGGCGCTGGAGCAGGAAGTGCTCGACATCCAGGCCGAAGCCCACCCGCGCGGCCCAGGCCACCGGCGACAGCACGCCGTGGGCGAAGCGGCCGAAGCCGGTGACGAACGCCGGCTCGGCCAAGTGATGGCGATACCAGACGTAACCCGTGTAGTGGGCACTGGGCGTGATGTGGGCGCTGTCGGTGCGGGTGGAGCGGCTCATGCTGGCACTCTTGTCGTTATGCCCGCAGGCTAGGCCAGCCAAGCGAAGCGGACAATCCGGCGGAGCGCACGCCCAACCTAAGTTGGCCGCCGGTGTCCCATGCCTTGTTACAACTCATCGGCGGGTGTGCGGCGGGCTTGGTTATCATGTCCGGCATCCCAGCCTGGACCGCTTCCCTGTATGCCCGATTCGCTCCCTGCCGATCTGCCCTGGCCCGGCGCCCGGCCATTGCCGGGCGCCTTCTTCGACCGCGATGCCCAACTCGTCGCCCGCGAACTGCTGGGCAAGGTGCTGCGGCACAAGGTCGGTGACCTCTGGCTGGCGGCGCGAATCATCGAGACCGAGGCCTACTACCTCGACGACAAGGGCAGCCACTCGTCCCTCGGCCATACCCACTCGCGGCGGGCCATGTTCATGGATGGCGGGCACATCTACATGTACTACGCCCGCGGCGGCGACACCCTGAACATCAGCGTCCACGGCCTGGGCAACGCCGTGCTGGTGAAATCCGGGCATCCCTGGCTGGACGCCGTCTCCGGGGCGGAGAGCCTGGCCCTGATGCAGTGCAACAATCCAGACGCTAACGGCCACCCACGACCGGCCGAACGCCTCTGCGCCGGGCAAACGCTGCTGTGCAAGGCACTCGGCCTGAAGGTGCCCGAATGGAACGCCCGGCGCTTCGACTGGCAACGGTTTTTCGTCGAGGATGTCGACGAACACCCTATCGGCATCATCCAGACCACACGCCTTGGCATTCCGCTGGGGCGCGACGAGCACCTGGCCTATCGCTTCGTCGATGCCGGCTTCGCGCGTCACTGCACACGAAACCCGCTACGGCGCGGACAGGTCGAAGGTCGCGACTTCCATCGTCTCGTCCACGGGAACCCCATCCATGAGTGAATGGCTCGACACCCTCACCGCCTGGCTTTCCGCCCACCCGCAGTGGCTGGGGCTGGCCTTGTTCGTGGTGGCCTGCACCGAGTGCCTGGCCATTGTCGGCCTGCTGATGCCCGGTGCCGTGCTGCTGTTCACCCTTGCGGTGCTGGCCGGCAGCGGCGCCCTGGGGCTCGGCGAGACGCTGCTGCTGGCCTACTGCGGCGGGCTGCTGGGGGATTTGTTGTCCTATGCGCTGGGGCGACGCTTCCACCAAAACATCCGGCGTCTTCCCGGCTTGCGTCACCACCCGGAATGGATGGCCGGCGCGGAAATCCATTTCCACAAATACGGTTTCGCCAGCTTGTTAGTGGGGCGCTTCATCGGTCCGCTGCGGCCCATGCTGCCGATGGTGGCCGGCATGCTCGATATGCCGTTCGGCCGTTTCCTGCTAGTGAGTCTGCTGGCGTCGGTCGGCTGGGCGCTGGCTTACCTGCTGCCCGGCTGGGCCACCGGCGCGGCCCTGCGCCTGCCGCTGCCGGAGGGTTTCTGGAGCGAGGCGGCTCTGGTCGCGGCTCCCCTGGGCCTGCTGCTCGGGCTGTGCATCCACTTCAGCCTGCAACGGCATCCGAGAGTCCCGCTGCTGACCGCCGGGCTGTGCTTGGCCGCCCTGTCCGCGCTGTTCGTCGGCTGGCCGCAGCTCGATCGCCTCGATCAGGGCTTGCTGGCGTTGCTGCAGGAGCACCGTCATGCCTGGGTCGACCGACTGATGGTAGTCGCCACCCGGCTCGGCGATTTCAAGACCCAGGTGGTTGCGGGCACCCTGCTCTGCGCGCTGCTGCTGTTCGCCCGGCAAAGGCGAGCGGCGCTTTTCGCCATCGGCAGCCTGCTCGGCACGGCGCTGGCCAACGGCAGCCTGAAATGGCTGTTCGCCCGGGTTCGCCCGGACGTGCTGGTGCATCCCTTGGAGAGCTACAGTTTCCCCAGCGGACACAGCTCGGCGGCCTTCGCCTTCTTCCTCACCCTCGGCGTACTGGCCGGCCGAGGCCAACCGCCGCGCCTGCGCCTGACCTGGCTGCTGCTGGCCTGCCTGCCGGCGCTGGTGATCGCCTTGTCGCGGGTCTACCTGGGCGTGCACTGGCCGACCGATATCCTCGCCGGCGCCCTGCTCGCCGCGACCTTCTGCGCCGCCAGCCTGAGCCTGGTGCAACGCCACGCCGCGTTGCCGGCGCTGGCGCCACGGGTCTGGTGGCTGGTGCTTCCCGCCACCCTCGCGCTGCTCGGCAGCATCGCCACCTGGGCCTTGCCGGAGGCGATGGAGATGTACCGGTATCGGTGAAAATGCGGGCGAATGAATTCGCCCCAGATGCGGGAGCAACCGTGGGAGCGAATTCATTCGCGATGACGGGGCTGAGTGTGCACCGATTCGCGAATGAATTCGCTCCCACAAGAAGGTGGCTCACCATAAAACGCACCGACTTGTAGGGGCGAATTCATTGGCCCAATGGGTTACGTCTTAAGCCGTCATTTCGCTCTGGAAGTCGTCGAGCAGCTCCTGGATGAAGTCCAGGCGTTGCGCCGGGTCGTTGAGCAGCAGGAGCTGCAGCTTCTGCGCCGGGCTGAACGGCAGCAGGTAGGCGAGCTGGTTGGCCAGCGCCTGCTGGCTGGTCACCGTTCCACTCATGCCCAGCGCCTCGACCATCGGGTGTTCCACCAGCACCGTGAGCAGCGCCATCAGGTCGGCATGCTCGCCCAGCAGCGGGCGGTCCGGCGCCTCGCTCAGCCAGTCCACTTCGGCCAGGGTGAGCTGGTCCGGCTGCACCGTGGCGCGGTTGACGCGAAAGCGCCGGCCACCCTCGACGCGAATTCCCAGCAGGCCATTGGGACGTTGTTGCCAGTCACGGATCAGCGCCTCGCAGCCGATCGCGGCGAAGCGGCTGGCGGCCTCGCCGGTTTCCTCGCCCTCGATGATGCACACCACGCCGAAGCCTTCTTCCTGTTTCAGGCAGCGCCCAAGCATGTCCAGGTAACGCGCCTCGAACAGTTGCAGATCGAGCATACAGCCGGGAAACAGCACGGTGTTGAGCGGGAACAATGGGAAATTCATGTACAAGCCCCTCATCGATAAATCGCGGCCCCCTCCTTCCAGAGAGCGGATCGGGCCGCGATGGTTCAAGGCGACAGGGCCATATCAGGCCAGCAAGGCCACCACCAGCGGCAGCACCACGGCAGTGGCCATGCCCATCAGGCTCATGGCCAGGGCGGCGAAAGCGCCACACTCCTCGCCTTCCTGCAACGCCCGCGAGGTACCGACGGCGTGGGCGGTGAGGCCGAGGGCCATGCCCTGGGCCGCTGGATGACGCACGCCGATGAGGCGCAGCAGCTCCGGGCCGAGGATCGCGCCAAGCACTCCGGTGATCAGCACGAACACCGCCGCCAGCGCCGCCACGCCACCGATCTGGTCGGCCACCAGCATGGCAATGGGCGAGGTCACCGACTTCGGCGCCATGGTCATCAGCACCATGCGCTCAGCGCCGAAGGCCCAGGCCAGCGCCACGCCCGAAACGGTCGCCACGACACCGGCGATCAGCAGGGTCAGCAGCGTCGGCCAGAACAGTTGGCGAATCCGCCGCAGGTTGAGGAACAGCGGCACCGCCAGCGCCACCGTGGCCGGGCCAAGCAGCACGCTCAGCACTTCCACGCTCTTGCGGTACTCGGCGTAGGTCAGGCCGCAGAGCAGCAGCACGCCGATCAGCACCAGCATGGACACCAGCACCGGCTGAAGGAATACCCAGCGGGTCTTCTCGTAGGCCGCCAGTGCCAACTGGTAGGCGGCCAGGGTAATGCCGACGCCGAACAGCGGATGGTGGATCAGCGCCTGCCAGGCACCCTGCCAGTCGAGGCTCATGTCGGCTCCCGGCGGCGCATCTGGCGCTCGATCAGCTTCTGCATCAACCAACCGGCGAAGGCCAGCGACAGCACCAGGGACAGTGCCAGCGCGCCGACGATGGCCCAGAAGTCGGCGGCGATCGCCGCCGCATAGACCATCACCCCCACCGCCGGCGGCACCAGCAGCAATGGCAAGTAGCGCAGCAGACTGGAGGCCGCGATATTGAGCGGCTCGCCCACTTCGCCACGCATCAGCAGGAAGATGAACAGCAACACCAGCCCGATGATCGGGCCCGGCAGCATGGGCAGGATGAGTACCGAAAGAACGGTGCCGATCAGTTGAAACAGCACCAGCCAGGTCAGGCCGCGTAACAGCATGGGGGTCTCCACAATCAAGCGGGCCATTATAGGCATGCCGGCGGCGCGCTATAACCCGCCATTCGCCAAGGCGATGCAGGCTTGACCCTGCGCCCCCGCCATGCTGATCTTAGCGGCACGTTCGCATCCAATAACAACAACACCCCGCGTCCTCAAGGAGGATCTATGCCGTTCGTACCCGTAGCAGAACTGAAGGACCATGTAGGCAAGGAGCTGGGTCGCTCCGAGTGGCTGACGATCGACCAGCAGCGTATCAACCAGTTCGCCGAATGCACCGGCGACCACCAGTTCATCCATGTGGACCCGGAAAAGGCTAGGCAGACTCCCTTCGGCTCCACCATCGCTCATGGCTTCCTGTCGCTGTCGCTGATCCCCATGCTGATGGAAAAGATCATGATCATGCCCCAGGGCCTGAAAATGGCGGTCAACTATGGCCTGGACAGCGTGCGCTTCATCCAGCCGGTGAAAGTGGACTCCCGGGTACGCCTGGTGGTGACCCTCACCGACGCCAACGAGAAAAACCCCGGCCAGTGGCTGCTCAAGGCCCGCGCCGTGCTGGAAATCGAAGGCCAGGAGAAGCCCGCCTACATCGCCGAGCCGCTGACGCTCTGCTTCGTCTGATCCACGCCTCGACGGAACCGGGGCGCGGCGACGCCCCGTTTTCATTTCTGTCGTCCAGTTGCGGCATACTGCGGCGAAACGCCCGTCTCCCTGGAATCCCCCATGCGTCGCCGATTCGCCTCCCTGGCTCCCCTTAGTCTCGCCCTGCTGCTCGCCGCCTGCGGTGACGGCGAACCGCTGCTGCCACCGGATGGCGTGCTGCCGGACGGCGGACGCTACCGGGGCGAGCTGGTCGACGGCCGGCTGCATGGCCACGGCCGGATCGACTACCCCAACGGCAGTTGGTCCGAAGGCGAATTCCGCAATGGCCTGCAGGAAGGGCCGGGCACTTGGCACGGCCCGTCCGGGGATACCTACACGGGCGGTTTCCACCAGGGCCAGTTCGATGGCCAGGGCACTCTGGTCTACCGCGATGGGACCCGCTACCGGGGTGGCTTCAAGGCCGGTCGCATGCACGGCGAAGGCACCTTCGAGCAGAACGGCCTGGTCTATCGCGGCGAATTCCGCGACGACCGCTTCCACGGCCTCGGCAGCCTGGAGCGGCCGGATGGCAGCCGCTTCCTGGGCCAGTTCGTGCGTGGCGAACCGAATGGCGAAGGGGTGCGCCACGACACCGACGGCGGCCAGTTGAGCGGACGCTTCCGCAAGGGACAACTGGATGGCGAAGGCAGCTACCAGGGCAGCGACGGCGGGCGCTACAGCGGGCTGTTCAAGAACGACCTGTTCCATGGCCGGGGTCGCTACGAAAGCGCCAACGGAGATGTCTGGCTCGGCTCGTTCAAGGACGGCGCGCTGAACGGTCCCGGCGAGTTCCACGGTGCCGACGGCAGCCGCTACCTGGGCGAGTTCCGCGACTGGCGCTACCACGGCGAAGGCCGCTTGGACCTGCCCGACGGCAGTCATTACCAAGGCCGTTTCGCCAACGGCGACTACCAGGGCAAGGGCACCCTGACCCTGGCCGACGGCAGCCGGCAGAACGGCACTTGGCGGAACGGCCGGCTGGTCCTCGATGCCCAGGGCCGTACCCAGGCCGACCCGCTCGAACTCGGCCTGCTGGAACAGGGCCGTCTGCTCGACCAGGCCCTAGCCGCCCTGCCCGCCTCCACCCCGGCGATGGAACTGTACAGCCTGACCCTGGCTGGCGACGGCAAGCAGAGCGTGTTCCTGCGCGAGGCCGATTATGTCAGCCAACTGCTCGGCAAGCGCTTCGGCGCCTATGGCCAGGTCACCCTGGTCAACCACCGCGACCACCTGGCCGACCGTCCGCTGGCCACCCGCGAGAGCCTGTCCCGCGCGGTGCAAGCCATCGCCGAACGCAGCGGCCCGGAAGACTTGGTGTTCATCTACCTGACCAGCCACGGCTCGCACACCCATGAACTGGCGCTCGACCAGCCGCGCCTGCAACTCGCCGACCTGCCTGCCCGAGAACTGGCCACCCTGCTCCAGCCACTCAAGGATCGGCACAAGGTCCTGGTGATTTCCGCCTGCTACTCCGGCGGTTTCATCCCGCCGCTAAAAGACGGCAAGACCCTGGTGATGACCGCCGCACGCGCCGACCGGGTGTCCTTCGGCTGCTCGGAAGAAGCCGACTTCACCTACTTCGGCCGGGCTCTGTTCGCCGAAGCCCTGCAGGAGACCGACGACCTGGAGAAGGCTTTCGCCCTGGCGAAGGAGACGGTCGCCGAGCGCGAGAAGGCCGACGGTTTCGAACCGTCGGAGCCGCAGATCTGGGCGCCCAAGGCCGTCATCGCCCACTGGCGCACGCTGCGCGAACAACAAGCCGCGAAAACCCTCACGGCCAACGCCGGCCAAACATCCGACTAAGCTGATGGGTATCAGCGGAGACCAACCATGTACCTGACGCCCCAGCGCATTCTGCTTGCCGGCGCCACCGGCCTCACCGGCGAACACCTGCTCGACCGGCTGCTCAACGAACCCACCATCGAGCGCGTGCTGGCCCCCACCCGTCGCCCGCTGGCCGAGCACCCGCATCTGGACAATCCGGTGGGCGAGCTGTCCGGCCTGCTGCCGCAACTGGAGGGTCCGCTGGACACCGCCTTCTGCTGCCTCGGCACCACCATCAAACAGGCCGGCTCCCAGGAAGCCTTCCGCGCGGTCGACCACGACCTGGTGTTGGCGGTCGGCGCCCGCGCCCTGGAACTGGGAGCGCGGCATTTCCTGGTGATCAGCGCCATTGGCGCCAACCCCACGTCCTCGGTGTTCTACAACCGGGTCAAGGGCGAGATGGAAGAGGCGCTCAAGGCGCAGGGTTGGCCGCAACTGACCATCGTCCGCCCGTCCCTGCTGCTCGGCCCGCGCAGCGAGTTCCGCCTCGGCGAACGCCTGGCCGCGCCCGTGCTGCGCTGGCTGCCGGGCAAATGGCGCGGCATCGGCGCCTGCACCCTGGCCCGCGCAATGTGGCGCCTGGCCCTGGAGGAAGGCCGAGGCGTGCGCGTGGTCGAGTCGGACGAACTGCGCCGCCTGGGCCGCTGAGCAGGCGGCCCGCTAAGCGCGCCGCACGGCCTCTGCTGCGCATTCGCGCAACAGCGCCAGCACGTTGCGGGACACCGGCGCCAGCAGTTCCTCGTTGCGGGTGATGATGCCGTAGGCCATCAGGTTGCGATTGAGAGCCTCCTCGATGCCCGCCGCCACCGGCACCACGGCTAGCATGCCGTAGCGCGCGTAATGCGCCACCACATCGCGCGGCAAGACAGTGAGCATGTCGTTCCGCTCCAGCAGGGTGGTCACCATCAGCAGGTTCTCCGCGTTCACCACCCGGGTCGGCGGTAGCATGCCAACCTGCTGGAACAAAGCATCGAACTCGTAGCGCAACACGCTGCCCGACGGCGGCAGTACCCAATCGGCTTCATGCAACTCGGTGAAAGACAGCACCCCTTCGACCAGCCCGGCCCGTGCGCATACGCATAGCGGCTCCTGGAACAAGGGCTCGAAGCGCATCCCGTCCTGCCCACCCTCGGCGAAGAAACGCGCCACCAGGAAATCCAGCTCGCCATCCTCCAGCAGCGCCATCAAGTCGCGGCTCGCGCCGGTGCGGACACTCAGCTCCAGGTGCGGATGGCGCTGCTTCACGCGGCGGATCACCTCCGGCAGCAACTCCGCGCAGGGCGTCAGGATGGTGCCGATGCGCACATGACCGCTCTGCCCGGCGCGCAGGGCATTGACCTCGTCGAAGGCGCTGTCCAGGTCGGTGAGCAGGCGGCGAGCGTGACGGATCATCGACTCGCCATAGAGGGTCGGCACCACGCCCCGGGCCTGTCGCTCGAACAGCTCCACGCCGAGTCCCTCCTCCAGTTCCTTGAGCAGCTTGGAGATCGCCGGCTGGGAAATCCCCAGCCCCTCGGCGGCGCGGTTGAGGTTACCGGTCTCGCCCAAGGCGACCAGCAGCGGAATATGCCGACTTTTCAGGCGGGCGCGGACGAACCAAATGCTATTGAGAGGCTTCAAGCTATATCCATCCATGTATCGCTTAAGCGGGATTACATATTTGTTGATGATACCTGGTCCTGTCTACGCTCAATTCCGGCTATTGCCGCGCAGTCCGACAGGAAAGACCGCCATGACCGATAAGAACATCAAACTCCGCTCCGCCCAGTGGTTCGGCACTGCCGACAAGAACGGCTTCATGTATCGCAGCTGGATGAAGAACCAGGGCATCCCCGACCACGAATTCCAGGGCAAGCCAATCATCGGCATCTGCAATACTTGGTCCGAGCTGACGCCGTGCAACGCGCATTTCCGCAAGATCGCCGAGCACGTCAAGCGCGGTGTGTACGAGGCCGGCGGCTTCCCCGTGGAATTCCCGGTGTTCTCCAACGGCGAATCCAACCTGCGTCCCACCGCCATGCTCACCCGCAACTTGGCGAGCATGGACGTGGAGGAAGCCATTCGCGGCAACCCGGTGGACGCCGTGGTGTTGCTCGTCGGCTGCGACAAGACCACCCCCGCGCTGCTGATGGGCGCCGCCAGTTGCGACGTGCCGGCCATCGTCGTCACCGGCGGGCCGATGCTCAACGGCAAGCACCACGGCCGCGACATCGGTGCCGGCACCATCGTCTGGCAGATGCACGAAGCACTGAAGGGCGGCCTGATCGATCTCAACGAATTCCTCTCCGCCGAGGCCGGCATGTCGCGCTCGGCCGGCACCTGCAACACCATGGGCACCGCCTCGACCATGGCCTGCATGGCCGAGGCCCTGGGCACCTCGCTGCCGCACAACGCGGCTATTCCGGCGGTGGACGCGCGCCGCTACGTGCTCGCCCATCTTTCCGGCATGCGCATCGTCGACATGGTCTGGGAAGACCTGCGCCTGTCCAAGGTACTGACCAAGGCCGCGTTCGAAAACGCCATCCGGGTCAACGCGGCGATCGGCGGCTCGACCAACGCGGTGATCCACCTCAAGGCCATCGCCGGGCGCATCGGCGTCGACCTCGAACTGGACGACTGGACCCGCGTCGGCCGGGGCACACCGACCATCGTCGACCTGCAACCGTCCGGGCGCTTCCTGATGGAGGAGTTCTACTACGCCGGCGGCCTGCCGGCAGTGATCCGCCGCCTCGGCGAGAACGGCCTGCTACCCAACCCCGAGGCACTGACGGTGAACGGCAAGAGCCTCTGGGAGAACTGCGCCGATGCACCGATCTACGGCAAGGACGAAGTGATCCGCACCCTGGACAACCCGATCCGCGCCGACGGCGGCATCTGCGTCCTGCACGGCAACCTGGCGCCGCAGGGTGCGGTGCTCAAGCCCTCGGCGGCCAGCGCCGAGCTGATGCAGCACCGCGGTCGTGCCGTAGTCTTCGAGAACTTCGAGGACTACAAGGCACGCATCAACGATCCCGACCTTGACGTCGACGAGACCTGCGTGCTGGTCATGAAGCACTGCGGGCCCAAGGGTTATCCGGGGATGGCCGAGGTCGGCAACATGGGCCTGCCGCCCAAGCTGCTGGCCAAAGGCATCACCGACATGGTGCGCATTTCCGACGCCCGCATGAGCGGTACCGCCTATGGCACCGTGGTGCTCCACGTGGCGCCGGAGGCGGCGGCCGGTGGCCCGCTGGCGGTGGTGCGCAACGGCGATTTCATTGAACTGGACTGCGCCAATGGCCGTCTGCACCTGGACATCCCCGACGCCGAGTTGCAGGCACGCCTGGCGGACCTGCGCCTGCCCGAGCGGATCTGGGACGGCGGCTATCGCCGGCTCTACGTCGATCACGTGATGCAGGCCGACCAGGGCTGCGATTTCGACTTCCTGGTCGGCTGCCGGGGCGCGGAGGTACCGCGCCACTCGCATTGACCGAATCGCTTCAAGCGGATGCCCCTGCCAGGCCGTCCCGGACATCCGCCTGTAAACCGGCACGGAAGCGTGCCGCTGACCTACAACAAAAAGGTGGCCTCGATGAAACATGCTCGGATTCTCAGCGGACTCGGTTTATCAATGATGATCGGCATCGCCCAGGCCCAGGGCCTCTCCAGCGAGCGCGGCAGCTTCGGCACACTGCCCGACGGCAGGGCAGTGGAGAAATTCACCCTGCGCAACAGCCAGGGCATGGAGGCAGTGGTCATCGCCTACGGCGGCATCCTCCAGGCGCTACGGGTACCAGACAAACAGGGCAAGGTCGATGACATCGTGCTCGGCTTCGACAACGTCGACGGCTACCTGAAGAACGGCAACGTCTACTTCGGCGCCACCATTGGCCGCTTCGGCAATCGCATCGCCGAAGGCCGCTTCGTGCTGGACGGCAAGACCTACCAGATCCCGCAGAACAACGGCAGCAACGCCCTGCACGGCGGGCCGGAAGGCTTCGACCGCAAGCTCTGGCAGGCCACCCCGCACGACGAGGACGGCTGGGTCGGTGTGCAGCTCAGCTATGTCTCGCCCGACGGCGAGATGGGCTTTCCCGGCACCCTCACCACCCGCGTCACCTACAGCCTCAACGACGCCAACGAACTGCGCATCCAGTACCACGCCACCACCGACAAACCCACGGTGCTCAACCTGACCAACCACAGCTACTTCAACTTGGCCGGTGCCGGCAGTCCGAGCATCCTCGAGCAGGTCGCCACGCTGCACGCCTCGCGCTACACACCGGTCAACGACAAGCTGATCCCTACCGGCGAACTCCCGGACGTCGCCGGCACGCCCATGGACTTCCTCACCCCCACCGCCTTCGGCAAGCACATCAAGGACGACCACCCGCAACTGAAATTTGCCGAACCCAAGCAGGGCGGCTTCGACTTCAACTGGCTTCTCGATACCGGTGGCGACCTGAGCAAACTGGCCGCCGAAGTCACCGATCCGGCCTCCGGCCGGGTGCTGCAGATGTACACCACCGAACCCGGCGTGCAGCTCTACACCAGCAACTTCCTCGACGGCAGCATCCACGGCAAGGGCGGCAAGGCCTACCCGCACTGGAGCGCTTTCACCCTGGAAACCCAGCACTACCCCGACTCGCCGAACCAGCCGGACTTCCCCAGCACCCGGCTCGACCCGGGGCAGGTCTACACGCAGACGACGATCTATAAGTTTCCCAAGGCGAAGTAGGCCACCCCTTCCGTAAAAGGGATGGCTTCGGCCATCCCCCACCTCCCGGAATACCGATCCGCGTCCCGCCAACCGCCCTGGTTCCGTGACATCCAAAGTGAACTCGACGTGACATAGACCACACGGTATTCAAGCCCACCCATTCGGGTGATGGCTGATTGCCTGATGCTCCATGAATCTGCCGGCACCACCGCCATAACAACAACAGGTGCCAACATGCGCAGGCTCTTCTTATTGCTAGTGCTGAGCTTTTCCTCCCTGACCCATGCCGCCGTCGGCGTATTCCCCGACAGCATCTTCCAGAACCTCGACCACGGCCTGTACTGGTTCGGCTATGGCGACACCTGGGAGAAGGCCATCCCCGGCCACGCCAACGCCTATTTCAGCAACAGCAAGCCCACCGTCATCTACATTCACGGTTGGCAGAACGGCAAAACCCGGGCGAAAAACCGCGAAACCTTCAACCGCAAGGACGCCGGCGGCCCGGATCTGGACTTGGCCTACGCCTGGCTCGCGGCCGGCTACAACGTCGGCATCCTCTACTGGAACCAGTTCGCCGACGAAGCGGAAGTGAAAGACGCCGAAGCCAAGATCTGGACCGCCAGCGGCCCGCGCGCGATGCGCTGGCGCAACAGCAGCGGCGCGTACAGCAGCGGCCCGAACAAATCGGTCGGCGACCTGCTGTTCGAACACTACAAGGCCAACATGGCTGGCTACAGCGGCAGCAACATCCGCATCCTCGGCCACTCCCTCGGTAACGAGCTGGCGATTGTCCTGACCAAGAAAATCAGCGACGCCGTGACCGCCGGCACCCTGTCCAGCCGCCTGCTGCCCAAGCGCGTGGCCCTACTCGACCCCTTTTATTCCAACTGGCCCAAGAGCTACCTGGGCAACAAATGGGTCGGCGAGGTGTGCCGCAGCTACGTCAGCGAACTGAAGACCAAGGGCGTGATCTTCGAGGCCTACCGCAGCTCGGCCGTCGCCAGCAACCCTTTCGTCGGCGACGAGAACAAGGGCCTGATGAAAATGACCGCCTTCACCGAACTCAAACCCTGGTACTTCAACGCGGTGCAAATCAGCGAAAAACACTCGGCAGCCGTCTGGCACTATCTCTGGTCGTTCAGCTTCAACCCGCCGTCGATCAGCGGCACCAGCAACCAGGCCGCCTCGGCCAGAACCAGCGACAGCCGCACCGCGGCCCTGATGAACGGCACCAAGAAACTGGTGCACAACCGGGGCATCTACTCCAAGGAACCTTCCGACGACACTTTCGTGGAAGCCAGCCGCTGATCCCCGCGCCCTCTCCCGGAGCGGGAGAGGGCGCGCCAGGCCTGTCCTACAAGCCAACCTCACTCTGGGTGCGACTCATCCCGAGCATCGCCTTACCACTCCGCCACACTCCCATCCGCATGCCGCCACACCGGGTTGCGCCAGCGGTGGCCGGTGCGGGTGCGTTCTATCACGTACTCTTCGTTGACCTCGATACCCAGGCCGGGGCCGTTGGGGAGGGTGACGAAGCCGTCCTGGTAGTGGAAGACTTCCGGGTTGTGCAGGTAGTCGAGCAGGTCGTTGCCTTCGTTGTAGTGGATGCCGAGGCTCTGTTCCTGGATAAAGGCGTTGTAGCAGACGCCGTCCAGTTGCAGGCAGGTGGCCAGGGCGATGGGGCCCAGGGGGCAGTGGAGGGCCAGGGCGACGTCGTAGGCTTCGGCCATGCTGGCGATCTTGCGGGTTTCGGTGATACCGCCGGCGTGGGAGGCGTCCGGCTGGATGATGTCGACGTAGCCTTCGGCGAGGATGCGTTTGAAGTCCCAGCGCGAATACAGCCGTTCGCCCAGGGCGATAGGGGCGCAGGAGAGCGGTGCCAGTTCCTTCAATGCCTCGTAATTCTCACTGAGCACCGGCTCCTCGATGAACATCGGCCGGTAGGGTTCGAGCTCCTTCATGAGGATTTTCGCCATGGGCTTGTGCACCCGGCCGTGGAAGTCCACGCCGATGCCGATCTCGCCGCCCACCGCCTCGCGGATGGCCGCCATGTTGGCCAGTACCGCGTCCACCTTGGCGTGGCTGTCGACGAATTGCATTTCCTCGCAGGCATTCATCTTCACCGCGCTGAAGCCGCGTGCCACCGCCTGTCGCGCGGCGTTGGCGGTATCGGCCGGACGGTCGCCGCCGATCCAGGAGTACACGCGGATGCGCTCGCGCACGCGGCCGCCGAGCAGGTCGGCTACCGACACACCGAGGGCCTTGCCTTTGATGTCCCAGAGTGCCTGGTCGATACCAGCCAGGGCGCTCATGTGGATCGCGCCACCCCGGTAGAAGCCGCCGCGATAGAGCACCGTCCAGTGGTCCTCGATGTGTCGCGGGTCCTTGCCGATCAGGTAGTCGGCCAGTTCCTCGACCGCCGCCGCGACCGTGTGCGCCCGCCCTTCCACCACCGGCTCGCCCCAACCGCTTAGGCCCACATCGGTGTCGATGCGGAGGAACAGCCAGCGCGGCGGAACGAGATAGGTGGTGAGCCCGGTGATTTTCATCGTCGACTTCTCATGGGAACGGAATGGGAGCGGTGGCGGCCTGGACGAAGGCCCGCGCGCGGCGGCCCACTTCGTCGGCATCCATGCCCGGTGCATAGAGCGCCGAGCCGAGGCCGAAACCGGAGGCGCCGGCCCGACGGTAGGCCGCCATGTTCTCCGGCGTGATGCCGCCCACCGGCAACAGGGCGGTCGCGGCGGGCAGCACCGCGCGCCACGCCTTGAGTACGCTGGGGCCGAGCTGTTCGGCCGGGAACAGCTTGAGCACGTCGGCACCCTCGGCCAGGGCGGCGAAGGCTTCGGTGGGCGTCGCCACGCCGGGCGCGACAGCCAGCCCGGCAGCCTTGGCCGCGCAAATCACCTGGGGGTCGCCGTGCGGCATGACGATCAGTTCGCCTCCCGCCGTCCACACCTCTTCCACCTGGGTGACACTCAGTACGGTGCCGGCGCCAATCAGGCAATCGCGCGGCAGGCTCCTGCGCAGAAGGGCGATGCTCTCCAGCGGCTGCGGCGAATTGAGCGGGACTTCGACGACCCGGAAACCGGCATCGTAGAGAGCACGGCCAATGGCTTCCACCTCGTCGGGCTGCACGCCGCGCAGGATGGCGATCAGGCCGTTGGCGGCTAACGCTTGGCGGAGCATGCGCGTACCTCGTCTACGGGATGAATCGCGAGCAGCCCACCCCGCTCCGCGATGCGCCAGAGTCCGGCGGCTGTAGCCTGCGAGGCGAAGCTGAGGGCGCAGAAACCACTGTGTTCCAAGGCCCACAGGTAACGCGCGCAAAGCGCGGAGTTGCCGACCAGCACGATGCGCTGGTGTGGGTCGGCCTGGCAGACCTCGGCCATGGCCATCAATTCGTGGCCGATCAGCAGGCCGGACAGGTAGTCAGCCTGGGACTCGCCACGCAGGCTGCCGGTCAGCACCCGCGTGCGACTGCTGAAGATGGTGGACAGCGGGCCGCCGCGTCCGTCGTCGGAGCGGGCAACGCGCACGCCCTCTTCGAAGGCCGCAGCATCGAAGGCATCGCAAGGGACGACGGTCCGCCCGAGCAAGGTATGCCCCAGAAGCGCGGCGTAGACTTCGCCGGTCATGAAGGTGTGGAAGCGGCCCAGGCGTCCGTCCTCCGCCGTCACCCATTTGCTGTGGCTGCCCGGCAGGCCGATCAGCAGGGGCTCGTCCCGCTCGTCTTCGCCCAGCCCGGCGAGCAGGCCGAACACCTGGGTTTCCTCGCCGCGCATGACGTTTGGCAGTGGACCTTGCTGGATCGCCCCGGGGATCACCCAAAGCATGTTGCCGCGCCGGGTTTCGATGGGGGTCAGCGCCGCGGCCAGTCGCCCGTCGTCCAGCGGCACGTCCACGTAGGCGGCCTCGCGCCAGCCCTGGGCACTGCCGACCATGCCGCAGGCGATCAGCGGCACGCCGGGCTCGGCATCCAGCCAGTCGCCGCAGGCTTCGTCCAGGGCACCTTCGAAGGCGGCGTCACCGCTACCGTCGAGTTGCAAGATGCCGCGCGCCAGGCTGCGCTCTTCCAGCGTTTCGCCAGCCACGCCGAGCCGATAGGCACGCAGCGACGTGGTGCCCCAGTCCAGCGCGATCAGATGCGTTCTCACCGCGATCCTCCCGGCCACACACGGCCGTGTCTCAGCGTTGTTTCAAGCGATCGATGATCACCGCCAGCAGCAGGATCGTGCCGCGGATGACGTACTGGTAGAAGGTGTCGATGTTCTTCAGGTTCATGGCGTTTTCGATGATGGCCAGGATCAGCACCCCGGCGATCACGTGGCGCATCATGCCGATACCGCCGCTCAGGGAGACGCCGCCGAGCACGCAGGCGGAAATCACGGTGAGTTCGAAGCCCTGGCCGATCATCGGCTGCCCGGAGGTCATCCGCGACGCCAGCACCACGCCGGCCAGTGCGCCGATCAGGCCGTGCACGGCGAAGATGACGATCTTGGTGCGGTCGACCCGCACCCCGGCCAGCAGCGCCGCTTCCTGGTTGCCGCCGATGGCCATGGTGTTGCGCCCGTAGGTGGTGTAGTTGAGCAGCCAGCCGAAGAAGATGAAGCAGAGGATGGTGATCAGGATCGGCACCGGCACGCCGAGCAGTTGGCCGTTACCGAAGATGAAGAAGTCTTCCTGCATCACCCCCACCGCCTTGCCGTTGGAGAAGATGTAGGCCAGGCCGCGGACGATCTGCATGGTCGCCAGCGTGGTGATCAATGCGTTGATGCGCAGCTTGGCGATGACGATGCCGTTGACCATGCCCACCGCCAGGCCCAGCGCCAAGGCGGCGGACACACCGAGGAAGACGCTCTCGGTATCGCGCATGACCACTGCGGCGACCACCCCGGAGCAGGCGATCACCGAGCCCACCGATAGATCGAAATGCCCCGAGGCGAGGCAGAACAGCATGGTGCAGGCGGCGATGCCCACCGTGGAGATCGCCAGGCCCAGGCCACGCATGTTCAGCGGCGAGAGGAAGTTCTCGATGAACAGCGCCGAGAGCAGGAAGATGCCCAGCGCCGCCAGCAGCATCGCCCAGTCGTCGAGGAAGCGCCGCATATTGAGGCCTTGCCGGGGAGCCGCCAGGGTCGTTTCTTGAGTCGCCATGGATCACCTCGTGTTTCGTTCAGCCGCGCGAACGCGGCAGGGCCAATTGCAACAGGCGCGATTCCTCCGCCTGCTCGCGCGGCACCTCGCCGGTGATCGCGCCTTCGCTCATGACCAGGATGCGGTCGGATATGCCGATGACTTCCATCAGGTCGCTGGACACCACGATCACCGCGATGCCCTCGGCGGCGAGGTCGTGGATGATCTGGTAGATCTCGGCCTTGGCGCCGATATCGATGCCGCGGGTGGGCTCGTCGAGCAGCAGGACTTTCATCGGCATCGACAGCCAGCGGCCGAGGATCGCCTTCTGCTGGTTGCCGCCGGAGAGATAGAGGATCTGCTGGGCCGGCGATGGGGTTTTTATGCTCAGGGCGCGGATCTGCCGGACGGCGTTGTCGCGCTCCCAGCGCCCCTGGAGCAGGCACCCCAGCCGCGTGTGTCGGCTGCGCGCGCCAATGTTGATGTTCTCCGCCACGCTGGCCAGCGGCACGATGCCTTCTTTCTTGCGGTCCTCGGGACAGAGCAGGATGCCGGCGGCGATGGCGTCGCGCGGGGATGCCAGCACCAGCGGCTGGCCATCGAGAGCCAGACTGCCGGCACTGCTGCGCGTCAGGCCGGCGAGCAGCCGCAGCAGCTCGGTGCGCCCGGCGCCGACCAGGCCGAAGAAACCCAGCACCTCGCCCTTGTTCACCGCGAAGCTGACCGGCTCCTGCAGGCCGGGCCCCAACAGCCCGTCGACCCGCAGGGCCTCGCCGTGCTGCTCGCGGGGGCGGTAGTTGTAGATGTCCTGGATGTCGCGGCCGACCATGCAGGTCACCAGTTGGTCGTGGGTCAGCGCCTGCATGTCCTCGAAGGTGCGCACGAAACGGCCGTCCTTGAATACCGTGACGGCATCGCAGATGCGGAAGATTTCTTCCATGCGGTGCGAGACGTAGAGCACCACCCTGCCCTCGTCGCGCAGGCGGGCGATGATCGCCATCAGCCGGTCGATCTCGCGGGCGGACAGGCTGCTGGTGGGCTCGTCGAAGGCGATCACGTGGGCGTTGCGCGACATCGCCTTGGCGATTTCCACCAGTTGCCGCTGGCCCAGGGACAGGCTGCCGAGGCGCGCCGCCGGGTCGATCTCGTCGGCCAGCCCCTTGAGCAGTTCTCGGGCCTGGCGCAGCATCGCGCGCCGGTTGACCAAGCCGAAGCGGGCCGGCAGGTGGCCGAGCAGCAGGTTCTCCGCCACGCTCATTTCCGGCACCAGATGCAACTCCTGGTGGATCACCGCGACGCCGTTGGCGATGCTCTCGGCCGCCGAGCGGAAGGTCATCTGGCGCTCGCCGATCTGCAGATGGCCGCTGCTCGGCGCATAAGCGCCGCCGAGGATCTTCAGCAGGGTCGACTTGCCCGCGCCGTTCTCACCCATCAGCGCATGCACCGTGCCCGGCCGGGCGACGAAGCTGATCTCCGACAGCGCGCAAACGCCGGGGAACGTCTTGCCGATACCGTGGAAGCGCAGGCTCTCGCCCGCCTTGGCCTGTTCGAACATGACCGTCTCCCGTTCCCCCGCCTCGGTCACCGGACGCGAAACCGCGGGGCTCGGCCCGTCGCGACGGGCCTGCCCGTGGAACGCCCCGTTCATTTCCAGAGACCGATCTTTTTCCGTTCCGCCCGGAAATTCTCCCCG
>NZ_MUJY01000081.1 GCF_002286785.1 Pseudomonas sp. PIC25 | reverse complement strand
GCCACCATCGAGCGTTACGCCGGCTATCTGCAAACCCTGTTGAGAGGCATGGTGGAGAACGAACGGCAGGTACTCGGCCGCATCGACCTGCTGAGCGCCCACGAACACGACGCCCTGCTGGCACTCGACCATACCCAGGCCACGCCGCCCCGGCCCTGCGCCCACCAACTGTTCGAAGCCCAAGTAAAACGCTCGCCCGATGCCGTGGCCCTGGCCATGGACGAGGCGCGGATGAGCTATGCCGAGCTGGACGCCCGCGCCAACCGCCTGGCCCATCACCTGCGCGGACTCGGCGTCGGTCCCGATGCCCGGGTGGCGATCTGCGTCCAGCGCGATTTCGACATGCTCGTCGGCCTGCTGGCCATCCTCAAGGCGGGCGGTGCTTACGTGCCGCTCGACCCGGCCTACCCTCTGGAGCGCCTGGCGTTCATGCTCGACGATAGCCAGCCCCTTGCCCTGCTGGCCGACGGCAGCCTGCCGGACGGCCTGCTCCTGCCGGATGCCCTGCCGCTGTGCCGGCTGGATGCGGAGCGATCCGCCTGGGCCGATCAGCCGGACACCGCCCCCGAAGTACCGGATCTGACCCCGGATCACTTGGCCTACCTCATCTATACCTCGGGCTCCACGGGCAGACCCAAGGGTGTGATGGTGGAACACCGCAGCCTGGCCAATCACATCGGTTGGCAGACCGAAACCTTCGGCTTCACGCCGGCAGACCGATTCCTGCAACGCACGCCGATCTCCTTCGACGCCTCGGTATGGGAGCTCTGGACGCCCCTGGCCATCGGTGCCCGCCTGGTGCTACTGCCGAACAGCGCCAGCCGCGACCCGCAGGCCATCGCCGCAACGATCCGCCGCCAGGAGGCAAGCATCGTCCAGTGCGTGCCCAGCCTGCTGGATGCCCTGCTGCCGGACGACGGCTCGACACCGTTCCGCTGCCGCTACCTGTTCTGCGGCGGCGAGCCGTTGAGCACGGCCCTGGCGGAACGGGCAACTCCGCTGGCAACCGAGGGCGTGGTCAACCTTTACGGCCCCACCGAAGCGACCATCGACTCGACCGCCTGGCGTTGCATGCCCGCCAATACCCCATGGCAACCGCTCGGCCGGCCGATCGCGAACATTCGCGTCTATGTGCTGGACGAACGCCTGCACCCTGTTCCCCCAGGAACGCCAGGGGAAATCCATATCGCTGGCGCAGGCGTTGCACGGGGTTATCTGGGACGTCCCGGGCTCACCGCCGAACGCTTCGTCGCCGACCCCTTCGGCCCACCCGGTTCACGCCTCTACCGCTCCGGCGACCTTGGCCGCTGGCGCAACGACGGCACGCTCGAATACCTCGGCCGGATCGACGACCAGGTGAAAATCCGCGGTTTCCGCATCGAGCCCGGCGAAATCCAGGCGACGCTGGAGCGGCATCCACAGGTGGCCCAGGCAGCGGTCACTGTCCGCCATGACCGGAGCGGCCGCGAGCACTTGATCGCCTATGCGGTCGTCGCCCCGGCAGCCGACCTGGAGCCGGCCGCTCTGCGCCGCTTCCTCGCCGAGCGCCTGCCCGAACACATGGTCCCCTCCGCCGTGCTGCGGCTCGCTGCCCTGCCGCTGGCACCCAACGGCAAGGTCGACCGCAAGGCGCTGCCCGCACCGGACTTCACGACGCAGACCTCCACACGCGAACCGCTGACACCACGGGAGCGCACGCTGGCCGCCCTGTTCGCTCGCACACTCGGGCTCGACAGGGTCGGGATGGATGACAACTTCTTCGAACTCGGCGGTCATTCGCTGTTGGCCACCCGGCTAGTCAGCGATATCCGAACCGCCCTCGACGTGGCGCTGCCGGTCCGCGCGCTCTTCGAGGCTCCCAGCGTGGCACGGCTCGCGCGCTGGCTGGACAGCGGCGACAGCGCCAGCGACTTCGCTCCGCTGCTGCCATTGCGCCGTGGCGGTGGCATGCGACCGCTGTTCTGCCTGCACACTGCCAGCGGCCTCGGCTGGGCTTTCACCGGGTTGGCCGCCGCCCTGCCCGGAGGCATTCCGCTGTACGTACTGCAGGCGCCGTATCTGGAGGTCGGGAGCAGGCTGCCGTCCGATCAGGACGACATCATCGATGCCTACATCGCCACCTTGCGGCAAGTCCAGGCGGAAGGCCCGTACCGTCTGCTGGGCTGGTCCATTGGCGGGGTGATCGCCCACCGCATCGCCACGCGCCTCGAAGCGCTCGGCCACGAGGTGGAACATCTGATTCTGCTGGACAGCTATCCCCTGGATCGACCGGACAGCGAGGCGCCGACCGAGGCCGAGCTGCTGCGGCGCTTCTGCGAGACCGTCGGTATCGGCGCACCACAGGATGTCGACGATCCGCGCCAAGCCCTGGCCCAAATGGCTCACGGGCGGCTCGCGACGCTGCCCACGGAGCAGGTCGAATGGCTGTTCGACGTGTTCAAACACACCTTGATGCTCTGGCGCCGCCCGAATCTCAGCCATCTGCACGGACATCTGAGCTTCTTCGAGGCGACCGCGACGGCGCCCCGAAAAATCCCGTTCCACCGACTCTGGGCGGCCTTCGCCTCGGACATCGAAGCACATGCACTGCCTTGCCACCACGACGAGATGACCCGCCCCGAATGGCTCGCGCGTATCGCGCAGTTGCTGGCGGGAAAAGTCCGGCAGCCAGGAGCGCCCGACGAATGACGCCCCCTGTCACCACGGCTGGACCGAATGCGGCGCGAACCGGCTGCTGGCTGACGTCGGAAGAATTGGGCGCCCGGTATTCCACAAGATCGACTGAAGGAGAACACGACATGCACGAAGAAACGCCCTCGCACTATCTCGTCCTCATCAACGAGGAGGAACAATACTCGCTGTGGCCCGCCGACCTGGCGGTGCCCGCCGGCTGGCGCACCGTCCTGCCGGCCTCGGCCAAGGAAGAAGCACTGGCCTACGTCGAAGCGAACTGGCTGGACATGCGCCCTGCCAGTCTTCGCAGCCAAGAGCCGGAAGGAGGCAAAGCTCAGGGATAGCTGAAGCGCTTGACCAGGGTCAGCTCGCCGGGGGCGCGCATGGGGATGAGGAAGGTCTCCTGCTTCTCGTCCGGCGTGCCCTCTTCGCTGATCAGGGTCACCTGGGCGGTAGTCAGCGCCTGACCGGCCTGTTCCGCACCGTCCGCATCGCGGTTGTAGCCGCCACCGTAGTAGTTCACATAGATCAGGTACTGGCCCTTGAGCGGCGTCGGCGAGGCGATCATCTCCGGGCCGAAGCCGGTGGTGACGTCCACGTCCAGTGCGGCGCCGTTGGCCAGGGAACGCTCGCCGTACCAGACATGCCCGCCGTCCGGCGTCACCAGGTGCAGGTCGAGGTCGGTGTTGTCGCTGTCCCAGGACAGCACCACGCGCAGCTTGGCCGGCGTCTCGCCGCTGCTCAGGTTGTAGAACTGCACGCGGCGGCGCTGCTGGCCATCCTGGCTGCGCACTTCCACGTTATTGCTGCCGGAAGGGAACACGAACGGACGGTCGAAGCTGCCGTCCGCCTGGACCTTCAGCGGCATCGCCACGCCATTGACGATCAGCCGGGCCGGCTTCGACGCATCCTTCGGCCGTTCCAGCATCGCCCCCTTGATCCGCGCGGTTTCCGCCTGATCGGCCGCGCTGTTCACCGAGGCCGCCGGATAGTTCACCTCCTGCATGAAATGCGCACCGTCCCCGGAGCCCTGGCGCCAGCCGGAGCGCGGGGTATCGAGACGAATCCCCTCGGCGGCTTGCGGAGCACTCAATGGCAGCAGGCAAGCCAGAAGCACGGGGGAGAAAAGGTGACGGCGCATAGGGGTCATTCCAGAAGCAGTTGGCGGGCGAGGTGTTCGACGTAGTCCTCGTCCTGGCCGTTGGGGTGGGCCTCGAAGGCGAGGTGCAGGTATTCGTGGGTCAGGTCCAGGCGGTCCTGCAGGCTGTGCAGGCCACGCACGAAGATGCGCTGGCGGGCGCGGTCGACGTGGGGGCGTCCCGCTGCCAGCCGGCACACCGCGAATTGCGGCAGTTCGAGATAGCCGGGTTCGCCGTCCAGGCGCTCGCGCCAGGCGCGCCGCTGGCGGCGTAGCCAGTCCTCCGCCTCGGGCAGCGCCTGGCAGGCGGAGATTGGATTATCCCAACGGCTCAGGCTGGCGGAGGGAAAGGCCCGCGCCAGGATAGCGTCGTAGCGCAGGCCCGCGCCGGCCTGCGCCACGGCCTCGGTCCAGGCCAGGCGCGATGGCCCTGGCGTATCCAGGTGATAGGTGACCGGGCCGCCGGCCAGCACCAGATCGGCCGTCCAGGCGGCGATGGCCCGTGCCGCGGGGCTGGCCGGGCGCGGCGCGACCCGCTGGCTGGCACTGCTGTCGTCGATGGCCAGGCATTCGCCCCGGTGCTCGGCCTGCTGTTGCAGGTAGCTGCGGATCGCCACGGCCAATGCCTTGGCCGCCTCCTCCGGTTGCGCGGAGGCTTCGCGGTCGAGGACCCGGGCGACATATTCCTCGCGCGACAGACGCGCGGTGAGCCGCCAGCGCGCCTGCTCGCGGCTCAGCACCAGCTCGCCAGCGCTTTCCAGGGCGAGCCGGTTGCCGTTCTCGAATTCCGCCTCGTAACGCCCTTGCAGGCGACCGGGTTCCGCCACACGACCTTCCGCCGTACGCAACTGGCGCAGCGGATAGCGGCTGAACAGGTTCACCTCGACACAGCCGCCCGGCTCGCTCGGCCACGGAGTCGGCAAGACCTGCCCCAGCAGCTCGGCATGGCGTTTCAGGATGCTCTGGCTGGTGCCGGAACCACCCAGCCAAACCGGCGAACCATCGGCCAGCCAACCGGCGAAGCCACCCTGCCGCGCCTGGGCATCGCCGTCGGCCAGCCAGCTCCAAGTCTTCACCCGCAGGCGTCCGCCCAGGGCAGAGACCGCCGCTCCGTCGCTGCCGTTCAGCGTCACGTCGAGCAGCACCGCACGCGCTTCGGCCTGGGCCGGCAGGTGGGCAAGGCTGTCGAGCAACTCCGAGACCGGCACACGGGTCTGCGGTTGCAGGTGGCCCAGGTCAGCCAGCCAATCCGGGGCCCGCCGCGCACGCCAGTAGTCGCGCCAGAGCGCTCCATCCAACCCCAGGCGCTGCGGCTGGAAGTAGAGACCGCAGGACTTGACCAGCGCCTCGTCGCGCGCGACGCGCTCGCCGGGATCGCAGCAGTACACCTCGTCGCGGTCCTGGCCGGTACAGGTGTAGGCCCGCTCCGGCTGGCCGGTGTCTTCCAGATAGGCGAAGGCGAACAGCTTCCACAGGCTGCCCAGGGGCGTCTCCAGGTTCGCCGGCAGCGGCCCGCGCGCCATGATGCCGCTCGCCCCCAGTTGCAGCAGTTCATCCCCCTGCCCGCCGCGCCACGCCAGTTGCAACGGCGCCGGCCCCGCCTCGGCAAGCAAAGGCAGGGACATCAGCAACGACAGCAGCCAGCGCGGGGCCATGGCCTCATTCCACCTTCAGTTCCGCGAGGGCCGGCTGTGCCTCCAGGGCCTGCTCCTGCGGCGCGTACATGCGGAAGTAACGCGCCGGCGGCAGGGCGAACTCGCCTTTCTGCGAGAAGCGCACCAGATGACGCAGCGTGACCGTGCCTTGCAGGCTGTCCAGCGGTACCGCGTAACGCAGTTGGCCGGGCTCGTGGCGGGCCTTTTCCAGCGCCGCCGCTTCCGCTCCACCCAGACCGCTGACGGTAATGCCCCAGGTGGTCCGCTCGACGTCGGCGCCCGGCGGCAGCGGCACTTCCAGCAGGCCGTAGCGCAACGCACGCTCGTCGTCCGTGGTCAGGGTCAGCTCATCCAGGTACAGCTCGTCACTGGACAGCGGCTCGTCGCCCACTTCCTCGACACTGAAGCTGAAGGCCTCCTCGCCCGGTACCAGCCGCAGCAGGCGGCGCTTGAGCGCAACCGGCAGGCTGCCCTGCGCCGGCTGGACACTGGCGAAACTCAGGGTCGCGCTCAGCGGGCTTCCCTGCGCATCGGTGATATCCAGTGAGGCCGGGAGCCCTTCGCCCTGCCAGCGCCAGAAGGTGGAGCCGGTGGCCCCTTGCTCCTTACGCCAGCCTTCGCCCGGTTCCGGGACGGTCGCCGTGGGCGACCGCTCCAGGCTCCGACGCAGCCAGGTCAGGGCCAGGGCCCGCTCCAGGGTCGAATGTTCCGGGGCCAGCCGTTGCAGCAGGTCGCGCGCCCGAGCGGCGTCCGGCGCCTGCTGGAGACGTACGGCTTCGGCGAGCGGATAATCGCTGGCGTCCAGCAGTTGGCGCGCGCTCTCCACCTGAGCGCTGAAGGCCGCCGGCAGCGCAACCTTGGTCTTGCGCGCCAGATCGGCGGCAAGCACCCGTGCGACGGCCAGGCCCAGGGGCGAGTCCGGCGCCGCCATGATCAGGCTGCCCTGAGGATCGTTCATCTGCTCGCCACCCTGCCCCTCGCCCACATTGGCCAGATCGGCCAGCAGCCCTTCCACCAGGCTCGCCACCGGCAGCTCCATGTCGCGGGCGAAACCGAGGATCAGGGCCCGCTGCAACAGCGGCGTGGCGCTTGCCTGCTTGGCGTAGAGGTCGAGCACGCGCTGCCAGTGATCCGGCGGCAGCGCGATGGCCAGGGCGCGGCTGGCATGCCAGTCGGCGTAGTAGGCGTAGGCGGTGAGGAAAGCATTCTCCACACCACCGTCGCCCCACCAACTGAAGGCGGCTTCCGGACCGGCCATGTGCACGAGTCGCAGGCGGCTGTTCTGCATGATCAGGCGCAGGCGATCGCCGATGCGCGCCTCGCCACGGGCCAGGGTCGGATAGGCCAGGGACAACGGCAACAGGCGGCTGGCGGTCTGCTCCACGCAGCCGTAGGGATAGGCCAGCAAGTCGTCGAGACGGCTGCTGAACAAGGCGTCGGCGTTGTTATCCAGGCTCAGGCGAATGTCGCGTGCATCGGTCGGCAGGTTCAGCGGGTTGGCGCCAGCCGCGAGGTCGAGGCGCAGCGTCTGCCGATCGGCCCAGCCCTGACCATCCACGTGCAGGTCGACCGCAAGCCGGTCCACCACTTGCCCGTCGGTTTCCAACTCGGCCACCAATTCCCCGGCGCCCAGGGCGACGGCCGGCAGCGCCAGGTAGTTCACGCCTTTTTCGAGGCTCACCTCGCGGCGCTGCTCCTGGCCGGCGTAGCGCACCACCAGCACGGCCTTGCCAGTCGTCTCGCCCTGGTTGAAGGCGAACATACCCAGGGAGGGCTTGTCGCCAGCGCGGAAGCGGGTCGGTCCGCTCCATTTCAGGTACAGCGGTTTTTCCGAACGGATGAACTGCTTCTTCTGCCCCACCTGGCCCGCCTCGTCGATGGCGCGCACGGTGATGCGCCAGCGTGTCAGCGAGTCCGGCATGCGGAAGCTGAAGCGCGCCTTGCCGTCGGCGTCGGTGACCAGGTCCGGCTGCCAGGCGGCGGTATCCACGTCCTCGCGGCGCGGCCGCTCCAGCACCTTCACTCCGCGCTCGCTGCGGTTGGCCCGGCCGGGCGCGCTGGGGCTGCCGGGCAGGGCTAGGTCGTAGGCGATGAACGACAGGCTGGCGCTGGTGCGTACGTTGTTGCGCCGCGGGTGGTAGAAGAACTGGTCGATGCCGGGGGCGATCTCCGGTTGCAGCGCATAGATCATCTCGTCCACCACGCTCACCGTGAGGCGCGTCGGCGCCGGCTTGCCGGCGAAGCGGGTGGCCAGTTCGACGGTCACGGTCTCGCCCGGCTGATAGCGCTCCTTGTCGGCGGCGATGTCGATGTCGATCTGCGGCATCGCCACCTTGATCCCGGCATTCTGGAAGCTGTAGTCGCCGCCCTTGGTGTAGAGCACCGAGAAGGTCAGGTTCGGCGAGAAGTGCTGGCGCACCGGGATACGCGCCCGGTACTGAGTGTCGTTGAGCCGTTCAAGGGTCAGCCAGTCGCCGCCTTTGGAGAGCAGCGCCGTGGCTTCCACCCGGTCGCGCTCCAGGGTCAGCAACGCGTCGCCCACCGGCTCGGGGAAGGTGATCAGCGCCTGGGCCTCGTCGCCGCTGTGGTACTCGGCCTTGTCGAGGACGATTTCCACGGTCCCGGCCACCGCCTTCACGCCCTCGCCGCTCACCGAATGGCCGGTGCCGCCGAGGATCAGTCCATGGGCATCCTTCAGCGTCAGGCTATAGGTGCCCGGCCGCTCGAAGGCCAGTTCGAAACCCTTGGCGTCGCCGGTCAGTTCGCCGCCGCCCTGGGCGCGGTCTTCCAGGCGTATCCATTCGTAGCGGGTCGGCTTGAGCTCGGTAGGGCGCTCGCTGCGGTAGCTGAATTTCACCGCCTCGCCCACCGCGCTGAAACGCCGGGGCGCTTCCAGGCGGTAGCGCGCGGCACCGCGCTCGATGAGGATTTCCTTGCTGGTCTTGACCCGGTAGGCCGCGCCATCGCTGGCGAACACCGTGAGCAGGTAGCGGCTGGGCTTTTCCGCGGCCGGCAGCTCGAGGCTGGCGCGGCCTTGGTCGTCGGTCGTCAGCTCGCTGCTGCTCAGCTCCACCGGGAACTGGCCGAGGTACTGCAGTTCGTTGTCCACCATGGACAGTTGCTGGGCGCGCAAGCTGAGCTGCAGGCGCGCATCGGCCACTGGCTTGCCGTCCGGGTAGAGCAGGACGAGTTGGCCGGTCACTGTCTCGCCGGTGCGAAAGTCCGGCTTGGCCAGCTCCAGGGCGATTTCGAAGTGCGGCTTGATGTATTCGGCGACGCGGAAGGCACTGCTGTAGAGCTGGTCGCGGTAGCTGAAGCGCAGCTCGTAGCCGCCGGCCACGGCGTTCTCCGGCAACTGGAAACGCCCCTGGCTGCCGGCCTTGCCGTCCAGTTGCAGATCGAGGGTCTGCAGGATGGTGCCGGCGGCGTCCAGCACGCTGAGGCGGATCGGCGCCGCCACCGGGGCCACCGAGTCGCGGGAATTCTTGAATTCGCGGCCGACGATCTTCACTTCCACCCAGTCGCCCGGCCGGTACAGCGGCCGGTCAGTGAAGGCGTAGAGCTTGGTGTCATAGATTTCGCTGTCGTAGTAGAAGTTCTCGGAGACGAACACCCCGCCCTCGGCGTCCTCGCCGATCACGTAGGAGCGCTCCGGGCTGGCGTGGGCAAGCCGCAACAGGCCGTCGGCACCGGTGTTGCCGCTGCTCATCACGCCGAGGCCGTCGGTCCACAGCAGCCTGGCATCGGCCACCGGGGTGCCTTCATGCTTGCGGGCGGTCCAGATCAGCAATTCGTCGCCGGCGATCTTGCTCACCGCGACGGTGTTCGACACGAACACCACGGTGGTGGCGCGGTACTTGCCGACGATGGCCTCGGCCAGGTACAGGCCCGGCTTCAGCTTGCCCAACGGGATGTAGACGTTACCCGGATTGACGTTGGTGAACTGGCTGGACGAGCCGGCCAGCGTCACGTCCTTCGGCGGCTGGATCGGCTGCGCATCCCACAGCGGGTAGCGGAACTGGCTGACCAGCGGCAGGCCCGTCATCGGGGCGAACTGCGGCTGCGGATCGAACGGGGTCGGCGCGCTGATGGCCTCGCCCATGCGCAGCTCCGGCGCCTCGTCGGTGACCTGCTTGCGCGATTCGTAGGAGAATGCCCGCTGCATCACCCGCCGCGACTTGCGGTACCAGTTGTCCCACAGGTAGGCCAGGGTGTTGGACAGGCCTTCGCCCCGGAACTGCCCCTCGACCATCACCCGATGCAGGTTTTTCTGCCGCTTGAGGAAGTCCAGCGGCTGGTCGATGCGATACACGCGCACGTCCACGCCGCCATAGGGCTCCATGCTGTAGCGGCGATAGTCGCGGCCGGGCGCTTCCAGGCGCACCTGGGCCACCTCGTCGGCGGCGAAGCTGCTGTCCGCCAGGAGGAAGAAGGACTCGCCGCTGACCGGTGTGTAGTAGCTGGGCTCCACCGTGTCCTCGGCCTGGACGGCGAGCGGCGACAGTACCAGGGCGCAGAGCGCCAGCGCACGACCGAAGCCGCTCATCGCGTGAGGAAGTGCAGTCGATAGACGCCGATGAAGTTGGGGTTGGTTGCGTCGGGAATCCATCGGGTGTCCTTCCATTTCATGAGTTGTTGCACGCTGACCGAACGCATGCCGTTGTCGGTCGGAGTGGAGCTGCCGGTGTGGTAGGCGATGTAGCGGCCCATCCAGATCATCAGGTGCTGGTCATCGCCCTGGTCGTAGAAAATCAGGTCGCCCGGCTGCGCCTGGTTCAGGTCGCGGCCGACGAAGTGGCTGTTGTGCTGGATCAGCTTGATCGCATTGACGTAGGGGCCGGTCTGGCCGTTGCCCTGGTTCCAGCGCTGGGCGAACTGGCGCTGCGCGTCGCTCAGAAACAGCTCGGGCGGCAGGTAGCGATTGGACAGGCCGTTGGCGCGCAACCATTTGCCGTCGTGGATCTTGAGCGCCTCGTTGGCGGCGAAACGCACCAGCCCGGCACAGTCCTGCTGGTGCCAGCGCGGGCTCGGCCCCTGGCGCAACTGCTCCTGGGCGATGCGCACGAACCAGGCGCGAAACACCTGGGATTGCCCGGCATCCAGGGGCGGCGTTTCCTCCGCGTGCAGTGCCAGACTCATCGGCAGGCACAGGGCGGCTAGCCATGAACGAAAGGGTTTCATAGTGCGCGCCACTCCAGGGGCAGCCATTGCCAACGGCCGTCGGCCTGTTCGGTCTGCGGCAGCGCCAGGGCGTAGCGCTTGTGCCCGGCCAGGGCGCGCAGCTTGGGCAGCAGATGGGTTTCCGCGGCGTTACGGAAGACCGGCTCCATGTCCTTCGGCAGGCTGTCCAGGGTTTCCCGCTCCAGCAACGCGGCCAGGGCCTCCGGCGCCAGGAAGGCCGGCACCAGGGCGTCGCCCGGCAGCACCTCGGCCAGCGGCGGGAAGCGCTTGTCGAGAGTGGCCAGGGCCTTGTCCACCAGTTGGTCGTCGAGGGAGAACAGCAGGGTCTGGCCGCGCCGCGCCAGGCTGACGCGGAAGAAGCCGCGGGCGGCCATGGCGTCGGCATGCTCCGCCTGCTCGGCGGGGTATTGGCCGAAGTTGGAGCTGACCTCGCGGCGCCAGCTATGCAGGTCGCCCTGCTCCTCCTCCTGCACGGGGAAGCTGCCGTTCTCGGCGAAGGACTCCCAGGCACCGATCACCGACCCGAACAGGGTGCCGATGTCGGCATCCGTCTGCTCGTCGGGGGCGGCCGTCAACTGGCCGACCAGCAACGGCGAATGCAGGCGGGACTCGGCGTACCAGCACAATCCGGCGGTGCCGCTGAGCTGCGCCGACAGCCGCTTCGCCACCTCCGGACCGGCGCCGACGCGATCCAGCAGCCGCTCCGCCATGGCCGGCGCCGCCGGCAGCGCGACACAGGCGCTGGCACCCATCGGCATGGCGCGCCATACCGGAGCGAAGTCGAACACCGGCTGGCCGTCCACCTCGTGCAGGGCAAGGAAGCTGCGCCAGCCGCCCCCGTCCATCTCGAAACGCAGGCCGGCGAAACTGGGGATGAAGCGCTGGTAGCCCAGCGCCAGGTATTCCGAGCCGAGGGCGATGCGATGTGCCAGCCCTTCGCGTGGCGCCAGACCGAAACGCGCATCGAACGGCTGACCGCCACCGAGCAGGCTTTCCGCCGTCTCGGCGCTGACCTGGGCCAGCGGCGCGCTGTCATCCTCACTGGACGACGCCTTGGCCGGCATCTCGGCGAACAGCATGTCCGCGCTGGACGCGACGAGCAGGCGGTCGCCATGGGAGGCGAAAAGCACCGAGCGCTGGTTCTGATAGCGCAGGCGGTACAACGGCACGGCGATACCGTCCACGTTCAGTTCGCCGGCCACGCTCAACTGGCTGTCGTTCAGCGCCAGCTTGGCCACCGGCTCCAGCAGTCTGGCCAACCCGCCGCGCTCGATAGCGACAAGGAAATGCCGGAGCCGGCCGCCCGCGTCGCGCCAGAGGGCAACTTGGGCCGGCTGGTCGAGCAGTTCATCGAGCAAGGTATCGCGCCATTCGAGGTCATGTTCGTAGACGATACGCCGCAGGCTGCCCGCCAGCCCCAGGCGGTCGGCATTCTGCTCGTAATAGAAGACGAAGTCCTCGGTGAGGGTGTCGCGCAGCAGCGGGACGGCCAGCAGGTCCCTGGGCAGACGGCTCAGGGACTGGCTCTCGATCAGTACGTCGGGGCGCGCCAGATCGAGCCCCAGGGCATTGCGCTCGACCAGTTGGCGATCCCCCGCCGACCGCTGCTGCAGCCAGGCGAACAGGCCGCCGGCGGCCACCGGCAGGGCAATGACCAGGGCGATCAGCAGCAGGCGCAGGCGGCCGGAGCGGACGCTTTTCTGGGAGGCGGAGGAAGAGTCGCTCATGGCGGGAAACACTCAATGGTTGAAGGATTTGACGAGCAGCAGGTCGCCGATGGCGCGCAGCGGCACCACGAAGGTCTCGCGCTTCTCGTTCACGGTGTTCTCGTTGAACACCAGGTTGATCTGGGCAGTGATGAGGTCGTTCTGATTGCTGCCGGCCTGGAAGTTGTACCCCTGCGGGCCGAGGTTGCCCCAGTAGTTGACGTACACCAGATAGGTGCCGTGGAGCGGTGCGGCCATCGTGAACATTTCCGGTCCGGGGCCGTCGACGCTATCCACATCCAGGCCGCCGCCATTGCTCAGCACTGGGTGAGCCCAGAAGGCGTGCTGGCCGTCCGGGGTGATGACATGCAGGTCGAGCTCGGCCTTGGGATCGTCCCAACCGAGGGCGATGCGCAGGCGCGCGGGCGTCTTGCTCTGGTTGGCCTCGTAGAACTGCACGCGCTTGACCGTCTTGCCGTCGACACTGAGGGCCACGCTGTTGGAGCCGGCACCGAAGTTATAGGGCCGCACGAAGCGCCCTTCGGCATCGGTGTAGAGCGGCAGCGGGTTGCCGTTGACCACCAGGCGGTACGGCTGGCGGGTACCGGCGAGGTCTTTCAGGCGGCCCTCGATCAGGCTGCGCCCGCGCTGGGCGCCCCGGTCGATGGGCGGGGTGGGATAGGCGACGCGGGCTTCGCCGTCGCGCTCGTTGAGTCCGTTATAGCGCCAGCCTGCCGTGGGGCCTTCCAGGGACACGGAAGGTTCCGCCCGGGCCGTTGCGACGAATGCAGCCAGGACGAGGAACAGACAGGGGAAGATGCGCATGTTTAATCCATTAACGGCGCGAAGGTGGCAAAGGCTAGCGAGTCGCCATCAAGCCCGCAATGGGCTCACTGGAAAAGAAGAATTCCGTCACAGTTAGGATTCAAATCCAACCGCCCCACTGCAACACCGCCAGACCGATATTGGTGGTCACCACCGCCGCCAGGGTGGTGATCACGATGATCGCCGCCGCCAGGTCGTGGTTGCCGCCCGCCGCCTTGGCCATGACGAAACTGGCCGCCGCCGTCGGGCTGGCGAAATAGAGGAACAGGATGCCCAGTTCGGCGCCGCGGAAGCCGCAGAAGAACGCGCCCAGCGTGGCGAACAGCGGCATCCAGACCATCTTGATCAGGCTGGCGCCGATGGCCAGGTGGCTGGAGGCGCGCAGTGCGGCCAGCGACAGGGTGCCGCCGATGCAGATCAGCGCCAGCGGCAGGGTCAGTTTCGCCAGGTACTCGCCGGAAACGATCAGCGCGCCCGGCAAAGGAATCTTCCAGTAGGCGAAGGGAATGGCCAGCAACACGCCGAGGATCAGCGGGTTGGTGAAAATACTGCGCAGGATGTGGCGGACGCTGGTCTTGACGTTCGGGTTGTAGACCTCCAGCACCAACACGGACAGGGTGTTGTAGCTGAGGATCACCACGCCGCCCAGCACGCCGCCGAGGGACAGGCCATAGTCGCCGTACAGGCTGGTAGCCAGCGCCAGGCCGACGATGCCGTTGTTGCCGCGGAACGAGCCCTGCACATAGACGCCCCGGTCGGCGCGCGGGCAGCGCCAGATCGCCCAGCCCCAACTGAGCAGGAAACCGGCCAGGGTCGCCGCCACGAAATAACCGATCACCGCCGGTTGCAGTGCGGTATTGAGGTCGGCATGGAGAATGGCGAGGAACAGCATGACCGGCATGCTGACGTTGAACACCAGCCCGGAAGCGGTGTTGACGAAATGGGCATCGATCAGCCCCAGGCGCTTCAGCAGGATGCCCAGGAAAAGCATCGCGAAGACCGGAAGGGTGATGTTCAGCGTCTGCAGGACGAGAGGGAGCATACCGCGACCCGGCTATCGATTAGGTTGCTAATCATAGCCACATGAACGCGGAAAAGCGTCTCCCCGGCCGTGGCGCATGCCTGGCCGGGCAGGGTTCAGCCAGTCAGCGGCGGACCGGGCGCTTCTGTAACTTGCGCTGCAAGGTACGGCGGTGCATGCCCAGGGCACGGGCGGTGGCGGAGATATTGCCGTCGTGCTCGGCCAGGACGCGCTGGATATGCTCCCACTGCAAGCGGTCCACCGACATCGGGTTTTCCGGCACCAGACTATCCAGGTCGGCATGCTCGGAGAGCAGCGCGGTGAGCACGTCGTCGGCGTCGGCCGGCTTGCACAGGTAATTGCAGGCGCCACGCTTGATCGCCTCCACGGCGGTGGCGATGCTCGAATAGCCGGTGAGGATCAGCACGCGCATTTCCGGGTCCAGCGCCAGCAGCTTGGGCAGCAGCACCAGCCCGGAGTCGCCTTCCATCTTCAGGTCCAGCACGGCGTAGTCCGGCAGGTCCTGTTCCGCCAGCTTCAAGCCCTCTTCGGCCGAACCGGCACAGGTCACGCGCAGGCCGCGCCGGTCCATGGCGCGCGCCATCACGCGGGTGAAGGTGGCGTCGTCATCGACCAGCAGCAGATGCGGCTGCTCTTCGCCTTCGATCTGGGGGTTTTCACTCATGGTCGTCTCTCGCTGCCAGTCTCGGAAGGCGCAGCTCGGTCAGCGTTCCGCCCTCCTCGTGATTGTAGAGCTTCACCGACCCGCCGGCCCGGGTCACGCTGGCCTGGCTGAGGAACAGGCCGAGGCCGAAGCCCTTGCCCTTGGTGGTGAAGAAGGGTTTGCCGAGTTGCTCGGCGATCGCCAGGGGCACGCCGACCCCGTGGTCGCGGATGCTGATGCACAGCTCGTAGGCGTCCCAGTCGAGGCAGATATCGAGGTCGTCCGGGCAGGCATCGGCGGCGTTGTTCAACAGGTTGAGCAGCGCCTGGGTCAGGTCCGGCGGCGGCGCCAAACGCGGCACGCTGCCCTGGCCGAGGCGCTGGTAGCGATAGCTGGCTTCCGGGCGCATCAGGTGCCAGCGGTTCAGCGCGGCCTCCAGCCAGGCAGCGGCGCTCTGTTCTTCCACGGTCTGGCGACGGTCGGCCTCGGCCGCGCGGACCAGATGCTGGAGGGTGTCCTTGCACAGCTTGACCTGCTCCTGCAGCACCGCCAGATCCTCCTGCAGCAGCGGGTCGGGGTGCTCGCGGCGCAGCTCCTTGATCAACACGCTCATGGTCGCCAGCGGCGTACCCAATTCATGGGCGGCGCCAGCGGCCTGGGTCGCCACGGCGAGCAGTTGCTGGTCGCGCAGCATTTCTTCGCGGCGCTCGGCCTGGAGCTGGTCCTGGCGACGCAGGGCCCCGGCCATCTTGACCACGAAGAAGGTGATGAAGGCCGCCGACAGGGCGAAGTTCAGCCACATGCCGAACAGGTGCAGGCTGATCAGCATGGCCTCGTGCTGGACGTTGGCCATGTGCAGCGGGTGATACCAGATCAGCAGTGCGGTGTAGCCGGTCAGCGCCAGGCCGCTGAGCACCATGGAGTAGAACCACGGCAGGATCGCCGCGGCGATGGTCAGCGGCACCAGGTAATAGGAGACGAAGGGGTTGGTGGAGCCCCCCGAGTAATACAGCAGCACGCTGTGGATGATCAGGTCGCAGGCGAGCTGGACGGCGTACTCCAGCTCGGTCACCGGCCACGGGCCGCGCAGGCGCAGCGCGGTGAGCAGGCACAATCCGGCGGACACGCAGAGGGTCATGCTCAACTCGAGCCAGGGCAGCGGCAGCAGGTCGGAGACGTAGGCGATGCCCACCGAGCCGGCCTGGGCGGCCAGCACGAGGATGCGGATCAGCGTGAGACGCCAGAGATTCTGCCGGCTGGCGGAAAGAAGCTGTACGGGTTCGAGCATGCGTGTTCCATGGGGACCGGCATCGGGCGAGGCCCGAGTATAACCAAGCCTCGCCGGCTGACTGCTGATCTGCGGCAACGCGACGCAGTGAAACCCGATTACAGGTCGTTTTTAACGCCGTATCGGCAACGCAGGTAGTTTTTCAGCGGCCTGTTAACCCGGATTGCCTGCGCGCCACGTCCAAAGGATCGACTGCCACCTCCGCGCTCCGGCTCGCAAGGTGGCGAAAACGCTCTACTCTCTTGCAATCCACCCTGTACAAGGAGTTGCCATGCTTTCCCTCCCCCGTCTCGCCGCGCTGTTCAGCCTGAGCCTCGCGGCCCTCGCCAGCCTGCCGGCCGGTGCCGACGAACCCCGCTACAACCAGATCGCTCTGCGCGCCGAAGTCAGCCAGGAAGTGGCCCACGACCGCATGCACGTGCTGCTCTACAGCGAGGCACAGAGCAGCGACCCGGCCAAGCTGGCCGGCGACATTACCCGCACCCTCAATGCCGCCATCGACCAGGCGCGCAAGGTCAAGGGCGTGACCGTCAGCCTCGGCAGCCGCAACAGCTATCCGGTCTACGACGAGAAGGGCCAGAAGATCACCGCCTGGCGCGAGCGCGCCGAGCTGCGCCTGGAAAGCGCCGACTTCGCCGCCCTCTCCCAACTCACCGCCGACCTGATGAGCAGCATGAAGATGGGCGGCATGGACTTCGCCATCTCCCAGGCCACCCGCAAGCAGCATGAGGACGCCCTGCTCAAGGAAGCCGTGGCCGCCTTCAAGGCCCGCGCCCAGCTCGCCACCGAAGCCCTCGGCGGCAAGGGCTACAAACTGGTCAACCTGAACCTCAGCAGCGGCGGCTTCCCGCAACCGATGCCGCGCATGGCCATGAAAGGCATGGCCTTGATGGAAGCCAGCGCTCCGGCCCAGGACATCGAGGCCGGCACCAGCCAGATCACCCTGAACGCCGATGGCGTGATCGAAGTGGAAATGCCCTGATCCGGTGCGGCGGTGCTCCGTGTGGCGCACCGCCGGCTGACCGGCCCGTCAGGATAGTTATAGAAACGCGACATTCACGGACGAACTGGAAGCAGATTCGCCCCGGAAGAATCCGGGTGACTTGCACCGGGCATACGCCCTGCATAGCTTCACCCGGGTCGGCCCATGAGGCCGTACCTCGACGACAATGACAACAAATTGAGGACATCATGCGCAAAAACGCCGTCATTCCGTTTCTTCTCGGCGCAGGGCTGATCGCCGGCGCTCCCGTCGCCCAGGCCGCCAGCAACCTCGTGTTCTGCTCGGAAGGCAGCCCGGCCGGCTTCGACCCCGGTCAATACACCACCGGCACCGATTTCGACGCCGCCGCCGAGACCGTCTACAACCGCCTGAGCCAGTTCGAGCGCGGCGGTACCAAGGTCGTGCCGGGCCTGGCGGAAAGCTGGGACGTCTCCGACGACGGCCTGACCTACACCTTCCACCTGCGCAAGGGCGTGAAGTTCCATAGCACCGACTTCTTCAAGCCGACCCGCGAATTCAATGCGGACGACGTGCTGTTCACCTTCCAGCGCATGCTCGACAAGGATCACCCGTTCCGTAAGGCCTACCCCACCGAATTCCCCTACTTCACCGACATGGGGATGGACACCAACATCACCAGCGTGGAAAAACTCGACGACCACACCGTCAAGTTCACCCTGGCTGCGGTCGATGCGGCCTTCATCCAGAACCTGGCGATGAGCTTCGCCTCGATCCACTCCGCCGAGTACGCCGACCAGTTGCTCAAGGCCGGCAAACCCGCCGACATCAACCAGAAGCCCATCGGCACCGGCCCCTTCGTATTCAAGCGTTACCAGAAGGACGCGCAGATCCGTTTCACCGGCAACAAGGACTACTGGAACCCGGACGAAGTGAAGGTGGATAACCTGATCTTCTCCATCAACACCGACGCCTCGGTGCGTGCCCAGAAGCTCAAGGCCGGCGAGTGCCAGATCACCCTCAACCCGCGCCCGGCCGACCTCGACGGCCTGAAGAAAGACCCGAACCTCGAAGTCGCCGAACAGCCCGGCTTCAACCTCGGCTACATCGCCTACAACGTCACCCACAAGCCGCTCGACCAGCTCGAAGTACGCCAGGCGCTGGACATGGCGGTGAACAAGAAGGCGATCATTGGCGCCGTCTACCAGGGCGCCGGCCAACTGGCCAAGAACGCCTTGCCGCCGACCCAATGGTCCTATGACGACAGCATCCAGGACACCGTCTACGACCCGGAAAAAGCCAAGGAACTGCTGAAAAAGGCTGGCATCAAGGAAGGCACCGAAATCACCCTCTGGGCCATGCCGGTGCAGCGTCCATACAACCCCAACGCCAAGCTGATGGCCGAGATGATCCAGTCCGACTGGGCCAAGGTCGGCATCAAGGCGCGCATCGTTACCTACGAATGGGGCGAGTACCTCAAGCGCTCCAAGGCCGGCGAGCACGACACCATGCTGATCGGCTGGACCGGCGACAACGGCGACCCGGACAACTGGCTGGGCACCCTCTACGGCTGCGACGCGGTGAATGGCAACAACTTCTCCAAGTGGTGCTACCCCGAGTACGACAAGCTGATCAAGGACGGCAAGCGCGTCACCGACCAGGACAAGCGCACCGCCCTCTACAAAGAGGCCCAGCACATCCTCAAGGGCCAGGTGCCGATCACCCCGATCGCCCACTCCACCGTCAACCAGCCCATGCGCAAGACCGTGCAGGACTTCAAGGTCAGCCCGTTCGGGTTGAACTCCTTCTACGGCGTCAGCGTGAAGTAACCCCACCCGCTCCCGGTCGCATCGCGGCCGGGAGCGTAGGGTCGAATTCAATCGACCGGGGGAGCGCTAATGCTTGCCATAAGCTCTAACCCGATCTCTGAACACATAATATCTTGGCTGTCCTTTCGCCACCCACTCCGCCATTGCACGTTCAACAAGGCACTGTGACCTTTGGTGATGAAAAAGATGTTTGCCGGAATAAAAAAAGGTAGTGACGTAACTCAGCTCCCCACCCACAAACACCTCCAACTCGCAATGATTGATGACTTCTTCCTCATTGTTCAGCTGCATGGCGTTAACCGCTTGGTCTCGTAGCACTCTAGCGGGGCCCCTGAACATGGAATCGAGCACCACCACACCATGTGTTTCGAGCGCATCCACCAAGTCATCAAGTGCAACTTCGGCATCGTCCAGAAATACAACAGACTGCATAGTTCCTCCTTACGGCAGGCCTCCTGCCCCGTCTTTCGAATTACCTCGTGTCGCCAAACATGGTAGCGGGGAAGAATAGATACGCTCTGATCGACGGCCAGCCGTGGTTCGCGGCCAAGGATTTCGGCTTGCTGATGGGCCATCGGTACCCGGAACGGCTTTGCCGGTATGTGGACGACGACCAATTGCGCAGCGTGCGCTTCGCCCTGGCGAACGGTGGCGAGGAGGCAGTGCCGGCGATCAGCGAGTCCGGGGCGTACCGGGCGCTGTGGCGGTTCAGCCACCCGGAGAACCGCAACCTGCGCCGCTGGCTGACCCAGGAGGTGGTGCCGCTGTTGCGCGATGAACAGGCGGAGGTATGCACGGCGCCGCGGCGCACGCAGATGGCCTGGGAGGCGCGGCGGGTCAGCCTGCTGGAGTGGCAGGGGGAGCTGTGGGTGCCGTTGAAGGCACTGCCGGAGCTGGTGAGTGAAGGCGCGGTGCCGCGCCGGGGCCGGCTGGGACGCTGGCTGCGGTAGCCCGGATAAGCCCCGGCGCAATCCGGGACCGCGAAGTCCCGGATTACGCTTCGCTCATTCGGGCTACGGTTCTCTCAGCAATCCAACCCGAACGGGTCGTCCACCGAGTGGCTCGGCTCGGTGAACCAGCGCGGTCCGTTGGCCGTCATGTAGAAGTGGTCTTCCAGGCGGATGCCGAATTCGCCGGGCACGCAGATCATCGGTTCGTTGCTGAAGCACATCCCTTCCGCCAACGGGGTCTCGTCGCCGCGCACCAGGTACGGGCCTTCGTGTACGTCCAACCCGATGCCGTGGCCGGTACGGTGCGGCAGGCCGGGCAGGCGGTAATCGGGGCCGAGGCCGTTGGCCTCCAGGGAGGCTCGCGCCGCCGCGTCGACGGCTTCGCAGGGCGCGCCGAGCCGTGCCGCTTCGAACGCAGCGAGCTGGGCGTCTTTCTCCATGTTCCACAGGACCCGTTGGCGCTCGTTCGGCGTGCCAAAGACGTAGCTGCGGGTGATGTCCGACTGGTAGCCATGCAGTTGGCAGCCGGTGTCGATCAGCACCATGTCGCCCGACTTCAGGACTTGCGGGTCTTTCACGCCATGGGGGAAGGCGGTGGCGGGGCCGAACAGGACGATGCAGAAGGTGGAACCGGAGGCGCCCACCTTGCGGTGCGCCTGATGGATGAACTCGGCCACTTCGGTGGTGCTGATCCCTTCGCGCAGGATGCTGGCGGCAGCCTTTTGCACGTCCAGGGTCATATGCTTGGCGCGCTGCATCAGGGCCAGTTCGGCGGGGGATTTGCACTGGCGACAGGCGTCGGTGATCGACGCCGCATCGAGGAACACGAAACCGGAGCCCAACTGGCGCAGGCGCTCATACATGCCGAACGGCAGGGTCGTGCACAATCCCACCCGGTCGCCGGCCCGGACGCCCAGGCGTGCGAAGGCATCCAGCAGCAGGCGGTACGGGTCTTCGTGTTCCTCCCAGGTATGGATTGCGCCGGGGACGACCTGAAAGTCCCGCACGGTGCCTTCCTCGAAGGCCGGCGCCAAATACTCCAACGCGCCCGATACCGGCAGCACCGCGCCCACCAGTCGCTCGCTCGGACGCCATTGCACCCCAGTGAAATAGCGCAGGTTGCTGCCGGCGTTGATGAAGGCCGCCGCGATGCCCTGTTGCCGCATGAGGGCCTGGGCACGAGCGATGCGGGCCTGGTATTCGGCCAGGCCGATGGGTTCGGCGCCGTCGGTCATGATGTCGAGGCTGGCCAGGGCCTGCTCCGCCGTGCAACCACCTACTCCGAGCGTCATGGGGGCTCCTTTTTGTCTGACAGGATGAGAGCGCAGAATTTAAGTGCAGCTTAAATTCAGGTCAAAGGTAATTTCAGTGGTGCTTAAGTCCTATTGGCTTTTCAGCGAGACGGCTGTGCGTATACTGGCCGCCTTCCCCTACGAGCCGTATCCATGACCGTAGATCGCATCGGCGAACGCCTGCGCCGCTATCGGCGAGCCGCCAAGAAGACACTCAACCAGGTCGCCGCGGAAGCCGGGCTGACCGCCAGTTTCCTGTCCCAGGCCGAGCGCAATCTCACCGGCATCTCCATTTCGTCGCTGGCGAATATCGCCAAGTCCCTTGGCGTGCCGCTCAATGTGCTGTTCGACCAGCCGCCCCAGCCGCAGCCGGACTCCCACCAGGGCGAACGGGTGCGCTATGCCATCGAGGGCCAGCCGCTGACCTACGAGCGACTGTCCAGCAGCTTTCCCGGCAACCTGCTCAACGCGGTGAAAATGAGCATGCCGGTGGGTTACCAGTCGGAGCTGATTTCCCACGAAGGCGCTGAGTTCGCCTATGTCCTCTCCGGGCAAATCCTCTACACCATCGAAGGCCGCCAGTACCCGCTGGGCGCCGGCGATTCGGTGCACTTCGACGCGGGCAAGCCGCACTGCCTGGCCAACACCGGCAGCGAGGTGGCCGAGGTGCTGACGGTCACGACCATGGCCCTGTTCGACGACCCCACCCGTTAAGGTCCCGCCACCCGGACCGTGAAGAAATGTTAGTGGTGCTTAATTTCTGTTGACCGCTATTTCAGTATCACTTAATTTCGAGCGCGATCGGTTGCCCCCTTTGAGCGACCCTACCGCCGCTCACCCCCTGCCAGACCCGGCCGTTGGTACGAGCGAACGACCCGGTCCACAAGGCCGTAGAAAAAGAACAAAAGAGGTTTGCATGCGCAAGAATTCCCGACTCCCGGCATGGCTCGCCGCCGGTCTCGCCCTCAGCGCCCCCTTCGCTTCCGCCAGCAACCTGGTGTTCTGTTCGGAAGGCAGCCCGGCCGGCTTCGACCCCGGCCAGTACACCACCGGCACCGATTTCGATGCGACCTCGGAACCCCTGTTCAACCGCCTGGCGCAGTTCCAGCGCGGCAGCACCCGCGCCGTTCCGGCACTGGCCGAAAGCTGGGATGTCAGCGACGACGGCCTGACCTACACCTTCCACCTGCGCAAGGGCGTGAAATTCCACAGCACCGACTACTTCAAGCCGACCCGCGAATTCAATGCGGACGACGTGCTGTTCACCTTCCAGCGGATGCTCGACAAGGACCATCCGTTCCGCAAGGCCTACCCCTCCGAGTTCCCCTACTTCACCGACATGGGCCTGGACAAGACCATAGCCAAGGTGGAGAAGGTCGACGAGCACACCGTGCGCTTCGTGCTGAACAACGTGGACGCCGCCTTCATCCAGAACCTGGCGATGAACTTCGCCGCCATCCATTCCGCCGAATACGCGCACCAGTTGCTCACGGCCGGCAAGCCACAGCAACTCAACCAGAAGCCCATCGGCACCGGCCCCTTCGTGTTCAAGCGCTACCAGAAGGATGCGCAGATCCGCTTCACCGGCAACAAGGACTACTGGAAGCCCGAGGACGTGAAGATCGACAACCTGATCTTCTCGATCAACACCGATGCCTCGGTACGCGCGCAGAAGCTCAAGGCCGGTGAGTGCCAGATCACCCTCAACCCGCGCCCGGCCGACCTCAAGGTCCTGCAGGACGACCCGAAGCTGACGGTGCCCAGCCAACCCGGCTACAACCTCGGCTACATCGCCTACAACGTCACCCGCGCGCCCTTCGACAAGTTGGAAGTGCGCCAGGCGCTGGACATGGCGGTGGACAAGCAGGCCATCGTCGATGCCGTGTACCAGGGCGCCGGGCAACTGGCGGTGAACGGCATGCCGCCGACCCAGTGGTCCTATGACGAGACCATCAAGGACCGCGCCTACGACCCGGAGAAAGCCAAGGCGCTGCTGAAGCAGGCCGGCATCGCCGAAGGCAGCGAGATCACCCTCTGGGCCATGCCGGTGCAGCGCCCGTACAACCCCAACGCCAAGCTGATGGCCGAGATGATCCAGTCCGACTGGGCCAAGGTCGGCATCAAGGCGCGCATCGTCAGTTACGAGTGGGGCGAGTACATCAAGCGCGCTCACAACGGCGAACACGACGCCATGCTGATCGGCTGGACCGGCGACAACGGCGATCCGGACAACTGGCTGGGCACGCTCTACGGCTGCGATTCGGTGGACGGCAACAACTTCTCCAAGTGGTGCGACGCCGACTACGACAAGCTGGTGAAGCAAGCCAAGGCCGTCACCGACGTGGAACAGCGCACCACTCTCTATAAGCAGGCCCAGCAGCGTCTCCAGCAGCAAGTGCCAATCACGCCCATCGCGCATTCCACGGTGTACCAGCCGATGCGCACCAGCGTTCAGGGTTTCCTGATCAGTCCGTTCGGACGCAACTCCTTCTATGGCGTGAGCAACGCGCCCTGACCCGACGGGGCGGCGCCAGGCGCCGCCCCGCCTCCCGCGTTTATCGACATCCGGCAGCAGACCGGAGTCCGCGTGTTTTTTCATACCTGCCCCAGGATCTATTGACGTTTCGCCGCGGCTCGCGCCGAAACGCCAATAGACCCTGAAGATTCGCAAGGATGCTGCTCCCGCGCATCGCTTCGGTGAGCGGATCGCAGAGAAATGCAGAGGCCACCTGGCCGGCAGTCGCGCTCGGTGGTCCGCAAGAGCAACGGGTAGTTCGTCCTTGTCCTGGAAAAAACCACAAGAAACAGGAGCGACTGCTATGAAAACCACACTGCATCGACAGGCCACCGTCGGCCTCGCCTTGCTCGCCCTCGCCGCGCCGGCCCTGGCGGAAGAGGAAACGACGACGCCACCGACGAACAACCCGGTGTTCTCCACCGAGGTCGAGGGGGTGACGGACGTCGCCGAGCCGCCCAAGGGCCAGGCCGGCGCCACCGGCTTCGTCGAGGGCCAGAGCCTGACCCTGTCCACCCGCAACTTCTATGCGCGTGAACACACCGAAGACAGCTTCGCCTTCCGCATTCCCAAGGACGGCGGCTCGGAACGCACCCACGCCCGCAAGACCTGGGTGCAGGGCACCATCCTCAAGTACAGCTCCGGCTACACCCAGGGCACCGTGGGCTTCGGCCTGGACGTCGGCGCGTTCAGCGCGATCAACCTGGAGCGCGGCAAGGGCCGCATCGCCGGCGGCGGCAACCGGACCCTGGCGGACAGCAACGGCCATGGCGTGGACGAGTGGTCGAAGCTGGGCATCGCCGACGTCCGCCTGCGTGCCTCCAGCACCGAGCTGAAGGTCGGCCGCTTCCTGGTCGACACGCCGGTGTTCGGCTACATCGACAACCGCGCCCTGCCCTCCAGCTTCACCGGCGCGGCGCTGACCAGCGAAGAGCTGGACGGCTTGGTCCTGCAGGGCGGCAGCTTCACCCGGGTCAGCCCGCGTACCGGCGCCGGCGACGAAGACTTCACCACCGAATACGGCACCCGCGAGGTGGAAGCCGACCGCATGAGCTACCTGGGCGGCACCTACACGCCGCTGGATAACCTGGAAGTCTCCGTCTACGGCGACCTGTTCGAAGACGTGTGGAAGCAGTACTACCTGAGCCTCACCCACGACCTGGGCGACAAGGAAACCCTCGCCCTGCGCACCGCCTTCAACGGCTACGCCACCCGCGACGCCGGCGACCGCAAGGCCGGCTACATCGACAACAACACCTGGAGCCTGGCGTTCACCCTTGCCCATCAGGCGCACTCACTGACCCTGGCCTGGCAGCAGGTCGACGGTGACGAATACTTCGACTACGTGCACGAGACCGCCGCCATCTACCTGGCCAACTCGCTGCTCTCCGACTTCAACGGCCCTAACGAGAAGTCCGCGCAGATCCGCTACGCCACCGACTGGTCGCACTTCGGCGTGCCCGGTTTCAGCACCACCTTCTGGTACGCCAAGGGCTGGGACATCGACGGCACCCACTACGACGGCGACCGCAACGGCGCCTACGGCAACTACGCCGAGGTCCGCGCCCAGGATGGCGAGAAGCATCACGAGTACGGACTGGTCGGTGCCTATACGGTGCAGAGCGGCGCGATCAAGGACAGCACCTTCAAGGTGAGCTATATGTCCCATCGCTCCAGCCGCAATCAGGTCGACGGCAGCCTCGACGAGCTGCGCATCGTCAGCACCTTCCCCTTCAACCTGCTGTGAGATAAGGACATCGACATGCACCCAACTCTACGTTACCTGCCGCTGTTGCTGGCCCTCGGCGCTGCGCCGGCCCTGGCGAAGAATCTGGTGGTATGCACCGAGGCCGCGCCGGAGGGCTTCGATATCGTGCAGTACACCGGCGCGGTGACCAACGACGCCGCCAGCGAAGCGATCTTCAACCGCCTGCTGGCCTTCAAGCCCGGTACCGCCCAACTGGTGCCGAGCCTGGCCGAGCGCTGGGACATCAGCGAGGATGGCCTGACCTACACCTTCCACTTGCGCCGGGGCGTGAAGTTCCACACCACGGACTACTTCACGCCAACCCGCGCATTCAACGCGGACGACGTGGTCTGGAGCTTCCAGCGCCAGCTCGATCCCCAGCACCCGTGGCATGAGTCCTCGCCGCGCGGCTACGGGTACTTCGAGTCCATGGGCATGGGCGACCTGATCGAGTCGGTGGAGAAGGTCGACGACCACACCGTGCGCTTCACCCTGACCCGCCCGGAGGCGCCGTTCCTCGCCGACCTGGCCATGGGTTTCACCTCGATCTACTCGGCCGAGTACGCCGACCAGTTGCTCAAGGCCGGCAAGACCAACGACCTCAACACCCGCCCCATCGGCACCGGGCCGTTCGTCTTCGCCCGCTACGCCAAGGACGCACAGGTCCGCTACAAGGCCCACCCGGATTACTTCCAGGGCAAGCCGGCGATCGACAACCTGATCTTCGCCATCACCACCGATCCCAACGTGCGCATCCAGAAGGTCCGCGCCCGGGAATGCCAGGTGGCGCTCTACCCCAAACCGGAGGACGTGCCGGCCTTGAGGCAGGACGAGCGCCTCACGGTGGACGAGATGGAGGCGCTGCTCACCACCTACGTGGCGATCAATACCCAGCACAAGCCGCTGGATGACGTGCGGGTGCGCCAGGCCATCAACCTGGCGATCGACAAGCAGGCCCTGCTGGCCAGCGTGTTCGGGCCCGGCGCGGCGACCCCGGCGGTGCTGCCGTATCCGCCTACACTGCTGGGATACAACCACGCGGTGCGCGACTGGCCGCACGACCCGGCACGGGCCAAGGCACTGCTCAAGGAGGCCGGCGTGGAGGGATTGAAGGTCACGATGTTCATCCGCAACGGGACCTCCATCACCATCCCCAACCCGGCCCTGGCGGCACAGATCATGCAGGCCGATCTGGCCAAGGTGGGCATCGACATGACCATCCGCTCCCTGGAATGGGGCGAGCTGCTCAAGCGCGCCAAGAACGGCGAACACGACATGGTCATCCTCGGCTGGGCCGGCGACAACGGCGACCCGGACAACTTCGTCGGCCCGAACCTGAGCTGCGCGGCGGCGGAATCCGGGGAGAACCATGCACGCTGGTGCAACCGGCAGTTCGAAGACCTGATCCAGAAGGCCCGCGGCGTCACCGACAACGCCGAGCGGACCCGGCTCTACGAGCAGGCCAACGCGGTGTTCCACGAACAGGTGCCCTGGGTGCCGCTGGCGCATCCCAAGCTGTTCAACGTGCGTTGGAAGAACGTCCAAGGCTATGTCATCAACCCGATGACCAACAATAACTTCGCCACCACACGGGTGGAGTAGCGGTGGCACGGGCGGCGGCCAGAGAGATCGCCGCCTGGCCGACAAGAAGGAGCACCCCGCCCGCGGGCGTGTTCCGAACGAAGAGGAGTAACTCGCCAAGATGCTAAGTTTCATCGCCCGCCGACTGGGGCTGCTGATCCCCACCTTCTTCGGCGTCACCCTGCTGACCTTCGCGCTGATCCGCCTGATTCCCGGCGATCCGGTGGAAGTGATGATGGGCGAACGCCGGGTCGATCCGGAAATGCATGCCCAGGCCATGGAACGCCTCGGCCTGAACAAGCCGCTCTACGCCCAGTACCTCGACTACATCGGCAAGCTCGCCCAAGGCGACCTCGGCGAGTCGCTGCGCACCCGCGAGAGCGTATGGAGCGAGTTCCTCACCCTGTTCCCGGCCACCGTCGAACTGGCCCTGGCCGCCTTGCTGTTCGCCGGCACTCTCGGCGTGCTGGCCGGGGTGATCGCCGCGCTGAAACGCGGCTCGCTGTTCGACCACGGGGTGATGGGCATATCCCTCACCGGCTACTCGATGCCGATCTTCTGGTGGGGCCTGATCCTCATCATGTTCTTCTCCGTGGGCCTCGGCTGGACGCCGGTGTCCGGGCGCATCGACCTGCTCTACGACATCGAGCCGGTCACCGGCTTCATGCTGATCGACACCCTGCTCAGCGAGGAGGAAGGCGCCTTCGTCGATGCCCTGCGCCACCTGATCCTGCCGGCCATCGTGCTGGGCACCATCCCGCTGGCGGTGATCGCCCGGATGACCCGCTCGGCGATGCTCGAAGTGCTGCGCGAGGACTACGTGCGTACCGCCCGGGCCAAAGGGCTGTCGCCGGCACGGGTGGTGTTCGTGCATGCCCTGCGCAACGCGCTGATCCCGGTGCTCACGGTGTTCGGCCTGCAGATCGGCACTCTGCTGGCCGGCGCGGTGCTCACCGAAACCATCTTCTCCTGGCCGGGCATCGGCAAATGGCTGATCGAATCCATCGGCGCCCGCGACTATCCGGTGGTGCAGAACGGCATCCTGCTGATCGCCTGCCTGGTCATCCTGGTCAACTTCACGGTGGACATTCTGTATGGCCTGGCCAATCCCCGTATCCGTCACCAGCGCTGAGGAAGCCACATGAACACGACGACCCAACCTCTGCGCGCCGAGGCCCCCCTGGCCGAACCGATGGCGCTGTACCCATCCCCGCTGAAGGAATTCTGGCAGGCGTTCTCGCGTAACAAAGGCGCGGTGGGCGGCCTGCTGTTCATGCTGGTGGTGGTGTTCTGCGCGCTGTTCGCCCCCTGGGTGGCGCCGCACAACCCCAGCGAACAGTACCGCGACTTCCTGCTCACCCCGCCGATGTGGCTGGAGGGCGGGCAGGCGCAGTTCATCCTCGGCACCGACGAACTCGGCCGCGACCTGCTCTCGCGCCTGATCCACGGCTCGCGGCTGTCGCTGCTGATCGGCCTGTCTTCGGTGCTGCTGTCGCTGCTGCCGGGCATCCTGCTCGGCCTGGTCGCCGGCTTCTTCCCGCGCCTGCTCGGCCCGTCGATCATGCGCCTGATGGACATCATGCTGGCCCTGCCATCGCTGCTGCTGGCGGTGGCCATCGTCGCCATCCTCGGCCCAGGGCTGAACAACACCGTGTTCGCCATCGCCATCGTGCACCTGCCGGCCTACGTGCGCCTGACCCGCGCCGCGGTGATGGGCGAACTCAACCGCGACTACGTGACCGCCGCGCGTCTCGCCGGCGCCGGCCTGCCGCGGCTGATGTTCGTCACCGTACTGCCGAACTGCATGGCGCCGCTGATCGTCCAGGCCACCATGAGCTTCTCCTCGGCGATCCTCGACGCCGCCGCCCTGGGCTTCCTCGGCCTCGGCGTGCAACCGCCGACGCCCGAATGGGGCACCATGCTGGCCTCCGCCCGCGACTACATCGAGCGCGCCTGGTGGGTGGTCTCCCTGCCCGGCCTGACCATCCTGCTCAGCGTGCTGGCGATCAACCTGATGGGCGACGGCCTGCGCGACGCGCTGGACCCGAAGCTGAAGAATGCGGTGTGAGGAATGCCATGACCCATACCGTACCTGTAGGAGCCAGCTTGCTGGCGAATGTCATGGCTGCACGCTCCACCCGATTTCGAGTGAGGGCGATCATGTCCGGCCGGAACTCCGCCACCGCAGGGGTGAATTCATTCGCCCGACGTGCCCCACATGGCCACATGAATCCGCCCCGCCCCCCCCTTTCCCGCCAGGAGCCCGCAGCATGAGCCTCCTCGACATCAAGAACCTCAGCGTACGCTTCGGCGACGCCAACGCCGTCCCGGTGGTGGACGGTCTCGATCTTCGCGTGGACAAGGGCGAAGTACTGGCCATCGTCGGCGAGTCCGGCTCGGGCAAATCGGTGACCATGATGGCCCTGATGGGCCTGATCGACGCCCCCGGCATCGTCAGCGCCGACAGCCTCAGCTTCGACGGCACCGACATGCTCAAGCTCAAGGGCCGGCAGCGCCGGCGCATCGTCGGCAAGGACCTGGCGATGGTCTTCCAGGACCCGATGACCGCCCTCAATCCCAGCTACACCGTGGGCTTCCAGATCGAAGAAGTGCTGCGCCAGCACCTCGGCCTGTCCGGCAAGGCCGCGCGCCAGCGGGCCCTGGAATTGCTCGAACGGGTCGAAATCCCCGGCGCCGCCAGCCGCCTGGATGCCTACCCGCACCAGCTCTCCGGCGGCATGAGCCAGCGCGTGGCGATCGCCATGGCCATCGCCGGCGAACCCAAGCTGCTGATCGCCGACGAACCCACCACCGCCCTGGACGTGACCATCCAGGCGCAGATCATGGACCTCTTGCTCGACCTGCAGCGCGACCAGGGCATGGCCCTGGTGCTGATCACCCACGACCTCGCCGTGGTGGCGGAAACCGCCGACCGCGTCTGCGTGATGTACGCCGGCCAGGCGGTGGAGGTTGGCCAGGTGCCGGCGCTGTTCGAGGCGCCCACCCATCCCTACACCGAGGCGCTGCTAGCGGCGATTCCCGAACACAGCCAGGGCGCGCGCCGGCTGGCCACCCTGCCGGGCATCGTCCCCGGCCGCTACGACCGTCCGCACGGCTGCCTGCTGTCGCCGCGCTGCCCCTACGCCCAGGCGAACTGCCGCGAGCGCCGGCCGGGGCTGGATGCCCACGCGCGCGGCGCGGTGCGCTGCTTCTACCCGCTCAACCTGTCCTCGGAGGTGGCCTGATGAGTGCCGTCCTGACCGCCCATGACCTGACCCGTCACTACGAAATCTCCCGTGGCCTGTTCAAGCCCCACGCCACGGTGCGCGCCCTCAACGGCGTGTCCTTCGAACTGGACGCCGGCAAGACCTTGGCGGTAGTCGGCGAGTCCGGCTGCGGCAAATCCACCCTGGCCCGCGCGCTGACGCTGATCGAGGAACCCACCTCCGGTTCGCTGCAGATCGCCGGCCAGGAAATCGCCGGCGCCGGCAAGGCCGAACGCAAGCAACTGCGCCGCGACGTGCAGATGGTCTTCCAGAGCCCCTACGCTTCGCTCAACCCAAGGCAGAAGATCGGCGACCAGTTGGCCGAGCCGCTGGCGATCAACACCTCGCTGTCCCGCAGCGAACGCCGCGAGCGGGTGCAGGCCATGATGCAGCAGGTCGGCCTGCGCCCCGAGCATTACCAGCGCTACCCGCACATGTTCTCCGGCGGCCAGCGCCAACGCATCGCCATTGCCCGGGCGATGATGCTCAACCCGAAGATCGTGGTCGCCGACGAGCCCACCTCGGCGCTGGACGTCTCCATCCAGGCGCAGGTGCTCAACCTGTTCATGGATCTGCAGGAGCAGTTCAACACCGCCTACGTGTTCATCTCCCACAACCTGTCGGTGGTGCAGCACGTCGCTGACCAGATCCTGGTGATGTACCTCGGCCGCCCGGTGGAAATGGGCGACGCGGAGCGCATCTACAGCCGCCCGCTGCACCCCTACACCCAGGCGCTGCTCTCCGCGACCCCGACCATCCACCCCGACCCGGCCAAGCCGAAAATCAAGATTCAGGGCGAACTGCCCAACCCGCTCGACCCGCCGTCCGGCTGCGCCTTCCACAAGCGCTGCCCCTACGCGACCGAGCGCTGCGCGGTGGAAGTGCCGGAACTGCGCCTGCTCGATGCCCGCCAAGTGGCCTGCCACCATGCGGAGGTGATCAACGCCCCGTAGCCCCTCACCTGTAGGAGCCAGCTCTGCTGGCGAAGCTTTGCGTGGCTCCATTCGCCAGCAAGCTGGCTCCTACAAAAGCAAAGCCGGACTTCAAGGGGCGAATGAGTTCGCCCCATGACGAAGCCCATCGAATGTGCCCCCAAGGGCCGGAACACATGGATCCAGCCCTTGGACGTCCTTATCGCCGAGAGCCCGTCACCGCCCCCAACGCCCCAACAACCCCCGCCGCATTGGCCGTCGTTCCGCTACCGGCGCCGCGAACCTCGGCAGCGCATCGAACGGCACCCACAACACCCCTTGC
>NZ_MUJY01000080.1 GCF_002286785.1 Pseudomonas sp. PIC25 | reverse complement strand
GTGCCGAAGCGGGTAAACGGATCTTGCGTCAGTGCGCGATCCACCAAGGCCGCTTGGATCTGGCGGTTGAGCAGGTCGGCGCGGGCGGTCAGCCATTCGGCGGTGAGTTTTCCGGTGCCAGTGGTGGAGTCGTAGAGTTCGAGTTCGCCGTGTTGGTTGTGATCCAGATAAAGATTTACGTCATCCAAAACAATCGGATCAAGATGAGCAAGTGCATATCTATAAGGAAGAGAAATGTCATCAGATTGACTTGCAAGCTGCAGAATTTCCGGACCGGACAGCGAGGACAAATCCACCAACCGAGCAATGCTACCGCTCTCCGGCAAACTATTAAGATATGAGACGAGGCGCTCCATTCTTCCCGAATAGTCCAACTCACTCGTAACGGAGGCTGGATTATCAATCTTGAAAAAAAGCCGCTCCATGGACTTCAGGAAACCTTCCACTCCTTGATTCGCCCGATTCGAGTAAAGAGCTATTAAGCGTTCTCGCCCAGCCACATCATATCCACTTGATGCCGTCAACGCCTCAATCTTATTCAATACATGTTGATGCCAAAGCTCTTGAGTCTCTATACGTAGGCCACTATCCAATGCATGCGTAAAAAAGACATTAGGTGGTATTTGATTGGGAATAAAAGCCGTTCCCGGAGGTTGATCAGCCTGCACATATGCCTTTAGTGACTGCCTAGCGATATAAGCAGGAGAGTCTGGCGATAGCGCAGTTCGATAATCCTCGACACCCCAAGTTACACCAACACCGGGCACAGGTAGAACAGGCACACCCGCTATTTCCGTTGTAATAATTTTTGAGAATGGCTCAGGCGGTTGCGTATCCTGAATAAAAACCAAATGCCCTGTTTCCCGATCTATTACACGAAGAAACCGCCCATCTGACTCAGGATGCCCCTCCAAATCAATCTTTTCATATCTCTCCCCCTGAAATTCATCAAAGCGATTACCTAACTCCTCAGGCTTATAGGCTTCACTCGAAAACACATCGACATTCTGAAAACCCATCCAGAGAGAATTTCCTGCGCCTTCTGTAAATATCTTGTCTCTATGGAAAAGCCAGCCCTCCAAAGACATAGCAAACTGCATATTGCCGGGAAATAGATTCCCCATACTTAGCCCAGACCAAGTTTTGAAATCAGCCTCTTGCATTTGAAGCTTATCTAACAAACCATCCCCACCCTCAGACCTGAAATCTTCTTGAATAGCTTCAAGAGTCCCAGCAATAATAGCCGAAGAAAAGTTATCCAAAGTAAGAATATAATCTTTTTGGTCAGCCAATTTTGCCAAGTAATTTCCGGTCATAGCCATGCCACCCCACGTACCACTGTAGGTGGTAATTTGCCCTTGTATCAGTGCCTGATACTCGCCGGTCAATTTATAATAGTCCCAATAAACCCCCCCCTCTATCACCAGCCGCCCATTTACCCAAAAGCCTTTCAATATCAGATACCGTCAAATGTTCTACAGCCATATAGTCCTTCCAGCTCAATCACAGCGTAAAGAATCAATAAAACTTATAACTCTACTATTTAATTCCTCGAGACCAACCAAGTACCGCTCATCAAAATTCAGCTTATATCTCACTGAATTCTTATAAAGAGAATCCAACTCACAACGGCGCCCTTTCCAGCAACGGATCAGCACCGAGTAATCGTCAACTCCATCCGGAATCAAAAAATACTCAAGTTCGGATTGAGACACTCCTGTGGGCCACAGCTTTGTGTATCCTTCGACTTTTTCAACCCTGGGATTAGGGATTCTTAACCTCCAAAATTCTTCACGCCCAGAACTAGAGGCATCACTATACAAAACCACACCTATCTCTTTATCCAACTTAATGCCGCCATCAGAACCAATGTATTTCTCTCTGTATATATTCCACGGCATAAAGCCATCAACGTCCAAACTTAGATTGACACCAATACTACTTCCAGAATAGAACGAGTTTGAAAATCTATAATATGCCTTGGGAATACAATATCTTCCCCCACCTACTGAAGCCTTGTGCAAATCCATAGCCGTAGAGCCATTAAAGACCAATCCTCCTCCATAAAATGAAACAATCACCCTGTCGCCATAAACAAAAATCAGACACGCAAAAGAAGCCAAGAAAACCAATACGAAAATGATTATTTTCGATCTTTTACTCACTCTAACCTCCAGTAACTGCAAAGACGAATCACACACCAGACCTCTTCGTAAGAACACACCCACCAGGCAACCATCAACAAAACAATGCCACTTTATATACAGACCATACTTCCAATTAACCCACGAACCTTTTCATCAGTATATTTAATATCATCCAAATACTTCTCATCAAAGCTAACAGCATAATCAAGAGAATCATCATAAAATGTCTCCAGTTCGCACCGAGCCCCAGAATTGCAGCCGATTACATATGAATACACCCCTCCCTTAGGAACTAAATAGTATCCATACAAAGAAATACTCTTTTCATTACGAACCAAACGATTGTAACCACTTTCCTCCCGAACACTCATACCATTAAGGAAGAACTTCAGCCTCTCACTTAGATAGCCCCCTCCCTTCCCATCTCTAATTTTTAGCCCCATCATTTTTATCTGAACCTGATTTATTAACCCGGCAATCAAATACACGATCTAGGCTGCGTACTGTACGGGCGCATGCCTGAAATATGAAATAACCCGCTCCGGTGTCTTGGCCAAGAATG
>NZ_MUJY01000079.1 GCF_002286785.1 Pseudomonas sp. PIC25 | reverse complement strand
TTTGTCACCCGAACCAGTGTCGCGGGCGATGACGGCTGTTTCGCGGATGCCGGGGCAGGCGGCGAGACGGGTTTCGATCTCGCCCAGCTCGATGCGGAAGCCGCGAATCTTCACCTGCTCGTCGATCCGCCCGAGGTATTCGAGCGTGCCGTCGTTGCGCCAGCGGCCGAGGTCGCCGGAGCGGTAGAGGCGTGCCCCGGGCGGGCCGAAGGGATCGGCAATGAAGCGCTCGGCGGTGAGGCCGGGGCGATTCAGGTAGCCGCGTGCCACGCCGGGCCCACCGATGCAGATTTCCCCGGGCGCGCCGAGGGGCACTTCGCGCAGCCGGGTGTCCAGCAAATGGATGCGTGCGTTGTCGATGGGCGTACCGATGGACAGGTCGGTGGGCGTCATGGCGGCGTTCATCGTTGCCGCCACCGTTGCCTCCGTCGGGCCGTAGGCATTGATCATGGTCCGCCCCTTGCCCCAGCGCTCCACCAGGGCGGGAGAGGACGCCTCGCCGGCGACCACGAGGTAGCGGACCGATGCCAGGCTGTCGTCCGGCATCACCGCCAGGGCGGCGGGCGGCAGGGTGAGATGGGTGATCCGTTCGCGCGCCAGCAGCGCAGTCAGCGGTGCGCCGGGCGTCAGCTCGTCGCTGGCGGCCATCACCAGGGTCGCGCCCGAAAGCAGAGGTCGCAGCAGCTCGGAAATCGCAGCGTCGAAGCTGGGCGAGGCGAACTGCAGCACGCGGCTCCCTGGCCCCAACCCGCACCGTTGTCGATGGGTGCTGACCAAGTGGGGCAGACCCCGATGGCTCACCACCACTCCTTTTGGCGTGCCGGTGGAGCCCGAGGTGTAGATGATGTAGGCCGCCTGTTCCGCCGAGAGGGCAAACCCCCGTGATTCATCGCCGGGGTTGTCGGCGGGCCTGTCCGCCAGTTGACGGGCGCAGGTGGGGTCGTCGAGCAGCAGGAGCGGGCCGTGGAAGTCCGGCAGGCCGGGCTGGAGGGTGCGGGTGGTCAGCAGGGCCACCGGGCGGGCATCTTCCAGCATGAAGGCGAGGCGGGCGTGCGGGTAGCCGGGGTCGAGCGGCAGGTAGGTGGCGCCGGCCTTGAACAGCGCGAGCATGGCGACCGCGAGTTCCGCGGAGCGCGGCAGGGCAACGGCAATCCGGTCCTCCCGGCTCACGCCCATCGCCAGCAACTGGTGGGCCAGACGGTTGGCGCGGCCGTTGAGCTCGCGATAGCTCAGCGCCTGATCGGCGAAGACCAGGGCGGTGGCATCGGGAGACCGCTCGACCTGGCGCTCGAAGAGAGGCGCAACGGGGCCTTCCTCGACCGGCGCAGCGCTGGCATTCCAGCGCTGCAGCAGATGCCTGTCGTGCGCATCCAGCAGGTCGATTTCGCCGATTCGGCGGTTTGGATCGGCCAGCATGGCGTCGAGGATGTTTCGCCACTGCCGGGCCAGGCGCTCGGCGGTGGGGCGCTCGAAAAGGTCGGTGGCGTACTCCAGGCTGCCGTGGAGTTCCACGGGACGGCCCTGGGCGTCCAGGCTCTCGCGCAGGTTGAACACCAGATCGAATTTCACCGCTGCCAGGCTTGCCGGCAGCGCTGCGGTCGTCAGCCCTTCGAGGGCGAGGCTCGTGTGCGAGCCATGCTGGAGGCCGAGCATCACCTGGAACAGGGGATGGGCCGATAAGGTGCGTGCCGGGTTCAGTGCCTCGACCAGCCGCTCGAACGGCAGGTCCTGGTGGGCATAGGCTGCCAGGTTTCGTTCACGGATGCGGCCGAGCAGGGTGGCTACGTCTGGATCGCCGCGGGTATCGATGCGTAGGGCGAGGGTGTTGACGAAGAAGCCCACCAGCGGGTCGAGCGCTGTGTCGGTCCGCCCGGCGAGAGGCGCGCCGATCACAATGTCGGTGCCGGCGCCCTGGCGTGTCAGCAGGATGGCCAGAGCGGCCTGCAGCACCATGTACAGGGTGGCGCCGTGGCGTTGGCCGAGAGCGGTCAATGGTGCATGCAAGCCCGGTGGAAGGTCGAGCGCCACCGAGTCGCCCCGGTGGCTCGGTCGGGCCGGCCGTGGGCGGTCGGGCTGGAGCCCGCACAGCTCCGGCACACCGTCGAGCGCCTGGCGCCAATAGTCGAGTTGGCGCGCCGCGAGGCTGTCCGGGGCGGCCGGGTCGCCGAGCAGGTCGTGCTGCCAGAGGCTGTAGTCGGCATATTGGATGGGCAGCGGTGGCCAGGCCGGCACCTGGCCTTTGCGTCGCGCCGCATAGGCGTGTGCCAGGTCGGCCGACAGCGGGGGAATGGACAGGCCGTCGGCGGCGATGTGATGGAGTGTCAGCAGCAGGGCGTGCTGCGTCGGCCCTAGGCAGAAGAGGGTGGCTCGCAGGGGGATTTCCCGCTCCAGATCGATGCCGTAGCGCGCCGCCTGATCGATGGCATCCCGCAATGCGGGCGGTGGCGAAGTATCCGGCTGTTCGGGCAGGCGGATGCCGGTGAGGTCGACACAGTCCAGGTCGGGATGGGCCTGTTCGGCAGGAAGAATGCGCTGGCAGGCGCCGTCCGGGGTTTCGACGAATAGCGTGCGCAGGCTTTCATGGCGCGTGACGAGATCGGCGAGGGCATGCTCCAGTGCGGCGCGGTCGAGTTCGCCGGACAGGCTCCAGCACACCGGGATGTTGTAGGTGGGGCCCGGCCCTTCGAGACGGTGGATGAACCACAGGCGTTGCTGGGCGAACGCCAGCGGGAGCGATCCGGGACGCGGCCGGGGACGCAGGGCGGGACGGGTTTCGCCGGTAGCGGCGTCGAGCCGTTGCGCGAGCTGGGCCACACTGGGCGCTTCGAACAGGGTGCGCAGGGAAAGATCCAGGCCCAGCGTCGAGCGGATGCGACTGACCAGGTGGGTGGCCAGCAGCGAGTGGCCGCCGAGATCGAAGAAGTTGTCGTCGATGCCCACCGTGGGGAGCCCGAGGGTATCGGCGAAGAGCGCTGCCAGGCTGTGTTCGCGGGGTGTCCGTGCCTCACGCCGGGCAGGCGAGGCGGTGAAGTCGGGGGCCGGCAGGGCCTTTCGGTCGATCTTGCCGTTGGCGGTCAGCGGGAGTGCGTCGAGCATGACCACGGCGGCCGGGACCATGTAGTCCGGCAGGCGCTCGGCGAGATGGCGCCGCAAGACGGCGGGATCGGGGCGGACGCCGTCGCACGGGACCGCATAGGCGATCAACTGCTGGCCGCCGGCTTGTGCTTCGCGGACAAGCACGACGGCCTGCGCGACGTCGGGGTGCTGCTCCAGCGCGGCCTGGATTTCGCCGGGCTCGATGCGGAAACCGCGAATCTTCACCTGATCGTCGATGCGGCCGAGGAATTCGAGGGTGCCGTCGTGGCGCCAGCGGCCGAGGTCGCCGGAGCGATAGAGACGTGAGCCGGGCGGGCCGAAGGGATCGGCGACGAAGCGCTCGGCGGTGAGGCCGGGGCGGTTCAGGTAGCCGCGCGCCACGCCTGGCCCGCCGATGCAGATTTCTCCGGCGACGCCGATGGGCTGCCGCCGGAGCCGATGGTCGAGGATGTGCACCTGGGTATTGCCCAGCGGCAGGCCTAGGGGGACGTTTTCCGCCACCGGGGCGGCGATGGGCAGGGCATGCGCCACGGCGAAGGTGGTGGTTTCCGTGGGGCCATAGACGTGTACCGTCCGGGTCGCCGGACAGGCGTCGAGCATGCGTCGGAAGGCCGCGGGCGAGGCGCGCTCGCCGCCGGTCCATACGGTGCGCAGGCTGGAGAGACTGGATGGAGCGCAGTCCATGACCAGGCGGAACAGCGCGGTGGTCAGGAACAGCGCCGTGATGCCGCCTTCGACAAGCGTCCGTTCCAGGCTAGCCGGGTCCAGCTCGCCCCCGGGCGCAGCCACCACCGTTCCTCCAGTCAGTAGGGGAACCCAGATTTCGTAGGTGGACGCATCGAAGGCATGGGACGAGTGCGCCAGTACGCAGGTATGGTCGCCTTCCTGCCAGCGTTGGTCGCCGACGAAGCTGGCGATGTTGCGGTGGCTGACGGCGACGCCTTTCGGTTTTCCGGTCGAGCCGGAGGTATAGATGACGTAGGCGAGTTGGTCCGCCGAGTAAGGGACGTCCGGGACCGTGGCGGGCCCGTGCGCCGTTTCGGCCTCGTCGAGGGTGACGATGCAGCCGGCGAGCCCTTCACCGTGGGCTCTATCGCGAACCAGCAGCACTTTCGCGGCGGCGTCTTCAACGATCCAGCGCTTGCGCTCTTCGGGGTAGCGGGACGACAGCGGGACATAGACGCCGCCGGCCTTGAGCACCGCGAGGATCGACACGACGAAATCGAGGGTGTCTTCGTGCAGCACGGCGACGGCGTCTTCCCGGGCGACACCGGAGGCCAGCAGGCGGTGGGCGAGCCGGTTGGCGCGGTTGTCGAGTTCCGCATAGGACATCCGGGTGGCGCCGGCGACCAGCGCCGTGGCGTCGGGATGCTCCAGCACACGCCGCGCGAACAGCGTCGGGATGGGCCATTCGTCCACCGCTTGCCGGGTATCGTTCCAGTGTTCCAACCGGTGGGTTTCTTCGGCATCGAGCAGGGCGATGTCGTCGATTCGTTCTCCGGGGGCGGCGGCCATGGCCTCCAATATTCGCTGCCAGCGTTCCGCCAGGTGTTCGGCGGTAGGGTGGTCGAACAAATCGGCGGCATATTCGAGGCGGCCATACAGGCCGGCCGGCTCGCCGCCGGGGCCTGTTTCTTCGCGCAGATTGAAGACCAGGTCGCACTTGATCGACGGCTGCTCTACTGGCTTCGGCGTGACCTGCAGGCCGGCCAGGGCGAGCCGGGGGAGTGCCATGTTCTGCAGCCCCAGCATCACTTGGAATACCGGATGTGCCGACGGCGTGCGATTCGGGTTCAACGCCTCGACTACCTGCTCGAAGGGCACGTCCTGGTTCGCATAGGCGGCCAGGCTCTGGTCGCGGACCCGCTTCAACAGGTCCGCCACCGTGGGATTGCCGTGGGTGTCGGTGCGCAGGGCCAGGGTATTGACGAAGAAGCCGACCAGCGGGGCGAGGGCTTGGTCGTCGCGCCCGGCCACCGGTGAGCCGATCACAATGTCCTGGCCCGCGCCATGTCGGCTGAGGAGGATGGCCAGGGCGGCCTGCAGCACCATGAACAGGCTGGCGCCATGGCGCAGGCCCACTTCGATCAGGGCACCGTGCAGTGCCGATGGAATCTGCAATACCAGTAAGCCGCCTCGTTGGCTGAGCTGGGCGGGGCGCGGACGGTCGGACAGCGGTGTGCAGAGATCGGGCAGGCCCGACAAGGCGTCTCGCCAATGAGCGAGTTGGCGGGCGGAGAGGCTGTCGGGGGTTTCCGGCGAGCCCAGCATGGCGTGCTGCCAGAGGGTGTAGTCGGCGTATTGGACCGGCAACGGTGCCCACTCCGGGGCCCTGCCGTTCCGGCGGGCGGCGTAGGCGGCCGACAGATCGGCCATCAGGGGGGCGATGGACCAGCCGTCGGCAGCGATGTGGTGCAGGACCAGCACTAGCAGGTGACGTTCCGGTGCGAGCCGCAGCAGGGCGGCGCGCAGGGGGATCTGCGTCGCCAGGTCGAACGGTTGGCTCGCCAACCGTTCCAGGATGTCCAGCGGATTGCCCGGTATGGCGAGCCGCTCGAGGGTGGGGCGCGCCTGGGCCGCCGGCAGGATGTGCTGGTGTGGGCCGGTTTCCGCTTCGGGGAATATCGTGCGCAGGCTTTCGTGGCGGTCGGTCAGGTCGCCCAGGGAGGCTTCCAGCGCATCGGTGTCGAGCGGGCCTTCGAGCAGCCAACCGGATGGGAGGTTGTAGGTCGCACCCAGGCCTTCGAGCTTTTGCAGGAACCAGAGCCGCTGCTGGGCCGGAGACAGCGGCAGGCGCTCGGGCCGTAGCGCCGGTGCCAGGCGTGGACGGTCAGCGGCCGTCGGGCTGCTGTCCAGTCGAGTGGCCAGCTCCGCGACGCTGGGCGCCTCGAAGAGCGTGCGGACCGACAGGTCCAGGCCCAGGACTTCACGAACGCGACCCGCCAACTGGATGGCCAGCAGTGAGTGGCCGCCGAGATCGAAGAAACTGTCGTCGATGCCGATATCCGATACGCCGAGGGTGTCGGCGAAGAGCGTCGCCAGGGTACGTTCGCGGGACGTGCGTGGCGAGCGGGAGTCTGCGCGGGCGGCGAAGGTCGGGACGGGGAGTGCCTGGCGGTCGATCTTGCCATGGGCGGTCAACGGCAGCGCCGGGAGCATCAGCACGGCGGCGGGGACCATATGGTCCGGCAGGCGCTCGGCGAGGAAGCGGCGTAGCGTCCCGGGCTGTGGATGCTGGCCGTCGGTGGGGACGGCATAGGCGACCAGCCGCTTGCTGCCGGGCGGATTCTCATGCAGATGGACGAGGGCCTGGGCCACGCCGGGATGCTGTTCCAGCAGGGTCTGGATCTCGCCGGGCTCGATACGGAAGCCGCGAATCTTCACTTGGTCATCGATGCGTCCGAGGAACTCCAGGCTGCCGTCGTCTCGCCAGCGGCCGAGATCGCCGGAGCGGTAGAGGCGTGCGCCGGGTGGGCCGAAAGGGTCGGCGACGAAGCGCTCGGCGGTGAGGCCGGGGCGGTTCAGGTAGCCCCGGGCGATGCCGGCGCCGCCGATGCAGATTTCACCAGGGGTGCCGAGGGGAACCTGCCGGAGTCCGGCATCGAGGAGGTGGATGCGGGCGTTATCGATGGGCGTGCCGATGGACAGGTCCGAGGGGCTCAGCGTGGCATTCATCGTCGCCAATACGGTCGCTTCCGTCGGGCCATAGGCATTGACCAACCGCCGCTGGCGGCTCTCCCAGCGCTCCACCAGGGCGGAGGAAAAGGCTTCGCCGGCAACGATGAGGCAGCGGACCGATGCGAGGCTGTCGTCCGGCATGACGGCGAGGACGGCGGGTGTCAGGGTGAGGTGCGTGATGCTTGCTCGTTCGACCAGCGCGGCCAGGGGGGCACTGGGCGTCAATTGCTCCGGAGGCGCCATCACCAGCGTGGCGCCGGACAACAGGGGCCGCAGCATCTCCGAAATTGCCGCGTCGAAACCAGGCGAGGCGAACTGCAGCACCCGGCAGCCGGGCCCCAGCTCGCAACGCCGTTGGTGGGTGCTGACCAGGTGCGGCAGGCCGCGATGAGACACCATCACACCTTTCGGTTGCCCCGTAGAGCCCGAGGTATAGATGATGTAGGCGGTTTGATGGGGTGTCAGTGTGAAGCCCCGCTCGCTGTCGCTGGGCGCGTGGGAAGGCTGTTGGGCGAGATCGGCCTGGCACTGGGCATCGTCGAGCAGCAGTGTACCGGCGGCATCGAAGGCGGGAAGAGCCTTCCGGTTTTCGCGGGTGGTCAGCAGCAGCGCCGGCTGGGCGTCGCCGATCATGTAGGCCAGGCGCGTGGATGGGTAGTCCGCATCGAGCGGCAGGTATGTGCCGCCCGCCTTGAGGATGGCGAGCAGAGCGATGGGAAGTTCCGGCGAACGGGGTAAGGCGACGGCAACCCGGTGTTCCCGGCCGATTCCCAGTTCGATGAGCCGATGGGCCAGCCGGTTGGCACGTTCGTCCAGCTCCGCATAAGTCAGATGCGTATCGCCGAAGACGACGGCTTGTGCATTGGCATGTTCGGTCACCTGCCGCTCGAAGAGTTGAGGAACCGGTAGTTCGTCGAGCGTTTGCGTGGTGTCGTTCCAGGCATTCAGCGGGTGCTTCTCGTCAGCACTGAGCATTGTCGAGATCCGGTCGGGAAGAAAGGCGGGTGTGGAGAGCATCGAGGATACGAGCGGTACAGGTCTGCACGTCGAACCGGCCGGTATCGACCGGCAGTGCTTCCTCTCCCGGTGGTTCGTAGGGCGCAGCGATTCCGGTCAGGCCGGACAACAGGCCGTCTTCCACCTGACGGTAGAGGCCCTTGGGGTCGCGGGCGCGGCAGGTTTCCAGCGACGCACAAACCCAGATTTCCAGCATGTTCGCGGGGCCGATGATGGTGCGGGCGAGTTGCCGGTCGGCGCGGTAGGGCGAGACGAGCGCGACGATGACATCCACGCCGGCGTCGTTAAGTATCCGTGCGACATGGGCGACTCGGCGTACCTGCTCCTTGCGGTCTTCGCGGCCGTATCCCAAGTCGCTGCTCAAGCCTTGGCGAAGCGTGTCGCCATCCAGGATGGCGCAGCGGTGACCGCATCGTTCCAGTCGCTCCTTCAGGTGGCCGGCAAGGGTGGTCTTGCCAGCTCCGGAGAGACCGGTCATCCAGAGCGTGGCGGGCTTGCGGATGTCCGCACGCGGGGTATGTGAGCTGTCAGCCATTCGCATGCTAGGCCTGCTTCGTGGTCGATTCGCCGGGTCGGAGCGGCGGTGGACGGAGCCCGGTCAGGAAAGGACCCGGCCAGTATTGAGGCGGTTGGGCGTTGCGGTGCCGGCCAGCGGTTGGATGGCCAACCGGTTGTCCGCCGGGTCGAGGCGGATGATGTTCGCCTCGCTGTAGTTCGGCTCGCGCCAGAAATTCAGGTATTCGGCGTGTTCGAACAGGTCCGGGGGCAGGACCGTGGGCCGTGCCACGGCCTCGGTATTGCGCTTGACGAAGTGCAGGCCGGGAGTGGACAGACCGTTGTCGAAATGAGGCTCGTCGTAGGTCAGGCTGTCGAAGCTGTGCTCGAAGGGCGACGTCCCTAGGAATTCATAGATCAGTCGAAGGGTTTCCTTCGGGAAGCGAGTCAGGTGGTCGTATTCCACCAGCAGGAGGGAGCGCGAATAGTTGCCGTAAACGGCCTCCTTGAGTGCGTTCAGTGCATAGCCGACGGTTCGGTTCGGCAAGAGCAGTGCCTGGGAGCGCGAATAGACGGTGGCGCGCTCTTCCTCGTTGTGGAACAAGCCGGAACGCTCGAAGACGTTGCGCTGTACCAGCGTTTCGAAGCTATCCAGGACGCCGGCTACGCTTCTGACCAGGCAAATCACCCGGACGTCATCGAACAGTTCATGAAGCAAGGGCAGGCGCGCACACCAGCCTCGGTTGGTATCGAAGATGATGCCGCGCTCTTCGTCCGCATAGAACGAGTCGAATACACCCCGGAGGATGCGGCGGCGCCTTTCCGGCGTCACCAGGGGCCCATCTTCGCCGTTCGTCTCCACCAGGATGGACGAAAGAATCCGTGCCAGCGGGCTGCTCATGCGGGCATAGACGTTCGGATTCTGCCGCAGAATCGCGGCCAGTAATGTCGAGCCGGAGCGGGGAAGGCCCGCGATGAAGTGGAATGTCTTGTTCATGATTGGGAGCGCTAGGAATGTGGGAGGCGAGGCCTGGGTGGGCGAGCGTGGGAAACACGATGTGCTTGGCCTTCCTGCGTGGCGTCGGACGGCCTGACGGAACCGGTGGGGGATTTCAGCACCATGAAGCCCCCGGATCAGCAGGGCTCTTCGCATTTGCTATGAGATGCGGGTCGCGGATGTGAGCGTGTCCGTCTCGTTGCCTCGGTTTCTAGTAGCCGAGTCTGACAGGCCGAGATGGATGCGATGGGGACGAGGGCGTGGCGAGAAGTGTGACGCGCTTGGCGCGACGATAGAGAGCGGCCGAGTTGGCCGCACGCGTCGGTGGGCTCAGGCTTTCTGTTCGGCCTGCCAGGCTTCGACGACTTCCTGGGCGGCGCGGAAGGCGTCGATGGCGGCCGGTACGCCGGCGTAGACGGCGCAGTGCAGCAGGGCTTCGCGGATTTCCTCCGGCGTACAGCCATTGTTCAGCGCGCCGCGCACGTGGCCTTTCAGTTCCTGCGGGCATTTCAGGGCGGTGAGCGCGGCCAGGGTGATCAGGCTGCGGGTCTTGCGCGGCAACCCTTCGCGGGTCCAGACGCCGCCCCAGGCGTGTTCGTTGACGAAGTCCTGCAACGGTTGGGTGAACGCGGTGGCCGAGCCCATGGCGCGCTCGACGAAGGCCTCGCCCATCACCTCGCGGCGGACTTGCAGGCCCTGTTCGCGGTTTTCGCTCATGTGCGTGCTCCTTCGGAATCAACGACGTTGCAGGTGCCAGGACCGCGCGGCGATCACTGCCAGGGTCAGGGCGGTCAGCGGCAGGACGAAGCCGATCATGCCGGCGCGGAATTCGCTGATCAACGGCGCGCCGGTGGCGAACAGCACCAGGTACAGCGTGTAGGCCAGGTAATAGCCGAAGAACAGCAGGCCTTCCCAGCGGTTGATCCGGTAGCCGGAGAAGAAGATTGGCAGGCAGGCCACGGCCACCGCGATCATCACCGGGAAGTCGAAGGCCAGAGCATTTGGTGAGACGGAAATCGCCTTCGGCGAGACCAGCGAGGCAAGGCCTAGCACGCAGAGCAGGTTGAAGATGTTGCTGCCGACCACGTTGCCCACGGCGATGTCGCGCTCGCCCTTGAGCGCGGCGAGGATGGAGGTCGCCAGCTCCGGCAGCGAGGTGCCGATTGCGATGACGGTCAGGCCGATCACCAGTTCGGACAGGCCCAGGGCACGGGCCAGGGAGACGGCGCCTTCGACCAGGAAGTTCGAGCCGGCCACCAGCAGGACGAGGCCGCCGATCACCAGCAACAGGTTGACCAGCCAGGCGAAGCGCTTGGGTTGTTCGTGCAGGCCGAACTCTTCGGCGAACTCGTCGTCGCTGGCGGCAGCCTTGTCGCGACGGCTGCTGATGATGAGGAAGGTCGTGTAGGCCAGTACGCCACTGAACAGCAGGGCACCGTCGAGACGGCTCAGTTCGCCGTCCCAGGCCAGGGCGAAGGTAACCAGGCTGGCACCGATCATCAGCGGCACGTCCAGGCGGATCAACTGCCGGGAGACGACGAGCGGGGCGATGATCGCCGACAGGCCGAGAATCAGCAGGACATTGGCGATGTTGCTGCCGACGACGTTGCCGATAGCGATATCGCCGCTGCCGTTCAGCGCCGCCTGCACGCTGACGGCCGTTTCCGGGGCACTGGTGCCGAAGGCCACCACGGTGAGGCCGATCACCAGGGGCGGGATGCCGAAAATCGCCGCCAGCCGTGCTGCGCCGCGCACCAGAACTTCCGCGCCGGCTACCAGCAGGATGAGGCCGGCGATCAGGTAGACAAAAGTCATCAACGTCATTGTCGAGCTCCAGAAAAGATTGCGCGTAGCTTAACGATCCGCCTTGCCGGCGCCAGCGGGGGATGGCAACGGATTGTTACGATGTGCGTCGCCGTTCAGTCGACCAGGCTCTCGACGCGGACGGGTACGACGCCGGTGCGGATCATGTCCAGTTGCTGGGCGGCCTTGAACGAGAGATCGATGATGCGCCCACGGCCGTAGGGGCCGCGATCATTGATACGGACCACCACGGTGCGGGCATTGTTCAGGTTGGTGACCCGGACCCGGGTACCGAACGGCAGCGTCCGGTGGGCGGCGGTCAGGGCGTTCTGGTCGAAGCGCTCGCCGCTGGCCGTGCGTCGGCCATGATGACGGGAACCGTAATAGGAAGCCTTGCCCTCGGCGCGGTAACCGGAGGGATCGATGCGTTCCTCCTCGCCGCCGGGGCGAAGACCGGCACAACCGCCGAGCAGCAGGGACGATACGAGCAGTGCGGATACCCAGCGGGGCCGGGCGAGGCTCAGGCGCATCACGGCTCTCTTCTTATTGTCGAGACGACGAGAAGCGTAACGAAAGTGCGGGGAAGGTGAAACGGGAGCCGACGCGGCCGGCTCCCGGCAGGCACGTCAGCCTTCCAGCTTTTTCTTCAGCAGTTCGTTGACCTGCTGCGGGTTGGCCTTGCCTTTCGAGGCCTTCATCGCCTGGCCGACGAAGAAGCCGAACATCTTGCCGCGCTTGGCTTCGTCGCTGGCGCGGTATTGCTCGACCTGCTCGGCATTGGCGGCCAGTACCTCATCCAGCATGCTCTCGATGGCACCGCTGTCGGTGACTTGCTTGAGACCCTTGGCTTCGATGATCTGGTCGGCCGTGCCTTCGCCGTTGGCCATGGCCTCGAAGACCATCTTGGCGATCTTGCCGGAAATGGTGTTGTCCTTGATCCGCAGGATCATGCCGCCCAACTGTTCGGCGGATACCGGCGACTGCTCGATCTCCAGGTCCGACTTGTTGAGCAGGCTGGCCAGTTCGACCATCACCCAGTTGGCCGCCAGCTTGGCGTCGCCGCAGATGCCCGCGACCTGCTCGAAGTAGTCGGCCATCTCGCGGCTGGCCGACAGCACGCTGGCGTCGTAGGCGGACAGGCCGAACTCGGCCTGGAAGCGCTCACGCTTCTGCTGCGGCAGCTCCGGCAGGGTGGCGCGCACCGTGTCGAGGAAGTCCTGCTCGATCACCACGGGCAGCAGGTCCGGGTCCGGGAAGTAGCGGTAGTCGTTGGCTTCTTCCTTGCCGCGCATGGAGCGGGTCTGGTCCTTGTTCGGGTCGTACAGGCGGGTTTCCTGGATGACCTTGCCGCCGTCCTCGATCAGTTCGATCTGGCGCTGGATTTCATGGTTGATCGCCTTCTCGATGAAGCGGAAGGAGTTGACGTTCTTGATCTCCGCGCGGGTACCGAACTCGGCCTGGCCCTTGGGGCGCACCGAGACGTTGCAGTCGCAGCGCAGCGAGCCTTCGTTCATGTTGCCGTCGCAGATGCCGAGGTAGCGCACCAGGGCATGGATCGCCTTGACGTAGGCCACGGCCTCCTTGGCGCTGCGGATGTCCGGCTCGGAGACGATTTCCAGCAGCGGGGTGCCGGCGCGGTTCAGGTCGATGCCGCTCATGCCATGGAAGTCTTCGTGCAGGCTCTTGCCGGCATCTTCTTCCAGGTGCGCGCGGGTGATGCCGATGCGCTTGACGGTGCCGTCTTCCAGGGTGATGTCCAGATGGCCCTTGCCAACGATGGGCAGCTCGTACTGGCTGATCTGGTAGCCCTTGGGCAGGTCGGGGTAGAAGTAGTTCTTGCGCGCGAAGACGTTCTTGCGGCCAATCTCGGCATCGATCGCCAGGCCGAATTTCACGGCCATCTTCACCGCTTCTTCGTTGAGTACCGGCAGCACGCCGGGCATGCCCAGGTCGATCAGGCTGGCCTGGGTGTTCGGTTCGGCGCCGAAGGTGGTGGCGCTACCGGAGAAAATCTTCGATTGAGTGGCGAGCTGTGCGTGGATTTCCAGCCCGATCACGGTTTCCCATTGCATGTGAATCGTCCTCAGAATCCGGCCGGAGCGCGTGTGTGCCAATCGGTCGCCTGCTGGTAGCGGTGCGCTACGTTGAGCAGGCGGGCTTCCTGGAAGTACGGGGCGAGCAGTTGCACGCCCACCGGCAGGCCGGCGGCGAACCCGGCGGGCATGGACAGCCCCGGCAGGCCGGCGAGGTTGGCGGTGATGGTGTAGATGTCTTCCAGGTACTGGGCGACCGGGTCGTTGTTCTTCTCGCCGAGCTTCCAGGCCGGGCTCGGCGTGGTCGGGCCGAGAATGACGTCCACTTCGGCGAAGGCCGCCATGAAGTCGTTCTTGATCAGCCGGCGGATTTTCTGTGCCTGCAGGTAATAGGCGTCGTAATAGCCTGCGGACAGGGCGTAGGTGCCGACCATGATGCGGCGCTTGACCTCTTCGCCGAAACCTTCGGCACGGGAGCGCTTGTACAGGTCTTCGAGATTCTCCGGGTTGGCGCAGCGGTAGCCGAAGCGCACGCCGTCGAAACGCGAGAGGTTGGAGGAAGCCTCGGCCGGGGCGATTACGTAGTAGGCCGGGATCGCGTGCTTCATGTTCGGCAGGGAGATTTCCTTGACGCTGGCGCCGAGCTTCTTCAGCTCCTCGACGCTGGCCATGACGATCTCGGCGATGCTCGGGTCGAGGCCGGCGCCGAAGTATTCCTTGGGCAGGCCGATGCGCAGGCCGTCGAGCGGCTTGTTCAGCTCGCCGAGGTAGTCGTCGAGGGGCTGGTCGACGCTGGTGGAGTCTTTCGGATCGAAGCCGGCCATGGCCTGCAGCATCAGCGCGCAGTCCTCGGCGGTGCGGGCCAGCGGGCCGCCCTGATCGAGGCTGGAAGCGTAGGCGATCATGCCCCAGCGGGAGACGCGGCCGTAGGTGGGCTTGAGGCCGGTGAGGTTGGTCAGTGCCGCCGGCTGGCGGATCGAACCGCCGGTATCGGTGCCGGTCGCTGCCGGCAGCAGGCGCGCGGCCACCGCCGCGGCGGAACCGCCGGAGGAGCCGCCGGGCACGCGCTCGAGGTCCCAGGGGTTCTTCACCGGGCCGTAATGGCTGGATTCGTTGGCCGAACCCATGGCGAACTCGTCCATGTTCAGCTTGCCGAGGGTCACGGTGCCGGCGGCGGCGAGTTTCTCGACCACGGTTGCGTTGTACGGGGCGACGAAGTTGTCGAGGATCTTCGAGCCGCAGCTGGTGCGCACGCCCTGGGTGCAGAACAGGTCCTTGTGGGCGATCGGCGCGCCCAGCAGGGCACCGTCCTCGCCGGCAGCGCGGCGCGCATCGGCGGCCTGGGCCTGTTGCAAGGCCAGCTCCTCGGTGACGCTGATGAAGGCGTTGAGCTGCGGGTCGAGCTGATCGATGCGGGCGAGTAGCGCGCGGGTCAGTTCGACGGAGGAGAATTCCTTGGCGGCGAGGCCGCGGGCGATCTCGGCCAGAGTCAGTTGATGCATGGGACTTCCTTACTCGATGACCTTGGGAACCAGATAGAGGCCGTCTTGCACCGCCGGGGCAATGGCCTGGTAGGCGTCGCGGCGGTTTTCCTCGGTCACCGCGTCGGCGCGCAGGCGCTGGGTGGCTTCCAGCGGGTGGGCCAGGGGTTCGATGCCTGCGGTGTCCACCGCCTGCATCTGGTCGATCAGGCCGAGAATGTTGTTGAGGGTCTCGGTGGTGCGGGGCAGATCGGCTTCGTTCAGCCCAAGGCGGGCGAGGTGGGCGATCTTTTCCACGTCGGAGCGTTCAAGCGCCATCGGGTGTCTCCAGAAGAGGCGGCCGGCGGAAAGCGGGCGTGACCGTGCGAAAGATGCGGGGAACGGATACCGCGAACGGGCGGTCAAAGGCCGCGATTTGGGGCTGCGAAGCCCGGGAAAACCGGCAATTTAACATAGTGCGCGCCTTGCCCAAAATCCCCGTCGTTGTTAGAGTTTGCCGCACTTTTTTACCCACGCGTTGCCCTAGGGTCCCTCTCCCATGTTCAAGAAACTGCGTGGCATGTTTTCCAGCGATCTGTCGATCGACCTGGGCACTGCCAATACCCTTATTTATGTGCGCGAGCGCGGCATTGTGCTGAACGAGCCCTCCGTGGTCGCCATCCGTACCCACGGCAACCAGAAGAGTGTCGTGGCGGTCGGTACCGAAGCCAAGCGCATGCTCGGCCGTACCCCGGGCAATATTTCCGCCATCCGCCCGATGAAGGACGGCGTGATCGCCGATTTCAGCGTCTGCGAAAAGATGCTGCAGTACTTCATCAACAAGGTTCACGAGAACAGCTTCCTGCAGCCCAGCCCGCGCGTGCTGATCTGCGTGCCGTGCAAGTCCACCCAGGTGGAGCGCCGTGCGATCCGTGAGTCTGCCCTCGGTGCCGGCGCCCGCGAAGTGTTCCTGATCGAAGAGCCGATGGCCGCGGCCATCGGTGCCGGCCTGCCGGTGGAAGAGGCACGTGGCTCGATGGTCGTCGATATCGGCGGCGGCACCACGGAAATCGCGCTGATCTCTCTGAACGGCGTGGTCTACGCCGAGTCCGTCCGCGTCGGCGGCGACCGCTTCGACGAAGCCATCATCACCTATGTGCGCCGCAACTACGGCAGCCTCATCGGTGAATCCACCGCCGAGCGCATCAAGCAGGAAATCGGTACCGCCTATCCGGGCGGCGAGTTGCGCGAAGTCGACGTGCGTGGCCGCAACCTGGCCGAAGGGGTGCCGCGCAGCTTTACCCTGAACTCCAACGAAGTGCTGGAAGCCTTGCAGGAATCCCTGGCGACCATCGTCCAGGCGGTGAAGAGCGCCTTGGAGCAGTCGCCGCCGGAACTCGCTTCCGATATTGCCGAGCGTGGCTTGGTGTTGACCGGCGGTGGCGCGCTGCTGCGCGACCTGGACAAGCTGCTGGCCCAGGAAACCGGCCTGCCGGTGATCGTCGCCGAGGACCCGCTGACCTGCGTAGCCCGTGGCGGTGGCCGTGCCTTGGAAATGATGGACCGGCACACCATGGACCTGCTGTCCACGGAGTGAGTGCCGAGCGGCGGAATTGCGCGCAGGCTGACCGTTTCCGGCGGCCTGCGACTCGCCGCCCGAGAGCATCTGCGGTCTGCCACGCATCGGCCCTGTCCGGCAGGTGTCGGTTCGCGATGTCGTAGTCAGGCTCTGAGCCCCTAGCTGCGAGGAATTCGCCATTAAACCGCTTTTCACCAAGGGACCTTCGCTGGGCACGCGCCTTCTGGTGCTGGCCGTGCTTTCGGCTGCCTTGATGGTGGTGGATGCGCGTTTCGAAGCCCTGAAGCCGGTGCGCAGCCAGATGGCGCTGGTGCTGACCCCCTTCTATTGGCTGGCTGACCTGCCCGTGCGTCTGTGGGACGGGGTCACCCAGCAGTTCACCAGCCGCAGCGAGCTGCTTGCCGAGAACGAGAAGCTCAAGGCCGAAGCGTTGCTGATGCAGCGGCGCCTGCAGAAGCTGGCCGCCCTCACCGAGCAGAACGTACGTCTGCGCGAGTTGCTCAACTCCGCCGCGCTGGTCGACGAGAAGGTGCTGGTCGGCGAGTTGATCGGCGTCGATCCCAACCCGTTCACCCACCGGATTCTCATCGACAAGGGCGAGAAGGATGGCGTGTTCCTGGGGCAGCCAGTCCTAGATGCGCGAGGGTTGATGGGGCAGGTGGTGGAAGTCATGCCTTACACCGCACGCGTACTGCTGCTCACCGACACCACACATAGCATTCCGGTGCAGGTGAACCGCAACGGCCTGCGGGCCATCGCCACCGGTACCGGCAACCCGGAGCGCCTGGAGCTGCGCCATGTGGCCGACACCGCCGACATCAAGGAAGGCGACCTGCTGGTGAGTTCCGGTCTGGGACAGCGGTTTCCGGCCGGCTATCCGGTGGCCACGGTGAAGGAGGTCATCCACGACTCCGGCCAGCCTTTCGCCATTGTTCGCGCGGTTCCCACCGCTGCGCTGAACCGCAGTCGCTATCTGCTGCTGGTGTTTACCGATACCCGTTCGCCGGAGCAGCGCGCCAACGACGCCGCCGAGGCGCAGGAAGAAGAAGATCGCAAGGCCGCCGGGCAGCCTCCCGCCGCTGCGGCGCAGCCGGCCCCCGAACAGCCGGCGGTACCGGCCGAGGGAGCACAGTGATGGTTGCCGTTCGTTCGAGCAATGGCTGGGTGATTTGGCTCAGCTTCGCCGCCGCGCTGCTGCTCAGCGTGGCGCCCATGCCGAATTTCATGGAAATTGGCCGCCCCTTGTGGGTAGCCCTGGCGCTGACCTACTGGACCCTGGCATTGCCGCACCGGGTCGGGATGACCACCGCCTGGCTGCTGGGGCTGGCCGAGGATGTCCTCTACGGCAGTCTGCTTGGGCAAAATGCCTTGATTCTCACCCTCATCACCTTCCTGGTACTGTCGCTGCACCAGCGCTTGCGCATGTTCCCGATGTGGCAGCAGAGCCTGGTGCTGATGGTGGTGTTCGGCCTGGCCCAGTTGGTACAACTGTGGCTCAATGCGTTGACCGGCAACCGTCCGCCGACCCTGGCGTTCGTGCTGCCGGCCCTGGTCAGCGCCTTGCTCTGGCCCTGGGCCTGCGTGCTTCTGCGTGGCCTTCATCAGCGTCTGAACGTCAACTGAGCGGGCCCGTGGCCTGCGTTCCCTCGACACGGAGAAGTCTGCATGGCCACGCTCTATCTGGCCTCCGCATCGCCGCGCCGGCGCGAACTGCTGGCGCAGATCGGCGTACCTTTTGTGACGCTGATCGCTTCGATAGATGAAAACCCCTTGCCCAACGAGCCGGCGAACGCCTATGTAGAGCGTCTCGCGCGCGAAAAGGCGCTGGCCGGATTCGCGCGAGCGAACGACACGGTGGATGCCGTGGTGCTTGGTGCCGATACCGCGGTGGTGCTGGACGGGCGGATTCTCGGCAAGCCGCGGGATCGCGATGAGGCGCTGGACATGCTGCAGGCGCTGTCCGGCCGCGAGCACGAAGTCCTGACGGCGGTGGCGCTGGCCAGCGAAGAACGCTGCGAGTCATGCGTGGTGACCAGCCGGGTCGGCTTCCGTCCGTTGAGCCGGGCCGAAGCGGAAGCCTACTGGGAGACCGGTGAGCCGCGGGACAAGGCGGGCAGCTATGGTATTCAAGGGCTGGCGGCGGTTTTTGTCAGCCATCTGCAGGGCAGCTACTCGGCGGTGGTGGGGTTGCCGCTCTGCGAAACCGCGCAATTGCTGGCCGGGTTCGGTATTCCGTGCTGGCAGTCGCAGGCGGCCGATAACAATTAGAAGTTGCAGGTGGGCTGTGTCGAAGTAATGGCTCCCCGCCGCCAGCTTCATCTCATCGAGATGTACGCATGAGCGAAGAAATCCTGATCAATATCACGCCGATGGAATCGCGCGTGGCGGTGGTGGAAAACGGTGTGCTGCAGGAAGTGCATGTCGAGCGCACCCAGCGGCGCGGCATCGTCGGCAATATCTACAAGGGCAAGGTCGTCCGTGTGTTGCCGGGTATGCAGGCGGCGTTCGTCGATATCGGCCTGGAGCGGGCCGCCTTCATCCATGCCTCGGAGATTTCGACCCGCGAAGGCAGCGCGGTGGAAAACATCAGCACCCTGGTGCATGAAGGGCAGAGCCTGGTGGTGCAGGTGACCAAGGACCCGATCGGCTCCAAGGGCGCCCGCCTGACCACGCAACTGTCGATTCCCTCGCGCTATCTGGTCTACATGCCGCGTACCAGTCATGTTGGCATCTCTCTGAAAATCGAGGACGAAGGCGAGCGCGAGCGCCTCAAGCAGGTGGTGGCCGACTGCGTCAGCGCCGAGGGGATCGAGGAGAGCGGCGGTTTTATCCTGCGCACTGCCGCCGATGGTGCGCGTCCGGACGAGATTCTGGTGGACATCCGTTACCTGCGCCGGCTCTGGGACCAGATTGCCGCGCAGATGCAGAATGCCTCCGCGCCCTCGGTGATCTACGAAGACCTCAGCCTGGCCCTGCGGACCCTGCGCGACCTGGTAAACCCGAAGATCGAGAAAATCCGTATCGACTCGCGGGAAACCTTTCAGAAGGTCAACCAATTCGTTGCCGAGCTGATGCCGGAAATCGCCGATCGCCTGGAGCATTACCCCGGCGAGCGGCCGATCTTCGATCTGTACGGCGTGGAGGACGAGATTCAGAAGGCGCTGGAACGCAAGGTCCTGCTCAAGTCCGGCGGCTACCTGATCATCGATCCGGCCGAGGCAATGACCACCATCGATGTGAATACCGGCGCCTTCGTCGGCCATCGTACCCTCGAAGAAACCATCTTCAAGACCAACCTCGAGGCGGCCACCGCCATCGCCCGCCAACTGCGCCTGCGCAACCTCGGTGGGATCATCATCATCGACTTCATCGACATGGAGGACGAGGAGCATCAGCGCCAGGTGCTGCGCACCCTGGAGAAGCAACTGGAGCGGGATCACGCCAAGACCAACATCATCGGCATCACCGAACTGGGCCTGGTGCAGATGACGCGCAAGCGCACCCGCGAAAGCCTCGAGCAGATTCTCTGCGAGCCCTGTGTCGCCTGCCAGGGGCGCGGCAAGCTGAAGACGCCGGAGACCATCTGCTACGAAATCTTCCGCGAGATTCTGCGCGAGGCGCGTGCCTATCAGGCGGAAGGTTACCTGGTGCTGGCCAACCAGAAGGTGGTGGATCGCCTGCTCGACGAGGAGTCGGGAAACGTCGCCGATCTGGAAGCCTTCATCGGGCGGACCATCAAGTTCCAGGTCGAGGCGATGTATTCCCAGGAGCAATACGATGTGGTTCTGCTGTAAGGGTTCGCACTGAGCATGGATCGCCTCGTACGCCTGTTCATCGCTCTGTTGCGTTTTTCCCTGGGGCTCTGTGCGCTGGGTCTGGTCTTGGCGGCACTCTACGTGAGCCTCGGTCGCGAGCTGGTGCCGTTGGTGGCGGAGTACCGTGCGGAGGTGGAGGCCAAGGCGCGGGAAGTTCTCGCGGCGCCGCTGCGGATCGATCGCCTGGAAGGTCGCTGGCGCGGCATGGCGCCCTTGCTGGTTGCCCATGACGTGACCGTCGGCGAGGGCAGCGACGCGGTGCGACTGGATCAGGTACGGATGATCCCGGATGTGCTGGGCAGCCTGCTGGCGCGGCAACCGCGACTCGCCAGCCTGGAGTTGGACGGCTTGCAACTCAGCCTGAAGGAAGAAGAGGGTGGCCGCTGGCGCGTGGAAGGATTGCCACTGCGCGAACCGGGCGAGCCGCTGGCGCCGGAGCAGGCCATTGCCCAGCTGCGCAAGATTTCGCGGCTTTCGCTGCTGAACAGCCAAGTCACCTTGGAGCCCCGCAATCACGCTCCGCTCAGCCTCACCTATGTCAGTCTGACCTTGAGCAGCGGCATCAGCCGGCAACGCCTGGATGGACGGCTGCGGTTGCCGGATGGGCAGCCGGTCAGTTGGCAATTGCGGACGCGTTTGCGCCCGCAAGGATGGGCCGCCACCACGGCCGAGCTGTATCTGAGCCTGCCACAGAGCGACTGGGCATCGTGGCTATTGCCTTCCCTGACCAAGGATTGGAAGGCCGAGACCCTGAAGGCCGGTGGCGAACTCTGGCTGAACTGGGACCAAGGGGCGGTACAGAAAGTCGTGGCACGCCTGCATGCACCGGAGCTGAAGGGGGCGTATGCGGACCGCAAGGCTGTAACCGTTCAGGACTTGGCGTTGACGGCTTATTTCAACCGCAACCAGCAGGGCTTCGACCTGTTGGTGGATTCCCTGGCGCTCAGCCTGGGGGACACACGTTGGGGCGAAATGCGCATTGGCGTGACCCGGCAGAAGCTCGAGAACGAGGACGAGCGCTGGCAGGTCAATGCCGACCGCCTGGACCTGGCCCCGTTGACGCCCTTGCTGAAGGCCCTGGCGCCGCTACCGGAAAAGGCTGCGGAAGTCATCCAAGGACTCAAGGCGCGCGGGGCGTTGCGCAATGTGCAACTGGCCTATCGGCCCACACGCGAGGATGCCGAGCGGCTGCATTTCTCCGCCAACCTGGATCGTATCGGCTTCGATGCCTATGGCGGGGCGCCGGCGGCGGAGAACGTCAGCGGTGGTATCGAGGGAAACCTGCAGCAGGGTGAGCTGCGGGTGGCGTCGGAGAATTTTTCCCTGCACCTCGACCATTTGTTTCCCCAGCCCTGGCAGTACCGCCAAGCCAGCGGCCGGTTGCTCTGGAAGCTGGACGACGAGGCGTTCACCCTGGCGGCCCCCTACCTTCGGGTGGACGGGGACGAGGGCAAGTTGGCTGGCGATTTCCTCATCCGCCTGCGGCGCGACCCGGGCGAAGAGGACTACATGGACCTGCGCGTCGGCTTACGCGACGGGGATGCCCGCTACACCGAGAAATACCTGCCGACCCTTTCGCCCGGGCTATCTCCGGAGCTGGCTACTTGGCTGAAAAGCGCGATCCGCGGCGGTGCGGTGGACGAGGGCTACTTCCAGTACCAAGGCTCTGTGAACAAGGGCGCCGAAGATACCGCCCGCAGCCTCAGTCTGTTCTTTAAGGTGCATGACGCGGAACTGGCGTTCCTGCCGGGATGGCCCGCCTTGCGCGAGGCCCGTGGCGAGGTGTTCATCGAGGACACCGGTTTGCGTGTGCAGGCCTCCGATGGCAAGTTGCTGGACAGCCGGATCGACACGGCGACGGCTGCCGTACCCCACGCAGGGCCGGATGGCATACCGCGCCTGTTCGTCGAGGGCAGCGTGACGAGCAGCCTGGGCGATGGTTTGAAGATCCTCCAGGAAGCCCCAATCGGAACTGCCGAAACGTTTGCCGGTTGGCAAGGACAGGGCCCTTTGAACGGGGCGCTCAAGCTGGAGATTCCGTTACGCAAGGGCAACAAGCCGAAGGTGCAGGTGGATTTCGCCACGCAGGATGCTCAGCTCAGGGTTGCCCAGGCGAACCTCGATCTATCGCAATTGAGCGGCGCTTTCCGTTTCGACAGCGAGCAAGGCCTGAGCGCACCGGATATCCGTGCCCAGGTGTTCGGTCGTGCCGTGCGTGGCAAGGCCGTTGCGGAAGGGCACGGCGGTGCGGCGCAAACGCGGATCGAGGCCCGTGGGCAGATTGCATTGAAGAGCCTGACCGACTGGCTGGCGGTCAGCCAGCCGTTGCCGTTGTCCGGTGAGTTGCCTTACCAACTCCGCCTGACTCTCGATGGTGCCGATAGCCAACTGCGTGTCGATTCCAACCTCAATGGCCTGGCCATCGATCTGCCCGCGCCCTTCGGCAAGAAAGCGAGCGAGACCCGCGATACCACTTGGCGGATGACCCTGCAGGGCAATGAGCGGCGTTACTGGCTGGACCACGCCGAGCTGGCCAGCCTGGCCTTTGCCGCTCCGGCAGGCCAGTTGGCCGAGGGGCGCGGCGAGCTGCGCCTGGGGTCGGGGGCCGCCAGTCTGCCGGGTGGCAAGGGCCTGCGTGTGCGTGGGCGGATCGACGAGCTGGACTGGTCAGCCTGGCAGACGGTGGCGAAGCAATACCGCAGCGAACAGGGTAATGCCCAGCAGTTGCTGCGTAGCGCCGACCTGAGGATTGGCCGCTTCCAGGGGTTCGGTACCGACATCGCCGATCTGGAGGTGCAACTGGCGCGTACCGATGCGGCGTGGCAACTGGATTTGGATAGCGCTCTGATCAAGGGCCGCGTAGGGCTCCCGGACAGTGCCGAGGCACCGCTTCAGGTCGCCTTGGAGCATCTGCGGCTGCCGAAGGCCGAGCCGCAGGAGTCGGAGCAGCCGGATGCCCCCGATCCCCTGGCCAATATGGACCCTCGCCAGATTCCGGCGATGGACGTACGCATCGCCCAGGTTTCGCAAGGTGATGCGCCGCTGGGCGCCTGGTCGCTGAAGAGCCGGCCGAACGAAAAGGGTGTGCGTTTCAACGAGCTGAACCTCGATCTCAAGGGGTTGAAAATCCAGGGCAATGCGGGTTGGGAGGGCGTGCCGGGGAATGCCTCCAGTTGGTACAAGGGCCGTCTGCAGGGAGAAAACCTCGGCGATGTCCTGCTCGCCTGGGGGTTCGCTCCCACCGCGACCAGCGAAAAGTTTCATCTGGATGTGGATGGCCGCTGGCAGGGCTCGCCTGCCTGGGTCAGCCTGAAGCGGTTCTCCGGCAGCCTGGACGCGAGTTTGCGCAAGGGACAGTTCGTTGAAGTGCAGGGCTCGGCTTCCGCCTTACGGGTATTCGGTCTGCTCAATTTCAATTCCATCGGCCGCCGGTTGCGCCTGGATTTCTCCGACCTGCTCGGCAAAGGGCTGAGCTACGATCGGGTCAAGGGCGTTCTGGTGGCGAGCGAAGGTGTCTATGTCACTCGCGAGCCCATTACGCTCACCGGGCCCTCGAGCAATCTGGAACTGGATGGCACGCTGGACATGGTCCGCGACCGTATCGACGCCAAGCTGGTGGTCACTTTGCCCGTGACCAACAACCTGCCGCTTGCCGCCTTGATCGTCGGGGCACCGGCCGTTGGCGGCGCGCTTTTCGTGGTGGACAAGCTGCTCGGCGACAAGGTGGCGCGCTTCGCCAGTGTGCAATACAAGGTCGAGGGGCCCTGGCAGGACCCGGCGATTACATTCGACAAGCCTTTCGAGAAGCCCCGCTAGGTTTTTCTTCCGTGTCGCAGAGAAGCGACCCGGCCGGCCGCTGCATGGAGTAGCATGCGGCCATCTCCCGAGGAAAAGACATGTCCCTTGCCGTGATTCAAATGGTCAGCCAGGACGACGTCCTGGCTAATCTGGCTACCGCTCGTCGCTTGCTCGAGCAGGCCGCCGAAGGAGGTGCGCGCTTGGCGGTGTTGCCGGAAAACTTCGCTGCCATGGGGCATCGGGACCTGGCCGGCATCGGGCGAGCCGAGGCCGAAGGCCGGGGGCCGATACTGCCCTGGTTGAAACAGGTCGCTCGAGACCTAAAGTTATGGGTAGTGGCCGGCACCTTGCCGCTGCCGCCGGACGATCGTCCCGCCGCCCGTGCGCATGCCTGCGCGCTGCTGGTCGATGAGCATGGCGAGCGGGTGGCGCGCTACGACAAACTGCATTTGTTCGACGTGGACGTTGCCGACAACCGGGGGCGTTATCGGGAGTCTGACGATTATGCCCATGGCAGTCGCCTGGTAGTCGTCGACACACCGGAGGGCCGATTGGGCATGACGGTCTGCTATGACCTGCGCTTTCCCGAACTTTACGGGGCGTTGCGCGATGCCGGAGCCGAGCTGATCAGCGCGCCTTCGGCTTTTACCGCGGTAACCGGCGAAGCGCACTGGGAAGTGCTGGTGCGTGCCCGGGCCATCGAGACTCAGTGTTATGTGCTCGCGGCCGCTCAGGGAGGGACCCATCCGGGACCGCGAGCCACTCATGGCCATTCGGCCATCGTCGATCCATGGGGGCGCGTGCTGGCCGAGCAGGACCAGGGCGAGGCGCTGCTGCTGGTCGAGAGGGATGCCGCCGAGCAGGCGGCGATACGCCAACGCATGCCGGTGCGCGATCACCGTCGTTTTTCTGTGTCGACCGTGGTGCGGTCGGCTTCGGAGTTGTCATGAGCGATCTGCTGTTACCCGTAAGCGAACACCTGCTGGCCCCTGGTGGGCTGAGCATCGACCAACTACCGTCTATGCTCGGCGAACTGGCGGGCCCCGGCATCGATGCTGCCGACCTGTATTTTCAGAGCCAGGTCTCCGAGTCCTGGGTACTCGAGGACGGTATCGTCAAGGAAGGCAGTTTCCACCTCGACCAGGGCGTCGGTGTGCGTGCCCAGTCGGGTGAGAAGACCGGCTTCGCCTATAGCAATGCGATTACCGCGCAGGCGCTGAGTGACGCAGCCCGCGCCGCTCGGTCCATCGCCCGGGCGGGACAGGAAGGGCGCGTGCAGGTCTTCTCCACACCGACGGTGACGCGCCTGTACGGCCAGGATAACCCGCTGGACGTGATCAGCCGGGCGGAAAAGGTCGAGCTGCTGCAACGGGTCGACGCGGCGACCCGAGCGCTGGACCCTCGGATCAAACAGGTCACGGTAAGCCTGGCGGGCGTCTGGGATCGCGTTCTGGTCGCCGCCAGCGACGGCAGCCTGGCTGCGGACATTCGACCGTTGGTGCGTTTCAACGTCAGCGTGATCGTCGAACAGAACGGCCGTCGCGAGCGTGGCGGCCAGGGCGGTGGCGGACGGAGCGACTACCGCTATTTTCTCAGCGAAGACCGTGCCATGGGCTATGCCCGTGAAGCGCTACGACAGGCCCTGGTGAACCTCGAATCAGTGCCGGCGCCGGCAGGTACCTTGCCCGTGGTACTCGGCTCCGGTTGGTCCGGCGTGCTGCTGCACGAGGCGGTCGGGCATGGCCTGGAGGGCGATTTCAATCGCAAGGGCAGCTCGGCCTACAGCGGGCGGATCGGCGAAAAGGTGGCCTCGAGCCTGTGCACCATCGTCGACGACGGTACCCTGGCCGGCCGCCGCGGTTCGCTGAGCCTGGACGACGAAGGGACGCCAACCCAGTGCACGACGCTGATCGAGAACGGCGTGTTGCGCGGCTACATGCAGGACAAGCTCAATGCCCGGCTCATGGGTGTGCCAGCCACCGGTAACGGCCGTCGCGAGTCCTACGCGCATCTGCCGATGCCACGCATGACCAACACCTACATGCTCGCCGGCGACAGCGACCCGGAAGAAATCATCGCCTCGGTGAAGAAGGGCATCTATTGCGCCAGTCTGGGCGGCGGGCAAGTGGATATCACCAGCGGCAAGTTCGTGTTCTCTACCAGCGAGGCGTATCTGATCGAGAACGGCAAGATCACCACGCCGGTCAAGGGCGCGACTCTGATCGGCAACGGCCCCGACGTGATGAACAAGGTGTCCATGCTGGGCAACGACCTGGCGCTGGACAGTGGTGTCGGAACCTGCGGGAAGGAGGGCCAGTCGGTGCCGGTGGGCGTCGGTCAGCCGACCTTGAAGATCGACGCCATCACCGTGGGTGGGACTGGAGGGTAAGGAGCAGCCTCAAGCTGCAAGCCATAAGCCGCAAGAGAAAGCCGTGCAGCTTGAGGCTTGCAGTTGTTTTTAGCGCAGGCCGCGTTTGATTTCGTCCAGTTCGCGGATGTACTTGAAGATCTTGCGAGCGGCGGTCGGTGGTTTGTTCCGGGCGCTTTCCTGCTGGGCCTGGCGGATCAGTTGGCGCAGGTGCTGGCGATCGGCATCGGGGTATTCGGCGACGAAACTGTCGAGGACCTCGTCGTCTCCGCCCAGCAGGCGGTCACGCCAGCGTTCCAGGGCATGGAAACGCTCGTTGTATTGACGGGTGGATGCGTCCACCTGCTCGACCAGGGCGAGGATGGCGTCGATGTCCTGGTCGCGCATCAGTTTGCCGATGTACTGGATGTGTCTTTTACGGGCGATGTGGGCGGTGTGCTTTGGTGCTTCGGCAAGGGCACGGCGTAACGGATCGGTCAGCGGCAAGCGGGCCAGCAGGTCGGGCTTGAGCGTGGTGAGACGCTCGCCCAGTTCCTGGAGGGCATGCAGTTCGCGCTTGACCTGGGATTTGCTCTTCTCTTCGGAGAAGTCGTCATCGAGAAATTCAGACATGGGGCGGGTCCGGTTGGAAACGCCGCCATGATAACCAGTCGGGGGCTGCTTGTCCGGCCCCGCCAGGTGACTGGCCCAGCAGGCTAGAGAAACGGAGTGGTTATGAGTGAAGTAGCAGTGGTGGGGCCGCAGGCGTTGCCGGACCTCGAGGCCAAGGTGGAACGCATCCTGACCGAGGCCAAACGGCAAGGCGCCAGCGCCTGCGAGGTGTCGGTCTCGGTGGAGCAGGGGTTGTCCACCACCGTTCGGCAGCATGAAGTGGAAACGGTGGAGTTCAACCGGGACCAGGGGTTCGGCATCACCCTTTACCTCGGCAAGCGCAAGGGCTCGGCGAGCACCTCGGCGAGTGGTGAGGATGCCATCCGCGAAACCGTCGCAGCGGCCCTGGCGATCGCCAGGCATGCCTCGGAAGACGAGTGCGCGGGGCTGGCCGATGCTGACCTGATGGCCCGAGACCTGCCGGAGCTGGACCTGTTCCACCCCTGGCCGATCACGCCGGAGCAAGCCGTCGAACTGGCCTTGAATTGCGAGGCGGCCGCCTTCGCCACCGATTCGCGCATTCGCAATGCCGACGGTACCAGCCTGAACACCCATCAAGGTTGTCGCGTGTACGGCAACAGCAACGGCTTCATTGGCGGCTATGCCAGTACCCGCCACAGCCTGAGCTGCGTGATGATCGCCGAAGGCGAAGGGCAGATGCAGCGCGATTACTGGTATGACGTCAGCCGCCAGGGCGAAGCATTGGCCGACCCGGCGAGCATCGGCCGGCATGCTGCGGAACGTGCCGTCCGCCGTCTCGGTGCGCGCCCGGTGCCGACATGCGAGGTGCCTGTGCTGTTCGCTGCCGAATTGGCCACTGGTCTGTTCGGGCATTTCCTGGCTGCGATTTCCGGCGGCAACATCTACCGCAAGTCTTCCTTCCTCGAAGGAGCTTTAGGGCAGCGGCTATTCCCCGAATGGATGAAGCTGGACGAGCGCCCGCATATTCCCCGTGCGCTGGGCAGCGCCACCTTCGATGGGGATGGCCTGGCGACCTATGCCAAATCGTTCGTCGAGCAGGGCGAGCTGTTGTCCTACGTGCTCAGCACCTATTCCGGGCGCAAGCTGAACATGCCGAGCACCGCCAATGCTGGTGGTGTGCACAACCTGTTCGTCAGCCATGGCGACGAAGACCAGGCTGCCCTGATCCGTCGGATGGGCCGTGGATTGTTCGTGACCGAACTGATGGGGCAAGGGCTGAACCTGGTGACTGGCGATTACTCCCGCGGCGCGGCGGGTTATTGGGTCGAGAACGGAGAGATCCAGTTCCCGGTTCAGGAAGTCACCATTGCCGGTAACCTTCGCGACATGTTCCTCGGCATCGTCGCAGTGGGTAAAGACTTGGAGCGGCGCAGCAGCATCAGCACGGGCTCGGTGCTCATCGAGCGGATGACAGTCGCGGGGAGCTAAAAAGCAGCGTCAAGCTGCAAGCTTCAAGAAAAAAAGCGTGAGCGTTTGCCGGAAGGGTGAAGTTCGCCTCAGCCTGGTTAGCTTGCAGCTTGCACGTTTATTCGCCTTCGTCGAAGCGGTTGTTGACCGCTTCGGAACTATTGTCTGGTCTGGAAAGCCCCGGTGTGGCGGGGCTTTCCGAGATATTTTCTGTAAGCGTGGGAAAATATTCTCCTTGGGTGTGGACGCAGTGTGGACACCTTTGACTGCGCCATTTTTCACTTCGTTGCGAAGTCTTTCACTGCATGAAATACCTACCTCCTAGCTAAGGCCCGCGCCATTGCTGGCCTCGAAACCCTTTTTCACCACCATCCCTGATTGCACAAAAAAACCACGTAAGGCCCGTCGGCGGGAGGGGGAGAAGTGCGTTTTGTCCGGAGTTTTCTCAGTGGAGCTGGATTTCTCAAGGCAACAGAAAACCGGCCGAAGCCGGTTTTGTCTCCACTAATTTATAGTATTGCGAGCTGCCGCACGAAGAGTCCGAGCAGCATGTAACGCCGTCCCTGCCTGGGGAATGCGAGAATATCTGCCGTGAATCGCCTAATGAGAGAGAACACAGTGTTCCAACAGGGACCGCAAAAGATTGAATCACTCACTGCATGCGCTAACGCCTGCAGGCAATCCTTGCGCTCTCTCCACATCGATCAAGCGTGTGGTCGGCCCATCAGGCCGCAGGCGCTCCAGCACTTCTTCCGGCCATTGATTGCGCGAACGGCGTTTGGATAGGGCGTAGACGAAGTCCTGAACGACATCCTTGGGATAAAAGAAAAGCTCACCGATCATGAGGGCGAGCGTCGTGGAGCGCCCATCCTCCCGCCACATCTTCCAAGTGATCTTGTAGGCGTCGCGATGGTTACGCTGATTGACAGCCATTTGCTCCCGAACGAACGCATCAGACGGACTGTTGGCGCCGTCCTCGTCGAACCACGGCCCGTTGTTCATGTAGGCCCGCAGGTATTCCCAAGTGTGCTGATTGATCGCGATGCTGCGGCATATGGGCACCACTAGGTTGACCAGAACCTGCTGTTCCGGCTTGCCGTAGCGGTGCATCAGCACTTCGATGGGCGCATGGCGCATGGCGCCGGTGTTCTGGTGCACCATCTCGTATTCATAGGTGGCCGCCTCGATCCCGTCCCAAGGCGTGTGGTACAGCTCGCCGTCCAGCTCGAAATACACCTCGCGGGTGCGGCGGTTGAACAGCGTGGGCAACGGTAGCGGATGGAGCATTTCCCAGGCGAACGGTACGGCAAAAAATGCAAGGGCCGCCCCAATACACTTTGAGAACCACCCGATGTCGCCATCTGCCAGAAAGCCAAGCCCAATCAGAATCGACCCAGCCCCCCCCATACCACCAAGCATTCCCGTTGGCATCCCTTTCACCATTTCCTCCCCACTCTTCAAGGCGAGGTAGTGCTCGGTGTGTTCGTCCACCTCGTTGAGCTGCATGGGCTTCTGCCCGGTGGGGCGGTCCGCGAACAGTGGGGTGATGGGGTATTGCGCACCGAACCGTTTGCCGATCATCGCCAGCAGCTTGCCTTTCAAATCCATGCCACGTCATCCACTTCGATGGCGGGCAGCGACACACCGGGCAGCGGTGAGTAGGTCAGCGTTCCCTTGATCTTCTTGATTCGCCCCAATTCCTTTTCCTCGTGATAGACCTTGCGGTAGCGCGCTACACCCCGTTCGTGCGGGCGACGTGTGCCGATGTCCGCCTCGAAGGCGCTGCCGGTCCACCGGACCAGCCGTGGCCATCCCAGACTTCCACGGCCTTGAAATGGAGCATCCAGTCCTGCAGGCAGGTTACTGCGCCACGCCAGTGGCCGCCTCGGGCGCAAGCCCCCGTGCATGCTCCAAATCGATCAAACGTGTGGTCGGTCCATCAGGGCGCAGGCGCTCCAGCACTTCTTCCGGCCATTGATTGCGCGAACGGCGCTTGGACAGGGCGTAGACGAAGTCCTGAATGGCATCCATGGGGTAGAAGAGCAACTCACCAATCATGAGGGCGAGCGTTGTCGGAAGTTTGTATTCCTGCCATCTCTTCCATGAGCGCTTATACGCATCCCGTCGGTTGTTCTGATTGATTGCCAATTGCTCTCGAACGAAGGAATCGGACGGACTGCTGTCCCCGTCCTCGTCGAACCATGGCCCGTTGTTCATGTAGGCCCGCAGGTACTCCCAGGTGTGCTGGTTGATCGCAATGCTGCGACCGACAGGTATCACCAGATTGACCAGAACCTGCTGCTCCGGCTTGCCGTAGCGGTGCATCAGCACCTCGATGGGCGCATGACGCATGGCGCCGGTGTTCTGGTGCACCATCTCGTATTCGTAGGTAGCCGCTTCGATCCCATCCCACGGAGTGTGGTACAGCTCGCCGTCCAGCTCGAAATACACCTCGCGGGTGCGGCGGTTGAACAGCGTGGGCAGCGGTAGCGGATGAAGCATTTCCCACATGAACGGCACAGCAAAAAAAGCGATGGCCGCCGTCAAGCATCCCAGGGCGAAATCCGTCTCGCCATGTTGTAGCGGGGGAATCATCGCCAAAAGGAATATAAGACTGCCTATTCCTCCTACTCCTGTCGGTAAGCCTTTTGCTATTTCTTCCCCGCTCTTCAGGGCAAGGTAGTGTTCCGTGTGCTCGTCCACCTCATTGAGCTGCATGGGCTTCTGCCCGGTGGGGCGGTCGGCGAAGAGCGGAGTTATGGGGTATCGCACACCGAACCGCTTGCCGATCATCGCCAGCAGCTTGCCTTTCAAATCCATGCCACATCATCCACTTCGATGGCGGGCAGCGACACGCCGGGCAGCGGTGAGTAGGTCAGCGTTCCCTTGATCTTCTTGATGTACCCCAATTCCCTTTCCTCGTGATACAGCTTGCGGTAGCGCGCCACACCCCGTTCGTGCGGGCGTCGTGTGCCGATGTCCGCCTCGAAGGCGCTGCCGGTCCACTCCACCGGGCGTTCGATGTCATACAGGCCGGACCAGCCGTGGCCATCCCAGACTTCCACGCCCTTGAAGTGGAGCATCCAGTCCTGCAGGCGGGTTTGCCCCGGCAGGCGCAGGATAAGCCAAGTCGTTTCGATATGCCCCTTATGCGGGTGCAGCTCGACCAAGCGCTCCAAGTTGAAGGTGAAGGGGAACACCGTCTTGTACAGTTCGCGCATCTCGTCGGTGTAGCGGCTGGCCCAGTCGGCTGGCTTGACGCCGAAGCGGGTCTGCGCGATCCATTTTTCCAGCGGGGTGTTCTGGGTGTAGCTACGGGCCAGCAGGCCGGCGAGCACGGTGGTGGTCAGG
>NZ_MUJY01000078.1 GCF_002286785.1 Pseudomonas sp. PIC25 | reverse complement strand
GGCGAGTTGGCTGCGCAACTGCTCCAGCTCGGCCTGCTGCTCGGCGCTAGGTGCTTCGATCTTTTCGGCCTTGCGGATCTGCGCCTTGAGCATGGCGGCATCGATCTTGGCCTTCTTCAATGCGGCATCGTCGGCCGACTTGGCGGGCGAAGCCGCTGTGCTGGGTGGTGGTGCGGCGGCGAGGGCGGCATCCAGGGCCTTCTGCGCCGCTTCGGCGGCGGCGCGCAGTTCGGCGACTTGGGCTTGCAGCTCCGGCGTGTCGTGGGTGGCCAGTTGTTTTTCGGCCTTTTTCAGGGCGACCTGGGCCATGCTGGCCTCGATCTTCAGTTTCTTCTGTTCGTCGCTGAGCCCGCCGGCTTTCTGCGCCGGGACGCCCGTGGCCGGGGCTTCCTGGCTGGGCACCGAGGCGCTTTCCGCCTGCAGGGCTTTGGCCCGTGCGGCTTTTTCGGCGCGCGCCTTGCGCTCGGCTTCCTTCTGTTCTTCGGCGCGGCGCAAGCGCTCCTGGCGCAGCTCGAAGCGCTGCTTGGAGTGTTCGGCCTTCTGCTGCTTCTGCTCCAGCTCGCGAATCTCGCCCTTGGCGGCGCGGTAGTACTGCACCAGCGGGATGTTCGATGGGCACACGTAGGCACAGGCGCCGCACTCGATGCAGTCGAACAGGTTGTAGGCCTTGAGCTGCTCGTGATCCTGACCTAGGGCAAAGAAGTGCAATTGCTGGGGCAACAGGCTGGCTGGGCAGGCTTCGGCGCATTCGCCGCAGCGGATGCACGGCAGCGCCGGAGGCGGCGGCGGCAGTTCGGTAGCCGTGCTGGCGAGCAGACAGTTGCTGGTCTTCACCAGCGGTACGTCCATGGATGGCAGAGTGAAGCCCATCATCGGCCCACCCATGATCAGGCGGTTGAGCTTCGACGAATCGAGACCGGCGAACGCCAGCAGCTCGCCCACCGGTGTGCCGATCAGCGCTTCCACGTTCATCGGCCGCGCCAGAGCCTCGCCGGTCAGCGTGGTAATCCGCGAAATCAGTGGTCGGCCGAGCAGGACGGCGTCATGGATGGCGACGCAGGTGCCGACGTTCTGGCAGAGCATGCCGATGTCCGCCGGCAGGCCGCCTGAGGGAACTTCCTTGCCGGTGAGGATCTGGATCAGTTGCTTCTCGCCGCCGGACGGGTACTTGGTCGGGAACACCCGCACGCTGAACGGCCGCTCGCCGATGGCTGCACGCACCGCCGCGATGGCCTCCGGCTTGTTGTCTTCGATGCCGATCAGCACCTCGGCGGGCTGGATCAGGTGGGCGAGAATCTCGATGCCGGCGATCAGTTCGGCAGCCTTCTCGCGCATCAGCAGGTCATCGGCGGTGATGTAGGGTTCGCACTCGGTGCCGTTGATGATCAGCGTGTGGATTTTCTGCTGTGGCCGCGCCGTCAGTTTCACCGCGGTGGGGAAGCCGGCGCCGCCGAGGCCGGCGATGCCCGCCTGGCGGATGCGCTCGAGCAGGGCCGAGGGTTCCAGGCTGCGGTAGTCGGCGCAGGGGGCCAACTCGACCCATTCGTCGAGGCCGTCGCTGTCGATGACAATGGCGGCGGCGGGCATGCCGGATACGTGCGGGTAGGGCTGCGGACCGATGAAGCTGACCACCCCGGAGGTCGGGGCATGCATCGGGGCGCTGACGAAGCTGCTCGCCTCGGCGATCTTCTGGCCCTTGAGGACTCGCTCGCCCAGCGCGACGCAGGGTTCGGCGGGGCTGCCGATGTGCTGGCCGAGCGGCAGGATCAGGCGCTTGGGCAAAGGAGCCGGCTGGATCGGCGTGCGGTTGGAGAGGGTCTTGCGTTCCGCCGGATGGATGCCGCCGTGGATATCCCAGACTTTCAACGACGTCATGCGGCCTGCTCCCGGTCGCTGGCGATCAGTTGTCCCGGGGCCAGCGGCAGGTCCCATTTCCAGCTTTGCACGTTACTGCCCACCTCGATCATGTCGATGCAATCCACCGGGCAGGGCTCCACGCAGAGGTCGCAGCCGGTGCACTCGGAGACGATCACCGTGTGCATCTGCCGTGCCGCGCCGACGATGGCGTCCACCGGGCAGGCCTGAATGCACTTGGTGCAGCCGATACACTCGGCTTCGCGGATGTAGGCCACGCGCGGCGGGACTTCTTCGGCCGCGTCCAGCGGTTCCGGCTCGACATCGAGCAGGTCGGCCAGGGCCTGGATGGTGGCCTCGCCGCCCGGTGGGCACTTGTTGATCTTGTCGCCGTTGGCGATGGCCTCGGCGTAGGGCTTGCAACCCGGATAGCCGCACTGGCCGCACTGGGTCTGCGGCAGCAAGGCGTTGATCTGTTCGGCGATGGGGTCGCCCTCGACGCGGAAGCGCACCGCGGCGAACCCGAGGATCGCCCCGCACACCAGGCACAGTGCGAGCAGGGCGAGGATGGCGACGACGACCAGGCTCATAGCTTGATCAACCCCGTGAAGCCCATGAAGGCCAGCGACATCAGGCCGGCGGTGACCATGCCGATGGCCGCGCCCTGGAACGACTTGGGCACATCGGCGATGGCGATGCGCTCGCGCATGGCGGCGAACAGCACCAGTACCAGGGAAAAGCCCAGGCCGGCGGCGAAACCGTTGGCGGTGGCGGTGATGAAGGTGAATTCGGCCTTGTTGGCGTTCAGCAGCGCGACGCCGAGCACGATGCAGTTGGTGGTGATCAGCGGCAGGAAGATGCCGAGCACGCGGTAGAGCAAGGGACTGGTCTTGTTCACCACCATCTCGGTGAACTGAACGACTACGGCGATGACCAGGATGAAGCTGATGGTACGCAGGAACTCCAGGTCCAGCGGCTTGAGCACGTACTGCTGTACCAGGTAGCTGCACATGGCCGCCAGCGTCAGTACGAAGGTGGTCGCCAGCGACAGGCCGATGGCCGTCTCGATTTTCTTCGAAACGCCCATGAACGGGCAGAGTCCAAGGAACTGAACCAGCACGAAGTTGTTGACCAATATGGCGCTAACCATGATCAGGGCGAGTTCGGTCATGCGTGGAGCACCGTCGCGGCTGGAAAGGCCTGAAAAAAGGGGCGCCTATTATCGGGAACTGCTTGGGTCGCTGCAATTGGAACTATGCTGCGACTAAATGACGCGAAAAGATTGTCCTACAGTCTGACTAGCTAAATCTTAGTTTTAATGGCATTTTGATATTGCCTATACCAGTGATGGTATGCCCGACCTGTCGGCGGGCCTGACCAGCGTGGACGGTGACAACGGCGCAATCAGCCTCCCATGGAGAAAGAGTGTGGCGTATCAACGGACGCGCGGTTTTACCCTCATCGAACTGATGGTGGTGGTCGCCATCATCGGTATTCTGGCTTCCATCGCCTGGCCCAGCTATCGGCAATATGTCATTCGCGGTAACCGGGTCGCGGCCCAGGCGCAGATGATGGACATTGCCAATCGGGAGAAGCAGTTCCTTCTCGCCAACCGGGCCTATGCCGACAAGACTGCGCTCGAGGCCAGCGGTTATCGCCTGCCGTCCGAAGTCAGTCGTAATTACGAGTATGCGATTTCCGTCGGCACCGGCACGGTGCCCTCGTTCACCATCACCTTCACTGCCATCGGCAGCCAGGCCAGCGACGGCAATCTCACCCTGAACAGCGAAGGGGTGAAGACGCCCGCGGATAAGTGGTGACGCCCATGAACGGTCGGCAAACGGGCGTCAGCCTCGTCGAGGTGCTGGTCACCATGGTGATCCTGGCCATCGGCCTGCTCGGGGTGATGGGGTTGCAGACCCGCCTGCAGCAATCCGAGATGGAAGCCTACCAGCGTTCGCAGGCGTTGCTCCTGCTCGACGACATGGCCAACCGGCTCGCCGCCAATCGCAACGCGGCGGCCAGCTATGTAACCGGCAGCGCCAACCCCCTCGGTGCGGGCATGACCTGTCCCACCGCCACGGCCACCCAGCATCAACGCGATGCCAAGGAGTGGTGCGAAGCCTTGCAGGGGGCCGCGGAGAGCAGCGGGACCAGCCGGGTCGGCGCGATGATCGGCGGGCGCGGTTGCGTGGAATCGCTCGGTAGCGGCCAGTACCTGATCACGGTGGCCTGGCAGGGGATGGCGCCGCTGAGCGCTCCGGTAGCCGGCACCACCTGCGGACGGAACCTCTACGACGGCGGCACTGGCAGCCAATGCACCGATGACCGCTGCCGACGCGTGGTCACCACCCTTGTCCGGATCGCCCCGCTATGAGCCCGTCGAATCGAGTGCAGCGTGGTTTCGGCCTGATCGAGCTGATGGTGGCCATGACTATCGCCCTGATCCTGACCGCCGCGATTCTGACGCTGTACCTGGACATGAGCCGTACCAATACGGAAATGGCCAAGACCAACACGCAAATGGAAAACGGCCGGCTGGCGATCAAGGTGCTGCGTGACGACCTGATGCATGCCGGCTTTTGGAATGGCTATATCCCCGAGTTCGACGACTTGGTTGCGACCGGTATCCCGGGCGACTATCCGACGGCCATTCCTGCGCCCTGCGCCGACTACGCTTCCTGGGACACGGCGCATCGCACCAACCTGATCGGCGTGCCTGTGCAACTCTATGCCAGCGTGCCGTCCGGCTGCACCGCGCAGCTTCCCGACAAGGTACCCAACAGCGACGTGCTGGTGGTCCGACATGTGCAAACCTGCGTGGCGGGCGTGGGCAACTGCGAGGCGGATACCGCCGGCAAGCTCTACTGGCAGACCTCCGGCTGCGAAGGCGAAAGCCGCTACCGGCTCGATACCACGGGCTTTTCCCTGCACAAGCGCGATTGCTCGACGCTGGCGGAGAAGCGCCAGTACGTCAACCACATCTATTACCTGCGCACCTATGCGGTGACGCCGGGCGACGGCATCCCGACCTTGATGCGCTCTCGCTTCGACCTGCAAGGCGGGGTACTCGTCCAGCAGGCGGCGGAGCCGTTGATCGAAGGGGTCGAGGCCATGCGCTTCGAGTTCGGCGTCGACAACCTCAGCGATTCCGGCGCGGCGGTGAACTACGCGGCGGCAATCGCTTGGGCGGATACCGAGAACAAGGTCTCCGCCACCAACCGGGGCGACGGCGCCGCCGACACTACGTGCCGCTCGGCCACCCCGTGCAGCCTCGCCCAACTGGTGGACACGGTGGTGGTCAAGGTCTATCTGCTGGTGCGCAACCTGCAATCCACTCCGGGCTACAGCAGCACCAAGACCTACTCGTTGGCGGGGGAAACCTTCGGTGCGTTCACCGATGGTTTCCAGCGCCACGTCTATTCCAGCACCGTCCGCCTGGTAAACGTCTCCGGCAGGAGGGAAACCCCATGAACGCCAAGGCACCCCCCAAGCAGCAAGGGATGGCGCTGATCATTGCGCTGATCATGTTGCTGCTGCTGACCCTGATGGTGTCGTCCGCCTTCACCCAGAGCACCACCAACCTGGAGGTGGTGGGCAACCAGCAGTGGCGCAGCGAAGCGCTGTCGGCTGCCGACGTGGCGATCGAGCAGGTGGTGGGCTCGGCGTTCACTACGGCGCCGGTGGCGCAGGCCGTCAATGTTGACCTGAACCGGGACGACCGGACGGACTACGTCGTGCAGGTGTCCCGGCCGGAATGCGTCCGGGCCAGCCTGGCGAGTGCCACGGCACCGAGCAGCCTGACCCTGGTGGGTATGTCCAACTCCACCTGGAACACCATCTGGGAGATGGTCGCGACGGTGGACGATCCAGCCAGCGGGGCTTCGGTACGAGTGCGCTCCGGCGTTCGCGTCTTGCTCTCCGACGCCCAGAAAAATGCGGTATGCCCCTGAATGGGCTCGATGAGGTGCGTGTTATGAGGTCGTACATTCGCATGGTGCTATTGGCCATGGCAGCCGGGTTATCCGGATTGTCGCAGGCGGAGGACATCGACCTGTTCCTGGGCACTCCGCCCAACGCGACGGGCGCGCCCAACGTGCTGATCATCCTCGACAACACGGCGAACTGGAGCACCCCGTTCGACAACGAGATCGCCGCGCTCGTCTCGGTGGTGGACGCCTTGCCGGCCGACAAGTTTCGCCTGGGACTGATGCTCTTCACCGAGAGCGGCGGCGCGAACGCGGGTAACGACGGTGCCTACCTGCGGGCGGCGATCCGGCCGCTGACCGCTGCCAACAAAGTGCTGATGCAGAACCTCGTGCGCAGCCTGGACAAGAACGCCGACAAATCCAACGGCGGCAAGATCAGCAAGGCCATGGAAGAGGCCTACCTGTACTTTTCCGGTGGCACGCCGCATGCCGGCAACAACAAGGCGAAGACGGACTTCACCGGCAACCGGGGCATCAGTAGCGCTTCCGACGCCATCTATGCCCTGAGCGGAAACGCACTGTCCAGCAAGACGGCCACCACCTATAACAACCCTATCGTGTCTGGCTGCGCCAAGAACTACGTCATCTACATCAGCAACGGTGCCGCCCAGGACAACTCCAGCGATATCGAGCAGGCGACGGCGGCGCTGGAGCGGCTGGGTGGCTCGACGACCACCATTCCGATTTCGCCCAGCGGCTCGCAGGGTAACGTCGCTGACGAGTGGGCGCGCTTCATGAAGAAGAGCCCCGAGGCGATCACCACCTACACCATCGACATCAATAAGGTCACCTCCGGCCAGGGGCCCGGCTGGACGGCGCTGCTGCAGAGCGTCGCCCGGGTCAGCAGTGGCAAATACTTCGACGTGGCCAGCAGCGGCTCGCAGATCGCCGATGCGCTGGCGACGATTTTTTCCGAGATTCAGTCGACCAACAGTGCCTTCGCCTCGGTGAGCCTGCCAGTCAGCGTCAATACCCAGGGCACCTACCTCAACCAGGTGTTCGTCGGCATGTTCCGTCCGGACGAGGATTCCTTTCCGCGTTGGTTCGGCAACCTGAAGCAGTACAAGCTCGGGCTGGTCAGCGGAGACCTGAGACTGCTGGACGCCGACAACAATCGGGCGATCAATGCCGAACGCGGATTCATCGCCGAGTGTGCGCGCAGTTTCTGGACGCCTACTGCGACGGACAATTACTGGTCGTTCAGCCCCCGAGGCGAATGCCTGGCCGTGGCGGGTTCGGATGCCTCCAACTACCCGGACGGCAACATCGTCGAGAAAGGCGCCCAGGCCTACATGCTGCGCCGCGACAGCTCCCGCACGGTCCATACCTGTTCTCCCACCTTCGGTTCCTGCACTGCGTTGACCTCGTTCAACACTGCCAATACCGCGATTACCCAAAGCCTGTTGGGCGTTGGCAGCGCGACCGAGCGTGACAACCTGATCAACTGGTCGCGGGGACAGGACCTGAAAGACGAGAACGGCAGGGATGGCACCGCCGAGGTACGGCCATCGGTGCACGGCGATGTGGTGCACTCGCGGCCGGTGGCGATCAACTACGGCACCGACAGTTCGCCCCGGGTGGTGGTGTTCTATGGTGGAAACGACGGGGCCCTGCGCGCGGTGAATGGCAATCGTGCGGCGAACTTCGGCAACTACCTTGCCGGGCAGGAGCTCTGGTCGTTCATACCGCCGGAATTCTACGGCTCGCTCAAGCGGCTGTACGACAACACTGTCACCATCAGCTACCCCGGGCACACCACCGGGACGCCAACGCCTCAGGCGAAATCCTATGGCATGGACGGACCCGTCGCGGCCTACAAGGACGGCAATACCGCCTGGATCTACGCCACCATGCGCCGCGGTGGACGGGCGCTGTACGCGTTCAACGTGAGCAACCCCGATTCGCCTTCGCTCAAGTGGAAGAGGGGTTGCCCCTCCAACTTCCCAGCCTCCGGCACGGTCAGCGATACGGGCTGCTCCACCGGTTTCAGCGGAATCGGCCAGACCTGGTCCACACCGAAACTCTTCAAGGCCGCCGGTTATGGTGCGGGCACGGCGCCGATCCTGATGCTGGGCGGCGGCTACGACACCTGCGAGGATGCCGACCCCAACACCTGCACCAGCTCGACCAAGGGCAACAAGATCTACGTGATGGACGCCGATACCGGTGAGCTGCTCAGGACCTTCGACACCGAGCGCAGCGTGGTGGCGGACATGACCATCGTGCCCGGCAGCAATGGCCTGGCGCTCTATGCCTACACCGCCGATTTGGGCGGCAATGTCTATCGCATTACCATGGGGACGAACGCGCCGGCCAACTGGACCATCACCCGTATCGCCGCACTGGGTTGCGGTAGCGGGGCGAGCTGCACGGCCAACCGCAAGTTCATGTTCGCTCCGGATGTGGTGGCGGATACCTCGGGCTATATCCTGCTGCTTGGCTCGGGGGATCGCGAGAAGCCGGTGTCCAACTACACCAGCGCGACCAGCGTCACCAATTACTTCTTCATGCTGAAAGATCGTCCGGGCGATGCCAGTTGGCTCACCAGCGAGGCCACCAACTGCGGTGCCTCGCGCCTGTGCCTGAATTCCCTCCTGGCCATCAGCGGCAGTGCCACCCCGACGAACACCCAGTTGTCGCAGAAGAAGGGCTGGTACCTGGCGCTGAGCCCCACCGAGCAGGTGGTCACCTCGGCCATCACCGTGTTCGGCCAGGTGACCTTCAGCACCCACCAGCCCTCGGTACCTACCTCCGGGGTCTGTGCCAGCTTGGGCGAAGCGCGGGTCTACAACGTCAACTACCTCACCGCCGAAGGCGTGGATGGCCAGCGTTATCTGGATCTTGCTGGGGACGGGCTGCCGCCGTCGCCAGTGGCGGGCATGGTGACCCTGGACGATGGGACCACGCGGCCGTTCATCATCGGCGCCAATCCGGAATCGGCGCTGGAGGGTAGCCCCGACGTCAAGCAGCTCTCGGTCATACAGCCGACGGCGCGGGTCTACTGGAACGTCGAGGAATGAGGAAAAGCGCCATGGGCACGCACCAGCCTGCGATCCGAGTCGCGAATTGCCGGGGCTTCACCCTCGTCGAACTGCTGGTGGCAATGGCGGTGTTGGCCATCCTGGCGGGCATCGCCGTGCCGGCGTTCGACAGTTTCGTCCTGAGCAACCGCCTGCGCACCTACAGCAACAGCCTTGTCGTGAGTGCCCAACTGGCCAAGAGCGAAGCCATGAAGCGCAGAACCACCGTCACCCTGTGCAAATCCGCCAACGGCACCAGTTGCACCACCAGCGGCGGTTGGGAACAGGGCTGGATCGTCCTCGCCGGCACTACCGTCATCCGTCGCGAACAATCGGCTGCGTCCGGCTATCTGCTGTCCTCCACCACCAATAGCCTCACCTTCCAACCCAGCGGCTTCGGCTCCACTCAGGCAACCATCACCGTATGCCGCTCGTCGCCAACGGGAAGCCAGGAGCGCGTGGTCACCGTCTCGGCGACCGGCCGGACGACTGTCGCCAAGACGAGTGCGGGGAGTTGTTCGTGATCGAATCAGTACACCAGGCAGGCGGCGTTGACGATACCGACGCACAGGGCGCAGCCGCCCAGGAATATTCCGTGGGCGACCTTGCCTTCGACGATTCCCTGCTTCAGTTCCGGTATCAGGCGCGCACTGCCGAGGAAGACGAGCCCCTGCACCAGCATGGCGATGCCGCCCCAGACCAGCATGTCGCGCAGGCTGGCACTATGGGCGATGCTGCTGGCCAGTGGTAGCACGAAGCCCAGGGCGGTCCCCAGCAGAGCGCAGGCAGCGGCGGCGTTACCTTGGCGGATCAGTTCCAGTTCATGGTAGGGCGTCAGCCGGATGTAAAGGCCGATGAACAGGCAGAACAGCGCCAGTGCGCTGGACAGGTAGAGGAAAAAGTTCGGTAGGGTCTGAAGCAGGGTCATGGCGGCGTTCCTTGTCAACGCGATGTGCGGTCATTCGATAAAGAAGTGCGGGATGAAGCGGCTGCTGTCCCGAGTGATCAGGCTGGAGTCCTCACGGATACCGATCCCGGCGGCGGCATCGCCGACGACCCAACTGCCGATTACGGTGTGACTGTCGCCGAAACGCGGGAGCGGAGCGAAGGCCTGGTAGATGCTGGCTTCTTCCCGGTAGGGCCCGTCGCTCCGTTCGTCGATGCCTGGGGCAACAATCTGGATGTTGCTGCCTTCCCGTGAGTAGAGCGGCTTTCGCACATAGGCGCCGTACAGGTTATCGGTGAAGCTGGCGGGTAGCAGATTCGGATGCTCGGGGAACAACTGCCAGAGGATCGGCAGGATCGCCTTGCATGACAGCAGCAGCTTCCAGGCTGGCTCGAGGAAGCGGATCTCGCTGGCCGCGATATGCCGGCCGAACTCTTCCTCGATCAACCATTCCCACGGGTAAAGCTTGAAACAGTGCTCGATGGGATGATCGTTTTCATCGACGAAACGCTGCTGCAGGGCGCTGAAGCCGACTCGTTCGATGGGGAGGTAGCGTGTTGTCAGACCGGCCTGGTGCGCGGTATCCAGCAGGTAGAGCAGGTTGCCGGTATCCTCTTCATGGCCTTGCAAGGCGGTGAAGTACATCGGCTGGCGCGGTGCGATCTGCCGCCAGCGCGCGATCAGCTTTTCATGCAGCGAGTTGAACTGGTCGGCGTCCGGTTGGCAATCCTGTAGCCAATACCACTGGATTACGCTGGCTTCGAGCAGGCCGGTTGGTGTATCGGCGTTGTACTCCAGCAGCTTGGGCTCGCCGCTGCCGTTCCAGGAAAAATCGAAACGTCCGTACAGGCTTGGCTCCTTGCGGCGCCAGGAGCGTTGAACCAGTTGGATCGCGCTGGGCGAAAGGCCGAAGGGCGCGAAGTGCTCTTCTCGGATGATCCAGTCGATGGCCTCCAGGCAGCGCTGGTGGACGTCTTCGGTAACGGCTTCCAGATGTTCGATCTGCGCCAGTGTGAAGCGATAGGCCTTGGTTTCGTCCCAGTAGCGTCCATCGATGCTGTGGAAGGTGAAACCCAGGGACTCACACTGTTCGCGCCAGTGCGGCCGTGGTTGGCTGGGCAGGCATCGCATCAGCCGCCTCCGGAAAAGCGTGCGCCGGAACTGCCGAAGCCGCTGCGCTTGACCATCTCACGGAAGGCTACACGCTGCTGCTGCGGTGTAGTCGGCCGGCTTCCCTCTTCGTAAGTGGGGCCGCGGTAGAAGCCGCCACCAGAACCCCCCGCTGTACCAGAGCCGCTGCTCGCCTCGCAGTTGGCTGGATTCTGGTTCCAGTCGGCGAGGCAATCCTCTTGGCTGGCGTAATTGTCGCGGTAAACCGCGTTGTGGTGGAGCAGAGCCGTGAGCACGCCGCCTGTCAGCAACGTGTTGATGACCAGAGTGGATTTCTTCATGACGAAGTGTCGTCCTTGGCGTCGGTGTCCATGCGCGACGGAGCGCCAGCCGTTCAAATCAAGGCTCGGGCTCGAAGAGTCGCCCCGGCCCGCCTAGGCCGGGGAATCTACTGCAGGAGAAGGGCGTGTTTCGGTGTGTTACTTCACACGCTGCCCCGGCTTGGCGCCGCTGTCCGGGCTGAGCAGGTAGATTTCTTCGCCGCCGGGGCCGGCGGCGAGGACCATGCCTTCGGATACGCCGAACTTCATCTTGCGCGCGGCGAGGTTGGCGACGTAGAGGGTCAGGCGGCCCTCCAGCTTGCTCGGGTCGGGGTAGGCGCTCTTGATGCCGGAGAAGACGTTGCGTTTTTCGTCGCCGATGTCCAGCGACAGGCGCAGCAGCTTGTCGGCGCCCTCGACGAATTCGGCCTTCTCGATCAGAGCGATGCGCAGGTCGACTGCGGCGAAGGTGTCGAAGGTGATTTCAGCGGCCAGCGGGTCTTTCGCCAATTCGCCGTTCCCAGCGGGTTTGGCGGTGGCTTCGGTGGCGGCGAGGTCTTCTTTGGAGGCTTCGATCATGGCGTCGATTTTCGCGGGCTCGATACGGGTCATCAGGGGGGTGAAGGCATTCAGCTGGTGGTTGGCCAGCAGGATCGCATGGTCGTCCCAGCGCAGCGGGGCGACGTTGAGGAAGGCTTCCGCGGCCTCCGCCAGTTTCGGCAACACGGGCTTGAGGAAGATCACCAACTGGCGGAACAGGTTGACGCCAAGGGCGCAGATTTCCTGCACCTCGGCCTGCTTGCCGTCCTGCTTGGCCAGGGCCCAAGGCGCCTTGTCGGCGATCCAGGCGTTGGCGCGGTCGGCCAGGGCCATGATCTCGCGCATGGCGCGAGAGAAATCGCGGGCCTCATAGGCTTCGGCAATGCTCGGTGCTGCGGCGAGGAAAGCGTCGGTCAGCTCGGGTGCGACGTTGCCGCCCACCAGCACACCGGCGTTGCCTTTGTGAATGAACCCGGCGCAGCGGCTGGCGATGTTGACCACCTTGCCCACCAGGTCCGAGTTGACCTTCTGCACGAAGTCTTCGAGGTTGAGGTCGAGGTCGTCCACGCCGCGGCCGAGCTTGGCCGCGTAGTAATAGCGCAGGTACTCGGGATTCAGGTGGTCCAGGTAGGTGCGCGCCTTGATGAAAGTGCCGCGCGACTTGGACATCTTCTGCCCGTTGACGGTCAGGTAGCCGTGCACGTTCACGCCGGTCGGCTTGCGGTAGCCGGCGCCTTCGAGCATGGCCGGCCAGAACAGCGCGTGGAAGTTGACGATGTCCTTGCCGATGAAATGGTACAGCTCGGCGCTGGAGTCCTTACCCCAGAAGGCATCGAAGTCCAGATCAGGCGTGCGGTCGCAGAGGTTCTTGAAGCTGGCCATGTAGCCGATCGGCGCGTCCAGCCAGACGTAGAAGTATTTGCCCGGCTCGCCGGGAATCTCGAAGCCGAAGTAGGGGGCGTCGCGGCTGATGTCCCATTCCTGCAGGCCGCTGTCGAGCCATTCGGCGATCTTGTTCGCCACCGCGTCCTGCAGGGTGCCGCTGCGGGTCCAGCTTTTCAGCATGGCCTCGAAATCCGGCAGCTTGAAGAAGAAGTGCTGGGATTCCTTCAACACCGGCGTGGCGCCGGAGATCGCGGACTTGGGATTCTTCAGCTCGGTGGGGGCGTAGGTAGCGCCGCATTTCTCGCAGTTGTCGCCGTACTGGTCCTCGGCGCCACATTTCGGGCAGGTGCCCTTGATGAAGCGATCGGCGAGGAACATGCCCTTCTCGGGGTCGAAATACTGGGTCACGGCACGGGTGGCGATATGGCCGGCGTCGCGCAGCTTCAGGTAGATGGCGCTCGACAGCTCGCGGTTCTCATCCGAATGAGTGGAATGGTAGTTGTCGAAGCCAACCAGGAAGTCGGCGAAGTCGGCGGTGTGCTCGGCCTTGACGTTGGCGATCAGTTGCTCCGGGGTGATGCCTTCCTTTTCGGCGCGCAGCATGATCGCGGAGCCGTGGGCGTCATCGGCGCAGACATAGATGCACTGGTTGCCGCGCAGCTTCTGGAAGCGCACCCACATGTCGGTCTGGATGTATTCCAGCATGTGACCCAGGTGGATCGAACCGTTGGCGTAGGGCAGGGCGCTGGTGACGAGAATCTTGCGGGCTTCGGACATGGTGATCGGCTGCACTGGTAACACGAGGGAAGTCCGCAACTATAAAGGAAGCTGCAAGTATCAAGCTACCAGCGACAGGAAAGAGCAAAACCTGCAGGTCGGAACGCTTGAGCTCGCAGGGGGCGGCCACTCACCTTGTAGCTTTCGGGTAGGATAACCGCCTGTTTCGCTCAACCTTCCGGAGTCAGCCATGAGTTCTGTCACTCGCGAGGCGGTGGAAGCCGCACTGCGCCAGTACATCGACCCGCATCTCAACCAGGACCCCGTCAGCGCCGGCTGCCTGCGGGGGATCGATATCCAGGGCGACCGCGTTTCCGTGCGGCTGGAGCTGGGCTATGCCGCCGGTCTGTTCAAGAACGGCCTTGCCCAATTGCTGCAGATGGCCCTGGAAAACCTCGATGGCGTGAGCCGGGCCGATGTCCAGGTGGATTGCGTGATCGCCCCGCACAAGGCGCAGGCTCAGGTGCCGGCGTTGGCCAATGTGAAGAACGTGATCGCCGTGGCTTCCGGCAAGGGCGGCGTGGGCAAGTCCACCACCGCCGCCAACCTGGCCCTGGCCCTGGCCCGTGAAGGCGCCCGTGTCGGCGTGCTGGATGCGGATATCTATGGGCCCAGCCAGGGCATCATGTTCGGTATTCCGGAGGGCACCCGTCCGCAGGTGAAGGATCAGAAGTGGTTCGTACCCCTGGAGGCCCATGGCGTGCAGGTCATGTCCATGGCCTTCCTCACCGACGACAACACCCCCATGGTCTGGCGCGGGCCGATGGTTTCCGGCGCGCTGATCCAGCTGATCACCCAAACCGCCTGGGACAATCTCGATTACCTGGTAGTGGACATGCCGCCCGGCACCGGCGACATCCAGCTGACCCTGGCGCAAAAAGTGCCGGTGGCCGGCGCTGTGATCGTCACCACGCCGCAGGATTTGGCGCTGCTCGATGCCAAGAAGGGCGTGGAGATGTTCCGCAAGGTCAACATCCCGGTTCTCGGGGTGGTGGAGAACATGGCCATCCACATCTGCTCCAACTGCGGCCATGCCGAGCACCTGTTCGGCGAAGGCGGAGGCGAGAAGCTGGCCGCGCAATACGGCGTCGAACTGTTGGCGTCGCTGCCGCTGTCCATGGCAATCCGCATGCAGGCCGACGCCGGCAAGCCGACCGCCATTGCCGATCCGGAAAGCCAGATCGCCATGATCTACCAGGCCATGGCCCGTAGCGTCGGCGCGCGCATCGCCCAGAGCGAACAGGCGGCGCCTGCGATGCCGAACATCGTGATTTCCGACGACTGAGTCCTGCCCCTGACCCGTGCGGAGCGCCGTTGTCGCGGTGTTTCGCCGGGCCGTCCCGTGCTTTTCCTGGCGATCCCAGCCGGCCCTCACGAATGAATTTCCACCCGGAGAAAGCTCGTAGGGGTGAATTTATTCGCCCCGTGAAGGTGGTTGGGCGAACGAATTCGGCTTAACAACAGGCTCTGCTCACTGAAAGGCTTCGCCAGCAGAGCTGGCTTCCTACGAAGGCCGTCACGCTTCCGCCCCCTGGCTGCCTTGCGAACTCATCCCGAACGCTCTGGTCGGTATTTTTCAGAGCCCTTGCGTCGACCACGGGTGACCGGGGCGTTATCCATAGCTGAACGACCGCAGCGGAAACAGGAGCTGATGCATGGCCAATACCTCGACCGCCGTGATCTGCGGCGCCAGCGCGGGTGTCGGCCGCGCCGCCGCCCATGCCTTTGCCCGCGCCGGTTACCGCGTGGGGCTGATCGCCCGCAGCGAGAAGGGCCTGGCCGATACCGAGGAGGAACTGCGCAAGGCCGGTGCCGCGGCCTTGGCGATTGTCGCCGATGTGGCCGACGCCGAGGCGCTGGAGCGGGCCGCGGAGCGCTTCGAGGCGGAACTGGGGCCGATCGAGGTCTGGGTCAATTCGGCGATGGTCACCGTGTATGCCCCGGTCAGCCAGATGACTGCGGACGAGTATCGGCGGGTCACCGAGGTCACCTATCTGGGCTTCGTGTACGGCACGCTGGCAGCCTTGCGGCACATGCGTCCGCGCGACCGCGGCACCATCATCCAGGTCGGATCGGCGCTGTCTTACCGCGCGATTCCGCTGCAATCGGCCTACTGCGCCGCCAAGTTTGCCATCCGCGGGTTCACCGACGCGCTGCGCTGCGAGCTGATCCATGACAAGAGCCATGTCCGCCTCACCATGGTGCAATTGCCGGCGCACAACACGCCGCAATTCGACTGGGCGCGCAGCCGGATCGCCAAGCGGCCGCAGCCGGTTCCGCCCATCCATACGCCGGAAGTCGCCGCCCGCGCGATCCTGCGGGCGGCCGTCGATGCACCGCGGGAACTCTGGCTGGGCAAGGCCACCATCCAGGCGATCATCGGCAGCCAGCTGATTCCCGGCACCCTGGACCGGATGATGGCCACACAGGCCTACAACGGCCAGTTCAGCCAGGAAGACGCCGAGCCCGGACGCCCCGACAACCTGTTCGACCCGGTCGACGGACTTCACCGCACCGCCGGCCGCTTCGGCGACCAGGCGCTGGACAAGGCGCTGTGTCTGAGTTCGGAAACGGTGGGCAAGTTGATCGCTGCCGGCATTGCCGGTGTGGCGCTGGTGGTCGCGTTGATTCTGCTGGCGCTGGGGTGAGCCGGGGTTTGTCGCGCCGGTCGGCCGATCCCCTTTGAACCGCATCGCCGGCCCCGGTAAGATGCGCGCTTGCTTTTTACCCGCCAGCTGACTCAGGACGCCCGCCATGAGCATTAAATCGGACAAGTGGATTCGCCGCATGGCCCAGGAACACGGCATGATCGAGCCTTTCGTCGAGCGCCAGGTGCGCACCGAAGGCAACGAGCGGCTGATCTCCTACGGCGTGTCCAGCTACGGTTACGACGTGCGTTGCGCCGATGAATTCAAGGTCTTCACCAACATCAACTCGGCCACCGTGGACCCGAAGAACTTCGATGAGAAGAGCTTCGTCGACGTGAAGAGCGACGTCTGCATCATCCCGCCGAACTCCTTCGCCCTGGCGCGTACCGTCGAGTACTTCCGCATCCCGCGCAACGTCCTGACCATCTGCCTCGGCAAGAGCACCTATGCCCGTTGCGGCATCATCGTCAACGTCACACCGCTGGAGCCTGAGTGGGAAGGGCACGTGACCCTGGAGTTCTCCAACACCACCACGCTGCCGGCGAAGATCTACGCCAACGAGGGCGTGGCGCAGATGCTGTTCCTCGAATCCGACGAAGCCTGCGAAGTGTCGTACCGGGATCGGGGCGGTAAGTACCAAGGCCAGACCGGCGTTACCCTGCCGAAGACCTGAGAGCTGTTTTGCGCTGATGAGAGCCGGGCCGATGCCCGGCTCTTTCGTTTAGGGTCACAGTGCGACGGCCGACGATGCGACGGAATTCCTTGCCGTCCCCGGACTCTATCCTCTGACAGGCCGGCCGAGAGAGCGGGGCGTCATGGGACGATCCCCGGGGTGCCGGAGCCGGCCGCGTACCATTGGAGGTCTGCCATGATCAACGCGCCATGTATTTCTCCTGCCGAGCTGCCTTGGGGCGGTCTGCCGGTGGAGTTTCCCTTCGCCGGGATGACCCTGCCCGTCGAAGACTTCAGTGACTTTCTGTGGGCCGGCGGCATTCCCGGCCAGCCGGGCCCGGACACTCCCGAGCCGCCACCTCAGCAACCGCAGCCGGGAGAGCCGGGCGAGCCCACGGTTCCGGACCAGCCGCCGCCCGCCCCGGTGGCCTGAGTGTGACGGCTCGCGGGACCGTAAACAGGTTCTGAAGACAACGACTCCGCCCGGACACCCCGGGCGGCATTCACGAACGGAAGATGCAAGCCAGGTCTCAGGCAAGGCATCCTGTCGGGGTCGATAATGCTCCGGCAAACCCATTTCGGTAAGGACACGTCATGCATCCATTTCGCCTTTTCCGCGCCTCCGTCGCGCAGTTGACCGTCGCTTGTCTGTTTCTGGCCAGCCAGGCGCTGACCGCCGCCCAGGCCGAAACCAACCGCCTCGATCGCATCCTCGAAAGCGGCGTGTTGCGGGTCGGCACCACCGGCGACTACAAACCCTTCAGCTACAAGGACCCGAAGAGCGGCCAGTTCATTGGCCTCGATGTGGAAATGGGCGAGTCCCTGGCCAAGGCCCTGGGTGTGAAGCTGGAGCTGGTGCCCACCAGTTGGCCGACCCTGATGGCGGACCTGGCGGCGGACAAGTACGACGTCGCCATGAGCGGCGTCTCGGTCAGCCTGGAACGGCAGAAGGTGGCGTTCTTCTCCCAGCCCTACATGCGTGACGGCAAAACGCCGATCACCCTGTGCGGCAACAAGGACAAGTTCCAGACCCTGGAGCAGATCGACCGCGCCGGCGTGCGCGCCATCGTCAATCCGGGCGGTACCAATGAGAAATTCGCCCGCGCCAATCTGAAGCAGGCCGAAATCGTGATGCACCCGGACAACGTCACCATCTTCGAGCAGATCGTCCAGGGCAAGGCCGACCTGATGATGACCGATGCCGTCGAGACCCGTCTGCAATCGCGTCTGCACCCCGAACTCTGCGCCCTGCATCCGGACCAGCCGTTCGACTTCTCGGAAAAGGCCTACCTGATACCGAGGGACCTGGTCTTCAAGCAGTTCGTCGACCAATGGCTGCGCCAGGACATCGAAAGCGGTACGTTCGCCAAGCGTTTCGACCAGTGGCTGAACTACCCCTGGCAGGCGGCGAACAAGCCCTGACCGCTCGTTAGGTGCGACTGCAGCCCCGCTTCGCTAGCGAAGCGGGGGTTGCCGGACTCGTAGGGGCGAAGTCATTCGCCCGCAGTGCTGCTGCTCGATCCCGTGAGCGGCTTCTCACTCATGGGTATGACGCGGATAGATCGCGTGGCGCGTCGGTGCCGCGCGGCGTCAATAACAGGAATGGCTTTCCGCCATCGTCAAGGAGGAATCGATGCAAGCGCTCAAAGACTATTTTCAACGCCATGGCCACGCCGCCTTCCGCTGGGGCGACGGCCGTATTAGCGGTTACCTGTCCGCCGCGCTGGGGCTGCTCAGCCTGCTCGCGGTGCTGTGCTTCCTGTTCCCGCAATGGCTAACCACCGCCGAGCTGCGCCAGGTCTATACCGAGCAGTTCGCCCGCAGCGCCCTGTTGCTGGGGCTGGTGGTGTCCTTCTCCCTCGGCACCCTCAACATCCTGCGTAACCGCCGCAAGCGCCTGGGCTTCACCGGGCTGGTGGCATCGGGACTGGCGGTCCTGCTCGGCGGCACCAACATCCAGTTCGAGGAAATCGGCCAGACCCCGTATTCCCTGGGCCTGGACTGGTTCGTGCTGGCCCTGCTGGTCTCGGCGATCGTCTTCATCCCGCTGGAAAAGCTCTACGCCAAGGACCCCGAGCAGAACATCCTGCGTCCGCACTGGCGCACCGATCTGGTCTACTTCTTCGTCAGCCACATGCTGGTGCAGTTCATCCTGATCTTCGCCACCGCATCTTCCACGCTGCTGGTGGGTTGGGCGGTGTCCGGCGGGTTCCAGGCGCAGGTGCAGGCGCTGCCGTGGCTTGTCCAGTTCATCCTCGCCGTATTCGTGGCCGACCTCGGCCAGTACTGGCTGCACCGCCTGTATCACACCACTCCCTGGCTGTGGCGCTTCCATGCCGTGCACCACTCCAGCACGGCGATGGACTGGCTGGCCGGCTCGCGGATTCATTTCGTCGAAATCCTCCTGACCCGTACTGCCGTGCTGGTGCCGCTGCTGCTGATGGGCTTCTCGTCGCAGGCACTGAACGCCTACGTGATCCTGGTTGGCATCCAGGCCGTGCTGGCCCATGCCAACGTGCGCATCGACGGCGGCTGGCTGAACTACCTGCTGGTGCTGCCGCGCTACCACCACTGGCACCACGCCAAGGACCCGGCCTACGCGTACAAGAACTACGCCATCCACCTGCCGCTGGTGGACATGCTGTTCGGCACCTTCAAGCTGCCACCGAAGGAGTGGCCGAGCCGTTACGGCGTCTTGGGCAAGGCGCTGCCGGACGGCATCCTGCGCCAGCACCTGTACGCCTTCCAGCGCCCCGTCAAAAAGGCCTAGTGAGAAGGCCGCAGCCGGACCACTCAGTCGACCCGGCTGCGTGCCAGCAAGGCAATCACTTCGTCGTCGGTGGTCTGGGCGAAGTCGGCGTAATGGTGGCCGACGGCAATGAAAGGCTCCGGCATCGCCAGGCAGACCAGCTCGTCCACCTGACTGCGCAGGTCTTCGATCACGTCCCGCGGGCCCACCGGCACGGCGAGCACCAATTGGCTCGGCCCGGCCTTGGCCAGTCCCTTCAGGACAGCCCGCACCGTGCCGCCGGTGGCGATGCCGTCATCCACCACGATCACCACATGGCCGCCGACGTTCGGCGCGGGGCGGTCTCCGCAGTAAAGACGGCGGCGCCGCTCCAGTTCGACCAATTGGCGTTGCATCTCCGCTTCGAACCAGCCCTCCGGCGGATGCACCTGGCGCATCACTTCCTCGTTGAGCACCCACTGCGGGTCGGCGCCGTCGATCACCGCGCCCAGACCCAGCTCCTCATAGCCCGGCGCGCCGATCTTGCGTACCAGGACCAGATCCAGCGGCGCCTTCAGGATTCGGGCAATCTCATAGGCCACCGGCACGCCACCCCGCGGCAGGGCCAGCACCAAGGGGTGGTCGGCGGCATAGGGCGCCAACGCTTCGGCCAGCTCCAGACCGGCACTGTGCCGGTCGGGGAACAGATGCGGCGATCGGGCCGGGGCACGCATGACTCATTCTCCGAACGGATAGGTTTCCGGGGTGCCGGATTTCGGCTGACGCGGGCCAAGCGGCGTGACGGCGCGGGTCTCCTCGAACCACAGCCAGGCGTCGAATTGCTCGGCCAGCACCGCGTCGAAGTAGTGGCTGGCGCGTTCGCTCTCGGGACGATAGATGACCCCGATGGCCCGCTCCAGGCGCGGTGCGGCGAGGGCATTGCGCAGCTCGTGGCGGTCCGTCTCGCGCCAATCGGTAAGTGATGCCGGCACGCCGGCGAGAAGGAACGCCTGTTCCCAACTGTCGCTGCGCGAGGGGCGGACCTGCTTGATCTGCATCGGGTCGTCCCAGTTGCTGGCGGCCGCCACCAGGCCCCGGTCGGTGCCCATGCCGATCAGCACCGCGTCGCTGCCCCAGGCGGTGCGGCAGAGTTCGCCGATGTTGAATTCGCCGGACCAGCCCATGGCGGTCGCCGCGGCATTGCCGATGTGCGAGTTGTGTGCCCAGACCACGGCCTTGGCGCCGGTGCCCCGGTGCTCCATCAACGCCCGCAGGGTGTCGAACATGTGCCGGTCGCGCAGGTTCCAGGATTCCGTCGAGCCGCGGTACATGATGCGGTAGTACTGCTCGGCGGAGCGCACCACGCGGGCGTTCTGCGCCGCGTCGAAGAAACTTTCGCCATCCTCGCCGAGGTAGTTCAGGCGCTGTTCGAGCAGGGCGTTGAGTTGCTCCACCACCACGTCTTCGCACGGCTCCTTCTGCCCGTAGAGCACGTTGTGGCCGTAGTAGGCCGGCTCTTCCTGCCAGGGTGTCAGGCAGCCATAGCGGCGTCTTGCGGCCTTGGCGGCTTCGGGATCGACGCGGTCGAGGTAGCGCAGCACCGCGCTGATCGAGGCGCCCAGGCTGTAGACGTCGAGACCGCGGAATTCCACACGGTCGCCGGCAGCGCGGACCTGGTTGTACTCGCATAACCAAGCGCAGAACGCGCTGACCTCCTCGTTGCGCCACATCCAGGTGGGAAAGCGCTCGAAGGCGTCGTGGCGCCAGGTCGGCGGCTGCTGGCCGCGTACGTAGCGATCGATCTGCGCGGCGTCCGGCCAGTCTGCCTCGGCGGCGACGATGTTGAAGCCATGCCGCTCGATCAGCCGACGGGTGATGGCGGCGCGGGCGCGATAGAACTCGGAGGTGCCATGGCTGGCTTCGCCGATCAGCACCACCCGGGCGTCGCCGTAGCGGTCGAACAGGCCACCGAAGGCGGGGTCGTCCAGCGCCGGCAGCGGTTCGGCATAGCGTTGCAGCAGGGTGGCCAACTCGGCAGCGGGGCGTTTGGACGGGAGGGCGGAGCGGAGCTTCTCCGAAAGCGTGCCCATGGGATCTCCTCCTCTGCTGTCTTTTCATGGGGGCGTCATAGAAGCTGACCGGGGCTGAATGTCTGGTGTTCCAAAGCCGCGACGGATGGGCCGCCGGCGTGGCGCGAACTGCTCTGGTCCGGCGGGTCTAATGGGAACGCAGCGCGTCCGCGCGGCTGTGGCCTGGATAATCTGGACAGAGAGGTGGCAAGGGCATGGCGAAGTGGATCATCACCTTCAACAAAGACGGCAATACCGCCATGATCACGACGGAATCGGCCGAGAAGCCCGAGATGGAACAAGCGATCGAACTGGTCCGCGAAGAGGCGGCCAAGCGATACGAGCCGCTGGAACCCACCAACCAGGACGAGGGGTTGGAGGGCCCCGCGCAAGAGTTGCTGCAACGCTACGGCGTGACCATCACCGGCATTTCCGAAGCCAGCGATTGAACCCCCGGAGGCCGTCTAGACCGGCCAGATCTCCCCATCGGCAACCACGAATACCCGCCGCCCCGGTGCGGCGGGCAGTTCCATGCCGCCCGTGAAATCGCCGAACGCCGGCAACAGAAGTAGCCCGTCTTCGACGCTGAAGCACGGCAGGCGCAGGCTCTGCTGCCCCTTGCCGGCCAGGCGGAACGCCGGATGCAGATGACCGGCCAGCACCACGTGCCCTGCCTCGCGGATGGGTTCGTGGCGCAGGGCGAACGGTCCCAGGTACGAGGGTTCGCCGAGCACCTCGATGTTCAGCGCGGCGGGCGGGTCCCCGGCGCGGCGGTCATGATTGCCGCGCACCAGGATCATCGGCAGCGCGGCATGGTGCTCTCGCCATTCACCTAGGCGGGCGAGGGTAGCCGGGGCGTGGGATTCCGGTGCATGCAGGAAATCGCCGAGAAACACCAACCGGGAACAGGCGTGACGATCCAGCAAGGCATCCAGCCGGCGCAGATTGTTCGAGGTGGTGCCTTGGGGGACCGGCTGACCGAGGCGTCGATAGGCGGCCGCCTTGCCGAAATGAATGTCGGCGACCAGTAGGGTCCTATGCTCCGGCCAGTAGACCGCCTTCTCGCCAAGCAGCCAGAGTTCGGTGCCGGCGAGGGGGAGGACATGGTGGCTGCTCATCGGCCGGCCGTCTTCCGTTGCCGGGGCAGGCCCGTCTTGCGCTGGCGCGGCGCGCGAGGCCGGCGGGACAGGTCGTCGTCGCGCTCGAACGACGGTTGGCCGATCTCGGAGTTGCTCTCCGGCCCACCGGGGCCGGCTGCTTTCTCCAAGTCGCGGACCATGCGGGCGATGCGGTCGGCCAGTTTTTCCGTACTCATGCCTTCGCGGAATCGTTCGACCAGCAGGGGGAAGGCCAGCGGGGTGGGACGCTTGATCGGGCGGATGTCCAGGCGCCGTTCCTGCAAGCGGCGTAGCGCCTGCTCCAGGCGTGCCACGTCCAGCTCCTGGCGCAGCACTTCTTCCTCGGCCTGGGCGAGCAACAGGTTGTCCGGGTCGTACTGGCGGAACACGTCGAAGAACAGCCCGCTGGACGCCTGCAACTGGCGTGCGCTTTTCTGCGCGCCGGGATAGCCGGAAAACACCAGCCCGGCGATCCGCGCGATTTCCCGGAAGCGCCGGCGTGCCATCTCGCCGGCATTGAGGCTGGCCAGGACATCGGCGAGCAGGTGCTCGTGGCCGAGCAGGGCGGGCGTCAGCCAGCGTGCCCAGTCCACCTCGGTGGGCGACAGCAGCTCGAAGCCGTAATCGTTGACGGCAATGGAGAACGTGACCGGCTGGCGCTGCGCGACTCGCCAGGCGAGCAGATTGGCCAGGCCGAGATGAACGTGGCGGCCGGCAAACGGGTAGAGGAACAAATGCCAGCCCTCGCGGGACCTCAGTACCTCGGCGAGCAGGCTGGTTGCCGTGGGCAGCGCCGACCAGGCCTGCTGCACCTCCAGCAGTGGGCGTACCCGCTGCATCTCGACGCTGGCGAATTCGCCGCGTGCGGCGGCGCCGAGCTGTTCCACCAGTGCATCGGCCAGCTCGGTGGAAAGCGGCATGCGTCCGCCGTTCCAGCGCGGCACGGCGGGCTTGCGGCCGCTGGCCCGGCGGACGTAGACGGTCATGTTTTCCACCCGCACCAGCTCCAGCAGGCGGCCGGAGAACAGGAAGCAATCGCCGGGGCGGAGGCGGGCGATGAAGCCTTCCTCCACCGAACCGAGGGCGCCGCCGCTGCCACCCTGGCGCCAGAATTTCACGGTTAGGGCGGCATCGCTGACGATGGTGCCGATGCTCATTCGATGGCGCAGCGCCAGACGCCGGCTCGGCACGCGCCAGACGCCGTGCTCGTCCGGCTCGACGCGCCGGTAGTCGGGGTAGGCGGTAAGGGAATGGCCGCCATGGCGTACGAAAGCCAGGGCCCAGGCCCACTCGGCTTCTTCCAGATTGCGATAGGCCCAGGCGTGGCGGATTTCGGTGAACAGGGCATCGGGCCGGAAACCGCCACCCAGGGCCATGCTGACCAGGTGCTGGACCAGCACGTCCAGCGGCTTTTCCGGTGACAGCCGTGCCTCGACCCGCCGCGCCGCCACCGCGTCGTGAGCGGCGGCGGCCTCGGCCAGTTCCAGGCTGTGGGTCGGCACCAGGGTCACCCGCGACGGCCGCCCCGGTGCATGGCCGGAGCGTCCGGCACGCTGCATCAGTCGGGCCACGCCTTTCGGCGAGCCGATCTGCAGGACCCGCTCCACCGGCAGGAAGTCCACACCGAGATCGAGGCTGGAGGTGCAGACCACCGCCTTGAGCCGGCCGTCCTTCAGGCCACGCTCCACCCAGTCGCGCACTTCGCGGGACAGCGAACCGTGGTGCAGGGCGATCAGCCCGGCCCAGTCCGGGCGGGCTTCGAGCAGCGCCTGATACCACAGCTCGGCCTGGGAGCGGGTGTTGGTGAACACCAGCGAGGTGGCTGCCGTCTCCAGTTCCTCGATCACTTGGGGCAGCATGCGCAGGCCGAGATGGCCGGCCCAGGGAAAGCGTTCCAGCGTGGGCGGCAGCAGGGTATCGACCTGCAAGGTCTTGGGCGTCATTCCGTGGACCAGCCGCCCCTGGCCGGGGTGAAGCAATACCTCCAAGGCATTCGCCTGGTTGCCCAGGGTGGCGGAAAGGCCCCAGACGATCAGCGCGGGATTCCATTGGCGCAGGCGCGCCAGGGCCAATTGCAATTGCACGCCGCGCTTGTTGCCGAGCAGTTCGTGCCACTCGTCCACCACCAGCATGCGCAGTCCGGCGAAGGACTGGCGGGCATCGGCGCGGGTGAGCAGCAGGGTCAGGCTTTCCGGGGTGGTGACCAGCGCGCTCGGCAGGCGGCGACCCTGGCGGGCGCGCTCGGAGCTGCTGGTGTCGCCGGTACGCAGACCGATATCCCAAGCGATGTGCAGATCCTTCAATGGCGCTTCCAGGGCGCGTGTGGTGTCGGCGGCGAGGGCGCGCATCGGCGTGATCCAGAGGACGGTCAGCGGCGCGCTCTGTTTCGAGGCCGTGGCGCTGCCGCTCTCGGCGAATCGGTTCAACGCGGCGAACCAGACCGCGTAGGTCTTGCCGGCGCCAGTGCTGGCATGTAGCAGGCCGGACTTGCCCGCGGCCACCGCCTGCCAGACCTGTTCCTGAAAGGCGAACGGCGACCAGCCCTGGCGGGCGAACCAGGCGCCGGCGAGGTCTGGGGACGGGCTCATGGCAGCAGTGCCCGCAGGGTTTCCAGGGTGTCGGCTTCATCCACCGGCTTGTCGTGGCGCCAGCGCAGCATACGCGGGAAGCGCACGGCGATGCCGCTCTTATGGCGGTTGCTGGCGGCGATGCCTTCGAAGCCCAGCTCGAACACCAGGGTTGGGGTAACGCTGCGCACCGGGCCGAATTTCTCCACCGTGGTGCGGCGGACGATGGCGTCGACCTGGCGCATTTCCTCGTCGGTCAAGCCGGAATAGGCCTTGGCGAACGGCACCAGCTTGCGCTCGGGATCGCCGGGCGCGCCGTCCCAGACCGCGAAGGTGAAGTCGGTGTACAGGCTGGCGCGCCGGCCATGGCCTCGCTGGGCGTAGATCAGCACGGCATCCACCGAGTAGGGATCGATCTTCCATTTCCACCAGACGCCGACATCCTTGGTCCGGCCCACGCCGTAGCGGGAGTCGCGGGCCTTGAGCATCATCCCTTCGACCCCTCGCTCGCGGGAGGCTTCGCGCTGGCGGGCGAGGTCGTGCCAGTCGGCACCTTCCACCAGGGGCGAGAGCATCAGCACGGCCTGCTCCACCGCCGGCGCGTGCTCGTCGAGCAGGTCAGTCTGGATCGCCGCGTCCCCCGAACAGCGGGCGACCACCTGCTCCAGACAAGCGCGGCGCTCGCCCAGTGGCCGTTGCCGCCAATCCTCGCCCTGCCATTCCAGCAGGTCGTAGGCGAGCACCGCCGCGGGTGCCTGCTCCAGCACCTTCGCGGTCAGCGTCTTGCGCCCGATGCGCTGCTGCAACAGGGCGAAGGGCTGCACGCGGCCGTCTTTCCAGGCGACGATCTCGCCGTCGAGCACGCTGCCGTCCGGCAGGCAATCCACGAGCCGCCCCAACTCCGGGAAGCGCTCGCTGACCAGTTCCTCGCCACGCGACCAGACCCACAGGCGACCGTCGCGCTTTACCAGTTGCGCGCGGATACCGTCCCACTTCCATTCCACCAGCCAGTCGGACGGCGGGCCGAGCAGACCGGCGAAGCGCTCGATTTCGGCTTGCAGCGGATGGGCAAGAAAGAACGGATAGGGCTGGCCACCGCGCTGGGCGTGTTCGTCGTCCGATTCCGGGGCGATCAGCGCCTGGAAGCTGTCGGCGCTGGGACGGTGCGACAGATCGGTGTAGCCCACCAGGCGCTGGGCCACGCGCTTCGGGTCGATGTCGGCGACGGCGGCCAAAGCGCGGGTGACCAGGAGTTTCGACACACCGACGCGGAACGCCCCGGTGATCAGCTTGAGACAGAGCATCAGGCTCGGACGGTCCAGTTGCGCCCAGAGCGGCGGCAGGCGTTCGGCCAGCTCTTCCGGCGGCAGGCCGCGCAGGGGAAGCAGTTTTTCCTGCATCCACACGGCGAGGCCGTCGTCCGAGGCGTGGCTGGATTCAGGCAACAGCAGAGAGATGGTTTCCGCCAGGTCGCCGACCGCCTGGTAGCTTTCCTCGAACAGCCAGTCGGGGAGGCCGGCGGCACGGGTGGCGGTGTCGCGCAGCAGCCGGGTCGGCACCAGTTGGCGCGGTCGCCCGCCGGCGAGGAAATAGACCGCCCAGGCGGCATCTTCCGCCGGCGCCTCGCGGAAGTAGTCGCGCATCGCGGCCAGCTTGGCATTGCTCGAGGTGGTGGCGTCGAGGCGTGCGTAGAGTTCGGCGAAGGCCTTCATCCGGCGTCTCCCTCGGTGCTTTCCTGGCGGGCCACCAGGCCGGCTTCTTCCTCGTCGCCGTATTCGGTGTCGAACGCCTGGGCATCGAGCCCCTGTTCGCACAGGTAGCGCACCAGCACCGCCACCGAGCCATGGGTGACCATCACCCGCTCGGCGCCGGTCTGTTCGATGGCCCAGAGCAAGCCCGGCCAGTCGGCGTGATCGGAAAGCACGAAGCCGCGATCGACACCGCGTCGGCGCCGGGTGCCGCGCAACATCATCCAGCCGCTGGCGAAGGCGTCGGAATAATCGCCGAAGCGGCGCATCCAGGTACTGCCGCCGGCCGAAGGCGGGGCGAGGACGATGGCTTGGCGCAGGCGCGGATCGTTCTTCGCCAGGTCACCGGCATAAAGCGTATCGGGGAGATGCACGCCGGCCTCGCGGTAAACCCGGTTGAGCGGTTCCACCGCACCATGCACGACGATGGGGCCGATATCGGCATCGAGCCCGTGAAGGATGCGTTGTGCCTTGCCCAGGGCGTAACAGAACAGCACGCTGGTGCGCCCGAGGGTGGCGTTGGCACGCCACCAGTCGTTGATTTCGCGGAATACGGATGCCTGCGTCGGCCAGCGGTAGATCGGCAGGCCGAAAGTGGATTCGCTGATGAAACAATGGCAACGCACTGGCTCGAAGGGCGCGCAAGTGCCGTCCGGCTCCACCTTGTAGTCGCCCGAGGCGACCCACACCTCGCCCCGGTATTCCAGGCGCACCTGGGCCGAACCGAGGACATGCCCTGCAGGGTGGAAGCTCAGCGTCACGCCGTTGTGGTTGAGGCTTTCGCCATAGACCAGGGTTTGCAGCGGCAGGTCCGGGCCCAGGCGCGTCCGCAGAATGCCTTCGCTGGGCGCAGCGGCGAGATAGTGCCCCATGCCCCCGCGGGCATGATCGCCGTGGGCATGGGTGATGACGGCGCGCTCCACCGGCCGCCAGGGATCGATGTAGAAATCTCCGGGCGGGCAGTAGAGACCTTCGGGGCGGGCGATGACCAGATCCATAGTGATAGTGTCTTGTACGGAAATACGGCGAGCCTGCGCCTGTCTGACTTCCGACTCCCGGATCGGTAAATGGTTGTGTGGGCAGGGCGGCAGTGTGCACGGGATGTAGGGGCGTTGCCCTTGTAGGAGCGAGCTTGCTCGCGAAAACAGGCGGCGCAAAAGCTTCGCCAGCAGAGCTGGCTCCTACGGAGTCGAGGCCGGTGTAGGGGCGAATTTATTCGCCCGGCACGGGTGGGTTGGACGAATGAGTTCGCCCCTACGAATACGGCCCTCAGCGCCCCGCGGGCACCAGGATCAGGCGTTTGCTGCCGTACACCTTGTCCAGATTCTGCGGCTGGAAGGGGAAGCTCACGTAGCGTCCCTTGAGCCAGGCGTCGATGCCGTCGGCATAGTGCGGGCTGGCCGGGTTGCCGGACTGGCCGGAGCTGTTCACGCCCATCATCGGTTCGTTCTGGCCGAAATCGACGACGATGCGCATTGCCGGGATCAGCCAGGTGTCGAAATCCTGCCCCCAGTTATAGGCGGAGACGTTCAGTGTGCTGTGGTCGCCGCCGGCGGGATAGGGACCACGGTCGAGGTAACCTTTCAACGCGTTGATGCCGGCGCGTTGGCTGGCGCTCATGTATGGCGCCAGGCGGGTGGTCTCGGTGGCCCAGACGTAGCGGTGCAGCTTGCCCCACTGCCAGGCCTTGCGGTCCGTGCCCAGGTGGCTCTCGGTGAAGGTCACGGCGGCGGCCAGGCTGCGGGCGAGGATCGCCGGCTTGTCTTCCTGCTGCGGGGTGCGGATGTCGTCCCAGAACGGGCTGTCGAGACGCCCGAGCAGGTGGTCGGCCTGGGCCGAATAGGAGGTGTTGGCGGTCTGGATCAGCGCCCTCCAGGCCGGGTTGTCGTCCGGGCCAAGCTCGTCGAGGAAGATTTGCCGCGCGCTTTCATGGAGGAAGGCGCCATACAGGGCGTCGTCCGCCGAAGTCGGGCTGAGGCGGCCGTCGAATGCCAGCAGGCGGCTCAGGGCCTCGCGGGCCTTGTCCCGCTCGATGCCGGGCAAGGCATCGATAGCCTGCTTGAGCGGCTGGGCCATGCCGGGGTCTTCGAACACGGCTTTCAGCTTGGCGGCGAACGGCGTGGTCTGGTCGTACTGCATGGCGATCATGCTCTGCTGATCATGCTTGCCACGGCCAGCCAGCTCGGCGATGCGTTCCGCGCGTTCCGGGTAGTACCAGGAGTTGGACAGTTGCACGCCGTAGCCGGCGGGCGCGGTGCGGTGGTTGGCGGTGCCCAGCCAGCCTTGCGGCGGGTCCTGATCCATCGGATACAGCATCGGGTCGGCGAAGCCGTCCCAGCCGTAGCGGTCGTCCCAGCCGGGCGAGGGCAGCAGCCCTCGGCCTTCGCGGCGATTGGGGAAGCGCCCGGTGACCTGCCAGCCGATATGCCCGGCATCGGCAAACAGAATGTTCAGTGCCATGGCGCGCACTTCGCGGGTGGCGTCGAAGGCCTGTTCGACCGACTGGGCGCGGGACAGGTCGAAGAAGGCGTCGAGGCTGCGGTCGCCGTCCATGGACGCCTGTTTCAGCGCCAGGCCGTAGCCGCTGGCGAGCTGCAACGGTTGCAGCATGTGTTTGCGTTCGCCGAGTACGCTGTTCAGCAACGGGCCGTTACGGGTCTCGTAGAGGGTTTCGCGGATCGGTCGCTCACCCTTGATGAAGAAGGTTTCCTGTCGTTCGCGAGCCGGGAGCCACTGGCCGTTGGCCTGGTAGTAGAGCCGGTTGCCTTCGCGCTTGAGCTTTTCCAGGAACAGGTCCTGGTTGTCGCCCATGACCATGGTCATGCCCCAGGCCAGCTTGCCGTTGAACCCGGCCACCACCGCCGGCACCCCGGCGACGGATACCCCGGCGGCCTGGAACTTCGGCGAACGGATCTGCACGAAGTTCCACACCGAGGGCATCTGCAGCGGCAGGTGGGTGTCGTTGGCCAGCAGGCTCTTGCCGCTGCGGCTGTTCCGCGGGGCGATGGCCCAATTATTGGAAGCCGCGACCCCCAGCATGTTCAGCGCAGCCACCTGCGCCGCGGCGGAATCGACCTGGCGCAGGCCGGGAATCGTGGCGAACGCGTTACCGGTGAGGTTCAGACCCTTGAGTTTTTCCGCTTCGTCGAAGGGCAGGGGTTCGTCGGGGTAGATCGGCACCAGCCAGGCCAGCTTGTCGGCACCCACCTTCTGCGCCAGCACCAGGGCGGCGATCTCTTCCTGCAGGTTCACCGACAGGCCGAAATTCAGCAGGCAGAACACCAGTACCGAGTCTTCCGGTTTCCAGTAGGCCGGCCGATAGCCGGATTCGGCCAGATCCATCGGCAGCTTGTCGCGGTAGCGGAACAGGTAGGCGTTCACGCCACGGGCGTAAACCTCGAAAAACTGCTTGATGCGTGGCGAGGCGTTCTTGTAGAGCGTGTCGGCGCTTTGCTTGAGATTCACCGCGCGCATGAAGCGGTCGATATCCAGCACGCCGGGTCCGGCCATTTCCGCCAGCCGGCCTTCGGCCATCAGGCGCATGCCGACCATCTGGCTCAGGCGGTCTCCGGCGTGCACGTAGCCCAGGGCGAACAGCGCATCGTGGAAGGTATTGGTCTCGATCAGCGGCATGCCCAGCGCGTTGCGCCGGACCACCACGCTTTGCGCGAGGCCCTGGATACGCACGGTGCCCTGGTCCGGTGGCACGCTGTCGCGGTAGCGGCTGTCGAACAGCGACTGGCAGCCGGTGAGGCTGACCAGCCCGGAGATCAGCGCTCCCAGGGTCAGGCTGGTCAGCGGTCGGAACAGGCGCGATGGCATGCAGGGGCTCCTGGCACGTGGGCGGGGCGGGATGGCTCGGGATATGGGGCGCTAAGGTAGAGAGCGCCCGTGTGGCTGGCAAGAGGCCGGCGCTCTTCGGGTAGCCGGAGTGACGGCCTGCTAGTCGTCGTTGGCGGAGGGCGGCAGGGCTTCTTCCAGCAGCCAGCGCGCGCCGGCCCGGGCGGCGGCCTTGTGCTGCAGCTCCAGCTCTATGAAACGGGCCTCATGGTGGCGACGTTCGCTTCGCTCCAGCGCCTTCCAGGCGGCATGGGTGGGCACGTGGGCGGTGGCTTCGAACAACTGGTGGAAGACCTGGCAGCGGGGGTTGTTGCTCAGCGCGGTGTCGTAGTTGTCGATCAGCACCTTGATGCGGATCGCCCCTTCGATCAGCGGCAGCTGCTCGTCGAGCAGGCTGCCGGCCAGGATACGCAGGTCGCTGCCGAGGCGCTCCCGGCGCGCTCGCTCCGCCTCTCTGATCGCTCGCTGGCGGGCCCAGACGCGCCGCCAGAGGAACAGCGCATACAGCGCCAGCGGGAGGATGATCAGCAGGCCGGCGAGCAGCAGGCCCAGGGTCAGCGTGTCCATGCTGCGGTCAGGCGCCGTGGCACTTCTTGAATTTCTTCTGGCTGCCGCAGGGGCAGGGGTCGTTGCGGCCGACGTCCTTCAGCGGGTTGCGTGCCGGCTCCTGGTGGGCGTGGTTGCAATGCGGGCCGTGGACGTGGTGTTCATGGTCATGATCGTGGTTGCAGTCGGGACCATGGACATGGGGTTCTTGGTGCATGGGTGAATCACTCCGGAATGTAGTCGCCGGGAATTATCTCGCCATTCCGCGAAAGGTGCACGCTGCGGCCGAACATCAGGCCTGTCTTGACCTCGCCTTCGAGGCGATAGCGGATCGGCTGGTCGGGCTTCTCGAGCAGCTTGACGATGTACTTCATGTGCCGCCAGAGGTTGGTGCGCACCGGCACCTCGAACTCTTCGCGGCCATGGGCGGGCACGGTGAACCAGGTCCGTGCCTCGCCTTCGGCAAGCTTCACATCGTTGAGGTGGATGTCATAGACCAGCCCGCGCACCGGTAGGCTCATCCCATTGGGATTGGCGATGCGGAAACGCAGCAGGAACTCCTGCTTCATCAGTTTGGCACTGACAACATCGACTTTGATGAGTTGGACGTCCGGGTCCTTGAATCCACCGGTGAGCCAGGTGGAGCATCCTGCGAGGCCTGTCGCCAGACCGAACAACATCATTAGGCTGAGAATTCTTATCGTTTGCGCCTGATAAAACATTCGAAAACTCCGAAGGACGCCTCAGTGTAACAAGCAAGTGCTTGGCTGCAATCGGTTGAGAGCCGAAAAAAAACTGAGCCATACTGCGCGCCAATATGTACAGGAGTATGACCATATGAGCCGCTTTGAGATCGCTTTCTCGGGCCAACTGGTACCGGGTGCGCAACTGGAGCAGGTGAAGGCCAATCTGACCAAGCTGTTCCAGGCCGATGCCCAGCGCATAGCGTTGCTGTTTTCCGGTCGCCGGATAGTGATCAAGAGCAATCTTGATGCGGCTGGCGCGGAAAAATACCGGGCGACGCTGGAGCGTGCCGGAGCCATGGTGGAAGTCGCCGTGCTGGATGCGGAGGTCGAGGAGGTCGAGCTGGCGCCTCCGCCTGTCGCGGCAGAAGCCCCGAAAACCGCCGCACCGGGCAGCGAAGCCGGGCGGCTCAAGGTGGCGCCGCGGGACGAGTACATGGCGGCGTTCGCCGAGGTCGAAGCGCCGGACTTCGGCATCGCTCCGGTAGGCAGCGACCTGCAGGATGCCAAGCCGGCCCCGCAGGCGCCCAAGGTGGACCTCGAGCAATTCTCCCTGGCGCCGGTGGGCAGCGACATGGGGCAGGCGAAGGCGGCTCCGCCGGCCCCGGCGCCGGATGTCTCCCACCTCAAACTGGTCTGATCGAAAACGAGGCCCGCCTGTGCGGGCCCCGTGCCGTCAGGCGTCCGTCTCGCACTTGGCGGCGGCCTGTTCCGGTGTGAGATTGCGGATCGAGGTATAGAACAGCTCGCAGGTCTGCACCTTGTCCGTGACTTGCCACTTCTGGGTACAGGCATCCAGCGTCTTCTGCGGATCGGCGCCCGGGTTGCTGCCCATGCCGGCTTGCCAGCAGGCGGCGGTGATGTCCTGACCCATGACTTTCAATCCGGCCTGGTCGGCCTTCTCCTCGTTGTCGTCGTTGTTTTCCGGATCGGCCGCGTACCAGATGTAACTGGGGTGGTTACTGCCGAGCACCGCGACGGACTTGCCTTCCACCGGTTTGATCTGCCCCAGGCCGAGCACGTTCAGGCTGACGCCGTACTGCTGCTTGATCCAGTTGCGCACCGGGCTGCCGAACGCAACCATCGGCAGGGTCTGCTTGCCGCTGCCGGCGGTGAGCTGGGCGACCATGCTTTTCTGGTAATCCTGGAAGTAGTCGTAGACCTCTTCCAGGGTACTGCCGGCGCTGGCCGGTGCCGCGATGGGGGCGATATCGATGATCGTCTGATAGGCAGGCGTCTGCTCCGCCGGAATGCCATTGCGGCTGAGCAGGTCGGCCCAGCGGTCGGTGGTCTTGGATTCGAGGTAGTCCTGCGCCTGGGTCAGCGAGTAGTCAGGCGGGAAATGCAGCAGCTCGACGCTACGGCGATTCTCCAGGGCCATGCCCAGGGGCAGGAAAAAATACCAGCTGTACTGCCACTTGCCATCGCTGTTCAGGCGGCTGGCGCCCTGGTAAGCCATGTCGCCGGCTTCGAGCAGCGCCTGCAACGGCGTGCCGTAGCCGTCCGGCACGCCCTGGATGGTCAGGAAGAGGCGATCGTTGTCGCGGTTCACCGCCACTTTCGCGTCCGCATAACCGTCGCGTTGCACGCTCTGGGTCATGTAGTGCTCGACGGTCTGCTCCAGCGTCCAGTTGCGGTAGCAGATGACGTGGCAATTGTTGGGGTAGGCGAACAGGCGGGTGACACGTTCGGTGCTGCCCAGGTCGAGCTGGACGTCGGCCTGCAGCGTTGCGCTGAAGGCCATGGCCGCCAGGCCGGCAGCCATTCCCTTACGTACTGGCATATGTTGCTCCTTGTTTGGCGAGAGGCCCGGGATGGCCTCGCTCAAACACTCAAGCAACAACAGGCGATTAAAGAAAGCCGAAACAGCATTTTTTGAATTTTTGCCCACTGCCGCACGGGCAGGGATCGTTGCGGCCGGCCTTCAGCGGGGCGGTGGGGTCGATGAAGTACCAGCGGCCGGCGTTCTGGACGAAGGCCGAACGCTCGCGGTGGCTGTGCTCGCCCGTGCCGTCATGCCAGCGCGCGGTGAAGGTGACGAAAGCGTGCTCCGGCTGGCCGCCGAGCAATTCGGTACTCTCTACTTCCAGGCCGAGCCAGGTGCTTTGCGCGCTCCAGGCGGCGATCGCAGCACGGTCCAAGGCGGCCTGCTGGGCGGGCAGGGTGGTAGCCACCAGATAATCGACCAGGCCCAGCACATAGGCGCTGTAGCGCGAGCGCATGAGGCGCTCGGCGCTGGGGGCCGGCGTGCCCGCGTGGTAGCGCCCGCAGCAGTCGCTCAGAACGGCGCCGCTGCCGCAGGGGCAACTGGGGGAGGCGGGATCCAGGGTAGGGCTCATGGTTACCACCAGTACTTGCCGAAGTTTTCCGGGTTGGCCCAGAACTTGGCGTTCAGCCAGTCCGGCACCTGCTTGTAGTCGCGCAGGTCGTAGGTGAACAGTGTCAGGGTCTGTTCGCCGCGCTGGAAGCGTTCGCTGGCCTGCATGGCCAGGGCGAAGAAGTCGGTGTCTTGCCAGCCGCAGGCCTGCAGGTCGACCAGCACGGCCAGGCGGCTCGCATTGAGGTTGCGGATGCCGCCGAGCAATTCCAGTCCGGTGCGCTTGGGCAGGTGTTCGAGGCAATCCACCAGCAGGGCGAGGTCGAAGCGTTGAGCGGCCAGCGCATCCGGCAGGGGGCCGGCCTCGGCGTGTTCCACCCGGCTTTGCGGGTGCGCGGAGCGGAATGCCTCCAGCGCCGGCAACTGGCTGGCTCCGATCAGCAGGACGCGTTCCGGGGCGTAGCGGTCGAGCAGGCCGGCAAGTGCCTGTTGTGGAGTCAGGGAGGAGGTGGAGGCCGTCATTGAAAATCCTCGAGGTGGAAAATGAAGCCTAACGTGCTGCGACACACTGGCCTAGTGCTGGCGGAATTTAAAACCGGCGTCTTTACTCCCATGGAGTCGGTTTGGACCGATCCCAAAGAGGAGACTTCGTTTATGAGTATGACAAGGACCGCAGTACCCCTGCTTTTGGCGACCAGCGTCTTGACCGGCTGCGCCGGTCTGCAGAAGAGCGATTGGCCGACCTGTGCGGCCGTCGGTGGCGTGGGCGGCGCGGCGTTGGGGGCGATCGAGAGCAGCACCTGGGCGGCTGGCGGTGCGGCGGTGGGTGCCGGCATGGCGGCTGCCTATTGCTGGGTGCACGGCCAGGGCGAGGAAGAAACCGTCGCCGCCGTCGAGGAACAGCCCATGCCCGAACCCACGCCCATGCCGGAGGCTGCCGAGCCGGTGCGTGTCGAGCTGGACGTGAAGTTCGATTTCGACAAGTCGGTGGTCAAGCCTGAGAGCTATGATGACATCCGCAGCCTGGCCGACTTCATGAAGCAGTATCCGCAGACCTCCACCGTGGTCGAAGGTCATACCGACTCCATCGGTACCGACGCCTACAACCAGGGGTTGTCCGAACGCCGTGCCAACGCCGTGCGCGACGTGCTGGTCAACCAGTACGGCATCGAGGGCAGCCGTGTCGATACGGTCGGTTATGGCGAGTCGCGTCCGGTGGCGGATAACGCGACCGATGCAGGCCGTGCCATCAACCGTCGTGTGGAAGCGGAAGTCGAAGCCCGTCCCTGAGTCGTCGCTTAGCCGGCGGAACCAAGGTCAACCCGGCCGCCCCCCACGGGCGGCCGGAAGGGATCAGTCGGCTCGGCCGTAATCTCTCTTCCTGGGATGGTGGGCCGGTTGTCGGCGCCGCTTCGCTGGTCTTAACTCCTGGTACTGGCATTCCGCCAGTGACACAGGAGATCTCACCATGAGTACTGTCGCCAGGACAGTAGTCCCGATTCTTCTGGTCAGCAGTGTTCTCACCGGTTGCGTCACCACCACCAGTACGGGGGATGCGGCGCTCAACCAGGGGAACTGGCCTATCTGCAGTGCGATTGGCGGTCTGGCCGGCGGCGGCCTCGGCGCCATCGAAAGTTCAGCTTGGGCAGCCGGAGGTGCAGTGGCCGGTGCGGTCGTCGGCGGTCTGCTCTGCTATGCACAGGACGGAGACGAAGACGGGGATGGCGTCTTCGACCGGCGCGATCGATGTCCGGGTACGCCCGCGAATACGCCGGTGCACCACAACGGTTGTCCGATCAAGGAATACCCGGCTGCGCCCAAGTCCCCGGAACCCGAGCCGGCCCCTGCGCCACAAAGCGAGGTAATCGTGCTCAGCGATCTGGGCGAGGTGTTGTTCGCCTTCGATTCCGCCGAACTGACCGAAGCGGCGCGTGCCCGCTTGAGGGATGTGGGCGGACGTCTGCAAGGGGCGGACGTCATTGAGATCAAGGTGCAGGGACACACCGACAGCGTCGGCAGCGATGCCTACAACCAGGGGCTTTCGGAGCGCCGGGCACGGAGCGTGGCGGATTTCCTGGTTGCTCAGGGCGTTCCGGCGAGCAAGCTGAGCACGGAAGGTTTCGGCGAGAGCCGACCGGTTGCGGACAACGCCACCGACGCCGGACGGGCGCAGAACCGCCGTGTGGAAATTCACGTCACTCGCTAGCGATGAGAGGTTGGAGAGGCGGGGGCGTGAAGCCCCCGTGCTTTTTTCGGTTCGATGCTGGCCCGTTGCTGGCGAAGGGGTTATGGTGCGGCCAAACCAAAAAAAGCAGGGGGGAGGCATGACAGTGTTTTTAGGGCTGGGCAAGGTGGCTGCCTTGCTGTTCTGGCCGTTGGTGCTGGCCAATCTGATCGATCCGTTCGCCAATCCATTCGGTCTGCTGCTCAATGCGGCCGGCGCGGTGCTTTTCTTCATCCACCTGCTCGAGCTGGCCTGGTTCGGCGTGCGCCTGAAGGGCCGGCCGCGAATCGTTCTGGAATGCCTGCAAGTGCTGGTCTTCGGCGTCTTTCATCTTGGACTGCCCCGGCCCTCCGTCAAGGAGGCTCGCCATGCGTAACCTGTGCCTGCTCGCGCTCCTGTGTGCTCCGCTGGCCATGGCGGAATCCTTGGTCAAGGTAGCGCCAAATTCACTGTTGCGCTTGCCCACCCATGCCAGCACCTTGCAACTGGATCGGCTGGAGATCGCCGACCATGCTTCCCTCTTGCTGCCTGCCAACCTCAGCGAGTTGCGGGTAGGCGAACTGCGCATGGGGCGCGACGCGCATATTGGCATCGCCCCGAGCGAGACCGCCTTCCGCCTCGATGTGGCGCAGGGCGAGATCGCCGCCGGCAGCCATATCGGCGCCCGTGGCGCGCCGGGCTCCTACGACCGACTGGCCAGTGCCGGTCGGACACTCGCTCTGCGCCTGGAGCAGGTTCAGGTGGAATCCCTCTCCATCGATGCCCGCGGTGGGCGGGGAACGCCGGGCTATCGGGGGCTGGATGGCGCGAAAGGCCAGCCGGCGGGCTGCCTGTGGGGCGATGCCAACCGAGGTTACGACGGGCAAAACGGCGGGGATGGCCAGGACGGCGCGCCGGGCGGCAAGGTCCGTCTGGAAGTGCCGGCCGATTTCCCGGTGGAGCGTATCCAGGTCCGCCTGGAGGGCGGTGCGGGCGGCCCGGCGGGCGAGCCCGGCGACGGCGGCCCCGGTGGTGCGGCCAAGGGCTGCCTGCTCTACCGGGTAGACGGTGCGGCCAAGGGACGTCCGGGACAACCCGGCCAGCCGGGGGCCCAGGGGGCCGAGGGACAACTGGAAGTGGTGCGTTTCGAATAGTTGGCTTGAGGTTGCGGGCGTTTCGGTGGGAGCGAATTCATTCGCTCCCACAATTGACCGCTTTCCGTAGGAGCCAGCTTGCTGGCGAAGCTCCGTGCGACCTCATCCCCAAGGAATGACTTCTACAACCCCGGCCGCGCCGCCGCGATGGCCACCAGTACCAATCCCATCAGCAGATTGAAACCCACCAGTCGGCGAATCTTCCCCAGCGTCGCGCCGCCGGCGGGCCAGTCCTGCGCCTCGATGGCCTTGTTCAACTGCGGCAGTTGCAGCGCCTGCACCCGCAGGAACAGCGCCAGCATCGCGATATAAAGGCCGATCATCACATGCACATAGCGGGGCGCCTGCTCGAAACCGGCGAAGCGCAGGTGCAGCATGCCGAAGCCGGTGATCGGCAGGACCGCCACCGCCGCCCAGACCCAGACGAAGAAGCGCCGGAACACGTCCGCCCACAGCCGGAGTCTTTCCGGGGCTTGCAACACCGCGACGGCAGCCGGGCGCAGGACCATCCAGGCGAAGAACATGCCGCCGACCCAAACCAGGGCCGCCAGCACATGCAGGGCATAAACGAGGGCAAAAGGTGTCATTCGGCAATCTCCGGTGGCGGTGAACGAAACGCGCGCTATCATAGCCACCCATTCGAAATACTGAAAATTTATCCAGGCTTTCCGCTCCCCATGCTCAGTCCCGAACTCAAGGCCCAGATCCAGGGGGCCTACTCTCGTTTTCTCGAAGCCAAGGGGCTCAAGCCGCGTTACGGTCAACGGCTGATGATCGCCGAAGTGGCCAAGGTGCTCGGTGCAATCAAGCACAACGACGAAGGCCAGCGCGATGGCGAACCGGCGGTGGTAGCGGTGGAGGCGGGGACCGGTACCGGCAAGACCGTCGCCTACAGCCTGGCCACCATTCCCATTGCCAAGGCCGCCGGCAAGCGCCTGGTGATCGCCACCGCCACCGTGGCCCTGCAAGAACAGATCGTGCACAAGGACCTGCCGGACCTGATGCGCAACTCGGGCCTCAATTTCAGTTTTGCCCTGGCCAAGGGGCGCGGCCGCTACCTGTGCCTGTCCAAGCTGGACATGCTGTTGCAGGAAGGGCAGGCGCAGAACGCCACGGCCCAGTTGTTCGAAGAAGAAGGCTTCAAGCTCGACGTCGACGAGCGTAGCCAGAAACTCTTCACCCAGATGATCGAAAAGCTCGCCGGCAACCGCTGGGACGGCGACCGCGACGCCTGGCCGGAGGCCCTCGACGACGCCGACTGGGCGCGTCTGACCACCGACCACAGCCAGTGCACCAACCGTCATTGTCCGAATTTCCAGCAGTGCGCCTTCTATAAAGCCCGCGAAGGCATGACCAAGGTCGATGTGATTGTCACCAACCACGACATGGTCCTCGCCGACCTGGCGCTGGGCGGTGGCGCCGTGTTGCCCGATCCGCGCGAAACGCTCTACGTCTTCGACGAAGGCCACCACCTGCCGGACAAGGCCATCGGCCATTTCGCCCATTTCACCCGCCTGCGTTCCACGGCCGACTGGCTCGGCCAGGTGGAAAAGAACCTCACCAAGCTGCTCGCCCAGCACCCGCTGCCCGGCGAACTGGGACGGTTGATCGAAGGCGTACCGGAGCTGGCGCGCGAACTGCGCACGCAACAGCAATTTATGTTCAGTGCCTGCGAGCAGGTCGCCGATTTCCGCGCCGGCGAAGACATGGAAGGCCGCGAGCGGCCACGCCACCGTTTCGTTGGCGGCCTGGTGCCGGAACACCTGCGGGATATGGGCCTGGAGCTGAAAAAGGGTTTCGCCAAGCTCACCGACCTCTTCACCCGGCTCACCGAGCTGCTCAAGGAGGCCATGGACGGCGAGGCCAGCGTTGGTGTCGCCAGTCACCAGGCAGAGGAGTGGTATCCGCTGTTCGGCAGCCTGTTGTCCCGTGCCCAGGGTAACTGGGAGCTGTGGACCGCCTTCACCGTCGAAGACCCGGAAGACAGCCCGCCCATGGCCCGCTGGCTGACCCTGGCGGAGAGTGGCGCGGCCTATGACATCGAGGTCAACGCCAGCCCGATCCTCGCCGCCGAAACCCTGCGCCGCAACCTGTGGAACGTCGCCTACGGTGCCCTGGTGACCTCCGCCACCCTGACCGCGCTGAACAGTTTCGACCGCTACCGCATGCGTGCCGGCCTGCCCAAGGCGGCAGTCACCGCCGTGGTGCCCAGCCCGTTCCACCATGCCGATGCGGGGCTGCTCAAGGTGCCGGACCTGCGTGCCGACCCGCGCGATGCTGCCGCCCATACCGCCGCCATCGTCCGTGAACTGCCGGCCCTGGTGGATGGCCCCCGCGGTACCCTGGTGCTGTTCTCCTCGCGCAAGCAAATGCAGGACGTCTTCGATGGCCTCGACCGCGACTGGCGCAAACGTGTCCTCATCCAGGGCAACCTGTCCAAGCAGGAGACTCTGAACAAGCACAAGGCGCGCGTCGACGATGGCGAGCCCAGCGTGCTGTTCGGCCTCGCTAGCTTCGCCGAGGGCGTCGACCTGCCGGGAGCCTATTGCGAACACGTGGTAATCGCTAAGATTCCGTTCGCCGTGCCGGATGATCCCGTCGAAGCCGCGTTGTCGGAATGGATCGAGGCGCGCGGCGGCAACCCCTTCATGGAAATCGCCGTGCCGGATGCCTCGTTGCGCCTGGTCCAGGCGTGCGGGCGGCTGCTGCGCACCGAAAGCGACCGCGGCACCATCACCCTGCTGGATCGCCGGGTGGTGACCCAGCGCTATGGCAAGGCGATCCTCAACGCGTTGCCGCCGTTCCGCCGGGAAATCGCATAAATGGTACTCATCGACAGCATCATCCGGGTAAGGCGTGGTCTATTGACTGCTCGACAGTAGAGAGGCTGTTTTTTTCATGATGCGTCGTCCGTTGTACGCCGTGGTGGCACTGATGCTGGCCACTCCGCTATCCGCTGCGCCCGAGGCCCAGCAGAACCTCTTCAACTTCGCTCGTCCGACCGATGTGGCCAAGGTGGTCACACAGGGCAGCGCGCTGCCATCGCTTGAGCCGGAGTTCACTGACCGGGGCGAGGCATTGCGGCGCCTGGTCTTCCATGCCGGCGAAAGGCCGACCGTGCAGCTCACCCCCCAGCAGGGCGCCTGGGACTGGTCCCAGGCCGGCGTGCTCGGCCTGCGTATCCAGAACGCCCAGGACTGGGCCATCACCCTCGACCTGCGTATCGAAAGCAGCGACGGCAAGGTCCTGACCAGCCGTATCGCACTGCCGGCCGGCCCGGCGCAGACGCTGCTGGTCCCGCTGCACGCCACCACGCCGCGCGACCATGGCATGCGCGCCGGCCCGCCGATGCCCTTCGAGCATGAAGGGCAGCGCCTGCTGCTGGCCGAGTTCGTCGAAGGTGAGTTGAATCTGGCGCAGGTCAGCTCCATCAGTCTCTCGCTGGAGCATCCGGACGCGAACCAGAACATCCTGCTCGGCCGCATACTGGTCGAGCCCGGCGAGGATTCGGTGAAGGCCGCCTACACCGGCATCGTCGATGCCTACGGCCAGTACACCCGTGGCCGCTGGCCGGAAAAGGTCAATAGCGACGCCCAGCTCAAGCAGGCTGCGGTGAAGGAAAAGGACCAGCTCAAGGGCTGGCTGGACAAACGCCCCGAACAGGATCGCTTCGGTGGCTGGATGAAAGGCCCGTCCTTCGAGGCGCGAGGCTTCTTTCGCACCGAGAAGCATGACGGTCGCTGGTATCTGGTCACCCCCGAAGGTCATCCGTTCTATTCCCTCGGTGTGAACACCGTTACCGCCAACGGCAGCCAGACCTACGTCGAAGGGCGCGAAAGCATGTTCACTGCGTTGCCGAAAGAAGGCGAGCCGCTCGCAGCGCTCTACGGCCAGGGCGACAGTCGCAGCGACACCGGCGCCAACAAGGGCCGCGCTTACGCCCAGGGCCGCTGGTATGACTTCTACCGCGCCAACCTGCAACGCACCTACGGCGATCAGGTTTGCCCGCCGGATGCGCCTCAGAAACCCGCCAGTACCGCTCCGGAGGCTGCAGCACCTGCCACCGGGGAGCCTGCCGCTGGCTCTTCCACTCCCGCGCAACCCGCCGCGGCGGAAAAGCCCTGTGTGCCGGAAGCCGAGCGCTGGGTGAGCCAGACACTCGACCGCCTGCAGGGCTGGGGTTTCAACACCCTCGGCAACTGGAGCGACAATGCGCTCGGCGAGGCCAAGCGCATGCCTTATACGCTGCCGCTGTCGATCCAGGGCGACTACGCCACCATCAGCACCGGGCACGACTGGTGGGGCGGTATCCCCGATCCGTTCGACCCGCGCTTCGCCATGGCGGCCGAACGGGCCATTGCCATCGCCACCCGCGACCACCGCGAAGACCCCTGGCTGCTGGGCTACTTCGCCGACAACGAACTCGCCTGGGCGGGCGTCGGCACTGATCCCCAGGCCCGCTACGCGCTGGCCTACGGAACCCTGCGCCTGACCACCGACGTGCCGGCCAAGCGCGCCTTCCTCAAGCAACTGCGCGACAAATACCGCAACCAGCAGGGGCTGTCCGCGGCCTGGGGCATCGACCTGCCTGCCTGGGAACTGCTGGAGGACCCCGGTTTCGAAGCGCCGTTGCCGAGTCCGGAGCACCCAGCCATCGAGGAAGACTTCAAACGCTTCCAGAAGCTGTTCGCCGACACCTACTTCAAGACCATCTCCGACTCGCTCGACTGGCACGCCCCCAACCACCTGCTGCTTGGCGGCCGCTTCGCCGTCAGCACTCCCGAGGCGGTGGAGGCCTGTGCCCAGTATTGCGACGTGCTGAGTTTCAACTTCTATACCCGCGAGCCGCAGCATGGCTACGACTTCGACGCACTGCGTGCGCTGGACAAGCCGGTGCTCATCACCGAGTTCCACTTCGGCTCCCGCGATCGCGGCCCGTTCTGGGGTGGTGTTGCCGAGGTCTACAAGGAAGAAGAGCGTGGCCCGGCCTACGCCCACTTCCTGAAACAGGCCTTGGCCGACCCGCTGATCGTCGGTGCCCACTGGTTCCAGTACCTCGACCAGCCGGTGACCGGCCGCCTGCTCGACGGGGAGAACGGCCACCTTGGTCTGGTTGGCATTACCGACCGTCCGTTCCAGGGCTTCGTCGAGGCCGTGCGCAAGGCCAACCTCGACGTCCCCAAGACCCTCCTGGCCCCGCCGGCTCCGGTGGGCGAGAACAATCAGGGAGAAGCGAAGAAGACGACCGGAGAACAGGCCCCGCCTCAGCAGACGGTGCAATGACTCCCGGTATGACGCCTGCACGTAAACCCTCTCCCCGCTGGGGAGGGGGTTGGGGCGAGTGGGCGGTCTTTCGGCCCCCATACACATGCTCGGATTCACGCATGCTCACCCCGGATTGCGCTGACGCTTATTCGGGCTACAAGTTGCTCTTTCGGCCTGGCGATCCATACGCATGCTCGGCCTACATACCCCCAGGCAATTGAATAACCCTTCACCCGCTTCAACATCCCACCTCACGACTGGTTCACATTCCCGCGCCCGGCTGAAACAATGCGCGGCATTGCCGAACCATCCCAAGGAGCCCGCGTGCAGATTCAAGGCTATTTCGACCTGAAATTCGAAGCAGTGAAGGACGCCTTCGCCGCTCTCTTCGAAAATCCCCAGGAGCGCGGCGCGGCGCTCTGCATCCAGGTCGGCGGAGAAACCGTGGTGGATATCTGGGCCGGCGTCGCCGACAAGGACGGCACCGAGGCCTGGAACAGCGACACCATCCTCAATCTGTTCTCCTGCACCAAGACCTTCACCGCCGTCACCGCCCTGCAACTGGTCGGCGAGGGCAAGCTGGAGCTGGATGCCCCCGTCGCGCGTCTCTGGCCCGAGTTCGCTGTTGCCGGCAAAGAAAAGATCACCCTGCGCCAACTGCTTTGCCACCAGGCCGGCCTGCCTGCGCTGCATGAACTGCTCCCCGCCGAAGCCCTCTACGACTGGAATGCCATGATCCAGGCCCTGGCCGCCGAGCAGCCCTGGTGGACGCCCGGCGAAGGCCATGGCTATGCCCCGATTACCTACGGTTGGCTGGTGGGTGAACTGCTGCGCCGCGCCGACGGCCGTGGCCCCGGCGAATCCATCGTCGCCCGTACCGCAAAGCCCCTGGGCCTCGACTTCCATGTCGGGCTGGACGACGCTGAATTCCCCCGTGTCGCCCACATCGCCCGGGCCAAGGGCAACCTCGGCGACGCCGCCGCCCAGCGCCTGCTCAAGTGCATGATGACCGAGCCCACCTCCATGCCGACGCGGGCCTTTACCAACCCGCCGTCCATCATGACCAGCACCAACAAACCGGAATGGCGCCGCATGCAGCAACCCGCTGCCAACGGCCACGGCAACGCCCGCGCCCTGGCCGGATTCTATGCTGGCCTGCTGGATGGCAGCTTGCTCGAATCCGACCTGCTCAACGAACTCACCCGCGAACACTGCCGCGGCGAAGACAAAACCCTGCTCACCAGCACCCGCTTCGGCCTCGGCTGCATGCTCGACCAGCCGGACGTCGCCAACGCCACCTACGGCCTCGGCCCGAAAGCCTTCGGCCACCCCGGCGCCGGCGGCTCCAGCGGCTTCGCCGACCCCGAGCGCGACCTCGCCTTCGGCTTCGTCACCAACACCCTCGGCCCCTACGTCCTCATGGACCCTCGCGCCCAAAAGCTCGCCCGAGTTGTCGGCGAGTGCCTGTAACCTCTGATCGTTCCCACGCTCCGCGTGGGAACGCCTCCCGGGACGCTCCGCGTCCAAGGGCGAATGAATTCACCCCGACACAATCCACAACGGCTATCCCACTCTCCGCCCCCCGATCGTTCCCACGCTCCGCGTGGGAATGCCTCCCGGGACGCTCCGCGTCCCCCTGGTGCCCAAGCCAGGCTCAACGAATCCCCAACGCCTTGCCGCCAATATCCCGTGCATGCGGAAAGGCCGAGCCCACCGCATCGATATCGTCGCCGCTGACGCCGGCATCCTCGAAATGCGTGCGCCACTCGCGCACGACCCGCCAAATCCGCTCGATCCGGGCAACGGCCATGGAGGAGGGCAGGCCAAAACGCTCTGCCCAGGACAGCGCATTGGTCAGGGTGGCCTCGCGCCCATATTGGCCCACGCCCAAGTGCAGATAACGGCTGCTCGCAACGCTCGGCCGGGGCACCACGTCATACAGCGGGCTTAGCCGCCAAGCCAGCGCCACCCGCCGTTCCGGGCCCTGCGACCCCGGCCGGGGCAACTGCTCCGGCGTCTCCTGCAGGATGAAACCATGGTTGCGCAGGTGATCGTCGTCGTTGCTGACCAGAATGTTGAACACCATGCGCTCGAACAGCTCGGCAAGATCGTCGGCCAGATGCCCGGCATTCAAGAACCGCCGCATCCGGTCCGCCAGGGCCGCATAGCTGCTCTCGATGGAAGCCATTTCATGGATGTTCATCAGCGTCAGTGCCGTGATGTAGTGCCGCCGCCCCACGGCTTCCCCCTTGCCGGTGCGGTCGAAGCGCTCGATCAACATCGCGTGGCGCCCCGCACCGAGGTCTTCCAGGCGTGTTTTCGGCACGCTCAATCCGGCGGCGCGTGCCAACTCCAGCGTGGCCCGCTCCACGGCCGGTACGTTGAAGCCACGGTCCGTCACCGAAGAGAACTTCGCCAGCCAATGGCTGCCATCCGCATCCAGCAGCGTCGCCTTCGGTCGCATGCCGCCCATGCTCGAACCGGCCTCGAAAAACGCATGCAGATTGGCCGGAACGGGGGCGCCGGACTCGATGCGCTCCACCGCCTCCTGCAAATAATGCAGGCGGCGCACATCCACCGCCTGGGCGAGCCCCTTCGGCTCCTCGCCGTGCCCGGTGATATCCAGCGCGCCGACGCGGTTACCGCCTGCCTCCAGCAGGTACACCGACTCCGGCAACCCATTCGCCGGTGCCCGATGTCGCGCCTCGATCACTCGCCGGCCCCAGGCATCCGGCGCGGCATCCCGAATGCCGCCGAACAACGCCGCTCCTTCTGGGAACAATTCACGACCAGCAACCTCCTGCCCATGGAGAAAACCCAGCGCCACCGGGTCGATCTCGATTGCCCCGGCACGTTTCAGATAGCGCAAGCCATAGCCGAATCGAGCCGCGACCACCTGTGTGTCGGATTCGGTCAGCGCCAGCAACCCAGCCGGCACCGCCACGGTGGCGCCGGGCAGATAGGCATGCACCATCAGCTCGCGTTCAGAAGTCATAACGCTTCAGCTCCTTCTCGCCGAGCGGGCGCGACCGCTGGCGCTTGCCTTGGGCCTCCATCTGCACCACGGCCGTGTCCGGCTGACTGAGAAACGCCTGCAGCGAGACGCCTGGACGCAGTGCATCCAGGTAGCGAAGAATCTGCCCGACCGCCACCCCGGCATCGCCCCGTTCGATACGCACGATGGTGTTGCGACTGACATTCGCCCGAACCGCCGCCTCCGCCTGGGTGATCTTGCGGGCGATACGGCTATCCGCCAGCGCCTGGCCCAACCCGGCCAATTGACTGCTCAGATGATCGGGCATCGCCGAGGCTTGCTGTCGCTTCATGTTTGCACCTAAAAAAATACATTAACCGCTTAGTGATCGATTTTAGGTGCAAATTATCGAAAGGCAAACCAGCAAGCCTATGACCTGATCGTTCCGCGTCGCCAGCTCCGCTTCTGATCGTTCCCACGCTCCGCGTGGGAATGCCTCCAGGGACGCTCCGCGTCCGCCCCACACAGCCCCACAACGGCGGCCCGGACCACGCCAACCGAGCCGCCCACCGCTCAAGGCCGCCGCGACCACAACCCCAGCAACCGAGGCCGTCGCAGCTTCGCCCGCGGATACCCCGACTCCAGCAGAAACGGCATATCGCTGAACCGCACCCACAAACAATCCTGCCAGTGCAGCATCGCCACCTCCTGCCGCTCCCAACGTAACAGGCTGCGCCGAGGCTCCGGCTTCTCCGCCTCGCCGCGCAACGCCGGCACCACCTCGCCGGTGATCCACCGGCGCAGGCTGCGGTTCTCCGGGTGGCGGTAATAAATCAGCGCCGCATAAATGCCCGATTCACTGAGCATCAACGTCGGCTGTGGCTCGCCGGCCGCATACACCAGCGCGACCGTGCGCGTCTGGTCCGCATCCAGCCGGTGGACGATGCGGTCCTCCAGCTTGTGGCCGATCAACAGGGCAAGGTCGCGCGCGACGAACCAGGGCTGGTCATCGATCAGAGCGGCACGCAGAGGGCGGTTGTGGCGGAGGAAATGGGTAGGGGTGAAGACAGCATCCATCAGCAGTACTCCAAGTTCTGGTTAACCCATGCGCAACCCACCCGCAAAAACAGAAGCTTTCGCAGAGAGCAGCGCAACGTGTCGAGTACTTGCAGGCTGTCAAACCCGGTCACGGAATTGGCCGTGACGGGCGAGAGGATAGGGACGCAGGCCGAATTGCACAAGCCGGGTGCCTGACACGCTGTTGTGGAGGCATCGAATGGGGGTATCTTTCGAGACGGCTTGCCGAGTGTGGGGCTGGTTGTTTTTTGAACGATTTCTTCGGTAGAAAAATCGAGATCGGAATTGTTCTTTGAAAACAATTGGTTACGGCAAGTGTGTTCCCCGCGGGTGCGGGGATGAACCG
>NZ_MUJY01000077.1 GCF_002286785.1 Pseudomonas sp. PIC25 | reverse complement strand
GTGGCCCGCACCTGTAGGAGCGGATTTATCCGCGAAGCGGCCTGTCGGCTATCGCGATGAGTTCGCTCCCACATAGAGGCCAAGGCTGCGTTTCTGCTCACCTGTAGGGTCGAATTCATTCGACCAAGCGAACCGAAGGCGATCACATCAATCCGCTTGACCGCGCGCGCACTTTGTTCCGCATGGTCGATGAAGCCAGCGCCTGTTTTATTTCCAGCGCCAATTGCGAAACGCTTCTGATGGTCGTGAGTTTGTCGGGGGCGATGTTTTTTACCAGTAAGCGGGTGGTATTCGAATCGTCGTACAGGCGTACGCAAATACCATCGTTTTCGGTCCTTTTACATTCGCAACCCAACGGAGAAAAAGAAGATTGGATGATTTGGCAGGCCATATCGAATTTCAAGGCATCAGTCATTTTTCATTCCCGCCCCTGGTAATGATGAGGGTGCTGTCGTTTTTACCCTGTTCCTTCACGATATCTGCCTATTTCTCAGACCCGTCCGAGTAGTGTATGCACTCTTCGCACGATGTCTAATCTCGCTTCGTTCTGTATTGCTGGGTTTTATAGCGAGGCCTTTGTTTTCCTGGGTGGCCGGACCATTTGCGAGGATAAATTCGTTTGGATATGGGCGGAGGCTGCCGCCCCCGCCCACGGACTTAGCTGTTGCGACCGCCGCCGCGACTGTTCTCGCCGCCTTTGCGACCGGCTTCGGAAGCGCGCTCGCGGTCGTTGGCGAAGTTACCTCCGCTGGCCTGGCCGCCTTTCCTGCCGGCTTCGGAGGCACGCTCGGGATCGTTGGCGAAATTACCGCCGCTGTTCTGGCCACCCTTGCTGCCGATTTCCTGATAGAACTCCCGGCCATGGCTTTCGGAGGTCGCTTCTCCCCCTTTCTGGCCGATGTCTTGGTAGAACTCTTTGCCATGAGTATCGGAAGTCGCTTCGCCTCCTTTGCGACCGGCTTCGCCCACACTCATTTTGCCTTTATCTTCAGCCATACAATTCTCCTCAACATTCGTTTTGGTTGGGAGGAAAAGCGGAACGTCTATCTAACTCCGCACCTCAGTGAGTTGGAAGTTGGCCGCTGGGGAGAGTTCTGGCCTTCTTGATGAGCGGTAACTCGGTGGCGATCCTGTCGTTTCGATCATTCGCTGGCGATATGAGCGAAGCGGTGATTCGTTTGAGGAATATCGTTTCGTTAATTCGTTTATCGAGACGTGGAGTAGTTAACGAGCGTTGAACTAGACCGCTGTGGATTCGTTCGCCAGGTTCGCAATATCGGCTTCAGCTCGATTGGCGGAGTAACGGCCAGCCTGAAAGCGGTGTTCGGCCCATGCCATGAACGAAAAGTACCTGCATGCGGTTCCCCTGGACTACCTGTCGAAGCGCTTCATATACACCAGGCAACCGTTGACGAGGAAGGTGGGCGCTTCGCTCAGGTGAACCGGTAGTCTTCCAGCGGTGCCGGAATACCTAGCAGATAACCCTGGGCTTTGTTCACCTTGAGCTGGCGGAGCATGGCGAGTTCGCCTTCGGTCTCCACGCCTTCGGCGACGATGCGGCTTCCGGTTTCCTCGCCGAAGCGAATCAGCGCTGCAGCGAGGGCGCGACAATCGTTATTGCTGTCGATGTTGTGGATAAGGCTGCTGTCCAGTTTGATCACGTCCGGCTTGAGTTTGAGGATGTGGCGGAAACTGGCGTAACCGGCTCCGGCATCGTCCACGGCCAAGAGCAACCCCTGTTGTCGCAGGGGTTCGAGGGTTCGGGCAATCAAGGCGTAGTCGGTCACCAGTTCATGCTCGGTTACTTCCAGCATGATCCGCTTCAGTGGGAAGTTTGCCAGGGTGTTGGCGACAGCCCCGCTCAGGATGGTTTCCGGCGATACGTTGAGAGAGACGTAGCAATCCACCGGGAAATGATCGAGTCCCTTCAGGGCTTCTTTGATGAGTGCGATTTCCAACTGTTGCTGAAGACCGACTTGGGCTGCGTCGTCGAGCCATCGATCCGGCGAGCGCAAGGGCTCGGTGGTGAAACGTGCCAACGCCTCGTAGCCGACAACTCGACTCTGCACGACATGAATGATCGGCTGGTAAACGATCCGGAATGCCTGCTCGGCAATGACCGAGGTGATACGGGCGGTCTTCACTTCATGGGCCTTCCTGCTCATGACGTGGCGCTCCAGCAAGTGTCCGGCGAATGCAGCGAACAGGCGCAGGGTAGCCAGGTTGTGCTCGTTCAGGTTGTCGTTTGGCTTGGTGCTGAAGCAACAGAACGTGCCGTAGAGCCGGCCATCGCTGAAGCGGATAGGCACGCTGAGGTGCGCGCCCACTGGAAACGAGAGGGTCACCGGAAGGGTCAGCGCCTCTGCCAGTCGTCCGGCGTTCGGAATCAGTTCCGGCAGACGCCCGTCAACGATGCGCTGGCAATAGCTTTCTTCCAAAGGATCCGACGCTCCGACGCACAACGGAAGCGGTCCGTCCTGGCCGTCCACGTAACGAAAGATGCGTACGCCGCCCTGGAATTCGGAGATGAAGGCGAATTCCATCTTCAGGTGCATGCGTACGGTATGCAGGGCTTGACCGAGTATCTCCTCCAGCGATGCATGGTCGGTGGCCCCGATCGTTGGAAGGCTCGACCCGCTGGACTGTCCGGGATATCGTCCTGGGGCAGTGGGTTTGAGCACGGCTGAATCTCCCTTAGGAAGCATCCTTGAGCTTAGACCGTGAAGCCGATCTTCGGCTGCAGAGGCTCCGGAACCGACCAATGCATCCCTATGCCGGTCTTGATCACGGTCAATTCCCGGACGGGGTTGGACGAGTACCTTGCACAACATGTTGTGGTCCTGGTGATCGCGTAAAACCATCTGTTGTGTAGGGAGACAAATATGACCGGCCTGCCATCCTTCCGTCCCGAGTCGTTGCGCAAGCGCGACGGCCGCTGGGTTGCCTTCGATCTGGAGAAGATCCGCCGGGCCATCGCGGCGGCCGGGGAGGTTACCGGGGAGTTCGAGGGGGCGCGGGCGGGCGATCTGGCCGAGGCGGTGCTGGCACGTCTGCTCGACCGCCGTGAGCTGGATGTGGAGCGGGTGCAGAACAGCGTCGAGCGGGTGCTGATGGAGGCCGGTTACTACACCACGGCGCGTGCCTACATCGTCTACCGCGAGCGGCATGGCCGGCTGCGCCGCGACCGCAAGGCGCTGGTGGACGTGGCGGCGTCGATGAACGAATACCTATCCCGCGAGGACTGGCGGGTGCGCGCCAACGCCAACCAGGGCTATTCCCTGGGCGGGCTGATTCTCAACGTATCCGGCAAGGTCACCGCCAACTACTGGCTGGACGAGGTATACAGCCCGGAGATCGGCCAGGCGCACCGCGAGGCGGACATGCACATCCACGACCTGGATATGTTGGCCGGCTACTGTGCCGGCTGGTCGCTGCGCAGCCTGCTCCACGAAGGTTTCAATGGCATTCCCGGCCGGGTCGAGGCCGGGCCGCCGAAGCACCTCTCCAGTGCGCTGGGGCAAATGGTCAACTTCCTCGGCACCCTGCAGAACGAGTGGGCCGGCGCCCAGGCGTTCAGCTCCTTCGACACCTACCTGGCGCCCTACGTGCGCAAGGATGGCCTGGGCTACGACGAAGTGCGCCAGGCGTTGCAGGAGTTCATCTACAACCTCAACGTGCCGTCGCGCTGGGGCACCCAGACGCCGTTCACCAACCTGACCTTCGACTGGGTCTGCCCGGAAGACCTGCGCGAGCAGATTCCGGTGATCGGCGGCGAGGAAATGCCATTCGCCTATGGCGAGCTGCAAGCCGAGATGGAGCTGATCAACCGCGCTTACATCGAGGTGATGATGACCGGCGATTCCCTCGGCCGGGTGTTCACCTTCCCGATCCCTACCTACAACATCACCCACGATTTCCCCTGGGACAGCGAGAATGCCGACCGCCTCTTCGACATGACGGCGCGCTACGGCCTGCCTTACTTCCAGAACTTCCTCAATTCCGACATGAAGCCCAACCAGGTGCGCTCCATGTGCTGCCGCCTGCAACTGGACGTTCGCGAACTGCTCAAGCGCGGCGGCGGGTTGTTCGGCTCGGCCGAGCAGACCGGCTCCCTCGGCGTGGTGACGATCAACTGCGCGCGACTGGGCTATCTGTTCTGTGGCGACCGCAAGGGACTCTACCGGCGCCTGGACGAGCTGCTGGAAATGGCCCGGCAGAGCCTGGAGGTGAAGCGCAAGGTGATCCAGCACCACATGGACGCCGGCCTTTATCCCTACACCAAGCGTTACCTGGGCACGTTGCGCAACCATTTCTCCACCGTTGGCGTGAACGGCCTGCACGAGATGCTGCGCAACTTCACCGCCGACCGCGAGGGGATGCATACCGAGGCGGGTCGGGCCTTCGCCCTCGAATTGCTGGACCATGTGCGGGCGACCCTGGTGCGCTTCCAGGAGGAAACCGGCCACCTCTATAACCTGGAGGCGACGCCGGCGGAGGGCACCACATACCGCTTCGCCAAGGAAGACCGCAAGCGCTTCCCCGGCATCCTCCAGGCCGGCTCGGACGAGGCGCCGTACTACACCAACTCCTCGCAACTGCCGGTGGGCTTCACCGACGACCCCTTCGAGGCGCTGGTGCTGCAGGACGAGCTGCAATGCAAGTACACCGGCGGCACCGTGCTGCACCTGTACATGGCCGAGCGGATTTCCTCGGTGGAGGCCTGCAAGAAGCTGGTGCGTACCGCACTCAGCCGCTTCCGCCTGCCGTACCTGACGGTGACGCCGACCTTCTCGATCTGCCCGGTGCATGGCTATCTGGCCGGCGAGCATGAGTTCTGTCCGAAGTGCGACGAAGCCTTGTTGCAACGCCAACAAGCCTGCACGACCGGCACCTGTAGCGCGTGAGCGGTGCTTTTGTAGGAGCGGATTCATCCGCGAAAAGGGCCTGCCGGCCATCGCGAATGAATTCGCTCCCACAGAAAGGGTTCGGTGCCGTAGGGGCGAATGAATTCGCCCTGGGTGCGGCTGCCCGGCTCTTTGTAGGAGCGGATTCATCCGCGAAAAGGGGCCTGCCGGCCATCGCGAATGAATTCGCTCCCACAGAAAGGGTTCGGTGCCGTAGGGGAGAGTTTATTCGCCCGGCGAGGTGAATTGGAGCGAGTGAATTCGCCCTTACCCGGGCTCTTGTAGGAGCGAGCTTTGCTCGCGAAGCGTTCGCCAGCAGAGCTGGCTTCTGCAAAGGCTGCTCATGGAAGTGGATTCATCCGCCCAACGGCAACACAACTGATTTACCACCAACAGAAGGAGCAAGACCCATGAACCAAGCCATCCAACTGCCCCAGGAGCAGCGTCAGCGTTGCGAAGTGTGGACCCGGGTGATGGGCTATCACCGCCCGGTCGCGGCCTTCAATCCGGGCAAGCAGTCCGAGCACCGCGAGCGCCAGCATTTCACCGAATGCGCGGCGGGCCTGGCGCGCTGAAGTGGGTGCGATGTTGAGGGTCGGGGGGATGGTCCCCCTGACCACCCTGGATTTCCCCGGTCATCTGGCCTGCGTGCTGTTCTGCCAGGGCTGCGCCTGGCGCTGCCGTTACTGCCATAACCCGCAACTGATCCCGGCGCGTGGCGAGCAGGAACATGCCTGGGACGCGGTGCTGGATTTCCTGCGCAGCCGCCAGGGGTTGCTCGACGCCGTGGTGTTCAGCGGCGGTGAGCCGACCTTGCAGAAAACCTTGCCCGAGGCCATCGAACAGGTGCGCGCCCTGGGTTTCCGCATCGGCCTGCACAGCGCCGGGGTGAAACCCAAGCCGTTCGCCCGCGTCGTGAAACTGGCCGACTGGGTGGGGTTCGACGTCAAGGCGCTGCCCGAGGATGCCGAGCGGGTCACCGGCGTGGCCGGCAGCGGCGCGGCCAACTGGCGCAGCCTGGATCACCTGCTCGCCAGCGGCGTGGATTACGAATGCCGCACCACCGTGCATTGGCATCTGTTCGACGCCGACCGGCTCTGGCGGCTGGCCCTGCGCCTGCGTGAAACGGGGGTGGAGCGCTTCGCCGTGCAATGGGTGCGTACCGCGCGCATGCTCGACGATAGCCTGCCCTGGGCACCGCCGCCGCTGGAACAGCGTGAGCTGTGGGAGCAACTGGAAGCGCTGTTTCCTCAGTTCATACTGCGCGGAGGCTGATTTCCCGGCTTTCGCTGAACTCGTCGAGCAGCCGCCCGACGCTGGGGATGCGGATGCGTCGCCCGCGGCTCTCGATGAGCCCGGCCTGGCGCAGCCGCGCCATGATCCGCGAGAGGGTTTCCGGCTGCATCGACAGCCGCGCCGCGACCAGCCGCTTGGGCAGCAACAGGTCGATCTCGGCACTTTCCACCGCACGGTTTTCCAGACGCTGGATCAGGTACAGGGCGAAGCGCTGTGTGGCGTTCTGCAAGGTTAGCGTTTCCAGCTCGCCGAGGCGCTGGTGCAGGCGCACGCTGAGGTGGCCGAGCAGGTGCAGGCAGGTCTGCGGATGCTCGCTGAGAATCTGCAGCATCATCCGATTGGGAAAGCTGATCATGTGCACCGGGCCGAGAGTCTGTGCGCACACCGGGTAGACCGCGTGCTGCATGAACATCACCGCTTCGGCGAAGGTCTGCCCGGCCTGGATGATCTCCACCACCTTTTCCTGCCCGTCCGCCGAGATGCGGAACAGTTTCACCCGCCCGCTGAGCACCAGGAAGAAGCGCTCGGCCTCCTGACCCTGATGCAGCAGCATTACCTCGTTGGCGTGGCGCTGCTCGTGGGCAGCATCGAGCAGGCGTGCCTGGTCCTCCCGACGCAGATGCCTGAACAGTGGGTGGAGAAGAATGATTTCGCGGGTTTCCGGGGCCTGTATCACGTCGCAGCCTGGTCCGATGGGAGTGTTCTCAGCCTAAGGGCTAGGGGGGAGGTACTCCATTCCCCGGACGGGGTACCTCATCAGACCCTGTTCAATGTCCGCTGCGCGTCGGCCCTGCTGCGTTTCGTGGCCGCCGAGGCCTTGCATGGCTTTAGCTCGCGAGACCTTGAACAGGCCTCTCAGACCCAGCCCCAGAACTGTAACCACCACCCATAGCCCACCAACCCTACCGCCGGCAGCAGACAGGCAAAGGCAGTCAGCGTGCGTCGGGCGGACAGGCGCTCGCCGCGCAGCACCTGCCAGCCAAGCCACAGGCTCCAGGCGATGGCGCCGGCCAGCAGGGCGGCGCGGGTCGGTTGCACCCAGTCCAGGGGCACCCCTTCGAAGCGCAGCAGTTTGACGGTGGTGGATGAGAGCCCGAGGAACAGCCCGGCGGCACCGAGGGGCGTGAGGCTCAGCGCCAGTTGGCGGAACAGCGGCGGCCGTCCGGCCAGCATCGCGGCGGCGCGCAGCAGCAGGCTCAGTGCGCCACCCAGGAACAGCCCGGTGCCGAGCAGGTAGACGAGAATGAGCGCGCCATCCAGCCAGTTGAAAGTGTCGTTGACCTGCGGGTAGTGGGTCAGCAGCCACCAGGGCGCGTTGGCTTCCAGGGGCCAGAACAGGTCGCGTTCCACCAGCCAGGTGGCGAGGGTCTGCTTGAGGTCGATGAACCAGGGGCTGACCGTCCATTGGAAGGCGCCTATGGCCAGGCCGATCACCCCGAACAGCAGCAGACGCACGTCCCAGGGGGACGGCATCGACGGGCCGCCGCACGAAGCGTCGTCGCGATGGCGCTCGACATGGATGATCTCCTGGTTCGGCGAGCGCAGGGCCAGGCTGACCGCGCCGCGCTGGCCGCTGCAACGTCCGCAGGCGTGGCAGTCCGAGGCGCCGCGCATGCGGCGGATGTCCAGCAGCGGGGCGCAGTTGGGCGGTGGCAGGTGCGGCGGTGGGTTCTCTCGCCAGCGTTGCTCGTCGACGCGGAAATGCACCGGCGCCAGCTTGGCGAGCAGGCCGAACACCCCGCTCACCGGGCACAGGTAGCGGCACCAGATGCGCTTGCCGCGCCCATAGAGGAAGCCCACCAGCATCGCCGCGAGGGTGGAGCCGCCAAGAATCAGCAGCGCGGCCTGGGCGTAGTCGTAGACGCTGATCAACTGGCCGTAGACGGTGGTGAGGATGAACGCCAGGGTCGGCCAGCCGCCCCAGCGCATCCAGCGTGGCGTGCCCCGGCCGAGACCGCGCCGGCTGGCCCATTCGCTGAGCGAGCCTTCCGGGCAGAGCACGCCGCACCAGAGGCGGCCGAAGAGCACCACCGAGACCAGGACGAACGGCCACCAGAGCCCCCAGAAGACGAACTGGGCGAACAGCGTGAGGTTGTCCAGCAACCCACTGTGCGCCGCCGGTAGCGGCAGCAGGGCGGGGATCACCAGCAGCACCGCGTAGAACGTCACCACCGACCATTGCAGGGCACGGATGACCCCAGCGTGACGCCGCATGGCGTCGCCGAGCCGCGCCAGGGAAGCGTTCATGCCGGGCTGACCCTCGCCAGCGCCGGTTGCGGCCGCCACAACCAGAGCCAGACCAGCATCCAGTACGCGGCCATCAAACCCACCGCGGCGGGAGAAGGCATGGCCCGGTAGCCGGTGAACCCGGCCAGAACGGCACCGACGCCGGAGCCGTCATCCAGGGTGGCCGAGCTGTCCCACAGCGCTTCGCCGAGCAGGCTGTAGGCCACTTCCGGCAGGTCCATGCCCATCAACTGGCCGCTGACCCGGTCCAGCCCTGCCATCAGCAGAGCGGCGCCGAGCAGCAGGAGCAGGGTCTCGCTGAGCTGGAAGAAGCGCCGCCAGGACAGCAGCCGGCTACCCAGTTGCAACGCCGCGAAGGTCGCCACCGCCAGGACGAACCCGAGCAGGCCGCCAAGGGCGAAGCGGCCCAGGTCGAGGCCCTGTTGCTGGGCGCCGATGCCATAGAGAAACACCACGGTTTCGCTGCCTTCGCGGCCCACGGCGATCAGCGCCAGCACCAGCAGACCGAGCCCGCCGCGCTGGCTCAGGCCTGCGTTGGCGCCGGCGATCAGGCTGTCGCGCAATTGCCGGCCGTGGCGGTGCATCCAGCCGACCATCTGCAGGATCAGGCCGCTGGCGACCAGTACCAGGGCGGCCTGGAACCACTCGCCGGCGCTGCCCGCGAGCCATTCCCCGGCGCGCAGGATGAGCAGGGCGAGCAGGGCCGAGAACACCAGCCCGAGCCCGACCCCGCCCCAGAGCAGCACCAGTGCCCGACGGTTGTCCGGCTGGCGGCGCAGCCAGGCGTAGAGGATGCCGATGACCAGCAGGGCCTCGACGCTTTCGCGCCAGACGATGAACAGCGACTGACCCATGGGGCCTCCTGTCAGCGGGCGATGATCTCGCCCTCCGGGAGGTCCATGTGGAACTCGTCGAAGAACGGATAGCGACCGGGTTTGAGCGGATGGATGACGACGAACGAGCGCGCGCCGGGGGACAGCACCTTCTCCACCCTCAGCGGCGTGCTTTCGAACTCGATAGGGCCTTCGCCGTCGTTGTGCACTTCGATCTTGAAACGCTGCCCCGCCGGCACCTCGATCGTGGCGGGGGTGAAGTGGCCGTCGCGAACGCTCAGTACATAAGTAGGCAGGCCCGCCTGGGCGCTACCCGCCAGGGCCGTCAGCAGCAGGAGGGCGGAGAGGCGCGGCATACTCAGTAACCGCCTTTCTTGCCGATGCCGGCGTAGGTGAACTCGTAGCGCAGCTCGCAGCGCTCGAACCAGGGCGCGACACCGGTCTCGCGGTCCACATGGCGGCCGAACATGCCGTGTTCGCCGCCCGGCGGCAGGATGGTGTAGGTCAGGGTATAGCGGCCTGGGCCGAGCAGCTTGACGTTGTCGCCGTAGTGCGGGCCGTCGCTGGCGACCATGGCGTGGAAGTCGCCGGTCAGCGCCTCGGCGCTGCCTTCCTTGCGCAACTCGAAGGCGATGCGCAGGTTGGGCACGAAGCTGCCTTCCTGGAAGCCGTTGGGGTTGTTCTCGGTGGCGCTGATGTCGGCTTCCAGGTGCACGTCCGATTCGGTGGCGGGGCGCATCAGGCCGGCCGGTTCCATCTCGATCGGCTGCAGGTACACCGCCCCGACCTCCAGGCCGCCGCATTGCTGGGGTTCTCCGATGGGGTATTCCTTGGCCTGGGCCAGCGGTGCGAGCAGAACGAGGGCGAGGGGCAGGGGGGCGATTCGCATGGGGTGGGTCTCCGTTGTCGTGTATGGACAGGGAGCGTAGAGAGACGAAACTCATCTGATAATGATTCTCGTCAATTTTTCGTGGAAAACGACTGCGACAGAATCACGCATCTTATAAGACGTCATACAACAAAGGTGATGATCTGTGTCCAAACCGAGTCGGATCGCCGGGAAGGCCTTGCTTCAGAGGATAGGGGTTGTGCCTGCCGCTCCGCGCATAGCCCTCTATCTCGCTGCTTTCACGCCGGACTCGCGGGATTAGAGCGAGCCGAAAGGCGTGAGGGCGAAGCGATTCCCCTCACTTGATGGGGCAAGCCGCCTCGGTGAAGACATAGGACTTTTCTGACTCTTTTGCGTTGACAACGCTGTCGTGCTGTTGATAATCGAGTCATGTCATATGACGACATACGACAACTTCTGATAACAAGAACAGTAGAGAGCGCAGGTCCTGCCATGGCGATGAATTTCCAGGCACACCCCTCGGTCGCACGCGCGTTGCCCGCCACGCAGCCCGGCGGATGCCTGCGGTCGTCACGTACGGCGGATACCGCCTATCGTGCCGCGTGCCGGCCTATGACGACCGATGGCCCCCTTCACCCCTTTCTTCGCCGGCCCTCGCGCCAGCCGTCCGGCAGGCACCGCCGAACCACTCGATTCGAACCGCCACATCCGAAACGCCCGGCGCGCTTGCCCTGATCGGCGGGGCGGCCCCTTGCCCAGGCACATTCGAACAACAGCGGCCAGGCCGCAGAACCACTGGAGCAGAACGGAAATGCTGGTTGACGAAACACAGAAGGCAACCCCGGTCGTGCAGGACATGCAGGTGATCCCCGTGGCGGGACACGACAGCATGCTGCTGAACCTGTGCGGCGCCCATGCCCCCTATTTCACGCGCAACCTGGTGCTGCTCAAGGACAGCGCCGGCCGCAGCGGGATCGGCGAAGTCCCGGGCGGGGAAGGCATCCGCCAGGCCCTGGAGCGTTCGCGCCCGCTGGTCATCGGCCAGCCCATCGGCCGCTACAACCGCACCCTCAACGGCCTGCGCCGGATGCTCGCCGGACGCGGCGCCACGGCGCACGAGGTGACCTCGGAAGCCGAGGCGGCGGTGTTGAAGCAGCCCCACGAAATCAACCTGCGCCTGGACAACGTGATCACCGCCGTCGAGGCCGCGTTGCTCGATCTGCTTGGCCAGCATCTCGGCGTGCCGGTGGCCGAACTGCTCGGCAGCGGCCAGCAGCGCGACGCGGTGCCGATGCTGGCTTACCTTTTTTTCATCGGCGACCGCACCCGCACCGACCTGCCGTACCTCGCCGGAGAAGGTTCGGACTGGTACCGCGTCCGCCATGAAGAAGCGCTCACTGCCGACGCCATCGTGCGCCAGGCCGAGGCCGCCGCCGCGCATTACGGCTTCAAGGATTTCAAGCTGAAGGGCGGGGTGATGCGCGGCAGCGACGAGATGGCTGCGGTGGCCGGAATCAAGGCACGCTTCCCCGACGCCCGTGTCACCCTCGACCCCAACGGCGCCTGGTCGCTGGATGAGGCCGTCGCCCTGTGCAAGGGGCAGGGGCACGTGCTGGCCTACGCCGAAGACCCGTGCGGGCCGGAGAACGGTTACTCCGGCCGCGAGATCATGGCCGAGTTCCGCCGCGCCACGGGCATCCCCACCGCCACCAACATGGTCGCCACCGACTGGCGGCAGATGGGCCACTCGCTGCGCCTCGACGCGGTGGACATCCCGCTGGCCGACCCGCATTTCTGGACCATGCAGGGCTCGGTCCGGCTCGCCCAGATGTGCGAAGAGTTCGGCCTGACCTGGGGTTCCCATTCGAACAACCACTTCGACATCTCGCTGGCGATGTTCACCCACGCCGCCGCCGCGGCGCCGGGGCGCATCACCGCCATCGACACCCATTGGATCTGGCAGGAAGGCCAGGAGCGCCTGACCCGCGAACCGCTGCGCATCGTCGGCGGCGAAGTCCGCGTGCCGGACAAGCCCGGTCTGGGCATCGAGCCGGATATGGACCGGATCATGCTCGCCCACGAGCGCTACAAACAGGTGGCCGGCGGCGCGCGCGACGACGCCATGGCCATGTGCTACCTGAAACCCGGTTGGACCTACGACCCGAAACGCCCCAGCTACGCGCGCTGAGCGCGCCGCTTCACAACCGATACGCCACCAGCAATGGAGAAAACAATGAAAAAGGCACTCCTCACCACCCTGATGTCCGCCTGCCTGGCGGTCGCCGCCGGCACTGCGCAGGCCGACGACGTCAACTGGCCGACCCGGCCGGTGCAGGTCATCGTCCCGGCCGCCGCCGGTGGCGACACCGACTTCAACGCCCGGACCATGGCCAAGTACTTCACCCAGATCACCGGCAAGTCGATGGTCATCACCAACATGGCCGGGGGCGGCGGCACCGTGGCTGCCTCCCAGGTGAAGGAGTCCGCGGCGGACGGCAACACGCTGCTCTTCGCCCACACCGGCACGCTGGTGGTGAACGAGGTGTCCGGCCTGCTGGACTACGGCTACGACGCCTTCGACATCGCCTGCATTCCCGGCGTGGATAAGGGCGCGGTGTTCGTTTCCGGCGACGCTTCGGGCATCAAGACCCTGGACGACCTCATGACCAAGGCCAAGGCGAAGCCGGGCAGTGTGGTCTACGGCACCGAACTGGGCGGTTTCTCCCACCTGCAGGGGCTGATCTTCGAGAAGCTGGCCGGCGTGGACCTGAAGATCGTCGACAGCGGCAGCGCGGCGGAGAAGATCACCGCGTTGCTCGGCGGCCGCATCGACATGGGCGCGATCAGCTACGGCGCGGTGCAGGACTACGCCAAGACCGGCGACATGCACATCCTCGCCCAGCCCAACGACGAGCCGAACCCGCTGTTGGGCGATGTGAAGACCTTCAAGCAGCAGGGCGTCGACATGGTGGTGGACAAGCCTTACCTGATCGCCTTCCCGAAGGGCACCGACCCGGCGATCGTGAAGAAGATGTCCGACATCATGAAGCAGATCACCGAGATGCCGGCCTATGCCAAGGACCTGGAGCAGGGCTTCAAACAGCCGGTGAGCTTCTACCCGACCGAAGAAGCCAAGGCCGTGCTGCAAAAGACCCGCGAGGACTACATGCAGTACAAGGACCTGCTGCGTCAGGCCAAGTGAGCCGCGACCTGCCGGGCTCGCGAGCGGCCCGGCGTTCCACCCCGCTATCCAGGATGTAACCGATGGATACTCATACCCGCAAAGAACGGCTGATCGGCGTGGTCATGCTCGGCTCCGGCCTGGCCTACCTGGTCATGACCATGAACCTGCCGCGCAAGGGCTTCATCGATGCGGCCTTCGTGCCCTACGTGCTGGCCTTCATCCTCTGCCTGCTCGGCGTCCTGCAATTGATGAACAGCCGCAAGCCGGCCAATGCCGGCAAGCCCACCGAGGCCGACGACGGGGAGAAGGTGCCGGCCGACTACCCCACGGTGCTCAAGACCCTCGGCCTGATCGTGCTCTACACCGCGCTGCTGTCCACGGTCGGCTTCCCGATCATGACGGCGCTCTACCTCTACGCACAGTTCATCGTGCTGACCCCGGCCGGGCAGAAGGCCAACCACATCGGCTACGCGGCGATCGCCGTGGTGGCGTCGCTGGTGATCTATTACATCTTCCGCCACGGCTTCGACCTGCTGTTGCCGTCCGGCTTCCTCGACCTCTAGGAGCACGGCCATGTTGGAACTTCTGCAACACGGCTTTTCCGCCGTCTTCTCGATCCAGATCCTGATCCTCATCACCCTGGGCGTCGGGGTCGGCATCATCTTCGGCGCGGTGCCGGGGCTGACCGCGGTGATGGCCATCGCCCTGAGTCTGCCACTGACCTACAGCATGGGGCCGGCGGCCGGCCTGTCGCTGCTTGTCGCGCTGTACATCGGCGCCACCTCCGGCGGCCTGATTTCAGCGATCCTGCTGAAGATTCCGGGTACGCCGTCGTCCATCGCCACCACCTTCGACGGCGGCCCGATGATGGAGAAGGGCGAGGGCGTCAAGGCATTGGGCGCGGGGATCGTATTCTCCTTCCTCGGGACGATTGCCAGCATCGCCGCGTTGATGTTCATCGCGCCCTGGCTGGCCAAGGTCGCGCTGCGCTTCGGCCCGCACGAATACTTCGCCATCGCGATCTTCTCGCTGACGCTGATCGCCACGCTGTCCACCGGGTCGATGATCAAGGGCCTGTTCTCCGGCGTGCTGGGCTTCGTCTTCGCCACCGTCGGCATCGCGCCGGTGGATGCCATCCGCCGCTTCACCTTTGACATCCCCAACCTGAACAGCGGCTTCGAGATCCTCACCGTGCTGGTCGGTGTGTTCGCCATCTCCGAGATCATCAAGGTCGCCGAAAGCGTCCGTGCGGAGCGCAAGGCCCAGGTCGGCAGCGTGAGCATGAAGGACATCAAGGGCTTCGGTTTCTCGCTGAAGGAGTTCTTCGGCCAGATTCCCAACTCGATCCGCTCCGCGTTCATCGGCATCGGTATCGGCATCCTGCCGGGCGTCGGCGCCGGCACCTCGAACATCGTCTCCTACATCGTCGCCAAGAAGCGCTCCAAGCACCCGGAGAAATTCGGCACCGGCGTGATCGACGGTGTGGTGGCCAGCGAAACCGCCAACAACGCCGGCATCGGCGGCGCCATGATCCCGCTGCTGACCCTGGGCATCCCCGGCGACGCGGTGACCGCGATCCTCCTCGGCGGCTTCATGATCCATGGCATCCAGCCGGGGCCGATGCTGTTCATGAGCCAGGGCGACCTGGTGTACACCATCTTCGCCGCGCTGATCCTGGCGTCGGTGATGATGCTGGTCCTGGAGTTCTACGGGCTGCGCATCTTCATCAAATTGCTGGCGGTACCCAAGCACATTCTCCTGCCGATCATCCTGGTGCTGTGCGTGGTTGGTGCTTTCGGCCTGAGCAGCCGGATTTTCGATATCTGGACCATCCTGGTGTTCGGCCTGGTCGGCTACGGTTTCGTCAAGGGCGGCATTCCCGCCGCGCCGTTCATCATCGGCTTCATCCTCGGCCCGATGGCGGAGACCAACCTGCGCCGCGGACTGATGCTGTCGGACGGCAACTTCATGGGCTTTCTCAGCAACCCCATCGCCGGCGGCTTCATCCTGCTGGCGGTCGCCTCGGTCGCCTGGCACCTGTTCAATGCCCTGCGCCACCGCAAGGACGGTGTGGTGGAGTTGCTGCGTTCCTGAGGATTTAGGGGCGAATTCATTCGCCCGGTGGCGGTGGGCTGTTGTAGGCGCGGGCTGGTGTCGCCACATGCAACCTGTGGGAGCGGATTCATCCGCGAAGAGCGGCCTGTCGGCAATTCGCGAATGAATTCGCTCCCACACGGAATGGGCGAACCAACCACCCCCTGCACGGACCCCGCTCACCCACGCCCATCGATCTCCACCTGCGCCACCGTCCAACCATCGACCTGCTCGTGCAAGCTGAGCCCGAGTCCGGGGCGGGCCGGCACGAGCATGCAGCCGTCGCGAATCTCCAGGCGTTCGTTGAAGGCCGGCTCCAGCCATTCGAAATGCTCGACCCAGGTGGCGTGCTCGTAGGCCGCCGCCAGATGCAGATGGATTTCCATGACGAAGTGCGGCGCCATGGTCATGCCGCGCAACTCGGCCATGGCCGCCACCCGCAGGAACGGGGTGATGCCACCGATGCGCGGGGCGTCGTGCATCAGCACGTCCACCGCCCCCCGCTCCACGTAGGCGGCAACTTCGGTGGCGCTGGTCAGCATCTCGCCGCTGCCCACCGGCGTATCCAGTTGGGCGGCGAGGGCGGCATGGCCCTCCAGGTCGTGGGCGTCGAGCGGTTCCTCGATCCACTCCAGTTCGTATTGCTCCAACGCGCGTCCCATGCGCAATGCCGTGGTGCGGTCCCACTGCTGGTTGGCGTCCACCATCAGCGGCACGTGCTCGCCGAGTGCCTTGCGCACGGCATCCACCCGTTGCAGGTCAAGGCGGCGGTCGGGCTGGCCCACTTTCAGCTTGATGCCGCCGATGCCGCGTTCGAGGGAGGCACGGGCCCGGTCGATCGCGTCCTCCACCGACGCCTGAAGATAGCCGCCGGAGGTGTTGTAGCAGCGCACTGCATCGCGGTGGGCACCCAGCAGCCTGGCCAGCGGCAGGCCGGCGCGACGGGCCTTGAGGTCCCAGAGCGCGGTGTCCAGCGCGGCGATGGCCTGGGCCGCCACGCCGCCGTGCCCCACGGAGTTGCCAGCCCAGGCCATGCGGCTCCACAGGCGGGCGATGTCGTTGGGGTCTTCGCCGATCAGCAGAGGGGCAACTTCCCGGGCATGGGCGAACTGCGCCGGGGCGCCGGCCCGCAGGCAATAGCCGAAGCCCAGGCCGCTGCAGCCCTGCTCGGTGTCGATTTCGGCGACGAGCAGCGAAACGTCGCGCAACGGACGCTGGCGCCCGGTGAGCACCTTGGCGTCGGCTACCGTGTGCGGCAGGGGAATGGCGACGGAGCGCAGACGGATTCGGCGAATGCTGTCAGGGTCGTACATGGACTTCTCCTGGGCGAGGGAAGCCCATCATGGACGGCCGCTTTGATCCACGTCTAATCTAATCAGGTATTTGATTGATGCTGGAAATGGATCAATGTTCGAGCTGTCCCAACTGCGCTGCTTCACCACGGTGGCCATGGAACTGAACTTCCGCCGCGCCGCCGAACGCCTGAACATGACCCAGCCGCCGCTGAGCCGGCAGATTCAATTGCTGGAGCACCAACTGGGCGTGGCGCTGTTCACTCGCAACACCCGTTCGGTGACGCTCACCGCCGCTGGCCGGGCGTTTCTCGTCGAAGCACAAAGCCTGTTGGCGCATGCCGGACAGGCCGCGCTCACGGCCCAACGGGTGGCACGGGGCGAGGCCGGTGCGCTGGCCCTGGGCTTCGTGGCCAGCGCGGTCTACGAGTTCCTGCCCAAGGTGGTGTCCGATGCCCGCATCGGCCTGCCCGGAATCGATATCGCCCTGCACGAGATGAACACCTTCGAGCAACAGGACGCCCTGCGAGCACGACGGATCGACCTGGGCATCGTCCGCGCACCCATGCAGCATCCCGGCATCGGCTGCGAATGCCTGCTGCGCGAGCCCTTCGTCCTGGCGCTCCCGAGGCAGCACCCATTGGCCAGCCGGGACGATCTGAGCGTGGAGGCGTTGCACGGCCAGCCCTTCATCCTCTACGCACATTCGGCTTGGCAGCCGTTCAACGAGCTGCTGACCGGCCTGTTCCGTGCCAGCGGTGTCGCGCCGGATATCGTCCAGATGCTCGGCTCCACCCTCACCATCCTCGCCCTGGTGGATGTCGGCATGGGGCTGACCCTGGTGCCGCGCGGCGCCAGCCGTATCCGCTTCGAGAACGTGGCGTTCCGCCCGATCGACCTGGGCCCCGGTATCCGCAGCGAGCTGTACCTGATCTGGCGCGAGGACAACGACAACCCGGCACTGCATACCCTGCTGCATGCCATCCGGCAGACGGCGAGAGCGCTGCCCGCGTAGGGGCGGGCTATGCTTCGACCGGTTCGGGCGATTTCGGAGGCGGCATGTTGAAGAACATCGAAGCAGGCGTATTGGATATCGCCTACGAAGAGAGCGGCCCGGCGAACGGCTGGCCGGTGTTGCTGATGCACGGCTTCCCCTACGACATCCACGCCTATGCCGAGGTGGCGCCGGCGCTGGCTGCCCATGGAGCGCGAGTGATCGTGCCCTACCTGCGCGGCTACGGCCCCACCCGGTTTCTCCGGGCCGACACGCCCCGCTCGGGCCAGCAGGCGGCCATGGGCCAGGACATCCTGGCGCTGCTGGACGCCCTGGCCATCGACTCGGCCCTGCTGGTGGGCTACGACTGGGGCGGGCGCGGCGCCTGCATCGTCGCGGCGCTGTGGCCGCAGCGAGTGCGCGGGCTGGTCAGCATCGGCGGCTACCTGATCCAGGACATCGCCCGCGCCATGGAGCCGGACGAGCCGGAATACGAACTGGCGTACTGGTACCAGTACTATTTCCACAACGAGCGCGGCCGTGCCGGGCTGGAGCGCAACCGGCAGGCGCTGTGCGCGCTGCTCTGGCGCCTGTGGTCGCCGACCTGGGACTTCGACGAAGCGACCTTCGCCCGCAGCGCCGCCGCCTTTGACAACCCGGATTTCGTCGAGGTGGTGATCCACTCCTATCGCCATCGTTTCGGCCTGGTGGCGGGCGATCCGGCACTGGAGGGTATCGAGCGGCGCCTTGCCGCCCAGCCACCGATCACGGTGCCCGCCATCAGCGTGGACGGCGCCGACGACGGCGTGACCCTGCGCAGCACCGCCGCGCATGCCCGGCACTTCAGCGGCTGGCACCGGCACGCCGTGGTCGCCGGCGCCGGGCATAACCTGCCGCAGGAAAAGCCGGCAGAACTGGTCGAGCTGATCCTCGAACTGCACGACCAGACCCGATGAACCTCCACACAGGGATGTGACCATGCGTGTACTCAAGACCAACCCCCAGGACGACTTCCGCATCAAGTCTTATGCCGGCACCAACGGCGTGCTGCTGGCGTTCGATGTGGCCGAGGCGCGGCGCGACGGGCTGCTGGGCTTCGCCGTCGAACAGCGGGAGGAGGGCCGGGATTGGCAATGGCTGCTCAACAGCCTGACCTTTCCCGGCCAGGCCCATGCGATTGCGCACTGGAACGCCACGCCGAGCGATATCGCACCGATCCAGAAATTCCGCTGGGCCGATTACAGCATCGAACCCGGCACCACCTGCCACTACCGTGTGCATCTGGCCTACGGCCGCCCCGGTGCCATCGAGCTGGGCGACTCCCTGGAACTGGCGGTGACCACCGACGACGGTCGGCCGGAAGGGCATCGGGTGCTGTTCAACCGTGCGGCGGCGGCCAGCCAGTCCTTCGGCCGGCGCTTTCCCGAACTGGTTGCACGCCTGGAGCAGGAGCGCAACCTGCCCCTCGAAGCCTGGCCGGAGGCACCGCGCCGCTGGCTGGAGAACGGCCTGCTGGAACGGATTCTCGCCTTCATCGGCCGCGCGACGGACAACCAGTGGGCGCTGGACATCGCCATCTACGAATATGAACTGGACGCCATCGCCGAGGCGGTGAACGCGGCACAGGCCCGTGGGGTTCGGCTGCGCGTGCTTTACCACGCCAAGGCCGGCGACCATCAGACCCAGGAAAACGAAGCCCGCCTGGCTGCTCTCCCTGAGACGAGTCGGCGCGGGCGCGTCACCTCGCGCATCTTCCACCACAAGTTCGCCGTGCTCAGCCGTCTCGAGGGGAGCGAGTTCAAGCCCTGCGCCGTGCTGCTCGGCAGCACCAACTTCACCGAGAACGGCATCTACCGTCAGGCCAATGTCGTCCACATCACCGACGACCCCGGCGTGGCCAGCCAGTACGGGCAGCTCTTCGACGTGATCTGGAACGCGCCGGCCGACGTCGGCGCCACGCGCGACTGGATCAACCGGCACAACCCCCTGGAGGCGGGGCGGGCGCTGTTCGCCGGCTTCTCCCCGCGCAGCGGCGCCGCCGACCTGGCCGAGTTCGCCGCGGTGATGCGCGGGGCGGAGCGCGACCTGCTGTTCGCCACCGCCTTCGCCTTGCCCGACGACATCCTCGACGCCCTGCTCGGTGCGCCCCACGACGACGTGCTGCGCTATGGCGTGCAGAACAAGGGCAGCCGTATCACCGGCTTCCACGCCGACCGCACCGCCGAATTCACCGCCACCGCGCTGCTCTCCAAGGGCTTGGAAGGCTGGGTGAAGGAGGGGCTGCGCGGCCAACGCGGCAACCTACTGGTGCACCTCAAGGCAGTGGTGGCGGACTTCACCAGCGACGCCCCGGTGATCATCAGCGGCAGCCACAACCTCAGCCTGCCGGCGAGCAACGGTAACGACGAAAACTACCTGATCATCCGCGGCGACACCGACCTCGCCGACCGCTACGGCCTGGAAATCCTGCGCTTCTACGAGCACTACCGATTCCGCTACTACGCCCGCAAGCTCAAGCTGAAAGAAGCCCGCCCGCTCAGCCCGGACAGTAGCTGGGCCGACGACTACTACCGCCCCGGCCACCTGAAACGGCTGTCGCGGCTGCGGTTTTCCGGGCGGTGACGGAGACACTGGTGAAGCGGGCGAATGGATTCGCCGGGGCTACCTGTAGGAGCGAGCTTTGCTCGCGAATGGGGGGAGGTGTTTTTCCCCCTGACTCTCGTGTGTCGGTCTGTCGCTTTTAAACTTCATTCAGCTTGATATGCCAACGTCCAGAGGCGCTTTTTTCTTTGCCCGTTACTTGGAAGCGCGCATCGAGATCGAACAGCGCTTCATGCTCGCTCTGGTTGATGGATACGGAGCTGAGGCGGACTGCTGAAGTGCTTTCGATTTCCAGCAGAGGACTCTTCTGATACCGAGTCTGGGGATTGTTGTCTTTCTTGTTCTTGACGCTCAGGGTTGTAAAGGAAGACCCAACAAGGGAAAGATCCTCTGACGCGCTTATGAAGGTCGTGTCGTGATAACTGTCGCCGAGTCGAAAGTTGTTATGAATGAATTTGTCGTCGACCGGTTTGTTGATGCCGCGGTAGAGCGTTCTGTTGGCAACGTTCTCTGGATTTTCAGCCAGGCGTTTCAAACCTTTCTGCATGTTTTCAACGATCAGCCGCATGTCATCGGTCGGCTTACCACTGCGAAGCTGGCGGTTGACCGACTTGTAGAAGTGCGTGGTGTAAAGACGCAGCGCCAGGAATTCGTCATCCGGCATCGAAGCGAGTTCGGGGCGGGCATCCTTCTGCCTGAACGCATGGTTGAAGGTCGTTTCCGCAGGGGTGTAGCCGAAGCGCGTCATTTCACGCTCGAGGGCACGCTTGAGTGGCGTGTCGTTCAGACGTGTCAACGGTTCCCGACTGCTGCTGGCTTCTGCCGGAGCCTTGCCTTTATGGCCAGCGCTCAGTGAGGTTGGATAGTGCTCAAACCCCGAATGGGATAAGGGCGGCACCGATTGAGAAGAGCCGTGCTGGGGGGCGAAACAGCATGTAAGAGCGCTGATCAGGCCGCCAAATGCACTCTTCGACTGGCTCTGTGTCGCGGGCGTATGGAATGAAGGTGACGAAGGTGAAGAGGCGGAGATGTTCATATGTGACTGAAGCCCAAGGTGGTGTGACTACTTTCGGTGTGAGGAGGTGTCCGTTTAGTTCTGGCGCTCTGGTTCCTGGTCAAGCCGACTCACCAGGTATTGCTGGGCCTGGTTATCGACGCTGAAGCCTCGCCCACGGATGGCCTGGCTGAAGGGCTGGGTATAGAGGGTGTCGTCCCATTGTTCGTCCAGACCGTGGGCGGCCGCTCCGAGGTTCACTTCCAGCATGGAGTGATGATCGTCCTGGCCGAAGTAGCCGTATGCGGCGAAGCGCACCAACTCCTTCAGGGCGCGCTCATCGTCGGTCCCCAGGGCCTTCTGGCATCCAGGCCCCAGGAAGCGCACCACCGATAGAAAGCGGGAAACGGTTCCCGATGGGCCGGCGATCACCGGTTTTTCGGCTTCGGCAGCCCGCTTGGCAAAATCACTCTCGGGTCTTACACGCCAGATATCCTTGCCGTAGCCTCTGAGTATCTGCAGCGAGTCATCCGCAAGAGGAGGAAAGCCGAAGCCTATTCGTGGCTGATTGGCCGGCTGGTTAACCGGGTTGTGGCGATGGAAAGCGAGTTCGCGGGGGCTGACTTCATCGTGGCCAAGAGCAGAGGCAGGGCGAAACTGTGCCTTGCCGACTTCCTCCCGACTCTCCCTGGCGGTGGTGATCCATCCGGATGGCTTGTACAGGTCGCCCTGAACCGAGTCGAGGTAGTCGACATCGACCAGTCCCGACAATCGTTCCCGAAAGGCGGCTTCGCTTGCCGTCCGCTGCACGATCTCCTTGAAGTTATTGCTCAGCATCAGGTTGGTGAACAGCGTGCCCAGTTCCCTGAAGCTGCCCGACTGGCTGGTTGCCCGGATGGCGGGGCCATTCCAGCCGACGCTACCCAGCACATCGAAGCGGGGGCTGAGCACACCGCTGCCGTTTCGATTGCTGTCGTGAGGGCGCGAGGCCGCCTGGATGATTTCCGCCCAGCCTTTGACCTCTCCGTGGGCTCTGACGAAGGTATCGATCATCGCGCCGACCAGGGAGTGAAAGATCTTCCTGGCGGCAGGATGGGTCGCGATATGGTCGATGACGGCCCGTTCGATGCGTTCATTACGTTCCGAGCGGGACTGGCTTTCGTTTGCCGTGGGCCAGGTTTGCGACACAGGTGCCGCCATCTGCGCGTGTAAGGAAAGGCTATTCGTTATCTGCATCGATCATCTTCCCGTATGGGACTCGTGAAGGTCGACGAGCCAGGTATTGTCCTCCTGCTTTTCTAGGCCCACCACATCGAAGGGCGTATTGGGTGGGATGATGGCCTCCTGTTCATCGGAGAATTTGGCGAAATCCTTTATTTCCACGGCGGATGACGACTGAATGCGCAGCTTGACCCGATTGCTCATCATGTCGGCGATTTCCGGGTCGGTCGATGTGCTCATGAATGCTTCGTCCCGATAAGTTCTTCCAGGTTTGAAACGCTGTTCCACTTCCCAGTCGGCCAAATGCTTGCCGATACCCCGGTACAGTGTGGTGCGTACTTGGTGATCGGGATCTTCAGCCAATTTGGCCAACCCCTTGTTGAGCGCCTCGACCACAGGCAAAAGATCATCCTGCGGCCGATAGCGAAGATGGCGGTTGATCGGTCTGTAGAGGTTGGTAGAAAAGAGATGAACCGCTAGGAATTCATCGTCGGAGAAATGCTCGGCATTGGGATTGGCATCTTTGTTGGCAAGCGCCTCCTCGATCATTTCCTTGCCGGGTTTTATCTGTTGGAACGAATCCCGGTGCACGGATTTCAGCTCTTGGTATTCGCGGTCGATCATGGAGATCATCGCCTGCTTCGTAGGCGTATTCGTGAGCCGCGGATCTTCCAGCCGCTGTGCGCGAGCTCTCCTGGTGTGGCTATAGCCTGAATAATCTTGGGAGAGCGCGTGTGTATGCATGGAAGAAAGCGGGGGAGCCTGATGCGACGTTGAGCCCTGGACGGGGGCGAAGCAGCACGTGAATTGGTTCAGTAGTGACTTGAATGAACTCTTCCCGGAAGAATGGGACGTGTTGCCGTACTCGGTAACGGGTGTGGAGCCAGACGAGGAGTTGATGTGCATTGGGATTCCGTCAGTTTCGCTGTTAAGTAATGTGTTTCGTCGCTTAAATTTCTTTCAGCTTGATACGCCAGTTACCAAATCTGTCCTGTTCCTTGCCTGTTACCTGAAACTCGGCCTCGAGGCCAAAGAGCGCTTCTTCTTCCCCCTCCATGTTGGATAGCGTCGCAAGGCGTACGGCGGAGGCGCTTTCGATTTCCAGCAGAGGGCTTCTCCGATAGCCGGATTCGGTGCTTTTCGTCGCGGTATAGCCAGTGGAGGAAATGAAGCGACTTTCCGATGCACTGATGAATGTTTTGTCGCGGTATATATCGCCAAGTCGGAAGTTCTGATGGACGAAATCATCGGTTACCGGCTTGTTGATGCCACGGTAGAGCGTACCGACTGCCAGGTTTTGCGGATCCTGGGATAGTCGCTTCAGACCCTTCTGCATGTTGTCGACGATCAGTTGCATATCCTCTGATGTCTGGCCGCTGCGAAGCTGACGGTTGATCGCCTTGTAGAAATCACGGGTGTAAAAGTGCAAGGCCAGAAACTCATCGTCGGGCAAGGATGCCAGTTGGGGCTTGGAGTCCTTGTGGGTCAGCGTGGAGGCAATGAGTTGTTCTGGATTGCTTCGATAGCCAAAGCGACTCAGCTCTTGAGCCAATGCCTGGGTGAGTGGCGTTCTGTTCAGACGTGCCTGTGGTTCCTGGCGGCTGGATGTTGCCGGTTCCTTACCTTTCGCCTGGCTACTTATCGTTGCGGAATATTCTCCGAGATGTACCTGGGAGAATGGGGGCACCGATGAGATCGAGTGGGACTTGGGGGCCGGACTCAGTGAGAGTGATTCGACCAAGTGGCCGAGCTCCCCTGTCGGGCTGCCTGGTTCGGACCCCGTATAAGAGTAGTGTGTCGGCGACGACGAGGGAGAGATATTCATGGCGATCAGACCAACCCTTGCGCCGCCAGCGGACGGAACGCATTGCTCGCTCCAGTGGAAGAGCCCGTTCCGGGCTGCGTGCGACGAAAGCCTTCGATGAGTTCCCGAAGCTGTTCGCCCAGCGACTGGATGTTATCCAGCACCATGAGCAGTTGATCCGTGCCGTGCCCGGTCAGGTCGTGGGCATGGCGCAGGCACAGGCTGTTGCGCTCGACATCGAGGGCAATGCAGGTGTTCTGCGTGTGCGCGGGCGAGAGGTTCAGATGCAGGGCCAGGGCCAGCAGCCGGCCGTCCTTCTCGGGGTTGATCGTAGTCAGCGGCATGACGATGAACACGGCCTCGCCTTCGAGAGAAGGGACCAGCAAACTGGTTTGGCCATTCTTACCACGCCAGAGGCAGTGGCCCTCTTCACGCAGGGTTGCCAGGGCGGTTGCGTCACAGCCGAGTTTCTTCAGGCCTTGTTCGAGCAGAGAGGTTGGAGTAGCAGTCATGGGGCGGCGCCATCTTGGGGTTGAAGATGGCCTTTGCGTGGAACTTGGCAGGATTCCGTTCCTGCTTGTATCAATCCCTGTGACCGGGTTGGCGCGCCGAGCCTGAATAAGCCTGGGCGCAATCCGGGAACGGGTGGCTGCTCCGTGCTTACCCCGTCCAATCCTCCAGGCATAACAACGTTTCGATCCGGGTCGGGCTCAGGGGTGGGCGCGGAGGGGTGGGTTGCCAGCCGAACAGGAACTGCGTCGCGGGGCCGCAGGTACAGCCCTGGCAGGCACCCATGCCGCAGCGGCTGGCCAGTTTGGCGTCGACCCAGCCATTGCGCCCGGCGAGAGTGGCGTAGGGGACGTCCTCGCAGCGGCAGACCAGGGTGTCGGGGCGCGGCAGGGTCTTTAAGGCCGTGGTGAGGGCAAAGCTGTGCGCCAGGGCGTCGGCGAAGCGTTGCCAGTGTCGGCGCTTCGGCCACAGAGCCTGGGCGTGCTGGCGCTCGCCGATAGCGGCATACCCGGCGATGGCACCCTCGACCAAGGCCAGTTCGCTGCCGCCGAAACCGGTGCACTCACCAGCGGCATAGTGTCCGGCGCGGTTGGTGCCTTGCCAGGCGTCCACGGCGATGGCCTCGCCGTCCAGGCGACAGCCCAATGCCTGGCCGAGTTGGGTATTGGGAACCAGGCCGAAGCCGCAGGCCAATCGTTCGCAGGCGAGTTCGATCACCTTGCCGCCCTGGCGCAGGCGTACCGCTTCCAGGCGGTCCTGGCCGAGTGCTTCGAGCACATGGCTGTCGCAGCGGTAGCCGGGGTCGAACAGGCTGACTGCCTGCGCCACCTTGTTCGGCCACTGGGGCAGGCGTGCCATGAAGCCGGTCACGGCGCGCCAGGAGGCCTGCTCGGCGATGCGCAGCACCCGGGCGCCGTTGCGTTTCGCGGTGGCGGCGCTGGCCAGCAGCAGCGGCCCGCTACCGGCGATCACCACCCGTTCGCCGGCCACCGGCAGGTTGCCCTTGATCAAGGCTTGCAGGCCACCGGCACCGGTGACGCCCGGCAAGGTCCAACCGGGGAAGGGCAGCAGCCGTTCGCGGGCGCCGGTGCAGAGAATCAGCTTGTCGTAAGCGAGGACGAAGCCGCGCTCGGCATCTTCCAGCAGCAGGGCGTTAGGACCGGCGACGGCAACTACGCGGGTGCCGCAGCGCAGCTCGATGTTGGTGTGCTTCTCCAATGCTTCGCGGCGTTGCAGAGCTGCTGGCGGCAGATGCGCCTGCGGTCCGTCGCGCCAGATCTGCCCGCCGGGGGCCGGGTTGTCGTCGAGCAGCACGATACGGGCGCCGCTCGGCGCGGCGGCGAGGGCGGCGGCCATCCCGGCGGGGCCGGCGCCGACGATGAGCAGGTCGCAGTGTGCGTTCATGGCAGCGTCTCCACGCACATGCCGTCGCGGCACTGGGTCTGGCAGGCCAGGCGCAGATCGCCGTCGATGATCACCCGGCACTCCTGGCACACCCCCATGCCGCACAGCGGCGCCCGGCGCTGGCCACTCACGGAAGTGCGGCTGGTCCCATCGCCGCCGAGCGCGAGGGCGGCTGCCACGCTGGTGCCGGGCGCCACCCTGAGCGGGCGGCCGTCGAGAGTCAGGTCGGGCATGCGGCATCTCCGAGAAAGCGTTGGGGAGAGTAGGGTTGCAGCGGCAGCGGCGGTGCTTCGTCGAATAGCTGCGCGGCGAGCAGTTCGGCGGTGGCCGGCGCGGTGGTCACGCCGAGCCCTTCGTGACCGACCGCCAGCCACAGGCCGGGGCGTCGTGGGTGCTCGCCGACCAGCGGCAGCCCGTCCGGGCTGGCGGCGCGAAAGCCGGTCCAACTGCGGATGCCGTTGAGGCGGGCCAGGCCGGGCATGTACTCCACCGCGCGGCGCAGCATGCGGGCGAGCATCGCGCCCTCGACCTGGGGATCACTGCTGCCGAACTGGCGCGAGGAGCCGATCAGCAATTGTCCGGTCGGTCGGGGCTGGATGTTGCAGGCCACCGAGGGGCCGGCACTGTTGTGCGCGCTGGTGACATAGCCGAGCTCCACCAGCGTGTGGCTGACCCGGCCGGGATAGCGGTCGGTGACCAGCAGATGGCCCTTCTTCGGCACGATGGGCAGTTCCGGGAACAGCTCGGTAGCCTGGATACCGTTGGCCAGCACCACGGCGCGCGCCGACAGCCAGGCGCCGTCGTCCAGGCGCACGCGGTTGCCGTCGATCTCGACGACCCGTGCCTGTCGTTCGCGGATGCGTTCGGGAAAGGCGCCGAGCAGCCAGCGCGCGACATTCGGGGCGTAGACAATGCCGTCGCCACTCAGCCTGAGCGCGCCGTGCAGGCCCTCGCACAGGGCCGGCTCGAGCGTGCGCAGGCGCTCGGCACCGATCAGTTCGCCGGCCACGCCCTGCTCGGCGAGGGTGGCGTGCTTGGCTTCGGCAGCCGCCAGTTCCCCGGCGTTCGCCGCCAGCCACAGGGTACCGTTGTTGCGGTAGGCACAGCCCTCCGGCAAGCGCGGCCCCCACTCGCGCCAGCGGCGCAGCGAATGGTCGCTCAGCGCCAGTTCGGCCGGGTTGTCGTCGAGGACCAGCAAATGGCCCATGCCCACCGCCGTGGCGCCGCCGCAGCGGGCGTCCAGCACCAGCACGTCGAGGCCGCGCCGGGCCAGTTCGTGGGCGCAGGCGGCGCCGACGATACCGGCACCGACGACGATGATGTCCGCCGCGCTTTCTCCGCTCACGGCTGGATGCCCCAGGCGAACGGGTCGTCCTCGTCGATCAGCAGGGTGGCTTCGGCGCTGATGTGGGCACGACCGCGAATGGTCGGCACGATACGTTCGCCCTGCCATTCGTAATGGCCCTCGAACTGGCTGCCGATGACGCTGGCCTGGCGCCAGACCTCGCCGGGGCGCAGCGTGCCGTCGGCTGCCAGGCAGGCCAGCTTGGCGCTGGTGCCGGTGCCGCAGGGCGAGCGGTCGTAGGCCTTGCCGGGGCAGAGCACGAAATTGCGGCTGTCCGCCGTGTCATCGTCGGCGAACAGTTCGATGTGGTCGATCAGGCCGCCATCTTCGCCGCGGATACCCTGGGCGTCCAGCGCCTGACGCACGGCCCAGGTGTAATCGGTGAGCGCGTCGAGGTTGTCCCCGGCGATGCGCAGGCCGTGCTCGGCGACGAGGAAGAACCAGTTGCCGCCCCAGGCGATGTCGCCGACCACCCGACCGAGGCCGGGAACCTCCACGGCGACCGCCTGGCGATAACGGTAGGCGGGTACGTTGCGCACGCTCACCGAGCGGTCTTCGTGGAGCGTTGCCTCCACCGTGCCCACCGGCGTTTCGATCCGGTGCACGCCGGGGCCGATGCGGCCCAGGTGCGCCAGGGATACGGCCAGGCCGATGGTGCCGTGGCCGCACATGCCGAGGTAGCCGGCGTTGTTGAAGAAGATGACACCGGCACAGGCCGATGGATCGACCGGCTCGCAGAGCAGCGCGCCGACCAGCACGTCGTTGCCGCGCGGTTCCAGCATGCAGGTCCGTCGCCAGTGGTCGTGGCGGTCGGCGAGAAGCTGGCGGCGTTCGGCCATGCTGCCGTTGCCGAGGTCAGGAAAGCCGTCGATGACCAGGCGGGTCGGTTCGCCGCCGGTATGTGAGTCGAGGATGCGGATGCGCTTCATGGAACCGTTCCTGCGGAGGAGGGAGTGCCTGCAAGGATGCGTGTTCCGGACGGCGCCGGCTTGATGGATTTCCACCGGTGCGATGACGAAATCGGCATAGGTGGGCAGCAGAGCATGCGGCGGGCGAACGAATTCGCCTCTACACGAATCGTCCGCTTTGCGGCACCTTTTCGCGAGCAGAGCGGAGTCAACCGTAGGGGAATTCACTCGCCCAACCCGGCCATTTGCCGGGCGAATTTATTCGCCCCTACAACGGCGCTCGCCGCCTGGGCAGATGTTCGTACAACGTCTGGCAGACGCCTTCGATATGGTTCTGGATCAACCGGGCCGCGCCTTCGGCGTCGCCGGCGCGGCAGACCTGGAGGATTTCGCGGTGTTCCTGGTCGGCCCGCGCCTTGCCGGCGGACAGGCTCATCTGCAGACGCAGATAGCGTTCCAGCTTGTCATGGATGGAGCGGATCAGGTTGAGCATGAACGGCCGTCCGGCCGGTTCGTAGAGACAGGCGTGCAACTGCCAGTTCAGCTCGGCCCAGCGGCCGATGTCGTCCTCGTCGAGAAAGGCTTCGCAGATGCGCTCGGCGCGGGCGAAGGTCTCTTCGGTCATGTTCGGCACGGCCAGGCGGATCGCCTCGGCTTCGAGCAGCACCCGCACCTCGAACATCTGCGCCAGCTCGGGTTCGGAGAGGCGCGTCACCAGTGCGCCCCGGTTGCGCTGGAACACCACCAGCCCCTCGGCTTCCAGACGCTTCAGGGCTTCGCGCACCGGAATCTTGCTGACGTTGAACTGGCGGGCGATGTCGTCCTGGCGGATCGGCTCGTCTTCGGCGAAGTGGCCGGCGACGATGGCCTCGCGCAGATGACGGGTGATCACATCCGAGGCGGTGGGAGCGATGCCCAGGTTGGGCGTGTTCGACGGAGGTAGGGGCACGCTGTTCGTCCTGTTTCAACCGGCGCTCATTCTACAGTGTGCCCCCGCCACTCACAGACCCACGTCAGGCAGGGCGAGGCGGTTCTCCAAGGCATGCGCCATCAGCGCCTCGACGAAACGGCGATCCGCCTCCGGCAACGCCAGGCGCGGCGGGCGGGTGAGGGCGGAGCCGCGCTGCATGATGGCTTCGCAAAGCTTGATGCACTGCACCAGATCGGGTCGGGCATCCAGGTGCAGCAGCGGCATGAACCACTCATAGAGCGGCAGCGCCTCGGCGAGGCGGCCTGCCTTGACCAGGCGGAACAGCGTCTCGCCCTCCTGCGGGAACACGTTGGACATTCCCGACACCCACCCCTCCGCACCCACCGCGACGCTTTCCAGCACCACGTCGTCGAGTCCGGCGAACAGCACGAAGCGGTCGCCCACCTCGTTGCGCACGTCGATGAAGCGGCGCGTGTCGCCGGAGGAATCCTTGAAGCAGACGATGTTGTCGCAGTCCGCCAGGGAAATCAGGATGTCGGGCGTCACGTCGTTCTTATAGATCGGCGGGTTGTTATAGACCATCACCGGCAGGTCGGTGTCGGCGGCCACGCTGCGAAAGTGCGCGGCGGTCTCGAACGGCTTGGCGGAGTAGACCAGGGCTGGCATCAGCATGATGCCGTCGGCACCGGCGCGAGCCACTTCGCGGGCGACCTGGCTGGCGTTGGTGCTGGTGAATTCGGCCACCCCCGCGATCACCGGCACCCGTCCGGCCGAGGCGTCCTTGGCGATTTCCACCAGGCTGATTTTCTCCCGCAGGCTCAGCGACGTGTTCTCGCCGACGGTGCCGCAGATCACCAGACCGGAGACCCCATCCCGCACCAGATTGGCGATGACCCGATGCGTCGCGTCGAGGTCGAGGGAGAAGTCGGGGCGGAACTGGGTGGTGACGGCGGGAAACACACCGCTCCAACCGATGGCTTTGCTCATGATGGCCTCCAAATGGCTATTTAGTATTTCGTATACGATATTTTATGAAAGCAGAACCTGTGCCAATTCAGGCGCGATTACCACGGAACGGCGCAAAGACCCATCACAGGCGGGGCGGGCATGCGGCACGGGAATCTTCGTGGCGCGTACCGGCCACGACGCTGTTACCTGGCGGAGCAGCGATGTCCGCAAAGGAAGCGCGTGGCTCAACGATGGGGCAGGGTTTCGCGGTACTGGCTCGGCGAGAAGCCGGTGTGTGCCTTGAACTGGCGGCTGAAGGCGCTGTGATCGGTGTAGCCGCAGCGCAGCGCGATATCGGTGATCGGCAGGTCGCTGGCCAGCAGGCTCGATGCCGCCCCCAGGCGGGCACGCAGAATCATCTGTCGTGGGGTGAGCTGGAACAGGCGCTTGCAGTGGCGCTCCAGTTGCGCCACCGAGAGGCCGGCCACGGCGGTCAGCTCGGCCAGGCCGATCGGCTGGGCGAAGTGCTCGCGGATATAGTCGTCCACCGCCGCCAGCCGCTGGTACGCCGGATGATTGGACTGTGGAGCCAGCAGATCGCAGGAAACACCGGCCATGCCGATGATACGGCCCTGGGCATCCCGCAATGGCAGCTTGTGGGTCAGGCACCAGCCCGGATGACGGGCCGGATACAGGTGCAGCTCCAGGCGGTCGGCAAGACGAACGCCATCGCGCAACACACTGCGATCCTGCGCCGTGTACAACGGCCCGAAGCGCGCCGGGAACACCTCTTCAGCCGTCCTGCCCAGCAGCGATTGGTTCTCCTCGTAGCCACAGCGCTGCGACAGGGTGCGATTGACCATCACATAACGTGCCTCGCAGTCCTTCACGAAGAACACCACGCTGGGCATCTCGTCCAGCAACGGCGCGACCAACTCCAGGCTGGCGAGCAGCGTGGGCAGGTTGGGAGCGGTGGCGCGGGGGAGCAGATCGAGCATCGTTCACGTAGGCGAGTCGGCGGGAGGGTGGATGGAGGATAAGGGCTGCAGGATCGGCAGGGTAGGTGGTTTCCCGTATCTGCTTATGGCCAAGCAAGCCATGACAGTGTTTGGCCACGCTGGAAAGGGATGGTGAGGTGCCGAGAAAGGTGCAGGCATACAGCCTTCGGCGAGTACGCCCGCACCCAAATGCTGCGGGGGCTAGCGAGTGTCGACTTCAGTCGCCGTGACGTTCGAACGCCGCCGCATACAACCCCGCTGCATCACCCAGCAGCAGGCGGAACGCCGCAAACACCTCGCCGTTATCCAACTGTGGCTCGTTGCAATACAGCACCAACGCCAACTGCTGCGCCGCGTTCAAACGTTCCTGCCCGGCTTCGAATAGCTCGTCCGAGCTGAGGCGGGTATTGGTGTAAAGCACGGGGCGGGTGGTCGT
>NZ_MUJY01000076.1 GCF_002286785.1 Pseudomonas sp. PIC25 | reverse complement strand
TCTGGCGCCGATCCTCACCCACCTCGGCGAGGCGGCGGGCGACCTGCTGCCGGTGTTCGAGCGCTACTGGATCAACGGCAGCGACCTGACCGTCGAGCTGCCCGTCCTCGGCACCAGCCAGCCCTACCCCTGGTGGGACGTACCACCGGGCCTGCTCGCCCAACTCAATGGAGAAGACCCCGCGCCGCTGGTGGACGACCTCATGCAGTGGCTGCGCGAAGAACACGCCGGGCTGTACTTCGTCCTGCCCGAAGCCAACCTGCGCCGGAAAGTCGCGCATTTCGTGCGCCATCACCCCGATCCGCTCGACGACCTGAGCGGACGCCTCAAGGACTCTCTGGAAAAGGACTTGGCCCCATGATCAGTCTTCCCTTCAACGCCGTGTTCATGTTGAACGGCTTGTATGCCAGGCAGCCCGACGGGCAGGCGAACATCGCGCAGTTCAAGCAGAACATCCTGAAGGATTACAAGGAATACGCCGACGGCTTCTTCACGGCGTGGGCCTTGGACGTCGATCAGCGGCTTTCCGTTTCCGACAATCGCAACAACGAGCTGACCCTCATCAAGGGCGACAAGGACGCGCGGAAGATATCCGGGTACGCCGCGTGTCCCGCCAGCGGACAATTCAAGCTGCTGCATGCCTTCGAGTCGGTCAATTTCATTCCCATCGGCAACACGCCCTACCAGATCAGGCAGGCGATCTCGTCCTGGGGCGAGAAGCGCCAAGTCATCTCCGGCGTGCTGGACAGCGACGGCATGGCCACGGTCACGGGCTGCACGCCGAACAGCCTGTACGAAATCACGTTCTACCCGGACGTCAGTCAGCGCGAAGTGAATGCACTCCATGCGTCCTACGAGGGTGTCATTGCCAATCTCCATGATTGGCTCCTGAACGAGTGGAACACCAACATTGTCAGGCAATGGCAAACCATGGCGCCGGTGGGCGATCCCAGGCGTCTGAAGCAGATCAACGACGCCTTCATGGCGGGGGTGGGCAACGCGCTGAAGAGCATCTGGGACGACATCAAGATGCTCTTTCACGTCCTGACGAACCTGGACGATTACGCGGCGATGCTCCTGAAGTTCATCAGCGAGGCCGATTTCCAGAAGCTCAAGGTCCAGGCGAAAGACTTGCTGCGCACGGCACTGCTGATCGTCAACGACGAACCGCTGCTGTTCTTCTACGCCTCGGCGGTGGTCTGTTGGGCGCAACTGCTGCCACCGACGACCGTGGCGGAAATGATCGCCGAATTCACCAGCGGGCTCCTCTTCGACATCTTGTTGGGCATCGTGCTTTCGGGCGGTGCCGGGCTGGCCGTGCGCTATGCCGTGAAGGGCGTCCGGACGGTCAAGACAGCCGGTGGCGTGGCGATCCTGGAAAAGGCCATGCAGACGCTCATCGACCTGAGCCGGGGGCATGCGCTCAAGCGCCACGCCGACGTGGTCGAACCGCTGGCGGTCAAGGGCAGCATAACCGTCAACAGTTCGCAAAAGGCGACCGTGCAGATTCAGAGCGCCGCCCAGGGCATTTCCCGCGTCGAGCCCGACACCCTGCCGATACGTCGTGGTAAGGCGCAGAACACCCAGGTGAATGAGAGCCGCAAGACGGACGATGTGTCGACGACGGCGAAAACACCCAACGACAAACCCGCCGACACGGCCCAAAACACCTGCACCAACAACTGCCCGGTCTCCATGGTCACCGGCGAGGAACTGCTCACCCTCACCGACGGCGAGCTGGACGGCCTGCTGCCCTTTCCCTGGACGCGCCTCTACCGCACCAGCGCCGCCGAGATCGACAGCGGCCTGGGCTACGGCTGGAGCCACAGCCTGTCGCACCGTCTGGTGCAGGAAGAC
>NZ_MUJY01000075.1 GCF_002286785.1 Pseudomonas sp. PIC25 | reverse complement strand
GTCTTCCTGCACCAGACGGTGCGACAGGCTGTGGCTCCAGCCGTAGCCCAGGCCGCTGTCGATCTCGGCGGCGCTGGTGCGGTAGAGGCGCGTCCAGGGGAAGGGCAGCAGGCCGTCGAGTTCGCCGTCGGTGAGAGTGAGCAGTTCCTCGCCGGTGACCATGGAGACCGGACAGTTGTTGGTGCAGGTGTTTTGGGCCGTGTCGGCGGGTTTGTCGTTGGGTGTTTTCGCCGTCGTCGAAACATCGTCGACCTGCGGGGCCTGGCTCACCCGGGTGTTCTGTGTCTTGCTCCGCTTGATGCCCAGCGTGTCGGGCTCGATCTGGGAAATGCCCTGGGCCGGGCTCTGGATCTGCACGGTCGCTTTCTTCGAGCTGTTGACCAGCACTTCTCCCCGGGCCGCCAGTGGCTTCACCGCATCGGCATGGGCGCTCAGTGCGTGGCTCTTGCTCAGGTCGATCAGCGTTTGCAGGGCCTTCTCGAGCAGCGCCGCCGCGCCGTTGCCGACGGCCTTGGTCGCCTTGACCGAGAGCCGCACGGCCAGGCCCGCGCCGCCGGTGAGCACGATGCCGAGCAGTATGTCCAGCAAGAGCCCGGTGGCGAACTGGGCGATGATTTCCGCCACGGTGGTGGGCGGCAGGAGTTGCACCCAGCAGACCACGGCGGAGGCGTAGAGGAACATCAGCGGCTCGTCGCTGACGATCAGCAGGACCCGTTGCATCAGCTCCTTGGCCTGGGCCTTGAGCTTCTGGAAGTCGGCCTCGGAGATGAACTGCACCAGCTTGTCGTAGTACTCGTCCAGGTGGGTGAGGATGTGGAACAGCTTCTTGACGTCATCCCAGAGCGACATCAGGGCCTTGCCCATGCCGCTCATGAAGGCGTCGTTGATCTGGGTGAGGCGGCGCGGATCGTTGACGGGCGCCAGCGCTCGCCATTGGGCGGCGATGGTGCCGTTCCACTCGCTCTGCAGCCAGCCGTGCAGCTTGTCGATCACGCCGTCATAGGAGGCGTAGAGCGCGTCGATCTCGCCCTGGCCGACCTTGGGGAAGAAGCGGATGCGGTACTGGCTGTTTGGCAGGCAACCGCTGATCTGGCCCATGCCGTTGGCATCGAGGACGCCGGAAAACGTCTGCGGTTTTTCTCCGCCCAGGCTGGCCAGGAGGGAGATTTCCTGCACCGCTTCGTAGGGCGTATTGCCGATCGGGACGAAGTTGACCGAGTCGAAGGCGTGCAGCAGCTTGAGCTGCGCATTGGCCGGGCAGGTGGCATAGGCCTGGACTCTGCCGTTGTCGTCCTTGTCCCGCTTGAGTTTGATCTCTTCGCCGATGCTGAACTGCTGCTGGGCGTCCAGTGCCCAGCCGGTGAGCAGGCTATCGGCGAGACCCTTGTAGCGCTCCATGCTGTTCTTCTTGAAATCCGCGAGGATGCTGCCTGCATCCGGCTCCTCCGCGGACAAGCCGTGAAGCATGAACGAGCCGTAGAGAACCGAGCTGATCATAGGGACAATTCCTTTTCCAGGTGGGCTTTGAACAGCCCGGCAAGCGTGTCTTCCGTGTACGTGGCGTGCCGCATGAAGTGTTCGGTCTTCAGCCGCAGATTCGTTTCGGGAAAGGCGAAATACAGGTCGGGATGGGTTTCGCGCAGCCACTGCATCAGGTTATCCACCAGCGGTACGGGGTCTTCGGCGCGGAGCTTGGCGAGCAGGTCCGGCGGCACGTCCCACCAGGGGTAGGGCCGGCTGGCACCGAGGACGGGCAGCTCGACGGTCAGGTCGCGGCCGTTGATCCAGTAGCGTTCGAACACCGGCAGCAGGTCGCCCGCCGCCTCGCCGAGGTGAGTGAGGATCGGGGCCAGGTGGCGGCCGTCCCAGTAGCGGAAGAACACTTCGCTGCCGTCGGGCATGCGCACCTGGGTCAGGCTGCGCAGCCAGTCGCGGACGACGGTTGCCGGGTAGGGCGAGATCGCCAGCCAGCCCCAGTCGCGCTCGGTCTGTTGTTCGATCCAGTCGAGGAAGAGGCTGTCGGCGCGGAGTTCGCCGAGGAAGGGCATGACTTCCTGCCAGCCGGCGTAGGGCGTGCCTTCCCAGATCGGCAGCAGAGGCGCGGCATCCGCCTGGCGGTAGTAGGCCGGTAGCGGGTCGGCGTCGCTGGTGTTGCTCAGCACCACATAGAAGTGGCGGCTAGCGTCATGGGGCTGGGCGGCCAGCCATTGGTGTGGGGTCAGGGCATCAGAAGGTGTAGACACAGGCGCCGTCCTTGCACTTCACGCATTCCTCGCAGAAGGGCGCGTTGCGTTTGAGGGTCTGGATCTGCGGGAGCGTCAGCACGTAGCCCGCTTTGTCGTTGTCCGCGGCTTTCGATTGGCCGGGCAGGGCGGGGCTGGCTCCGGAGCCTTTGCCCGGGCTGCCGCCGGAGTTCATCTTGATGGTCGGGCCAGTGAGGGTGACGCCGCTGCCGTCCAGCTTGAGCCAACTGCCGCCGCCCTTGAGGGTGAGTTCGCTGCCAGCCTCCAGGACCACCTTGACGCCGCTGGACAGGTGGATTTCCTGGCCGGCTTTGAGAAATTGGCCCTGGCCGATCTTGATGTGCTGGTTCTGCCCGACCGTGAGGTGGTCGTTGGCCTTGAGTTCGGTCTTGCGGTCGAGGTGGGTGATGCGGTGTTCCT
>NZ_MUJY01000074.1 GCF_002286785.1 Pseudomonas sp. PIC25 | reverse complement strand
TGCCGTAGGCGCGGTATTTGACGGACCAGAGGATGGCGCCGCCAGGGCTGGTGAGTTCCTGCGGGGTGCCGAGGTGGTCGAGCTGGTAGTAGCAGGGTTCGGCTTGCGGGCCTTCGCCCTGGAGCAGGGCCAGGGGGCGGAAGGTGCCGGGTTCGTAGGCGTAGCTGCGGTAATGGCCCGGCGCGCTTTCGGCGATGAGGCGGTCGCCCTGCATGAGCAGTTCATTGAGAGTGTTTTGTGTTCACATATAAAGCGAATCAAAGATTGCGTTTATTCTTGCGAATAATTTAATCTTTTACAGTAACGCGCCCATCAATATCAGTCGCCAAGTATTTCGTTTTAAAATCGAGATCGAACAATTTCCCTGGATTGGCTCCTTTTGTAGGATTTTCTTGATTAAGTTCTTTAGATCTTTCTACCAAGTCCTTATAGGTATAAATGTACTCGCACTGCGTTGGCTCCATTTGGAGGGTTATCTTTCCGTTGGAAACTATTTCAAGATTAAGCATGAGTTGGGGAAATATGGCTAAGCGCCCGCCTGTGTCATGAATATTATCGCCTTTTGTTAGTGTGTAATTCCAAGTCTTATTAAAAGAAATTATATCTCCACTTTCGGAGCGAAATCTGAGTTGCGCATCGCATCCTTTTACCTCTTCGATTCTGATAAATGCATCTTTGATAATAAGGAATCCTTCTTCAGTTAGCTTGCCTAAACTGTTGGCTTGCTCTTCAATCTTTTTTATTAAATTTTCGTCAAGATTGAGGATGAAATTAAAAAGCCGAAACTCGAATTTATTAATTAGCTCTTTTGTTAAGGCGATGTCGATAAAGGTTGTTAGACCTCCGCCATTATCATAGTCCACAGCACTGCTTAGCTGGTTTGTAAGGTCTAGAATAATAACCATTTTTATTCCCTTCTGCGGATAACTATTTCTTCCAAATCCTTGGAAGCTATTTCAGATCCGCCCACTCGTTTATAGCCTTCAGAGTTCGTCAAGTCTTCTTAAAGCACCCTTTACATATTTATTTGCTTTGGTGTTGCCTGTTATTATAACTTGGCCATCAGAGGGCAGAGCTCTCATAGTCTCTGGATTCAGATTTATCGAGCCAGGCGGGCTTAATTAAACTTGCTCGTCATAAAAACCATCAATGTTCAGTATAGATGCCCCTTTTGCGTGACACCTAAATAGGCAACCTGTCTCTGTCTCTATAATTATTTCTGGTATATTAATTAGAATTGAAAATTTTCCAAATAGATGGTTGTTTTCAGAAGAAATCATATCCACTCCATGCAAGAGAACTTCAAATTCAAATGCATTAAATCCCTTCTTGTCCCATTTTTCAGGATAAGTCATTCCTTCCAGCGGGCCAAAGGCTCTAATTGAGACCGAATCTCCGCGTAATAGAACAATATTTATCCTTGTTTCTGTTGGCAGAGATTCTCCAAAAATGGAATTCCAGGTTTTTTTGTTTTCTATAGCATCTAACCAGTTCATTATTTAATGCTCATTAAAATACATAGTGGCCGGCGACACTTTGTAAGTGAAATGTTTTGTTGCGTACCGCGTCTCCAGAGATCGGATCATATTCTCTTACATTAAAGTGTGGCTTGCTGGATGAGTGATCAGCAGGGAACTCAGAGTGTCCATAGGAGTGCTCTTGTATAACAACTCGCTCACCGTCAATATTTTTATAATGATACTCTCTGGTCATTATTGGATTATTGCTCTTATCGAGAACTGGCCGACCGTTTTCTTCAAGGGGAACCCTACCTACTTTTATTGGTTCAGCATTTACTGGAACTCTTGCGTCCCTTTTAGCTTCCCTGAAAGCCTCACTCCTTGAGTCAAAATATTTATCCTGCCTTTTCCACTTTTGAGTCCCGGGACAATCCCCCTTCACCCCAGCCAACCCCAACGGATCAACCCACCCCGTGGGGTTGTTCACGTACTGGTAGTTGTTCAACCCACCCGCGAGCTTGATCGGGTCGGGGGTGAGGAAGCAGCCGGTGTTGGGATTGTAGTAGCGGTGGCGGTTGTAGTGCAGGCCGGTTTCGGCGTCGAAGTATTGGCCCTGG
>NZ_MUJY01000073.1 GCF_002286785.1 Pseudomonas sp. PIC25 | reverse complement strand
TGCTCACGCGCCTGCCGACGCAGAAGGCCAGCGCCCTGGCCGAGCTGCTGCCGCACAACTGGGTGCCCGCCGGCAAGGTGTGATGCCCGTTCGCTTACTAGAGGTTCCCAGTTTCCCAGCCGAGGGACTCGAACAGCGCGATGGCTGGCTGCTCGACCAGCGTGTCCTCGGAATAGTCGTGCGAATGCAGTGCTGCTGGACTCATGCGCCTGAACTCCTTTTAGGTCGGCATGGGGATGTCGGATACGTCGATCTCACCGGAGATTAGCTTGGGAAGTAGTAAATCACGTTGAGTTCGCAGGTTCCTGTTTTTACGTTGCAGCCTTAGAACCAGCTCCATAAGGGGGGCAACTTTCCGCTGAAAAGCATCGGCAATAGCAACAGGCGGGGCAATCAGCTGAATCTCTTTAAAAACACCCTTAGTGATTTCCTTGAAGGTCGCACCAGTCCCAAGGCTGATAAACCTATCGACATTATCCTTGAGCCAATGAAACAGCAGATAAAGTGGAAACCGTTCACTCGGAATGCAGGTAATAAACCCCTGGTTAGTGGTTGCCGGGGTCGTATTAATTGCAACAACGCCTATCGTAGCTCGACTTGTCAACATTACAGAGTAGGCTGGAAACAGCTTTGCCGAGCTGCGACTCAAACCCATATCGGTTATTTTGGTCGCAGACTCGTCCATGAAGGACGTGCCTGACCTAGTAAGGTCGGTTGGTGAGTACCAATTTATTTTGCCACCTTCCCAATAAGCGGGCTCACTCTTTGAGGGGGTGCCCCCCTAGAATCTCAAAGGTTTCAGCAACGGTAGTCAGACGCCAGCCTTCAGGAATCAGCCCAAGTTCACTCTCCTTGAACTCCACTCCCTCATACCCCGGAAAGCGGAACTGAACGAACCACTCCTCGTACAACCGCCGCGCCATTTCTTCGAGGATCTCGATGCGACGCGTGTTGTTTTCGATGAGGTCGTCGTAGGCTGAGAGAATCGATGCTATTCGCCGCTGAGTACCGATTTCTGGAACACGAACCAACAATCCATGGATATGATTCCTGTTTAGAGTTGGGTTTGATGCACCTACATCATACCTCTCAAACCCCATCGTTTTCAGGAAGTAGTAACAAAACAGCGGGTCATTACCATGGAACTCTTTGACCCACAGAGTGGTGTCGTGCGGCCAAAAATCACCGGCCGAAAAAAACACAGTTCCAAGGGTTCCTTTTCGACCAATAACGACTCCAGGCCCATTAACCTTGAACGCGCCGTGATAGCTTTTTGTTCCTGAGGACGATATCACGGGATAACATCCTGCAGTTTGCTCAGCTTTTGTTATATCAAAGCCCCGCTGAAGCGTAACGAGCTGCTCCAGCCTTATCTCACGCCAGCTACTCAACACGATTAAGTAGCCCCCAGAATTTCAGTGACATTATCTGAGATGCAAGCCTCAAGTTCCTGCGCTTCAGAACTCAGAACCTCGAATTCCTCCATAAGCTCCTCTAAGCACAGCGCAAAATCCACGTTCTCGACAGTTTGCTTCTCTGCGGTGATATAACGCCCAGGATTCAGCGACCAGCCCTGCGCCTCAATCTGCTGACGAGTCGCTACCTTACAAAGCCCCGGCACATCCGCGTATCCATCACTCAGCCCTCGCTCAGCAAGCAACTCAGCACTGCCTTGCTCTAGCTCGGGCATTTGCCCTCGATAAAGCCGCACAATGTTGGCAAGGAACTCGATCTGTTCAGGCTTGAAATCACGGTGAGCCCTGTCGATCTGCTGGTAGATGTGGCGAGCGTCGATAAACAGAACCTTGTCTGCTCGTTCGGCATCACGTTCTTTCGCCCTGTCGAAGAACCACAGCGTGCAAGGCAGGGTCACGGTGTAGAAGAAATTCGAGCCGACCGAGACGATCACATCAACTGCGCCGCTCTCGATGAGCTTCTGCCGGATAACCTGTTCGCTCCCTCGGGCATCACCTGCCGAGTTCGCCATAACGAAACCAGCACGGCCATTCTTGTTCAGCGATGCGTAAAAGAGCTGGATCCAGAGGTAGTTGGCGTTGTCGGTCTTCGGTAAACCAAACGGGAAGCGCAGGTCGCCCTCAAGACGCTCCTTATCGACACCCGATACGTTGAACGGCGGATTAGCCATGACGAAGTCGAAGCGACCGCCATCATGAGTAACGGCCTCATGCGGGTCTTCGTAATAGGTGTTGGCAATACGCACATCGCCGGACAGGCCATGCACAGCCAGGTTCATCTTGTTCAGATTGACCGTGACCTGCTCTTTCTCGGTGCCGAAGATGGAGATTTCTTCCATCGCCGTCTTGTGGTGGCGCTTAACGAAGTCAGCAGACTGGGCGAACATACCACCGGAACCACAAGCCGGGTCGAAGATCCGACCATGGAACGGCTCGATGATCTCGACGATCAGCTTTACGATGGACTCAGGGGTATAGAAGACACCGCCTTTTTGGCCTTCCTTCAGCGCGAAGTTGCCCAGGAAGTACTCGTAGACCTTGCCGAAAGCGTCCCCGCTGAGATCCACCGGCCCGAGCAGCTTGATCAGCTCCAGCAGCACCTTGTTGCCAAGCTGGACGTAGTTGCGAGGCAGAGCGCCTTTGAGGTCGACGTTCTCCTCCTCAACAGCCTTCATGGCTTCGTTGATCGCCAACCCGATGACATCTCCCTCGGTGAGGGTCTGCAGATAGGAGAAGCGGGCCTTCTCTGGAAGGAAGATCACGCCCTCGGCCAGATAGTCATCTTTGCTGACCTTGCGGCGACCACCAGAGCCAATCGGCCCCAGCTTCTCTTCGGCAGCGGCGTACATCTTCTCCGCATATCGCAGGAAGATCAGCCCCAGAACAGGCACCGAGAACTCCCCCGGCCTCAACCCCGTGTTGGCCCATAGTTGGTCAGCTACAGCCCACAAACGCTTCTCTACATCTCCAGTGACCAAGGCACATCTCCACGCAGTAATACAAAAATGCCGATGAGCTTACTACAGACCGTAGCCAATCAAACTCGTGACTATAACCTGCGTTGGACAGACTGTTATCAAGCGCTCTACCGGAGGGCGGCAGCAAGGGTTTTGCCACTCTGGCAAATCCGCAAGATCGCAGCACGTTCGACGAAGATCGATTTCCACACAGTTATGGAGGACAGAGCGCGCAACCTCGCTCGTTCAATCCCCGACCATGACGCTCGACCATCAGCCCTGACATCCCGTTGGGAATGACTGATTGAGCCGGGAAAGGCGGTAGCCCATCGAGGCCACCGTCGAGTACTTACTGCTACTTTGAGCTTCAGGCGTACAGCCCCTCTCACTGCCCCGACCAATCGGCCAGCAGTCACGGGTGATGACGAACCTGACATAGCTGGCTAAGAGGTGATGGCACTTAGTCGAGGCTGGCTACCTGCGATGACTCGCGGGGTGTAGCGGTGGATGGCGAAGCTACTCTAAGAGTGTCTTTGAGCTGTCCTCTATCAATGGTCATTACCATCAATCCATCAATGAAGAACGAAGCAATGAGACAGCATCAAGCCTGTCTTGCGGAGACACTGACAGGTGCTCTTCAAGCTGCACCGCAAGTGCTCTTGATGCCTCCCCAACTCTGCTGACACAGGATCGATGATCACCGATGACGATGTTGTCAGTGACCATCCCCGTCAGTGGTTGTCAGGAAGCTCTAGCCCCTCTGCCAGCCCACCTCCTGCTCATCTTCATGCACCTCCAGATGACTCCGCCCAGGAGCTTCCCTACTCGCCTCTGTCATCCATCAGCCCTGGCCTCAGCACAGTAGCGACCTAGGCAACCACTGCTGCCCAGGCTTTGGCCCATGGATGGCATCCAGGCACCGGGGAACTCCTGGGCAAGTCACCAAGCATCAACCCTGCATCCCTTGCAGATTCCCCTCAAACCCAGCCCGTTTTGTCCAGCCGTCCGAGCCGTCCATGTTTCCCTTGTAGATGGGAGCTGGTGGCATGGATGGAAGGGACTCTGACGGCTGAACAAAAAGGATGATCTACGTTGTGAAAAACAAACGAACTGACAAAACCTCCAGCCACTCGCCTTTCGACCGCCCTGAGACCCCAGCGGAGGTAGCCTGATGCGTCTGCCTGAACTGATCTTCCTGGGTGCTCTGCTGCTCTGGCCTTTGGTTCCCCTGGTGTACCTGCTCTGTATCGCCTGGCAGACCGACTTCAAGCTGGTAGCCCGATCCAAGCAGAGATCAACAGAAGGGTCCCGCTCATGAAGAGGATCGCCAACGAAGTGAGGAAGGCCAGGAGTCGGAGCACTTCGGGCTTGAATGCGACGGTCGAAGGCACCGTCCAACATCCGCTACTGAGCGAGATCCTGGCCGCAGACAAGCGCAGATGGAAAGCAGCCCTGCAGATGAACCTTCCGGTGCTCCGGCTGGTACGCGGAAGTAGCGACTAACAAAGCTGATCATCAGGAAACCCAAGCACACCTCCCCCGGACACCCCAGCTGTCCGCTACATCTGCCCCATTACCACACACGTATGGAAGACCGTACCGACTGATTACCACACAGGTATGGAAGACCCGCCCCCGGTACGCCTCGAGCTGCCGGGGTTTTTCTTTTCAAGACCCACGACAACTGTGAGGAGAATCCCATGCCCCATCCGCAAATCCGCTCTCTGTCCCCGCAATGCGAACTGATCCTCTATCACCTCCGCAAAGGCCACACCATCACCCAACGCTCAGCCCTAATGGACTTTGGGATCGCCGCACTGCCTCGCCGCATCGCTGACCTCAAAGAGTTCGGCCATGAGATCGAGTCGATCCGCGAAGAGAACAAGTTCACCGGCCAGCGTTATGTCCGCTACCGCCTGGTTCAACAGAAGAAGACTGCGTAAGGAGGCCACATGATCCAGCTAAACAAGATCCTCAAGTCCTTCAGGAAGACCATCGACCAGCTCGAATAGTTGACCGCCGCCAACCACCTGGAGATCAGCCGCAACACCGAGCAGATCGAGCAGCTGCAGGAGAAGAACATGCTCCTGATTGCTGAAGCCCAGACGGCCAAGGAGACCGCTGAGAACCTGAAAACCCTGATCGGCCCAGGCCACTAATCCCTACTAGCGAACACCCATAGCCCGCCTCTGAGCGGGCTTCGTTTTTTCTGGAGGAAATAGAACATGAGCAACGTGAGCATCTTTAAGTTCGAGAACAAAGCCGAGATCCGTTTGGTTGAGATCGACGGCAGCCCCTGGTTCGTGGCGAAGGACGTGTGCGGGGTTCTCGGTTTGACCAACACCTCGCAATCTATTCGACCCCTGGCTTCTGATGAGAAGGGGGTCAATCGGATTGATACCCCTGGCGGTGCTCAGGATTTGAGCTGCATCTCCGAGTCCGGCCTGTACAAGCTCGTCATGCGCTCGGACAAGGCCATCGCCCGTCGCTTTCAAGACTGGGTAACCCGCGACGTTCTCCCGGCCATCCGCAAGGACGGTGCCTACATCATGGGCGAGGAGAAGGTAGCGATCGGTGAGCTGGACGAGGACGCCTTCGTCCTGAAGGCCATCGAGATTCTCCAACGGAAGATCGACCGGCTGTCCCAAGAGAACAAGGCGATGGCGCCAAAGGCTGTCATCTTCGACAACTGCGTGGCACTGCGTCAGGAATCCCTGACCACCTTCGTGCGCACCCTGAGAGGAGTCAACACGATGGCCACCAAACGTGATCTAGCTGACCTTGGCTACCTGTACCGCACTGCGGGAACCAACCAGTACCGGGTGTATGCCGAGTACCGGGACACGCTGTTCGTCGAGAAGCTGAAAGCACATCCAGTTCAGCCTTACTACCAAATCATTCCAACTGCAGAAGGTAAAAAGCTGATCGTCCAGCTCTATCAAGAAGGGAAGCTAACCATGAAGAAGTCATTCGCTATCTGACCTGCAGTTTCGCCACTGCACTCCAACCATCACCAGCCCGTTTAGTCCTGCCGCCTGTGTCCGTCTGCGCTGCCCTCTGTGGTGGGCGCTGGTAGGCGTAGGCGGTGGCGACCACAGGCGGCAGAACTAAGAGGAACACCACATCCATGCGACATCAACAACGCATCATCCAGATCGTCACCGACGGCGCTTGCCTCAACAACGGCCAACTCCAAGCCCGTGGAGGCTGGGCGGCCATATTGCGGAGCCCCGAGGGGCGCACGAAGGAGATCGCTGGGCCGCTCGAGGGCGACCAGCAAACCAACAACCGGGCCGAACTAACGGCGGTCATCAAGGGGCTCCAAGCTCTGAAGAACACCCTCACCGAGGTCGAAATCGTGACTGACAGCGCCTACGTCAAGAACGGATGCACCACTTGGCTGGCCAACTGGAAGATGAATGGCTGGCGCACCGCTGATCGAAAGCCGGTGGCCAATGCTGACCTCTGGCAAATCCTCGATCAGCTACTGGCCGAACACACAGTTCACTTCAAATGGGTAAAAGGCCATAGCGGTCATCCCGAGAACGAGCGAGCCGACGCCCTGGCTCAGAGAGCGGCTCTGGGTGAACGCATCGAGCGGTACGGGCCATGATCTGCCGCTCTCCACTATCGCCTATCATCGAAGCCACTCAACAGCGTCAAACTCCACCGCCTCAATCACCGGAGCCAGCACCTCCGGCCTGAAGTCCTTCCCGTATCGACTGAAGGTGATCCCGCCGCTTTGGTGACCAAGAATGCCGCCAACCAACGATTCGACTATTCCCTTCTGCTTCAGGTGATCAGCAAGCGTGTGGCGGAAGCTGTGGAAGTCCTTACGCTCTTCTCCATCACGGAAGCCCAACTGATCACGAACCCGCGTGAACCACTTGGAGGGAGCCGCAGCGTAGCCATGCGCCTTGTGCAAGGTCAGCTCCGCGAAAAGACGTTGATGACCAGCCTCCCGCTGCGACTGGACGAACTCAAGGAACCCCAGCGCTTTCAACTTCGAGTGGATCGGCACGAGCCTTTCCGAGGTGACGGTTTTCAGCTTCTGATCGGGCCTGGTCGCCCGGATGTGGAGGCAGTCGATACCGTTGATGCTGACCACATCATCCAGATAGAGCTGGCACAGCTCGTTGAGTCGCGCCCCGGTGTACAGACCGAGCAGCGGCAGCCAGTACTTGTGCGGCTGAGCCGACTTGGCTGATGCGTAAACCTGCTTCGAGAACAGACGACGCAGATCGTGCTCAGTGAAGACACTGCGTTCCTCGCTGACCTTGCCTCGCTGCCTGACTCGAAGCCCATCGAACGGGTTGCGCTCGCAGTATCCCTCACGGATGGCGTAGGAAAAGAAGGTTGTCAGGTTCTTCACGTAGTTATTGAACGTGGTGAGGCTGATCGTAGTGGTTGCAGTCTCGATGATCTGCTCCAGCGATTGCCCCTCGGGAAGCTGGTTCATCCTCGGCGGCAGCTTGAGTGTCACCTCTCGGAACTTGCGGGCATCCTGGCGAGTGATGAGATCGACAGGCAGATCACCCACGATCCGAGTCATCAGCTCAGCCACGGAACGCTTGTCGGATAGCGTCTTCGCAGCCACGCCTTCATGAGACTGCTGCTCCAGGCACTCCTGAACCACCTTGGAGAAGCGTGGAGCGTTGCTTGGCGCATCCGCAACTAGCCTATCTGGCTGCCCCTGTTTGGCTCTTGAAGGGGCACTGCGGGGCTTCTGTGGCCCTCTCACCTTACCTCCCTCCCCTTGCTCCAAAGGCTTCTCCGCAAGCGCAACCAACTGCTGCTGACGGAGCCACGCAGCCCAACTAGCAACTCGCTTACCGCCCGCCTCCCAGGCACCACGTAGGGAGTCGAGGGATGGCCTAATGCCCTGGAATGCCTGGGTGTAGAGCTGCTGAACCTGCAGGAGCAGTTCGCGCCCACGGATCAGCGCTTCGCGCTTGCAGCGTGTCTGCAGCGAACGACGGATTTCGGAACAAGGGAAAAGCGGCCGCAAAACTCCAGGCACCACAATCCTGAAATAGAAGATCGAGTGTCGGGATAGCCAGAGGTAAGACGGGACGGAGGACACGGTGGATCACCCTATGGATCACTGGCGTGATCAGAGCGAAAAACCGTTAGAAATCAGATGGTTATAAACTGGAGGTGACCCCACCAGCCACACCCCGGCACACGATGTTCCCGCTATGGCTGCTTCCTTCCGGACCTGACCAGGTTGACGGGTAATCGTTGCGGGGGGACCGGCAGGGCCACCATAACGACGCTCGCTGAGCAGCGAGCGGGCGCCATTGTACCGGCTCAGGGAAAAGTTACAACCACCACAAGCACTTATGGTTCTTGCTTCGGGGCAATGCTGTACCAGTGCGTGTTTTCCTTTCCCCAAGTCCTCTCCGTAAACGGGAGAGGCGCAGAAGGTTCAGACGCGGAACCGCCCCACCAGTTGCGCCAACCCATGGGACAGCTCGGACAGCCGCCGGCTGGCCTGGGAGCTCTGCTCCGAGGTCTGTGCCGCTTCGTTGGACAGGTCGCGGATGTCGCTGATGTTGCGGGCGATCTCGTCGGTGACGCTGCTCTGCTCCTCGCAGGCGCTGGCGATCTGGGCGACCATCTCGTTGATCCGCTGTACCGAATCGCCCGCGCTGGACAAGGCCTGATCCGCGCCCGCCGCCCGCTCGACGCTGCCGCGCGCCTGCTGGCTGCCCGAATGCATGGCGCGCACGGCGTTCTGCACGCCCTGCTGCAAGCGTTCGATCATTTCCTGGATGTCCTTGGTCGACTCCTGGGTGCGCGCCGCCAGGGCCCGTACTTCGTCGGCCACCACAGCGAAGCCCCTGCCCTGCTCGCCCGCCCGCGCCGCTTCGATGGCGGCATTGAGCGCCAGCAGGTTGGTCTGCTCGGCGATGCCCTTGATCACCGCCAACACCGCGCCGATGTTGGCGGTCTCCTGCTCCAGTGCGCCGATGCTGCCCGAGGCCGTTTCCACCTCCCTGGCCAACTGGTGGATCGCCTGTATCGTCGCCCCGACCACCTGGGCACCCTCATGGGATTGCTCCTCAGCGGTTCGCGCCGCGTCGGCGGCCTGCTGGGCGTTGCGCGCGACCTCGTGGACCGCCGCGCTCATTTCCGTGGCCGCGGCGCTGACCTGGTCCACCGCGGCGTGTTCGCTGCTGATCAACCGGTCGTTGGCTGCCGACATGCCGGCCAGACTCTCGGCGGACTGGGCCACTTCGCCGGTTACTCGCCCCACTTCGCGAATCAGCGGCTGCAACTTGTCGAGGAAACGGTTGAAGGCGAGCCCGAGCTGGCCCAGTTCGTCCCGCGACGTCACTTCCAGCCGCACCCGCAGGTCGCCGTCGCCCTCGGCGATCTGTTCGATGCGGTGCAACAGGTTTTGCAGCGGGCGGGTCACCAGGATCGGGAAACCGACCACCAGCACCAGGCAGATCAGCAGCCCGACGACAATGGCCGCACCTTGCTGCCAGGCGCGCGTCTCGCTCTGGGCGATGGCGGCGGTGCCCACGTTATTGGCCTCGCCGTCCTCCAGTTCGCCCAGTTTGTCGATGGCATCGCGCAATATCCCGAACTGCCGCTCGCTATCGCCAAAGCTGAGGACAGCCGCGGCCTGCGGATCGCTGCCGGCCAAACGCACGACCTGCTGGCTCAGGGTCTTCCAACGCTCCAGCCCGCTATCGAACTGCGCCACCCATTTCTGTGCTTCCTCGCTGGGCCGCATGGCCGCGTACTTGTGCACGCGGTCATAAGCCTGCTGGATGTTCTCCCGGTGAACAGCCTCCAGCGCCTGCATCTGCTCGACGCCCACCGGACTCAGCAGGCTGCGCTCGGCGGTGAACGCCTGATAGAGATCCCGGTCGGCGTTCAGCAACAGGCTGACCGCCGGCAGGTAACGATTCGTGAGCTTGCCATTGGCGTCGGCCACCTGGCCGATCGCCTGCATGCCAAGCCCTCCAATCCCCACCAGCAACAACGCGATAAGCAGGATGGGCAAGGCGATTTTCCAGCGGAAACCCAGATCGGCGAAGGCTTTCAGCATGGCGGCAATCCTGGTGGCGATGTATGGGAAAGCGTAGACCACGCCCCGGATGCGGGCGGAGCGGCATTACCTTCGCCAACCGGACTTCACCTTGTAGGAGCCAGCTCTGCTGGCGATGCTTTTGCGCCGGCCCGTTCGCGAGCAGAGCTCGCTCCTACAAAAACGGTTTGCACCCAAACGGGGCGAATTCATTCGCCCGGCGCAGAAAGGAGCCCCGGCGATGAATCCGGGGCCCGTCCTTGTTCACTGCTGCGCGATTGCCTCCGTCACGGGAGCCGGTACCGCGACGACCGCTTCCGATATCGGCTGGGACATGCCGAGCTGGCGGATGCGGCGGATCTGTTGCAGCCGGTTCAGGTTCTGCCAGGCGGCCTCGTTATGGGAGGGGGACTGCTCGATGGCACTGCGGAAGAACTGCTCGGCCTCGTCCAACTTGCCTTCGATCAGGCAGATGTAGCCAACGTCGTTGCTCGCCTCGGCATCGCCCTCGACCTGCTGGAACGCCGACAACGACTCTTCATAGCGCCCCATCCGCGCCAGCAGCAGGCCGTAGTTCCGCCATAGCGGCTTGTAGCGGCTGTCATAGGCCACGCCACGCCGGTAGGTCTGCTCCGCCTCCAGCCAACGCCCGCCGAGGTAATGGGAATAGCCCAGGCTGTTGAGGGTGAGCGCCGAGCGCGGGTCGATCCGCAAGGCCAGGCGGTAGTAACTCCCGGCCTTGTCGAAATCGCCATTCAGGTCCGCCAGGACACCAAGCCCGTTGTAGACCTTCAGCGGCGACTGGCTGTCTACCTTCAGCTCGCCCGCTCCGCCGCCGAGGCGCTTCTGGTCGAGGGCGACGGCCTTGCCAAGCAGCTCCGCAGCCTTGCCCTGGTTGCGCCGGGACAATTGCAGCAACCCCATCTCGGTCAAGGCTTCCAGGTTGTCCGGCGCACTGTTCAGCACATCGGCGAAGGCCAGCTCAGCCAACTGATCGTTGCCGCGTTCGCGGTGGATTCTCCCGACCCAGACCAGTGCCTCGTAACGCTTCGGATCCAGTTCGATGACACGCAGGTACTGGTAGAGGGCCTGGTCCAGATCGCCGCTCCGGTAAGCCACGGTCGCCATGACCATGGCCTGGCCCGCCGAGGTGGCCTCCTTCTGCACCTGGTAGAGCACCGAACGGCTACCGTCGTAGTAGCCGGAACGGCTGTTCCCGCCCGTATCCGGCCCCATGGTCTGACATCCCGACAACACGGCCACCGTGGCCAACAGCAGATTGACCTTGTTCATATCAAAGCTTCCCGAAGGTTCTGAGTATCCCGATGATCACGGGGCCGATGGCGACCAGGAAAAAGCTGGGCCACAAACAGAAAATCAGGGGAAAGACCAGCTTGGTGCCGATCTTCGCCGCCATTTCCTCGGCGGCCTGGGTACGCCGGTCGCGGAACTCCTCGGCGTAGATGCGCAGGGTGTCGGCCACGCTGGTGCCGAAGCGGATGCTCTGCGCCAGCAGGCTGACCAGCCCTTGCACGTCCTCCAGGCCGGTGCGGTCGGCGAGGTGCTTGAGCGCCTCGGTGCTGGGGATGCCGGCGCGGATTTCCACGTTCACCAGCGCCAGCTCCTCCGCCAGCTCCGGCTGGCTCACCGTCATCTCCTCGGCCACCCGCTCCATTGCCTGGGGCAGCGCCAATCCCGACTCGACGCAGACCACCATCAGGTCCAGCGCGTCGGGGAAGGCCGCCCGCAACCGGCCCATCCGTGCCTGCTTGCGCTTGTCCACATAGATCGCCGGGAGCAGCCAGCCGACCGCTGCCGCCGAGCCGACCAGCAGCACACCCACCAGCAGCGACAGCTTGGGAATCAGCGGCAGGCCAAGGAAGGCGACGCCAATCAGCAGCAGCGGCAGCAGCAACCGCACGGCCCAGTAGACTTGCGGCGCCGACGGAGAGCGATAACCGGCATGCGTGAGCAGGGTGCGGGTCGCCGAGACTTTGCCCTCCTCCGCCGAGGCGAAGCGCTGCCCCACCTGCTCCAGCATCAGTTGCAGGTTGCTCGGCGGCGGCTCGCCATGGGCCAGCTCGCCGTGCCCGCGCTTGAGCAGGCTCAGGCGCCGCTGCACCGGGTCCTGCAACCCCTGGACCAACATGACCAGCGTGACGGCGGCCAGCAAGGCGCTGAGCCCGATGGCGCCAATGAACAGCAGGCGCGCAGCCTGCTCGTTGCCGACTGCGTTATTGATCAGACCGAGCAGATAGTCCATGACAGCTTCTCCTCTGCACTATCGCTACACCTGGATCCGGATGATCTTGCGAATCCACAGAATGCCCAGCAGCATGGCGCCGAACGCCGCCATGACCATCTTCTGCCCCAACGGATCCTTGATCAGCATGGGCAGGTACTCGGGCGAGGTCAGCACGATGGCCGCCGCCAGCACGAAGGGCACTGCCACCAGCACCCAGGCGGACATGCGCCCCTCGGCGGACAGCGTCTTGACCTTACGCTGGAAGCGGAAGCGTCCGCGGATCAGGCTGCTCAGCCGCTCCAGCACTTCGGTGAGGTTGCCGCCGGTGTCGCGGTGGATGAGGATCGAGGTCACCAGCATCATCACCGTCATGCTCGGCATGCGCTCCAGCAGGCCGAGCATGGCCCGGCGCACGTCGTTGCCGTAGTTGATATCGGCGAAGGTCAGGCCGAACTCGTGGGCCACCGGGCCCTTGTGCTCCTCGGCCACCAGACGCAGGGTCTCGTTGAACGGATGGCCGGCGCGCAGGGCTCGGCAGATGGCATCCAGCGCGTCCGGCAGGCCCTCTTCGAAGGCCATGAAGCGCTTGGCGCGGTCGCGGGCGATCTTCACCAGCGGCAGCCAGAACACCAGCGCCGCCACCGGCAAGGCGACCCACCAGACCTTGAACACCAGCCAGGCCAGCAGGCCAGCGCCACAGCCCAGCACCACCCCCAGCATCAGCACCCGGTAGGCGCGGTATTCATGGCCGGCCTGCTCGATCGTCTGCGCGAGGTTTTCCATCCAGGGCAACTGTTCCAGCGCCGCCTCCAGCGGCGACAGGCGCTTGAGGTACTTCTGTCGCAGCACCGTCTGCATGTTCGGCAGGTTGCTGGCCTTCTCCAGCACGTGCAGGCGGCTGCGGATGCGCTTGCGCACCCGCCCCGCCTCGCCGAACACCGGCACCACCAGCCCCTGGCTGAGCAGGAACACCGCGGTGAAGACCATGCCGAGAAAGGCGATGATCAGTTCTGTCGGGATCTGGCTCATGGCTACACGGCCTCCATCCACTCGGGGCGGAACAGGTTCAGCGGCAACTCGATACCGCGCTTGGCCAGCTCCTCGCGGAAACCGGGAACCATACCGGTCGGCCGGTAGTCGCCGAGGACTTCGCCTTTTTCACCGATGCCGCGCCGTTCGAAGGCGAAGATTTCGGTCATGGTGATGATGTCGCCTTCCATGCCGTTGATTTCCTGCACGCTCACCAGCCGCCGCTTGCCGTCCTCCTGGCGCTCGAGCTGTACCACCACGTCGATGGCCGAGGCGATCTGCTGGCGCAGGGCCTTGATCGGGAAGGTCGCACCGGTCATGGAGACCATATTCTCGATCCGCCCCAGGGCGTCGCGCGGGGTGTTGGCGTGGATGGTGGTGAGCGAGCCGTCGTGGCCGGTGTTCATCGCGGTGAGCATGTCCAGCGCCTCGGCGCCGCGCACTTCGCCGATGACGATGCGGTCCGGGCGCATCCGCAGGCTGTTGCGCACCAGTTCGCGCTGGTTCACCTCGCCACGCCCTTCGATGTTCGAGGGACGGGTTTCCAGGCGCACCACATGCGGCTGCTGCAACTGCAGCTCGGCGGAATCCTCGATGGTGACGATCCGCTCGTTATGCGGGATGAAGCTGGACAGCACGTTGAGCATGGTGGTCTTGCCGGTTCCGGTGCCGCCGGACACCAGCACGTTCAGGCGCCCCCTCACGATGGCCTTGAGCATCAGGGCGATGCCCGGCGTCAGGGTACCCATTTCCACCAGACTGTCGCTGCTCAGCAAGTCCACCGCGAAACGGCGGATCGACATGCTCGGCCCATCGATGGCCAGCGGCGGGATGATGGCATTGACCCGCGAGCCATCCTTCAGCCGTGCATCCACCAGCGGCGACGACTCGTCGATGCGCCGCCCCAGGCTGGAGACAATGCGGTCGATGATGTTCAGCAGATGCTGGTCGTCGCGAAAGCGCACATCGGTTCTCTGCAGCTTGCCGAAGCGCTCGACGTACACCGAGGCGTGCCCGTTGACCAGGATGTCCGACACGCTGCGATCCGCCAGCAGCGGCTCCAGCGGCCCGAGGCCGAGCACTTCGTCGGTGATCTGCTTGATGATCAATTGCCGGCTGGAGGCGCTCACCGGAGCCGAGTGATCGTCCAGCAGGCGCTGGCAGATATCGCGGATCTGCCGCGCCGCGTCGGCCGGCTCCAGGGAATCGAGCAGCGACAGGTCCATGACCTTGAGCAATTGCTGGTAAATCCGCTCGCGCCACTCGGCCTCCACCGGGCTGAGCTGGGTGCGGGTCTCGTAGATTTCGGCCGGAGCGCACTGCTCCCAGGCCAGCCCCGTCCCACCCACCGCGCCCTTGTCATCGGGCTCTTCCGCCTTGCTTCCAGCCTTGGCCGGCTGCTGGCGCAGGCGGCTGCGAAAATCATTGAACATGGCTCATTCCCCGAAGAAGCGGCTGAATGCGCGCTTGAACAGTCCGTGGCCCGCGTGGGCCTGATGCCCGGCCAGCTCCTTGCTCAATTCGCGCAATGCCTGGGTGATCGGTGCCCGTGGCGCATGGATCTCCAGTGGCACCCCGGCGTTCTGACTTTCGCTGACCACGGCGAAGTCGTTAGGCAGTTTCTGCTGCTCGGTACAACGCAACGCCTCACCGATGTCCCGCAGGCTGATCGGTGCATTCTTGTCGTAACGGTTCACCACCACATGCAGGCGGCTGCCCTGGACGCCCAGCTCGTCGCGCAGGATGCGCATCAGACGGCTGGCATCCTTGAGGTGGCTGATACTTTGCTGGACCACGACATACACCCGGTCGGCCTGCTCCAGCACGGTCCCGGTCAGGTGATCGATCTGCCGTGGCAGGTCCGCCACGGTCCATTCGTAGTTGTCCTTGGCCAGTCGCAGCAGCGCCTCGAGTTGCTCGGCGTGCACATCCTGCGGCAGGCACAGCTCGTCCAGCCGACCGCCGAGGATGTGCAGCGTCGGGCTGAAATGGCTGCAGAAACCCCGCAGCGCCACTCCGTCCATATCATCGATCTGCTGCAACACCTCCACATGGCTGTGGTTCGGGTGCACGTCCAGGTAATGCGAGACGCTGCCGAATTGCAGGTCCAGATCGAGGAGCAGCGTGCTGCCGCCCTTGGCACTCAGTTGCTGGGCCAGGTTGCAGGCCAGCAGAGTGGCACCGGAGCCGCCCTTGGCATTCATCACCGCCACCAGTTGCCCGGTCGCGCCGCCGCCCGAGCGGCTTTCCGACACCATGCGGCCGAGGGCCTTCAGCAGCTCATCGGCGGCCACCGGTTCGGGCAGGAAATCGCGTGCCCCGGCCTGCATCGCCAGGCGCATGCCCTCCCGCTCGTCCAGGGGGCCGCAGACCAGCAGCGGCGGCCGTTCGTGAGCGGGCCGCTGCAACAGCGCAGCCAGCTCCTCGCGCCACAGATGACTGACCCGCAGCAGCAGCAGGTCGGGCATCTGCTCCAACCCATAGAGCGGGTCGGTATGGCCGTTGGTAACCAGGCGGGTGTTCACCCGCAGGCTGGGAATGCGCTGGCTGAGCCCCTGCAGATGACGCAGGGCGCCGGCGTCGCGACTGCTGATCAACAGGCTCAGGCCCTGCTTGCGGGCAGCAGTGGCAATGGGTGCCTCTCTCGACTTCAACATGGCGTGACCCCTACGGAAGGATCGACATTCGATGGTTGATCGTATGGCTGCGCGCCCTCGGCATGGCCACCCAGGCTCTCGCGGGGCACGATCGATTGAAATGCGGGCAGGGTCAGGAGGCCGTTGAACCCCGGAATCAGGAAGTTGAACGGGAAGTTCTCGATCCGCAGGCGCACGTAGCGGATGTTCTGGAAGCCACCGGAGGCCGAGGCCGGGCTGCCCACCACGGCACCGAACACATCCAGGTAGCTGAGGTTCAGGTCGGCGGTGTCCAGGTTGCCGACCAGCACGCTCTGTCCGGCATCGTCGGCGGTGTTGAAGATCGCCCGGCGCAGGATCACCGGGTCCTGGATGTCACACACCGCCGCCAGCCGCGCGCCGCGCCGGGCGGCCTCGCTGAGGGTATTGACGGTGAAGTACAGCCGGCCGAACTCCAATACTCCGAACAGCAAGGTGAACAGGAGCAGGCCGATGATGGCGAACTCCACCACGTAGACGCCACGCATGCCCCGGGGATTCATCACAGCGCCCTCATGACAGTGGTAGCGACCAGCGGGATATTCAGGGTGATCGCATCGCCGGCGAACGCCGGGATGCTGTTGCCGATCACCGGCTGGAACACGTAACTGATGCTGACCTGCACATGGGTGGTCCCCACGGCGCCGACCTGTACATTCGTGACGCTCAGGCCCGGCACCACCTCGTTACCCGGTTGCGCCACCGGCACCCCGTAGACGGCGATATTGCGCGTCTCGGTCTGCAGGACCGGGGTGATCGTCACCTGCCCGAGGGTACCGTTCCAGGCCTTGCCGGCGAGGTAGCGCACCGCGTCGCGGTTGGATTGCAGCAAGGTGTTGTAGTGGTAAAGCATGCGGCCGAACTCAGCCACGGCGAACAACAGGAGCAGCAGCAAGGGCAAGGCGATGGCGAACTCCACCATGGCCACCCCCTGCTGGTCCTTGCGCCGCCTGAATGCAACAGTGGCCATCGCACACCTCCTAGGAGTCGGTGCTGGGGGTCGAGGGAGTGATATAGGTCTTGTAGAGCTGGATGATCACCGGGCCGACGTCGTTGGCCGGTGTCGGCCCCGCCACCCCGTCGCCCTCGCACTCTTTGATGAACTGGCCGAACACCTGTGCCTCGGAGCCCTGCTGGCGGACGGTCTGCAACAGGAAGAAGCAGCCAAAATCCAACACCGGCACGTCCACCTGCCCACCCGACTCGCCGGTGCAGTTGCCGATCACGATGTTCAGCATGCGGCGCTCATGGGCACCCTGGCAGGTGCCGGACGCCGCACAGGCGGCGCTGTCGGCAAGCCAGTCGTTGAGATCGTAGAGCGGCGTGCCGCCGGCGCTGAGGTCGCCGCCGTTGGAAACCACCGGCTGGCCCTGGTACTCCACCTGCGAGGTCGTGCCGTTGTACGTCATGCGCGGCTGGCTGAACTGGGTGACCCAGTCCGGCGGGTAATCGGTGGGGTTCATGCCAGGGCCGGTGTATTCCCCGAAGCGGGTATTCAGCCCCTGAGCCACCGGCCCCACGGTATTGCCGGGCTCGGTCCCCACTTCGTCGCCGACCACGTTGCATTTCTCGATGCCGCCGGCCAGCGCGGTACGCAGGTCATTGGCACCGGTGGCGCCATCCAGGCGCAGCAGTTGGAAGTTGCCGGGCCCGATGACGGAAGCGTTACCCGCCGCGCTCTTGAGCACTTCCAGGTCGCCGAAGCCGTAACCCCAGTAAGAGGTGCCGCCATTTTCCGCCGGGTCGTCGGCCGGATTGCCGCAGACCATGATCGGCTCGATCTTGCAGGGCGACGCCGAGGGGCTTGGCCCCGCCGTGGCGATGGCCGCCACGGCCTTGTCGCCCAACTGGCCGCCGCCGAACACCTGGGCGAAGTTCCAGAAGAAGCCAGCCAACGGGTAATCCGGCACCGACACCCGCACGTAGCGCGAATCGCTCGGCCCCGGATAAGCGAATGGCCCGTACACGCTGGCGGAGAACTCCACCACTGCCATATTCCCGGCCCCACCGGCGGCGGCCAGCGCCTGGGCCAGCTCGCCATTGCCGTTGGCGTTGGCATTCAGCGTCAGGGTGGCCAGGGCGGCGTCCCGCGACAGGCTCGATGCGTTGCCCGACCCCGCCAACTGCTGCAGGGTCTTGGCCCCGCTGAGCGCCGCAGCGTCCACCGCATTCTGCAGGCGGGTCTTGTTCAGCAGCATGTGCCCGCCATCCAGCGCCAGCGCCGACATCAACAGGATCGACGCCAGCGCGATGACGATCAGCACCATCACCGCGCCCCGCTGGCGCCGTGGCGCCGGACCGAAGGGTCGCTGCATCCGGGTGCTCATGGCCGTGCCCTCAATCGCCGATGTTGATCTGGATCGGCTGGCCGACCTGCGCGGCATTGCCGGTCACACCGCGATAGCCGTCCATCACCTTCTCGGTGAGCGGGCCGTCGGTGCCGGTGGGTGCCACCTCGGTACCGGGGCTGGCCGCCACATCCTTATTGGCGATCTGCTGGTAATGGGTCTGGTAGACGCTGTAGCCCAGCGGGCCGACCCGGGCCTCGTCGTAAGTCATGCAGCCGGACAGGCCGAGCAGCAGGAAGAGAGGAATCAAGGCTTTCATTGCACGTACCTCACTGGGGATGACCGGGCGGCGTACCGCCCTTGTGCTGCCGTTCAAGTCCCGCACCCTTCCGGGAGAGTGTCCTTGCCAGAGATCGTCACCGGGGCGTGTGCCGACCCCTCGCGCCTTCCACCTTTGCCCCGGAAGGGAGCGGGAAACCCTTGCCACGCCTAGTCGAGGTCGTGGCCGAAACTGCCGCCGGATACACCCAGGCTCACCGGCACCTGGCGTGCCGGGCCTTCGCCCTTGGTCTTGCCGAGCAGGTAGAAATCCATGTCGCCCGGCTCCACGATCTTCTCGGTGGGCAGGCGTACCGTCCTGGCATCGATGGGCTTGGCCAAGTGAGGTGTCACCAGGATCACCAGCTCGGTCTCGCCGTTGATGAATTCCTGGCTACGGAACAGATGGCCGAGCACCGGCACGTCGCCCAGGCCGGGGAAGCGGCTGACGAAGTCGCGGGTGTTCTCGCTGATCAGGCCGGCGATGGCGATGGTCTGGCCGTTGCTCAGCTCCACGGTGGATTGCGCGCTGCGCTTGGTCAGGGCCGGCACCAGCAGGGAAGCCTCGACCGCCTCGCCGGTGCTCACCACCAGGCTGTTGGCCGACACCAGTTCGCTGACCGACACGTTCAGGTTGAGGTTGATTCGGCCCTGGTCGAGCACCACCGGGAGGAATTTCACCCCGACGCCGAACTCCTTGAATTCGATGGTGATGCCATCATCGTCCGAGACCGGGATCGGGAACTCGCCGCCGGAGATGAACTCGGCCTGCTGCCCGGTCAGGGTGGTCAGGGTCGGCTCCGCCAAAACCTTGGCCGAACCGTTCTCCTTGGCCGCCTCGAGCACCGCGTCGAACAGGAAGCTGCCCGAGGAGAAGCGCGCCAGGAAGCCCTTGTCACTGCTCAGCAACGTCTCGGCCAGGGACGCGCTGTCATTGAAGCCGCCCAGGTCCCAGTTGCCCGACTTGCCGATGGCGAGGAAACGTACACCGAGCCGCTTGACCAGGCTGCGCTGCATCTCCGCCACCTTCACTTCCAGCATCACCTGCTGGCTGCCGCCGATGGTCAAAAGGTTGACCACGTCCAGCGACTGGGTCGGCACGGCTTCGGCGGCCTCCCCCTTGCCCTGCACGATGCTCTGGCTCTGGGCGGCATAGGTCTTGGCCAGCTTCACCGCCGAATCCATCGCCGCCGCACTGCTCACCTGGCCGCGCAGGACCAGTGCGCCTTGGGCGCTGTACACGGAAATGTTCTCGTCGGGCATCAGCTCGTGCAGCTTGGTCTTCAGGCTGCCCAAGTCATGCACCACTTCCAGGTCCAGGCTGTCGATCAGCCGGTTGTTGCCATCCCAGAGCAACACGTTGGTGCTGCCCAGGGAACGGCCGAGCAGGTAGAGCTGGGTCGGGCTGGTGATCAGGATGTCGGCGATCTCCGGGTTGCCGACCGAAATCTTCTTCACCGGCGCCCGGGTGGTCAGCACCCGCGACTTGTAGATCGGCACCTGGATGTTGCTCACGTTGGCCGCCGGCATCGCGTTGACCGCGGGCATCGGCTGGGCCGCCTGCACCGAGGCGACCAGCAGCAGGCCGGCAGCCATCGCAGACAGCGCGCACGACCAAAGTTTGCGGATGATGTCCATGTCCTGTTCCTCTTTATAGTGAGGCGGGTTGTTCGAAGCCGGCAGGCACACCGGCACTGCTCTTACAACTGGGCCTTGGCCGTCTCCACCGCCGTCCCACGAATCACGGTGATGCCACTGGGGCCAGTGCTGCGGCGCACGGCCGGCTTGGGCACAACGATCGGTGCCGGGGCGGGCGGCGCGACCATCGCCACCGGTTCCACCGGCAAGGGTTTCTTCTGGTTATCCAGGGGGTTGCGCAGCGCCAGTTGCAACTGGCCTTCGGTTTTCGCCTTGACCAGCTTTTCCGCCTCTTCCGGGGTCATCTCCAGGGTCACCGCCCGGACCACCACCGGCTGAGTCTTGTCGGTGCTGGCGGTCTGGTCCACGGCCAGTACGCGCAGGTCTTCGAGGATGGTTTCCGCCTTGGCGGTGTTGCCGGCGCCGTCGGTTTTCTTGGTCGCCAGCACATCGACGCGGTTGCCCGGCAGCAGGAAGCCGCCGACCCCGACCACATCGTCCACCCGCACCGTCACCGCGCGCTTGTCCTTCTCGATCAGCGAGGCCAGGGTGCTGCCGCCGAGGTGCTCGGCCAGCCGCGCGGCACGCAGGATGTCGCCGCGCAGCATGCCGAAGGTGGCGATCTTGCCGACGGCCTTGTCCACGCTGTCGAAGGCATCGTCCGGCACCGTGCCCTTGGGCATCCTCACCAAACTCACATGCTGGGCCTCGACCATTTGCCCGAAGGGGATTTCCACCGTGGCCACCACGACGCTCTGCAGGTTGTCGTCCGGCCCGGCGGCGAGCCGGGCACTCAGCCAGTTGTTGGCCATCCAGGCCGCGCCCAGCCCGAGGGCCAGCGAGAGTCCGATCAACATCAGCATGCGCGCGTTCATCACGGTGTCTCCCAGTTCAATTGGCGTTCAGGCTGACGAAGTAGTTGCGCCAGGCCCAGGCCAGGGTTTTCGGTGAAGGGCCTTCGGCGTCGTCCAGCCCCAGGTAGCGCTGGCGATCCATGGCCATGCCCAGCAGATCGCGCGGGTGGCAGGGCGCCAGAGGCCGCTGCTCTCCGTGGTGAAGGCGTTCGATGGCGTACTCGACCAGGGCGGGGTCGAAGGGAATGCCCAGCTTTTCGCACTCCTGCTGCCAAATGCGCTGGTACTCGTCCGGGCGCAGGTAGCCGAAGTGCAGCTTGTAGCCGATGCGCCGGAGGAAAGCCTCGTCGGCCAGCTCCAGCGGATTCAGGTTGGTGGAGAACACCAGGATCAGGTCGAACGGCAGCTCGCAGTGCCGCCCGCCGCCCAGGTTGAGGTAGTCCTTCTTCTCCTCCATGGGCACGATCCAGCGGTTGAACAGGTCAACCGGCGCCACCCGTTGCCGCCCCAGGTCATCGATGATGAAGATGCCGTTGCTCGCCTTCAGTTGCAGCGGCGCCTGGTACTGGCGGCTGTAGGGATCGAAGCGGATGTCCAGCATGTCCAGGGTCAGCTCGCCGCCGGTAATGACGATGGGCCGCCGGCAGCACACCAGGCGCCGGTCGATGCCTTCGTCCAGGCGCAGGCTGCGCGGCTCGCCGGACGGCAGCGGCTTGTGCACCTGGGGGTCGAAAATCTCGATCACCGCCTCGTTGATGGCGATGGCGTGGGGGATCCACACCGCCTCATGGAACAGCTTGATCAGGCGCTGACTGATGTAGGTCTTGCCGGTCCCGGCGGGGCCGTAGATCATCATCGCCCGCCCGGAGTTCATCGCCGGGCCGAGTTCGTCCAGCAGCTCCTCGCGCAGCACCACGCCGTCGAACGCATCGCGCATGGCCTGGGCATCCACCCGGCTTTGATGCACGCTCTGGGCGCTCAGCAACTCCCGGTAACGCTCCACCGGGAACGGCGCCGGGCCGATGTAGCCGCTGCGCAGCAAGGCATCCTTGGCGGCGCTGCGGCCACGGTCGGTCAGGCCATAGCGCAGGCCCTGCCCGCTGCTCTGGCCGAGCACCTCGATGCGGCCATCCTTGCGCAGGAAGGCCAGCAGCTCCTCCAGCACCGAACCGGTCAGCGCCAGGCGCTCGACCAGCCGCTGCATGTCCAGCACGCCGGCATCATGTAGGTGCTTGCAGATCAGGTCGCCGAGCAGGTTGTCGGCCAGGCCGGTTTCCGCGACGGTCCTCGGTTGAGGGGCCAGACGCGCGATGCCGGTGCCGCTTGCTTCCGGGCTCGCCTGTCGAACGCTCGCAATCTGCATGTCGGCCTCCCGCTCAGCTGAAATTCATCCAGTACACGCTGCCCAGGGTGCCGAGCAGGACCGCGACGGAATAAGGGAAAGGTTTGCCGGCCACCTCGTGGCTGGCCGGCGCTAGGTAGGCCCTGGCCTTGAACATCAGCCCGTAGCGCGCCAGGGTCAGCGGCAACTGACCGCGAAACAGCACGATCAGGAAGCCGCAAACCCCGCCGGCGATCAGGCTGAAAGCCGCTGCCCAGAGCGCGTCCCAGGGGCTGAGGAACGCACCCGCCATGGCCATCAGCTTCACATCGCCGGCGGCCATACCGCCCAGGGCATACAACGGCAGGAAGACGGCAAAGCCCACTGCCATGCCCTGGAAGGCGTTACCCAGCCCGGACCACCCACCCGCATAGACCTGGCTGGCAAAGCCGAGGGCCAGGCCCAACAGGATCAGCAGGTTGGGGATGCGGTGGCGGCGGAGGTCACATGCCATGGCGAGGCCCAAGAGCCCGAATAGCATGGCAGTGGCTGTGATTTGCTCTGTAACCATGGCTGAGTTCTCCTTAGGAACTCTTGCGATTACGGGCAAGCACCTGCAACAACAGCGTTGCACAACGCAGTAATACGGGTATTCACCGCACCGCCCAGGCTGGTGAATGCGACTACCACCGCCACCGTGATCAACCCCCCCGCCACCGCATACTCGACAATGGTCAGGCCGTCTTCGTCTTTGATGAACTTCAGTACCGAAGTCTTCACTGCTTGAAAGATCATTTCGTTCACCTCGTTCGCTTGGTTTTATCGACCCGGCGACGCATTACCGCCCCGCCTGATCTCTACGCTAGTTATCCAATCGAAAGAGGGGTTAGGAACTTTTTGCAGAACTCAGGGACTTTTTTGCGGAACCGGACAAATAAAGAAATGGGCAACCGACGCCGCACCAGGGTTAGGCAAAATGGCATTTGCTCAAGCAGATAGGAATGCAGAAACCCGCTCGCCAGAAAATTGACAAGCATTGGAGAGCCAACTTTCCTGCGTACCGAAGAGAAGCTTTTCCATTCAATATTTATTCTCAACATCAAAGGAAATAGAAATCCTCTCCGACCCAGGGAACTTTTTTCGTCGCCAGGAATCGCGACCGAACCCCTACAAACCTTGCGGGCTCTGCTTAATCCCCAATGATCTAATGCTTATGAACATCGGTTCTTTGTATCGATGTCACTTTGCCTTCTATGTAAGTAATTCCTAACAGTCGAAATCGGACCTGTTACAGCCATGAACTCTCGTACGGCAGTACCACAATTGCTGTGGTTCGACCTGACTCATGACCGTTCGGCGCAGGATTTCATTCCACTGTTTGCCGATGTCTGCCAGATCGATCTGGCCCGCGACCTGAGCGTGGCCGGTATCGATACCCGCCGGCGCCCCGACATGATCTGCATGCACTATGACCGCCCCGACTCGCTGGGGCTCGGTCTGTTGCTGGAGCTCAAGAACGCCATCCCCTCCATCCCGATCACCATGCTGACCCAGCAGCATTCGGAAGAACTCGCGGTCTGGGCGTTTCGCTCGGGTACTTGGGACTACCTGGTATTGCCGCTGACCGACCCGGAATGCGCCCGCTATCTCAGCGCACTCCAAGAATTGTGCAAACTGCGCCGGGAACCCAGGGAGGACAGGAAGAACCACCTGCCCCGCACTCACCACCTGCCGGAAAGCGTCCGCCTGACGCCGGACTTCCACAAACAGCAGCCCCTGCAGAAAGCCGTCCGCTACATCGAGCAGCACTACACCGAGCAGATTGATGGCAAGACAATGGCCCAGCTCTGCGGCATGACGCCGTTCCGCTTCAGCCGACTGTTCAAGCAGACCCATGGCATCGGCTTCGTCGAATTCGTCCTGCAGAAGCGCATGGAGCGCGCCAAGGACCTGCTCTGCAACAGCCAGATGCCGGTCACCAGCATCGCCTATACGGTCGGTTTCAAGGACCCATCCTACTTTGCCCGCGCCTTCAAGCAGTATTTCGAGTGTAGCCCCAGCGATTTTCGCCGCGACGGCCCACCGAGGCGGCAGGTGGCCCAGGCCAATACGATCCAGGCCGCTCAGAAGAGCCATGACCTGCGGGACGCCGTGCCAGGATTTTGATCGCCTGCGCGCTCCACTCAAATTGGCCTCTCGGCTTTAGAACCGGCTCACAAATGCCAAGCCTTGTCACATTCCGACGCTAGGCAACACCTCGGCAAGCCGGTAGCGTCTGCCGCTCCTGAGTCCTCGGGAGCCCCGGAACCATGTCGCCCAGAAAAGCCGTCCCCCTCGCCCTCATCACCACCAGCGTTTTCAGCACGCCCGTCCCGGACGCCAGCGCCAAGGACATCGACGCCGATCGAATCATGCAAAGCGTCGAACGGGTGCTGGAGGAAAACCGCATCTACGCCACGTGCCTGTCCATGGACAAGAACTCGCTCGACTTCGTCCGCAGCAACTGGCGGCGCATGGTCGGCGAAACACGGGACCTGCTGCGCAAGGCCAACTTCGATACCAGCTTCCTCACGCTCTTCGAACTCAAGGTGCGCGCCGCCAACCTGCTCGACCAGAACCTGTCGCTGCACCAGGCCATGGCCATCTGCCACGCCAACGAGGCGATGATCAGCCGTTTCTACGAGTTCGGCTTCAGCAACCTGCGCCAGGAAGTGGAAAAAGCCATGGCAGGTGACAACGTGCCGATTCCCAGCACATATAACGAGGCGCGCGCCCCTGCCGCAGCCTATCCTTGAGCGTTCTGTGCTAGCGTGCTGCACGCCCGCACTTCGCAGTCCCGCAGCGGCACACCGAATCGATGCACAAGCGCAGCCGGACGGCTGCGCTCATTCAAAACCTGATGGAGTAAGAACCCATGGCAATTACCAAAGACCAACTGATCAGCGATATCGCCGAAGCCACCGACGCCCCCAAGGCCAGCGTGCGCGCCGTGCTGGAGCAGCTCAGCGAAATCGTCAGCGACGCCCTGGAGAACGGTGACGAGCTGACCCTGCCGGGCATCGGCAAACTGAAAGTCAGCGAACGCCCGGCCCGCACCGGCCGCAATCCGCAGACCGGCGCCGCCATCGAGATCGCCGCCAAGAAAGTCGTCAAATTCGTCCCAGCCAAAGCCCTGACCGACGCGATCAACTAAGCGCCAATGCGCGCCGGGGGCGCGCCCGCTCGCCCCCCTTCTGCCTACCCCATTCGCGGATGAATCCGCTCCTACCGTTGCGCCCCATCGGCCCTCGGGCAAGAATTTCGCCCGGCTCGTCGTAGGAGCCAGCCCTGCTGGCGAAAAGCTTCGCCAGCAAGCTCGCCCCTGCAACGCCTAGCGCATAAGGCCCATGTCACCCTCCAGACAAGCCTGCATAGCCGCTCGGGCCATCTCGATCAGATAACCGCAGGCATAGCCGAGTTGTTCGCTGCCCGTGCTGGTGGCCTGCACCGCCAGCTCTTCGGCGGCATCCAGCAGCAGGCAAGCGCACTCCAGGGCCGCATGGGCCGGCACGTCGGGCTGGACATTGAACAGGTGATGAGCACCGTCGTTACAACGATGAAACGCGACGGGCTGGGTGTGAACACATTCAGAACGCATGGTGAAGCTCCTTCGTCAGATGAGAGAGCTGCCACCCTTCACGGCCAAGTGAAATGGGAGGCAACTGTGCGCAGGTTGGCCGACCGGGGACAAAGGAACCCGGCACACCCGAAGGTGTCCCGCGCACAGCTGCCATGACACGACATTGCGGGCACAAAAAAAGCGCCTGCAATGAAGTTGGGGCGCTGTGCGCCTTCGTCTATCCGACCGGCCAAGGTCAGTCGCGGATTACCGCGACGGCGGCACTATAGGCGCTTCGCGGAAAGGCTGGCAAGTCGGGATTCGCGACGCGGAGCGTCGCAGGCTGCATTCCCACGCAGAGTGTGGGAACGATCGTCCGGGGGCTCTCCGTAGGAGCCAGCTCTGCTGGCGAAGCGCTGATAGGGCCTCATTCGACAGCAAAGCCCGAACACCTGTAGGGGCGAACTCATTCGCCCACCGGGTCGTGCCATTTCGAATGGTACAGCGACACGAAACCCAGTCGAGGGCGATTAAGGTCGGGAGTCGCGACGCAGAGTATCGCAGGCTGCATTGCCACGCAGAGCGTGGCAACGATCAAATGCCGAAACCAGACAGCGCCGCGAGGAAAGCTTCTTCGTCCATCACCTTCACCCCCAGCTCGCTGGCCTTGGCCAGTTTGGAGCCGGCACCGGGGCCGGCAACGACGCAGGTGGTCTTGGCCGAGACCGAGCCGGCGACCTTGGCGCCCAACGACTCCAGCTTTTCCTTGGCGATATCGCGGCTCATGGCTTCCAGGGTGCCGGTGAGCACCCAGGTCTGGCCGGCCAGCGGCAGCCCTTCGACGGCTTTCTTCTCGCTTTCCCAGTGCATGCCGAATTCGCGCAACTGCGCTTCGATGGCGCGGGCGCGCTCGGCGTTCGCAACATCACCGAAGAAAGCCCGCACCGACTGCTTGGCCTTTTCGTTGAGCCCCTTCATGGCGCTGAGATCGAGCCAATCCGCCTGGATGATCGGCTCCACACCGCCGAACCGCTCGGCCAGGTTCTTCGCCCCGGTGGCCGCCACGTAGGGGATGTTCAGCTTGTCGAGGAAATCCGCCAGGGTGACGCAGGCGGCGTACTCCGGACTGAGATCGCCCTCTTCCTGCAACGCCACGCCGTACTGCTCGTCCAGCAGGGCACGGATGACCTGCTGGTTGTGCTCGTCCTCGAAAAAGCTATGGATCTCATGGGCCACTTCCAGCCCGACGTCCGGCAGGTAGGTCAACACTTCCGGCAGCGCCTTCTGGATGCGTGCCAGCGAGCCCAGGGAGCGCGCCAGCAGCTTGGCGGTTTCTTCGCCGACGTCGGGGATGCCGAGGGCGTAGATGAAACGGGCGAGGGTCGGTTTGCGGCTGTCCTGAATAGCTTGGAGCAGATTTTTGGTGGACAGATCGGCAAAACCCTCCAGTTCGAAGACCTGTTCGTAGGTCAGCCTGTAGAGGTCCGCCGGCGAACCGACCAGGCCCTTGTCGACCAGTTGCTCGACGATTTTGTCGCCGAGGCCGTCGATGTCCATGGCACGGCGCGAGACGAAATGGATGATCGCCTGCTTGAGCTGTGCCTGGCAGGACAGCCGCCCGACGCAGCGGTAGATCGAGCCTTCGCTGACCGACTCCTTGCCCTTGCTGCGCTTGATCAGTTGGGTGCGCTCCACCGCCGAGCCGCAGACCGGGCAGTGTTCCGGCACGTGCACGGCCTTGGCATCCACGGGACGGCGTTCGGCGATGACACCGAGAATCTGCGGAATCACGTCCCCGGCGCGGCGGACGATCACGGTGTCGCCGATCATTACGCCCAGGCGGGCGACTTCGTCCATGTTGTGCAGGGTCGCGTTGGAAACGGTCACCCCGGCCACCTGGACCGGCTTCAAGCGCGCCACCGGCGTGATGGCGCCAGTCCGGCCGACCTGGAATTCCACGCCGAGCAGCTCGGTGATTTCTTCCCGTGCCGGGAACTTGTGGGCCAGCGCCCAGCGCGGTTCGCGGGCGCGGAAGCCGAGTTCGCGCTGCTGGCCGATGTCATTGACCTTGAACACCACGCCATCGATCTCATAGGCAAGCGCATCGCGCTTCTCGCCGATGGCCCGGTAATAGCCCAGGCATTCCTCGGCACCTTTGGCCAGTTTGAGTTCGCGGCTGATCGGCAGGCCCCATTCGCGCAGGGCCTGCAGCAGAAGGAAATGGGTTCTCGGCAACTCGCCGTCGCTGCGGCCGACGCCATAGGCGCACAACTCCAGCGGGCGGCTGGCAGTGATGCGCGGGTCCAGTTGGCGCAGGCTGCCCGCCGCCGCGTTGCGCGGGTTGGCGAAGGTCTTGCCGCCGGTTTCCAGCGCCTTGGCGTTGAGCGCTTCGAAACCGGCCTTGGACATGTACACCTCGCCGCGCACCTCCAGGACCTTCGGCCAGCCGCTGCCGTGCAGCTTGAGCGGGATGTTGCGCACGGTGCGCACGTTGGCGGTGATGTCCTCGCCGGTGGTGCCATCGCCACGGGTGGCGCCGCGTACCAGATGGCCGTTCTCGTAGAGCAGGCTGACCGCCAGGCCGTCCAGCTTCGGTTCGCAGCTGTACTCCACCTGCGCACCGTCGCCGAACAGATCGCCGGACGGCAGGTCGAGCCCTTCGCGCACGCGGCGGTCGAACTCGATCAAGTCCTGCTCTTCGAAGGCGTTACCGAGGCTAAGCATCGGCACTTCGTGGCGGACCTGGCCGAACGCGGACAAGGCCTCGCCGCCTACGCGTTGGGTGGGCGATTCCGGGGTGACGAGTTCGGGATGTTCGCTTTCCAGCGCCTTCAGTTCATTGAACAGGCGGTCGTACTCGGCGTCGGGAACGCTCGGCTCATCGAGTACGTAGTAGCGGTAGTTGTGTTGCTCGATTTCGCTGCGCAGAGCGGCGATGCGTTCGGCAGCGGTCTGGGCGTCGGTCATCTGGGAGCCTCAAGCCGCAAGCGACAAGCTGCAAGCTCCGGGCTTACCGCTTGGGGCTTGCAGCTTGTCGCTCGCGATTTCCTTTAGCGCTTGGTGGTCAACTGCCGGCGCTCGAATTCGACGATGCGCTGGCGGTAGTGTTCGATGGTTTGTGCGGTCATCACGCTGCGCTGGTCATCCTTCAATTCGCCGTTCAGCTCGTGGGAGAGCTTGCGGGCGGCGGCGACCATCACGTCGAATGCCTGCTTGGGATGGCGCGGCCCCGGCAGACCGAGGAAGAAGCTGACTGCACGGGTGCTGAAATGGTCGATGTCGTCCAGGTCGAAGGTGCCCGGCTTGACGCCGTTGGCCATGGAGAACAGCACCTCGCCGTTGCCGGCCATGCTTTCGTGACGATGGAAGATGTCCATCTCGCCGAAACGCAGCCCGCTTTCCAGAATGTTCTGCAACAGCGCCGGCCCCTTGAAGCCACCTTCTTCCCGGGCAACGACGTTGATCACCAGCACTTCCTCCACCGGCGGCAGTTCCTTCGGCTCTTCCTTGGCCGCGGCCTTGCGCGGAGCCGGCTTGCCTTCGTCGACGGGGTTGAGCAGGGTCGGCACCGGCTCGTCGAGGTTCAGGTCGCCCTGGCGCGGCTCGCTTCCACGGCGCTTGTTCAGCTCGCGAGCGCTCATGGCGGGCAGGTCTTCCTCATCCAGCGACGGTTCCTGGTGACGCTCCACCACCCGTGCCGGACCCAGCAGTTCGGCAGTACCCTCATCGTCGGGCATGTTGGCGAAACTGCGATCGAGTTTGAATTTCAGCTTGCCTTTGCTGCCGCGCATCCGGCGCCAGCCATCGAAGAGAATGCCGGCAATGACAATGATGCCGATGACGATCAGCCACTCGCGCAGACCGATATCCATGTATTTCTGTGACCCCTGACGAAAAAAATGATGATGCCACGGGACATCCTGTCCCTTTGTTCAGCACACTCACGTGGGCGCCAACTCCCTGTTCTGACTGACTTTGTCCACGTGCGACAAAAGTGGGCACTAAGCTAGCACGACGAAAGGCAACTTTACACCGTTCGTCGCATCATGCTTCGGCCAGCGCGACCGCCTCCTCCACGTCCACTGCGACCAGCCTGGAACAGCCGGGCTCATGCATGGTGACCCCCATCAGCTGATCGGCCATTTCCATGGCGATCTTGTTGTGGGTGATGTAGATGAACTGCACCTTTTCCGACATTTCCTTGACCAATCGCGCATAGCGACCGACGTTGGCGTCGTCCAGCGGCGCATCGACTTCGTCGAGCATGCAGAACGGCGCCGGGTTGAGCTGGAAAATGGCAAATACCAGGGCCAGCGCGGTCAGCGCCTTTTCCCCGCCGGACAGCAGATGGATGGTGCTGTTCTTCTTGCCCGGCGGGCGCGCCATGATCGCCACCCCGGTATCGAGTAAATCTTCCCCGGTAAGTTCCAGGTAAGCGTGCCCGCCACCGAAAACCTTGGGAAACAGTGCCTGAAGGCCAGCATTGATCTGGTCGAAGGTTTCCTTGAAGCGGTTGCGCGTCTCCCGGTCGATCTTGCGAATGACGTTTTCCAGGGTTTCCAGCGCTTCCACCAGATCGTCGTTCTGCGCGTCGAGGTAGCGTTTACGCTCGGATTGCTGCTGGTATTCGTCGATCGCCGCCAGGTTGATCGGGCCAAGGCGCTGGATGCGCGCAGCCAGCCGTTCCAGTTCTTCTTCCCAGGCTTTCTCGCTGGCTTCTGCCGGCAGCGTGGCCAGCACGCCATGCAGATCGTAGCCATCCTCGTGGAGCTGATCCTGCAACGCCTTGCGGCGAACGGTCAGCGCCTGCCAGTCCATGCGCTGCTGTTCCAGTTGGCTGCGCAGCAGTTGCGACTGCTGTTCGGCCTGGGTACGGCGTTTCTCGGCATCGCGCAGCTCGCGGTCGGCATCTTCCAGCGCCAGCCGCGCCAGCTTGAGTTCTTCCTCGACGCCCATGCGCCGTTCGAGCAGTTCCTCCAGCTTGATGCGCAACTCTTCCAGCGGCGCCGCGCCCTCTTCCAGGTTCAGCGTCAGTTGCTCCCGGCGCTCCACGGCCCGCTCGAACTGCAGCTCCAGGCGCTCGAGTGACTGCCGCAGGGAGTCATGCTGGGCACGCAGCGAGCCGATACGGACCGCCAATTGATGGGCGTGGTCCTTGTGTTGGCGCGACTCCTGACGCACCCGGTCGAGGCGTTCGCGGAGGCCGTCGCGGCTGGCCAACAGTTGCTCGCGCTGCTCGGTATCGATCGCCATGGCGTCCAGGGCGTCCTGCAACTGCAGGCGAGCCTCGCCGAGTTGCTCGTGCTCCAAGGCTCGCTGCTCGCCCAGTTCGGCCATTTCCTCGTCCAGACGCCGACGCCGCAGCGCCAGTTGCTCGACCTTGGCCTGCTGGGCGGACAACTGCGCCTTCAGCTCACTCTGTTGCCGTGCAGCTTCCTGCAAACGCCGACGTTGCTGCTCGCGCGCCTCCTCCTGCTGACGCTGGGTTTCGCGCAAACGCTGCAGGCGTTCGTCCAGATCGGCCAGGGCGGCCTCGCGCTCTTCGCGCTCCGCCTGCAAGCGTTCCAGCTCCTGGCCACGAGCCAGTACACCGGATTCCGCTTCGCTGGCACGCCGCACCCGCAGGAAATGCCGGCCGACCCAGTAGCCGTCGCGACTGATCAGGCTCTCGCCATCGGTCAGCGACGAACGCCGGGCCAGGGCCTCGTCGAGCGACTCGACGGGACGCACGCCACCCAGCCAAGGCGCCAGATCGATGGCAGCCTCCACCTTGTCCAACAGGCTGCCGGGAAGCCGGGCCCCGCTCCGCGCCGGACTGGCCAGGCGCAACTCGCCCTGTTCGAAGCCGCTCAGGTCGAAGCCGGTGAAATCGTCCAGCAGGACGGCCTGTAGATCGGCGCCGAGTACGGTTTCCACCGCCAGCTCCCAGCCGGGCTCGACGCGCAGCCCCTCGGCCAGACGTGGCCGCTGGTGCAGATTCTGTTCGCGCAGCCATTCGGCGGCCCCCTTGCCGGGGTCCAGCGCCGCCTGCTGCAGCGCTTCCAGCGAGGCGATACGGCCGTTCAGCCGTTGCAGCTCGCCCTGAGTCTGCTGCTGCGCACGGGTCGCTTCCTGCAGTTCGCCGCGTAGCTGTTCCAAGCGCTCGACCACGGTTTCTTCCGCCGCCTGCAGCTCTTCCAGCAGCAGGTCGCCGGCCGCCATCTGCTCGGACAGCTCGAGAATCGCGGCATCTTCCGGATCGGCGGCGAGCAACGCCCGCTCATCGTTCAAGCGGCGCTCGCGCTCGACCAGCCGTTCGAGGCTCTGTTCGAGCTGCAGGATGCGCGCCTGCTGTACCTCGGCGGCACGACGGGGCTCGGCGCTGCGCTGGTTGAAGCTGTCCCATTGCTCCTGCCAGCCGTGCATGGCGGTTTCCGCATCCTCGAGGGTGGCGGCGGATTCTTCTGCGGCGGCGCTGGCCATGTCCTGCTCGGGTTCGAGCATGGCCAGCTCTTCGCCCAGGGTCGCCAGCAAGGTGCGGTCGTGGCCGAGGTGGGACTCGGTTTCCTGCCGCGCCCGCTCCGCCTCGCGCAAATCGTCCTGCAACTGGCGCAGGCGCTGCTGGCCATGTTGGATGCTTTGCTCGACGCGGGCGATGTCGCCGCCCACCGAGTAGAAACGGCCCTGGACCTGGTTGAAGCGTTCGGACAGCTCGTGATGGCCGTCGCGCAACCGTTCGATGCTGGCATCGGCGTTACGCTGCTCGGCCACCAGTGCCTCGAACGCGACCTCCTGATCGCCGATCACCTTCTCGCGCTGTCCGACCTGGTCGTTCAGTGCCTGCCAGCGCAGGGCCGCGAGCTGGGCCTTGAGCTGACGCTCCTCGGCCTTGTATTCCTGGTACTTCTCCGCCGACTGGGCCTGGCGGTGCAGGCGCTCGAGCTGGCGTTCCAGCTCTTCGCGCAGGTCGCTCAGGCGCGCCAGGTTTTCCTGGGTGCGGCGGATACGGCTTTCGGTCTCGCGACGGCGCTCCTTGTATTTGGAGATGCCGGCGGCTTCCTCGATGAAGTTGCGCAGGTCCTCGGGCTTGGCCTCGATCAGCTTGGAGATCATGCCCTGCTCGATGATCGAGTAGCTGCGCGGGCCCAGGCCGGTACCGAGGAAGATGTCGGTAATGTCGCGGCGCCGGCACTTGGTACCGTTGAGGAAGTAGGTGTTCTGCCCGTCGCGGGTCACGCGGCGGCGGATGGAAATCTCCGCGAAGGCCGCGTATTCGCCGACCAGACTATTGTCGGAGTTGTCGAAGATCAGCTCGATACTGGCCTGGGTCACCGGCTTGCGGGTGTTGGAGCCGTTGAAGATGACGTCGGTCATCGACTCGCCGCGCAGGTTCTTAGCCGAGCTTTCGCCCATCACCCAGCGTACGGCGTCGATGATGTTGGACTTGCCGCAACCGTTGGGGCCAACCACGGCAGCCATGTTGCTGGGGAAACTGACCGTGGTCGGGTCGACGAAGGACTTGAACCCGGCCAGCTTGATGCTCTTGAGGCGCATGCCCGGTCCTCAACGCTCGGCCAGGGCGGCCAGCACCAGCTCGCAGTTGTGCCTGCCGTACGCGCCGAGCACCTCGCGGATGCGCGCCGGATCACGGGCGATCACCGCCTGCAACAGGTCGCCGAAGGCATTGAGGAACTGCCCCATCTCCGCCTTGCGCCGTTCCAGCGCCAGATGGTAGTTGCGACTGATCGCCGGCAGGAGGTTTTCCACCGTTTCCTGCAGGTAGGGATTGTCGGCGAACGGGAAAGCCGCGCGCATGATGTCGAAACTGTGGTCGACGAAAGTATTGATGTCCTGCCGTTCCGCGCTATCCACCAGACGCTGCTGGATGGCCAGGAACGGAGCCAGGTCTTCCTCCTTGCGCCACTGCTCGGCCACGGCATGGGCGAGCAGGATGTACAGCTCCATCATCAGGGCGTAGAGGCTCTTGACCTTGTGCGGGGTCAGTTCCGCAACCTGGGCACCCCGGCGCGGCAATATTTCGATCAGGTGCCGCCGCTCGAGAATCAGCAGCGCCTCGCGTACCGAGCCCCGGCTGACATTCAGGGACTGGGTGACTTTCAGCTCCTGGATCCGCTCACGCTCCTTGAGCTCTCCCCGAATGATGCGTTCGGCGAGATGGTGAGCGATCTGCTCGGCGAGGCTGTCCGGTGCCTTGAACGTCATGGTTTTCCTTCGAATTCATGGAGAACGCGCAAGGCGCGGAGTGTAACACAGGGTGTTACCCGACCAAGGTGGCGGCAGCGCGCGATACCGAGCAAAAGGTGGGGGAATCCGGGCTGGGTTGGCGGACTCGACTGTCCTACAGTCCTACAAAATCATAAGAAAGCCCTGGAGTCTCCCATGTTCGCGCTGCTGCCTTCCGCCTGGATGATCCGCCTGAAGAAGGTGGGCTACTGGATCTGGCTGATCCCCGTGTTCGGCATCCCGCTGAGTTATTTCTGGTCCTATGGCAGCGACTCACCGAACGCCTGGGCCTGGCTGGTCATCGGCGTGGTCTTCGGGATCATTCCGTTGCTGGATTTCGTGGTCGGCCGCGACCCGGCCAATCCGGACGAGCGGACCGACGTACCTGAACTGGAACGGCAGGGCTACTACCGCCTGCTCAGCCTGGCCACCGTCCCGCTGCTGCTGGGTATGCTTTCCTACGGCGGCTGGGTCATCGCCCACTACGATGCATGGAACTGGCTGGGCAAGCTGGGCTGGATTCTCTCCGTAGGCACCGTGATGGGCGCCATAGGCATCACCGTCTCCCATGAGCTGATCCACAAGGACCCTGCCCTCGAGCAGAATGCCGGTGGCCTGTTACTGGCGGCGGTCTGCTACGCCGGCTTCAAGGTTGAGCACGTGCGCGGCCACCACGTGAACGTCTCGACGCCGGAGGATGCGTCGTCCGCTCGCTTTGGCCAGAGCTTGTACGCGTTCCTGCCGCACGCCTACAAACACAACTTTCTCAATGCCTGGAGGCTGGAGGCCGAACGTCTCAAGCGCAAGGGCCTGCCGGCACTGCACTGGCGCAACGAGCTGATCGGGTGGTACGCCATCAGCCTGGCCCTCCTGATCGGCTTCAGCCTCGCCTTCGGCTGGATCGGCGCGATCTATTTCCTTGGCCAGTCGGCCATGGCCTTCACCCTGCTGGAGATCGTCAACTACGTCGAGCATTACGGCCTGCACCGCCGCAAGCAGGAGAGCGGCCGCTACGAGCGCACCACGCCCAAACATTCCTGGAACAGCAACTTCCTGCTGACCAACCTGTTCCTGTTCCACCTGCAGCGGCACTCCGACCATCACGCCTACGCCAAGCGCCGCTACCAGGTGCTGCGGCACTTCGACGACAGCCCGCAACTCCCCAACGGCTACGCCGGCATGATCGTCCTGGCGCTGTTCCCGCCGCTCTGGCGCGCGGTGATGGACCCGAAGGTGCGTGCCTACTATGCCGGCGAGGAGCACCAGTTGACTGCGTCGCAACTGGCGTCCTGACTGAATAAGGAACTGATCGGCCGTTATCCGCAACTCAATGCCCATCCTTCAAAGGCAATTGCATTGCGATGATCAGAAACGCCTCTTTCCATAGCGCAACACCATCTGAACGGATAGGCATGGACGCCGAACCGTTGCTATCGAATCGGAATGACGAGCCGGCATCTCGAGATGAGGATAGATTCTCACTACGCAACCTGGCCAGCAGCCTGCTGGAAACCGTCACCACGCTCTGCCGATTGAAAAAGGCACAGGAAAACGATGCTGTCGACTTGCAACTACAAACCCTGGCCGAGCAGTTCCAATGTCGTTATACGCACCCGTTCAACCAGAGCGAATTCAAAGCCACCGTTCCTGAGGTCGTAACGGCTCTACCGAACGACGAACGCGACCAAGGTTGGTGCTTCGGACTATCCCTCAGTTGGTGCCAGCAACGGCTTTCAGGCAAAGCCGATGAAGAAATATTCGCCAACCTGGCCAATTGGCAGGGCGATTCGCTCCTTCTCCGCACCGTCGCCTTGCAGACTGTCGAGCAGGATCGGCACCTCGGCCAACACGACAAACAGTTCGAACATCTCGCTGCCTTGGCTGGCATGGAATGCATCGCCGCCAGCTCCACGCACGTTGCGCATCGCATCCCAACGCTATCAATAGAACGATTCACTGACCGACTTGAACGATTATTGGACTCCACCCGGGAACAACAAGCGCTGATTTGTAGTACGACCAAGCACGCCATAGCACTGCATCGCGACAAAAACGACCACTTGCACCTGTTCGACCCCAACTACGGCGTAGTCAGTTGCCCTCTGGAACATAAACGCAACCTCTGTGCGTTCTTGTTTGTCCAGCTGAATATTGACGATGATCTTTTCTGGAAAAACGCAGGCCAGAACCCTGGCCGCTTTCTATTAACCGCGGAATTACAGCCCTCCGCTCGCCTACGCGAACCAGCACTGCGTTTCCCGACGCCCTTGCCAGCCCTTTCACTAATGTCCTCGCAGGACATGCCCGGCCCTTCGGGCACGAAGAACTGACGCGTCTTCCTGGCCAAACTCGCGGGGCCGCGCCGGAACAGGCATAATTCAGCGTTCCCGCTCTTGCCTCCACCCGGCTTTTCATGCGTATCCACGTCACCTTCATCGACCGCGTCGGCATTACCCAGGAAGTCCTCGCCCTTCTCGGCGGGCGCAATCTCAACCTGGATGCGGTGGAGATGGTGCCGCCGAACGTCTACATCGATGCGCCGACGCTCAGCCCTGACGTACTGGAAGAACTGCGCGACGCCCTATTCAAGGTGCGTGGCGTACAGGCAGTCAGCGTGGTGGACATCCTCCCCGGACAACGCCGTCGGTTGCAGTTGGACGCCCTCCTCGCCGCCATGACCGACCCGGTGCTGGCGGTGGACGGTGCCGGCCATATCCTGCTGGCCAACCCCGCGCTGATTGCATTGTGCGGGCGCGAACCGGAGGGCGCTTCGGTCGCCGAGCTGTTCGCCGACCCGGGCCTGCAAGCCGCCCTGCTCGAGCAGGGCTTCCGCCTGCCGTTGCGGGAGGTCAACCTCGACGGCCAGGCGTTGCTGCTCGACGCCCAGCCAATCAGCGAAGCGGCCGACCAAGGGCCGTCCCGCCTGGCCGGCGGCCTGTTGACGCTATATTCCCCCAGCCGTATCGGCGAACGCTTGGCGGCGCTGCACCATGACTACGCGGAAAGCTTCGATGCCCTGCTCGGCGATTCTCCGCCGATGCGCACCCTCAAGGCCCGCGCTCAACGCGTCGCGACACTGGACGCTCCGCTGCTGATCCAGGGCGAAACCGGTACCGGCAAGGAACTGGTGGCTCGCGCCTGCCATGCTGCCAGCACGCGGCGCAACGCGCCCTTCCTGGCCCTGAACTGCGCGGCGCTGCCGGAAAACCTCGCCGAGAGCGAGCTGTTCGGCTATGCCCCCGGCGCCTTCACCGGCGCACGCCGCGGCGGCAAGCCGGGCCTGCTGGAGCTGGCCAACCAGGGCACGGTGTTCCTTGATGAAATCGGCGAGATGTCGCCGTACCTGCAAGCCAAGCTGCTGCGTTTCCTCAACGACGGCAGCTTCCGTCGGGTCGGCGGTGACCGCGAGGTCAAGGTGGACGTGCGTATCCTCAGCGCCACCCACCGCAACCTGGAGAAGATGGTCAGCGAAGGCAGTTTCCGCGAGGACCTGTTCTACCGGCTCAACGTGCTCAATTTGGAAGTCCCGCCGCTGCGCGAACGCGGCCAGGACATTCTCCTGCTGGCCCGGCATTTCATGGCCCAGGCCTGTGCGCAGATCCAGCGCCTGCCCTGCCGGCTGGCGCCCGGCACCTATCCGGCCCTGCTTGGCAACCGCTGGCCGGGCAACGTACGGCAGTTGCAGAACGTGATTTTCCGGGCCGCCGCGATCAACGAAAGCAACCTGGTGGATATCGGTGACCTGGACATTGCCGGAACCGAAGTGGCGCGCCAGGCGGATGGCGAAGTGGGGAGCCTGGAAGAAGCCGTCGAAGGCTTCGAGAAAGCCCTGCTGGAGAAGCTGTACGTGAACTATCCGTCCAGCCGCCAACTGGCTGCACGCCTGCAGACATCGCACACCGCCATTGCCCATCGCCTGCGCAAGTATGGGATTCCGGGCAAGACCTGAGGCGACCGCCGAGCCATTCGCCCTGGACGGACGGGCAGCCACGCACTTGGCTGCCGAACGCTTGCTTGGTTATGATCCTGCACCGGCTGAAAGCCTGGCTCAGGTTTTGCAGACCGCAAGGCGTCCATCAGAGGCGCCGGAAAAACAGCAGGGATCGTTTTTTACATGAATTACGCCACCACCGACCGGCTCAATGGTATCCCTACTCCGCCGCTTCGCGAGTATTACTCCCGGGTATTGGCGTATATCGCCTCGGCGGCGTGCATTGCGGCCGGTACCTACGTCCAGTATTTCGGCTACGACGTGCTTTGGATGGTGCCCTACGCCCTGCTCTACCCCCACCTCGCCTATCACCTGAGCCGGCGTTTCAAGCGCGACCACCCGCAACAGACCGACCTGAGCCTGCTCGCCATCGACGCCGTGCATGCCGGCATCGGCATGGTCCTGCTGGGCTTCACCGCCGTGCCAAGCCTAATGTTCGTCCTGACCCTGTCCTTCAGCGCCCTGGTGATGGGCGGGCTGCGCCACCTGGGCCTGTCGCTGCTGGTCGCCACCAGCAGCATGCTGCTGGCCACCGGACTGCTCGGCCCCGACGTCAAGGACACCACACCGACCCTGGTCGCCGTGGTCAGCATCTTCTTCACCACGCTGTACATCTGCATCACCGCCTATTTCGTCCACCAGCAGGGGCTGCGCCTGGCCCAGGTGCGCGCGGAAATCAAGCGCGAGCAGGAAAAGGCCGCGCGGCTGGCACGCAACCTGGCCAAGTACCTGTCGCCGCAGGTCTGGGAATCGATCTTCAGCGGCAAGAAGCACGTGCGACTGGAAACCCAGCGCAAGAAGCTCACGGTGTTCTTCTCCGATATCAAGGGCTTCACCGAGCTGTCGGAAGAACTGGAAGCCGAGGCGCTGACCGACCTGCTCAACAACTACCTCAACGAAATGTCGAAGATCGCCCTCAAGTACGGCGGCACCATCGACAAGTTCGTCGGCGACTGCGTGATGGTCTTCTTCGGCGACCCCAATACCCTAGGTGCCAAGCGCGACGCGGTGGCCGCGGTGTCCATGGCGATCGCCATGCGCAAGCACATGAAGGTGCTGCGCCAGCAATGGCGGGCGCGCGGCATCACCAAACCCCTGGAAATCCGCATGGGCCTGAACACCGGCTACTGCACGGTGGGCAACTTCGGTGCCGATACGCGCATGGACTACACCATCATCGGCCGTGAAGTGAACCTCGCCAGCCGGCTGGAAAGCGCCGCCGAGTCGGGGGAAATCCTGATTTCCCACGAGACCTACTCGCTGGTGAAGGATGTGATCATGTGCCGCGATAAGGGACAAATCGCCGTAAAAGGTTTCAGCCGCCCGGTGCAGATCTACCAGGTAGTGGACTTCCGCCGCGACCTGGGCGCCACCTCCAGCTACGTCGAGCACGAACTGCCGGGCTTCTCCATGTACCTGGATACCAACGGCATCCAGAACTTCGACAAGGAGCGGGTCATCCAGGCCCTGCAGCAGGCGGCGGAGAAACTCAGGGACAAGGTGATCCTATAGCCTCCCCGTAGTATGACGAAACCGCCCTGAGGGCGGTTTTTCATTGAGGTCACTCCTCGACTTTCGGCTTCTTGGGAATACCCTGCTTGATACGTTGATACACCTCTTCGCGGTGAACCTCGATCTCGGGCGGAGCCTGGACGCCAAAGCGGACTTGCCGGCCATTCACGGCCAATACACGAACTTCGATACCGTCGGCAATGGTGACGGCCTGGCCAATGAAGCGGGTCAGAATCAGCATGGACATTTCCTTAATCCAGACGAAGAGGATGAGTGCCGTATCCGTACCGCTGCTCACCGAATGCCAGGCGACTCTCGAACGACGGACACGTTACCCAGCCGCCTGCCACCTCGCTGCGACGTGGCTCGCCATTGATCTGGGGGATAGCTCAGAAAAACCGGAATCGGATGAAGGAGGTCGCGATAAACGAAGGGGCACTCCTGGCGGACTACACCCCTTCCTTCAGTGACAAGGCTTTTGCCGGCATGCAGACCTCACCGTCCAGCAAGGGCTGGCAGGCCAGGAACTCCAGCGCCGAGCCGCGCCACGACTGCTGCGCCGCAATGTCGGCACAACGCTGGCGATCCAGGGCCAGTGCCGTGCGACAGGCCCTGCCGAGGTCGTCGTCCATGACACCGGTAACGCCGTCCTGCAGGACATCCAGCGGTCCCGGCACGGGAAAGGCCGCCACCGGCGTGCCGCAGGCCAGCGCCTCCAGCATCACCAAGCCGTAGGTGTCCGTGCGCGACGGAAACACCAGTACGCTCGCCTCGCGATAGGCATCGGCGAGCGCTTCGCCATGCCGATAGCCGAGAAAGCGCACCTGCGGATAGCGGGCCTGCAGCGCGTCACGCAACGGACCGTCGCCTACCACGCGCTTCTCGCCCGGCAAGTCCAGGTCCAGAAAGGCTTCCAGGTTCTTTTCCGGTGCGATGCGTCCGACGTAGAGAAACACCGGTTGGCCGGTGTCCTGCCGCGACGGCGCCGGACGAAACAGGCGGGTATCCACCCCCTTGCGCCAGAGGGTCAAGCGTTGCAACCGCCAATGACCCAGCTCTTCGCGCAGGCGACCGGTGGTCACCAGCACTGCCTCGCTCGGCCGATGGAACAGACGCAGGAAGGCATAGCCCCAGGCCAGGGGAATGCGCGGCCAGCGGGTATGCACGTATTCGGGGAAGCGGGTATGCACCGCACTGGAGAACGCCAATCCGCGCTTCACCAGCCAGCGCCGCGCCGCCCAGCCGAGCGGGCCCTCGGTCGCCAGGTGCACGCAATCCGGACGGAAATCGCGGATCGCCGGGCCTACCCGCCAGAGGTCCCAGACCAGGGGAATTTCCGGATAGGTCGGGCACGGCCGGGACCGGAAATCCTGCGGCGACAGCAGCTTGACCTGATGGCCGAGCCCACGCAGCTCGCCGACCAGCGCCTGCAGGCTGGTCACCACACCGTTCACCTGCGGCAGCCAGGCATCGCTGACGATGAGAATCCTCATGCCGCCGGCTCGATGGCTTCGACCCGCGCCTCCAGCAGCTCCAGCCGCGCCTGGTCCTCGGCCAGCCGATAGAGTTCGATGTGGCCGTCCCAGTGCTCGATCAGCGCGGTGCAGGACTCCACCCAGTCGCCGCAATTGAGGTATTCCACCTCCCCCACCCGGCGAATCTCGGCGTGGTGGATGTGCCCGCAGACCACGCCGTCCAGGCCGCGCTTGACGCATTCGTGGGCGATGGCTTCCTCGAAGTCGCTGATGAAGTTCACCGCCGTCTTGACCTTGTGCTTGAGGTAGGCCGACAGCGACCAGTAGCCGTATCCCCAGCGCTCGCGCCAGTGATTGAGCCAACGGTTGAGGGTCAGGGTGAACTCGTAGGCCGAATCGCCGAGGAAGGCCAGCCAGCGGTGGTAGCGGGTGATGACATCGAACTGATCGCCGTGAATGACCAGCAGCCGGCGGCCATCGGCAGTGAGGTGCTCGGCTTCGTCCACCAGTTGGATGTTGCCGAGCATCAGGCTGGAATAACGGCGCAGGAATTCGTCGTGGTTACCGGTGACGTAGATCACCTCGGTGCCGCGCTTGCTCATGGTCAGCAGACGGCGGATCACATTGGTGTGCGCCTGCGGCCAGTAGATGCCGCCGCGCAGTTTCCACCCATCGATGATGTCGCCGACCAGGTATACCCGGTCGGCGTGGTAGCGCTTGAGAAAACGGGCCAGATGCTCGGCCTGGCAATCGCGGGTGCCGAGGTGGACGTCCGAAATCCACAGCGTGCGGACGCGTTGCTTGCGGCTGGGCTTGACGAGCTGGACGCTGGTCATGAGCGGTCTCCGGCAGGGTTTTTCCGATCATGGTGGCTCGCGGTGAACGCCGTATGACATCGCCGTTGCAGCCAGATGACACTGCCGACCCGCAGCGATTTGGGTAGACTCGTCGACATCGTTCGGCAGCCCCCTCTGCCGAAGAACCGCCGATACCGAGGCCCGCGATGAACTCGATTCTTTCCCTGCGCCACTACAGCCATGACCTGATCGCCCATAGCCACGAGCATGCGCAACTGGTATTCGGCCTCAGCGGCACACTGGATTTCGATGTCGCCGGCCGGGGTGCGCGGGTGGTCCGGCAGACTGTCGCGGTGGTGCCGGCAGGTACCCATCACGCCTGCGGCAGTCCTTCCGGCAGCCACTGCCTGGTGCTCGATGTCCCCACGGAAGACTGGCTGCGGCAATCCCTTGGTCGCCATGCCGACGCCAGCCTGCGACTGCTCGACCTGCCCGGTGCGCGCCTGCTCAGCCCGGCACAGAGCCAGTTGGTCGGCTGGCTGGCGGCCAGTCCGGTCAACGACGACGTGATCGCCCGCCAGGGCGCCGCCCTGCTCCTGGCCAGCCTGGTCGGCGAACCACGCTCCCTGGCGGAAACGCAGCGCCTGCCCATGGCCGCACTCGATGCCCACATCGACCGGCATGCCGCCCACCCGTTGCAGGTCGCCGACTTGGCGCGCCTCTGCGGGCTCTCGGCGGCGCGTTTCCATGCGCGCTTTCTGGCCGAAGCCGGGCAAACGCCGATGGACTACGTGCGCAGCCGGAGGCTGAACCTTGGCCGGCAACTGCTGCTCGACAGCCATCTGCCGGTGGGTGAGATCGCCGCGCGGGTCGGCTACGCCTCGCAGAGCGCTTTCACCGCAGCCTTGTCACGCACTTATGGCATCACCCCGCGCGAGTTGCGCGATAAACGCCGCGAGTGACGCGACAGACCTCCGCGCCGGAATGACCTAGGCTGGTCGGACCTGAAACCACCGAGGACAGCCATGCCCACCATCACCTGGCAAGACTTCGAGAATGTCGAACTGCGCGTCGGCACCCTGCTCTCCGCCCGTATCAACGAAAAGGCCGTCAAGCCCGCCTACATCCTCGAAGTGGATCTCGGCCCGCTGGGCATCAAGACCTCCAGCGCCCAACTCACCCACCATTACCGCGCCGAAGAATTGCCGGGCAGGCAGGTGCTCTGCGTCTGCAATTTCGAACCCAAGCGCATCGCCGGGATACGTTCGGAAGTGCTGGTGACCGGGGTCTACGACGCGGATAACAAGGTGGTACTGGCCGGCTTCGACAAGCCGCTGCCCAACGGCGCGCGCCTGGCCTGACGGTCACGGACCGCAAACGCATTCATCGTTTTTCTGGAAGTCTTCGATGCAACACCGTTCTGCCCTCCTGGCCATCCATCTCGGCGCCCTGATGTTCGGCCTTTCCGGCGTCTTCGGCAAACTCGCCGACAGCGGCCCGCTGATCATCGCCTGCGGCCGTGCGCTGTTCGCCGTCGTAGCGCTGGCACTGTTCGCCCAACTGTTCGGGCAGAGTCGCGGCCAGCGGCCCGGTGTACGCCAGTTGGCACTGCTGGCCCTCGGCGGCGTGCTGCTGGGCAGCCACTGGCTGACCTTCTTCCTCGCCGTAAAGGTGTCCGGGGTCGGCATCGCCACCCTCGGCTTTGCCAGTTTCCCGGCCTTCACCGTGCTGCTCGAAGGCTTGTTGTTCCGCGAACGCACCCGCGCCATGGAATTCGCCATGGTCGGCCTGGTCAGTCTGGGACTGGTGCTGGTGACGCCGGAGTTCGATCTGTCCAGCCAAGCCACCAGCGGCCTGCTCTGGGCGATCCTTTCGGGACTGCTGTTCTCGTTGCTGTCGCTGCTCAACCGCGCCAGCACCCGCGGGCTCGACCCTGTGCAGGCGGCGCTCTGCCAGAACCTCACCGTGTTCGCCTGCTTCTTGCCGCTCGCCTGGCCGCAATTGCCGCAAGTACCGGCGCTGGACTGGCTGTGGCTGGCCATGCTCGGCGTCTTCTGCACCGGCCTCGCCCACAGTCTGTTCGTCGCCAGCCTGCGCGTGCTGAAGGCACGGACCACGGCGGTGATCTTCGCTCTCGAACCGGTCTACGGCATCGCCTTCGCCTGGTGGCTGTTCAACGAAACACCGACCCTGCGCATGCTGGTCGGAGGCGTCCTGATCATCTCGGCGATTTTCCTCTCGGCCCGTTTCGGCGCTCCCGCCGATCACCCGAAGCAGGAGCCGGCGGCAGCACCGAAGCCGATCAATTGACGCTGTAGCCGCGCCCGCTCAGGCAGGCGCCGAGGGCCCGGCGATAGCGTTCGGTGCTCTCCGAGCCGGCTGGCCGGGTAGCGGTCGCCGGATCGAAACCGCTCTGGCCAACCGCCCAGGTGTGGCACTCGTAGCGGTCGCGGCCTTGCTGATCGAGGCTCTGCCCCTGCGCCGGATAGGCGATCACTTCATAGCTCGCCACGCTGTTGCCCTGCACCGCCGGCGGCGGCGCCACCACTTCGTAGCGCTGGGTATTGGCGTTCCACAGGTAATAGGTACCGGCCGCGACGAAATACAGCATGCTGCCGATCCAGACCTCCCGGGCGAAATCAGGCAGGCCATGGCCGCCATGCCCGTGGTGCCAGCCCGGCCCCGGCCCCCAGTCCGGCCCGGGACCACCACGCCCACCCGGGCCGGGTCCCGCCAATACCTGGGCCGACAATCCGATCAACAACAAAGCGGTTCCGATCTTACGACCCGTGCGCGAGATCATCATGCGTACTCCTGGAGAAGTTAACGGGCAGCCTTCGGGCTGCGATCCGGGCCGGATGGAGCGATCAGGTTCGAGATTCCGCGAACGGTACATCCACCGTCGCCTTCGCCCACGTCGCCCATCCGGCCCGGACCGCAACCATTATCCCGAGCCGCCAGACCGTGGCGGGTCAACGCTGGGTAAAGGCAGGGTAAAGACGCAGACACAAAGCTGTCCGAACCGGCAGGCCGTTTTCTCCGGAGTACTGCAAGACTCCGAGGTCAGGAAACCCGGTCGTTATGTCCCAGATCGCGGCCGGGGTCGATGCGGTCGCGGACGCGCTGCTTGAGCACCTTGGCCTCGGGGAAGCCGCCGTCGGCCTTACGCTCCCAGATTTCCATGCCGTCGCAGGTAATCCGGAAGACCCCGCCGGTACCGGGCTCCAGGCTCACCTTGCCGAGGTCGTCGGAGAAAGTGCTGAGCAGCTCCTGGGCCAGCCAGGCCGCTCGCAGCAGCCATTGGCACTGGGTGCAATAAGTAATGACGATTTCCGGCTTGGCGGCATTCATGGGCGGGGCTCCTCGGGACACGGGGCCCTATAATAGCGGCCCAGCCAGTCCAGGGATGTTCCATGCGCCGCCTCGTGCTTTTCGCTCTGCTCCTGTTCCTCCCCCTCGCCAGCATTGCCGAGCCGGCGCGGCCAAAGATCGGACTGGTGCTGTCCGGCGGCGCCGCCCGCGGCCTGGCCCACATCGGCGTGCTCAAGGCGCTGGAGGAACAGGGCATCGAGATCGACGCCATCGCCGGCACCAGCATGGGCGCGGTGGTCGGCGGGCTCTACGCATCGGGCTACCGGATCGAGGAACTGGAAAAGCTGGCGTTGACCCTGGATTGGCAGCAGGTGCTATCCGACGCCCCGCCCCGGGAGGACATCCCCTTCCGCCGCAAACAGGATGACCGCGATTTCCTGGTCAAGCAGCAGCTCAGCTTCCGTGACGACGGCAGCCTCGGCCTGCCACTCGGCGTGATCCAGGGGCAGAACCTCGCCCTCCTGCTGGAAAGCCTGCTGGCCCATACCAGCGACACCCGCGACTTCGACCGCCTGCCGATCCCCTTCCGCGCGGTCGCCACCGACATCGCCAACGACGAGAAGGTGGTGTTCCGCCGTGGCCACCTGCCCCTGGCGATCCGCGCCAGCATGTCGATCCCGGCGGTGTTCGCTCCGGTGGACGTGGACGGGCGCCTGCTGGTGGACGGCGGCATGGTGGACAACATTCCGGTCGACGTGGCCCGGGACATGGGTGTCGACCAGGTCATCGTGGTGGATATCGGTACGCCGCTGAAACCGCGCAAGGAACTGCTGACGGTGGTGGACGTGCTCAACCAGTCGATCACCATGATGACCCGGCGCAATTCGGAGGCGCAGTTGGCGACCCTTGGTCGTGACGATCTGCTGATCCAGCCAGCCCTGGCCGCCTATGGCGTCACCGATTTCGAGCGTGCCGAGCAATTGATCGATGCCGGCTACCGGGCGACCCGCGCCCTGGAGGGAAGGCTCGCCGCGCTGCGCCCGGCGTCACCCAGCAAACCGGAACTGACCCAGGCGCGCACGCCGAGCCAGCGCAAGCCATTGATCACCGAAATCCGCGTGGAAAACGACTCCAAGGTCGGCGACGCGGTGATTCGACGGCATATCCGCCAGAAGATCGGCGAACCGCTGGACATGGGTCGCCTGCGCACGGACATGGGTACCCTCTACGGCCTCGACTACTTCGATCAGGTGCATTACCGCGTCGTCCGCCTGCCGCTCGGCAACGCGCTGGTGATCACTGCCCGAGGCAAGCGCAGCGGTACCGACTACCTTCGCCTCGGCCTGAACCTGTCGGACGACCTGCGCGGCGACAGCGCTTTCAACATCGGCGCCAGCTACCGGATCAACGGCATCAACGAACTCGGCGCCGAATGGCTGACGCGGGTGCAACTCGGCGACCACCAGGAGCTGTACAGCGAGTTCTACCAGCCGCTGGACGCCGGCTCGCGCTGGTTCGTTGCGCCCTACCTGTTGGGCGAAGCGCGGAACATCGAGGCCACCCTGGACAACGATCCCATCGCCGAATACCGCCTGGAGCGCTACGGCTACGGCCTCAACGTCGGCCGGCAGATCGCCAATAACGGCGAGATCCGCTTTGGCATCGGCCAGGCCTGGGGCGAAGCGGATGTGCGGGTCGGCGAACGCGACCTGCCGAGTTTCAGCTTCACCGAGGGCTATTACGAGCTGAAGTATTCGTTCGATACCCTGGATAACGTCGACTTCCCCCACGAAGGCGAGGACATCGGCCTGACCATTCGCCAGTACGACCCGTCCCTGGGCTCCGACGAGCGCTATCGCCAGTGGCTGCTGTCCCTCGATAAGCCGCTCAGCTACGGGCCGAACACCTGGGTGCTCGGCGGCCGCTACGGACGCACCCTGGACGACGCCGAAGTGGTGACCTCCAGCTTCCAGCTCGGCGGCGCGCGGCAGTTGTCCGGCTTCCGCCAGGACGCGTTGTCCGGGCAGAACGTCAGCCTGGGCAGGCTGGTGTATTACCGGCGGATGACCCAGCGTTCGATCCTGCCGCTGGATTTCCCGCTCTACCTCGGCGGCAGCCTGGAGCGCGGCCGGGTCTGGAACAACGACAACGCCTTCGACAGCGGCTACATCAATGCCGCCAGCATCTTCCTCGGTTTCGACACTCCGCTCGGCCCGCTCAACTTCGGCTACGGCTTCAACGATGAAGACGAGAAGGCCCTGTACCTCAACCTCGGCGGCACCTTCTGAGTCCGGCTCAGGCGATCTTCGCCAGCAGTTCGCGGGCCTCCTGCCGCTCCTGGTCGTCGCCCTCGATGATGACCTCGTTGAGGATGGCGCAGGCGCTGCCCAAGTCGCCCTGCTCGATGTAGGCCAGGGCCTGGTTCAGCTTGGTCAGGTGCTCGCGGCTGCCCGCCAGATGATCGAGATTGCGCTCCACCGGCGGCGTCTCGCGCGGGGCATCGGTATCGCCAAAGGCATCGAAGAAGGCTTCCGAAAGCTGATCCTCCTCGAACGGCTTGGCTTCGGGCGTATCGCCGAAAGGACTGAGCACGTCCGGGCCGAGGGTCAATTCGAAGAGTTCCGGCAGTTCCTGGAGGTTCGAATTGAAGTTCAAATCGACCTCCTCGGGCTGTGCCGGCTGGCTCGCCTGGGCACGCTTGGGCGCGGCGGGCTTGAAGGGGCTGTCCAGGTCCCAGTCGGCATCCAGGGAAAAATCGTCCAAGTTGAGCGCAAAGTCATCCTGCGACTCCAAAGCCACGGGCTCGGCTTCCGCCTCCGCCTCGCGCAGGACCGGTTGCAGCACATCGGGAATCTCGTCGAGCGGCGCGGCCGCCAAGGGATAGCGCGCCTTGAGCTGGTCCAGCTTCACCGTGCTGAAACCCTGTTCGCGCAAGGCCGCCTCCTCGCTGGCGAACCCGGCGCGGTCACCCAGCTCGCCGAGCACTTCCAACAGGCGGTAGCGCAGATCGGTGCGAGTTGGCTCCCGATTGACGGCGGCGCGCAGCACGGTCAATGCCTCGGCGAAGCGCCCGTAGGCGATGTACAGGTTGGCGCCTTCCAGCGGATCGCTGGACACCATCGGCCGCGCGGTTACCGGCCGGAAAGGCTCATTGCGCCAGAGACTCGACAGGGATTGCTCCTCCAGCGGCTCCGGGGGTGGCGTTGCCGACACGACCTCGGCGGCCATCTCCTCGGGCTCTTCCCGGCGAGGGCGCCGGGCCAGGAACCACCACGCCAACCCCAGCAAGATCAGCAGCAGCCCGCCGAGCGATATCCAGAGCCCGTTCGCCAGGAACGACCGGCCGCCCTCCGCGGCAGACTCTTGACGGACCTTTGGCGGCACCGCTTCGGTACCCTGCTCGACCGGTGCCGCTGGCTCGCCGCGCTCCACCGGAGCGTTCGCAGAGGGCCGAGTCAGGCCCGCCCGCACCTCGGCCAGTTGGCTGTCCATATCGTTCAAGCGTCGCTGTAGCTGCTCCAGGCGCGCTTCCAGCTCCGCCTTCTCGTCGCGCAGACGCTGTTTCTCCGCTTCGCTGGCCAACAACTCCTCGTCCAACCGCCGTTGCAGGGCGGCGATCTGAGCCATTTCTGCCGGCTCCGGCTGCCCGGTCGGCGCTTCGGCTCGTTGCGGTACAGCCGCCGGAGCCGTGGCCTGCCCGGCAGATACCACCTGCGTCTCGACCGCCGTATCCGGCAACAACAGGGTGACACCGGCCTTGAGGCGGTGGATATCGCCGCCGCTAAAAGCCTGCGGATTGAGCGCATGGATGCCGGTCATCAGTTCGTCCAGCGATGCCTCGCTGCCCGCCTCCTGAAGCCTCCGGGCGATGGCCCAGAGGCTGTCGCCGGGAGCCACGGTATAGCGTTTGCCCTGGATCGCAGGCGGTGCGGAGATCGCCCGCTCGGGACGCGCCTGTGCCGGGACCTGGCTGGCCTGGGCGTGGTACGCGCTGCCCGGCGGATCGAGGAGGACCGTGTATTCCCGCAGCAGACGCCCGGTCGGGCGCTGCACTTCAATCAGGAAATTCAGGTACGGCTCGCGCACCGGCCGGGTCGAGGCGACGCGGATCACGCTGTTCGCACCGCGCAGCACGGGCGAGAAGCGCAGGTCGTTGAGAAAGACGAAGCGCGCGACGCCGGAGCGCTGGAAATCGTCGGCCGACGCCAATCCGACGTGGATGTCGCTGGCATCCAGGTCGCCGATCTCCAGCAACTCGATCTCAGCGTCGAGAGGTTGATTCAAGGCCGAATGCAAGGAAATTTCGCCCAGGCCCAATGCGGGCACCATGCCCGAATACAGCGCAGAGCCCGAGGCAAGCGTGAGCAGGAGTCGATGTGCTCGAACCATGGGTTCCCCCGGTCGTTACGGTTTGCACGCTGCACCCACGAGCGACTTCAGGCGGCATCCCTGAGGTGGGTAAAAAGCAGGCGGCGAGTGAAATCGTCGGGGGAACAGTCCGTGTCGGACCCGGCTGGAATGAGTATGGATGCTTATCCGCGATCTGCCCTGACAAGAGGATCAAGCGATAGAGGCACATTGCCATCATACCCTTATGTTTTATATCGTCAATAAAACGACAAGCGATGCCAGTAAAAATTCTAGAAGTCAGGATTTTGTCGAGCGAACGCCTCGGGCGGCCAATACGGCCAAAGCGAAGAGCAGCGCCATCAACCAGAAGGTCTGCTGGAAGGCGTGGGCCTCCGCCAGCGCGTCACCACCCTCCGCCGCGTGACGCCATTCCAGGAAGAACGTCAGCAGGTTGACCCCGAAGGCGCCGCCCAACTGGCGCACGAAGGTAATGGCCCCGGCGCCGAGCGCCAGTTCTTCGGCTTCCAGAACATCCAGCGCACCGGTGTTCAGTGCCGGCAGCAGCAGGCCTAGACCGATCCGCCCGACACAGGCCCAAGTGCAGAGCGCCAGGAACGAAGCCCCCTGCTCCAGGGTTCCCAGCCCTGCCGAAGATAGGGCAAAGACCACCAGGCCGGCGCCGAGCAGCAGCGCAGCGGACAGCTTGTCGCTCAGCCAGCCGCCGATGAAGGAGGCAATCCCCAGCACCACGCCGGTCGGCAGCAACAGCAGACCGGCCCTGCCCGCGCTGTAGCCTTCGACCGTTTGCAGGTAGAGCGGGATCAGGTAGGTCGAACCGTACAGCCCCATGCCCAGCACCAACGCCACCCAACTGGCGCTGCGAAACGCCGCGTGACGCCAAAGCCCCAGCGGCAGCAAGGGTTTGGCGTGGCGCCGGCTGCGCAGGAAAAACGCTGCACCGGCGAGCAGCCCGATCAGCATCGGCACCCCGCTGCGCGGTACCAGCCAGCCGAAGCGCTGCGCCTCGGCCAACGCACCGAGCAGGGCGAACAGCGCGATGCTGAGCAGGAGAAAAGCCCACAGATCGAGCGGTGGCGTGGTGTCCGCACGCCGGCTGGGCAACAGCCAGTGCGCCCCCAGCAAGACCAGCAGGCACATCGGCAAGGGCATCCAGAACACCGCGGCCCAGCCGAAATGGTCGACCAGATAGCCGCCGACGGTCGGCCCCAGGGAAGGCGCCACCATCACGCCGAGCCCATAAATGCCCAACGCCATGCCGCGCCCACCCTCGGCGAAGGTACGGAAGATCAGCACCATGGCCAGCGGCTGGATCACTCCGGCGCAGAGCCCCTGGACGATGCGCAGGGCGATCAGCCCCCAGGCGCCGGTAGCCACCAGGGCCAGCAGCGACGCGGCGATGAACAGCAACAACCCGGCCTGCACCGTCAGCCGCGCACCGAAACGGGCCAGCGCCCAGGCCGACAGCAGCAACCCGGACGTCATGGCGGCGAGAAAGCCAGTGGACAACCATTGCGCCAGCGGTCGGCCGATGGAGAAATCGGCCATGATCGCCGGCAAGGCCACGTTGATGCTGGTCGAGGCCAACACCATTGCCATGCTGCCGGTCATCAGCAGCGCCAGCAGCCAGTTGGGATAGGACGCGCCGAGCCGCGCGCGCAGCGCCTCGAGGTCCTGCCCCATCAACGTTTTTCCAGATTCGCCAGAATCCGGGCATGAACCTGCTGGCAACGACGCAACTCTTCCTCATCGATGCCGGAAAACAGCTCTTCACGCAGTTGGGTGGAAATCGCTTCGATCTTCTCGATCAGCGGGCGCGCCTCGGGGCTGAGGGTGATCTTCTTCGCCCGGCGATCCTCCAGCACGGCTTGGCGGCGGACCAGGTCCTGGGCCTCGAGGCTGTCCAGCAGACGCGCCAGGGTCGGGCCTTCGACGCCCACGCTCTGGGCCAGTTCGCGTTGGGTCGGCGGCTCCTGGAAGCGGGCCAGGTGCAAAAGCACCAGCCACCTCGCCTGGGACAGCCCGAGGCCGACGAGGCGGCGGTCCAGCTCGGCCCGCCAGGCACGGGAAAGCTGGGCCAATTGCATGGCGAAACGGTGTTGATCGGGATAGGACATGCGGAGACTCTTGGCTAACTTCAAAATCAATTATTAGTCAGCTAATCATAGCCACGAGGACGGAGCAAGCTTTCCGGGGTCCCGCACACCCCGCCATTGACATCGAGCAACAAAATCGTGCCAAAGACTACAGCATGGCCCGATTGCGGCCGTCCGCCTTGGCCAGGTAAAGCGCCCGGTCGGCACGTTCGTAAAGCTGGCTGAGGTTATCCTGCTCCGTGGGCTGCAAGCAGGCCACACCGATGGACATGGTCACCACCTTGGCGGTGTCCGAACGGTCATGGGGAATGGCCTCGGCCTCCAGCGCGGCGCGCAAGGCTTCGGCACGCCGCAGCGCCTCGCTCTCCTCGATGTCGTACAGCAGTACGGCGAATTCCTCGCCGCCCATGCGCACGGCCATGTCCAGAGGCCGCCGCGCCGCGTTCTCCAGCACCAGCCCGACACGCTGCAGCGCCTTGTCCCCCGCCTGGTGTCCGTATCGATCGTTGTACGCCTTGAAGTGATCGATATCGCACAGCAACAGCGCCACGGAGAGTTTCTCGCGCTGGGCATGCCGCCACAGTCGCTCCAACTGGCGATTGAAGCTGCGACGGTTGTGCAGCCCGGTGAGGCTGTCGTGGTCGGCAAGGACCCGCATCAACCGGCTGACCAGGAAATGCTGGCGCGACTTGAATTCGAGAAGATAACAGCCCAGGGCGCCGATCAGGTTACCGAAGGCCAGGAACAGTACGTTGTTGAGCAGCCGGGCCGCAGTCAACCCGGCCAGCAGTTCGAAGCCGATATAAGCCAGCAGCACGGCCAGGGCACAGGCAAGGGCTTCGCTCAGGCGCAGGCCGACCAGGAAATAGGCCGCCATGCTCACCAGCAGCAGCCCTTCGTAGGGATAGTCCGGATCGCTGCGGTGCGCGAGAGCCACCACCGCGGCCGCTCCCAGGCCGAAGGCCAGGATGCACACCAGACTCAGCGGTAGCAGCAGGTAGATATGGCGCCGCTGCATCATCAACCAGGCGCAGATCACCAGCAGGACCAGTACCAGGAGCCGGATGCCGATCATCCCCCATCGTGCGCCATCGCTGATCAGCAGTTGGTCCAGAACGGCGAAGGCCAGCCAGAAGAGAATGCCGACCCCCAGGGCGATACGCTTCAGCTCGAAGCCGTCTTCCAGCATGAATTCGCGGTATTCGCGTTCGAGGGTGCGGGAGAAACGCAACAGGCGAAATCCCGATGCGAGCTGGTCGGCATAGGGATTGGGGCGAACGTCATCTAGCCAGGCAGGACGGGGCGACAACTTGATACCTCTTCTCTTGGAGGCCTGGACACACCTTAGCCGCTTTGCCGAGGCAGCCACAAGCTGACCGCCGCCCCGCCTCGTCTCAGACTTCGAACTCCGCCTGCAACGCAGCCCTCACGCAATGCAGCACACCATCCGGAACGCGACCGGCGAACAGATCGGCGATTTCCGCTACCGGCGGCAGCTCGCCCTCGCCGTCGAGGAAGGCATCCTGAATCTCGCCCAGCAATTCTTCCGGCAGGTCGAGCGCCTGTTCCAGGCTCAATTGCTGCCGCCCGATGGCCTCGGCCAGCAAGCTGTAGACGTTCTTTTCCGTGCAATTCAGCTGGCGGGCGATCTGCGTCGGTGTCATGCCGGCGGACGCCAGGCTGATCAGCTCGTGGCGCAGATCGGTGACGGCCCGCGGCGCCTCCGCCTTGCCGTTGAGCACTTCGAGGAAGGCTTCGCCGTAGCGCTCCAGCTTGCGCGCGCCGACACCGCTGACCCGTGCCATCTCCGCCAGGGTCGATGGCCGGCTGCGCAGCATTTCCAGCAAGGTTGCGTCGGGGAAGATGACGTAGGGTGGTACCGAATGCTCCTCGGCCAGCTTGCGGCGCAGGGCCCGCAGGGCTTCCCACTGCTCGCGTTCCTCGCCCCGCACCAGTTGGCTGGCGGCGCTGGAGGAAGCTTTCGGCGCCTGCGGCTTGAGATCGCGGCGCAGCTGCAATTCAACCTCGCCACGCAGCAGCGGCCGACAACTGTTGGACAAGCGCAACCCGCCAAAACCGTCCAGGTCCACGTCGGCCAACCCACGCGCCACCAACTGACGGAACAATGAACGCCATTCCCCCTCGGACAGCGCCTTGCCGACGCCGAAGACCGACAGATGCTGGTGGCCCAGGCCACGGACCTTCTCGTTGTCGCGGCCGAGAAGGATGTCGACCAGATGGCCCACGCCATAGCGCTGGCCGCTGCGGTAGATCGCCGACAGCGCCTGGCGCGCCGGCTCGGTCGCGTTCCAGGTTTGAACCCCGTCAACGCAGTTGTCGCAGTGCCCGCACGGCTGCGGCAGCTCTTCGTCGAAATAGGCCAGCAGCGCCTGGCGGCGACAGCGGGTTTCCTCGCAGAGCGCGAGCATGGCATCCAGCTTGTGCTGCTCGACGCGCTTGTGCCGCTCGTCGCCCTCGGAGTTGTTGAGCATCTGCTTGAGCAGCAGCACGTCCTGCAACCCGTAGGCCATCCAGGCATCGGCGGGCAGCCCGTCACGACCGGCGCGACCGGTTTCCTGGTAATAGGCTTCAAGGGACTTGGGCAGGTCGAGGTGGGCGACGAAGCGCACGTTGGGCTTGTCGATGCCCATGCCGAAGGCGATGGTCGCCACCATGATCAGCCCCTCCTCGTTGAGGAAGCGCTTCTGGTGGAACGCCCGCAGGTCGTTGGGCAGCCCCGCGTGATAAGGCAGCGCCGGGAATCCCTGCTCCGAAAGGAAAGCCGCCACCTCCTCGACTTTCTTGCGCGACAGGCAATAGACGATGCCGGCGTCGCCCCGGCGCTCGGCGAGGAAGCCGATCAGTTGCTTGCGCGGCTGCTCCTTCGGCACGATGCGGTAGAAGATGTTCGGTCGGTCGAAACTGGAGAGAAAACGCTCGGCCTGCTGCAAATGCAGGCGGTTGACGATTTCTTCGCGGGTGCGCCTGTCCGCCGTGGCAGTCAGGGCGATACGCGGCACGTGCGGGAACTGCTCTGCAAGTTGACCCAGTTGCAGGTATTCCGGGCGGAAATCGTGGCCCCACTGGGACACGCAATGGGCCTCGTCGATGGCGAACAGGGCGATCCGCTGGCGCTGCAGGAAGGCCAGCATGCGGGGTTGGACCAGCCGCTCCGGGGCCAGGTAAAGCAACTTGATCTCGCCCCGGGCAATCCGGTCGGCGATATCGCGCTGCTCCTCCGGGCTCTGGGTGGAATTCAGCGCCACGGCCGGCACGCCCAGTTCGTCGAGGGTGGCGACCTGATCGTCCATCAGGGCGATCAAGGGCGAAACCACCACCGCCAGCCCCTCGCGCAACAGGGCTGGCACCTGATAGCAGAGCGATTTGCCGCCGCCCGTGGGCATCAGCACCAGGACATCGCCGCCCGTGGCGACGCGCTCGATGATCGCCGCCTGGTTGCCACGAAAGGCGTCGTAGCCGAAGACGTCTTTGAGGATGCGCTGGGCCTGTTCGAGCATGCAAAACTCCACGGTCTTTCGGAGCCCCCATCCCGGGCGGCTCCGGATTCGCCCCAAGACAGAGGCAACGCGGCCTGCCGAACGGGACGGCGGCACCTGGCCGCGTAAAAGCCGCGCATTATACGTGAGGCGGGCCGGCCACAGGGACACGCCCATCGAGGAAGCGGTAAGCGGTAAGCGGTAAGCGGTAAGCGGTAAGCGGTAAGCGGTAAGCGGTAAGCGGTAAGCGGTAAGCGGTAAGCGGTCAAAAGGATGTGCTGTGAGAGGCAGTTTGGACAGGAAAATCGCGGTTCATCGCAAAAAAAACCGCTCTGCGGCAGCCGACACGCGCATATCCGGGCTAAAATCCAGCCTCGTCAACACCTCAAGGTAGTCCCCACGATGTCCTTCGCCGAGCAACTGTCCCGCCTGCAAGCCTTTCTCGATGCCGACGAGCTGCATGAAGAGGCCCTGGACTATGTGGCCGCCCACGGCTATTTGACCGCCCTGTCGATCTGCCCCGAGCAGGTCCCGGAGCGCGAATGGATCGACGCCCTTTTCGCCGAGCCGCCGCACTATCGCAGCGACACCGAGCGCGACGAAATCGAAGGCACCCTGCTCCAGCTCAAGGCCCATATCGGCCGCCAACTGGCCAGCGACGACGACCCCGAGCTGCCCTGCGACCTGGACCTCGGCGACGATCCCGACGAATCCGACCTGCGCGGCTGGTGCATCGGCTTCATGGAAGGGGTGTTCCTGCGCGAAGGCGTCTGGTTCGAAGACGCCGAAGACGAAGTCAGCGAGTTGTTACTGCCGATCATGGTCGGCTCGGGCCTGTTCGACGAGCAGCCGGAATTCGCAGAAATCGCCCGCGACCGTCATCTGGTGGACGAAATGGTCGAGCAGATTCCGGAACTGCTCACCGCCCTCTTCCTGCTGTTCAACGCCCCCGAAGAAAAACCCGCCCTGCTCAAGCCGCGCCATCACTGAGCATCGCTTCCCGGCGCGCGGCCCGACCGCGCGCTTCTCTCTGCGTTGCAAGCCCTGCACAATATCGATCGACCCTGGCACCAAGGAGTGCATTGTCGATGAACCGCCCGACGCCGCAGCCGGATATCCGTGAGGCACGCCATCCCGCCGTGCGTTACGTGCTGCTCGCAGTGGGCTGGCTCTGCATCGTCCTCGGCGTGATCGGTATCTTCCTGCCGGTGCTGCCGACCACCCCCTTCCTCCTGCTGGCCGCCGCCTGCTTCGTGCGCAGCTCACGGCGCTTCTACCTGTGGCTGGTCACCCACCCCCGCCTCGGCCCGTGGATTCGCGACTACCTCGACGGCCAGGGCATTCCGCTCAAGGGCAAGGTCTACGCCATCGGCCTGATGTGGGCGAGCATCGGCTTTTCCTGCTATCTGGTTCCGATGATCTGGGCGCGCGTGTTCATGCTGAGCAGCGCCGTACTCGTCACCCTCTACATACTCAAGCAGAAGACCTTGCCGGCCCGCTGAGCGCAGCAGAGAAGGCAAAATGCCTTTATAGCGCTTACACTTGAGCCACCAACGGCAGAGACGCGACCCATGCTTCAGTGGCTGTGCATTCCAGGAGGATCGACGCGCCCGTCCGCGGCCCGCCTGGATCGTTGCCTGCTGCTCGCCCTACCCCTCTTCCTGGGCTTCCTGCTGACAACCGCCTCGGCCAACTGGGACTTCGAGGACATCATCCGCAACGCGGAAAAGCGCTACGGCCCGCTGGGCATTGCCAAGGGCCGCATCGAAGCCTGGAGCGACCTGATCGACAGCAGTGGCGGGCTTCCCGAGCGGGAGAAGCTGGACGTCGTCAATCGCTTCTTCAACCGTCAGTTGCGTTTCACCGACGATTTCCGCGTCTGGCAACAAAACGACTACTGGGCCACGCCCATCGAGGCGCTGGTCAAGGGTGCCGGCGACTGCGAGGACTATTCCCTCGCCAAGTACTTCACCCTGCGCCGCCTCGGCGTGCCCAGCGACAAGCTGCGCATCACCTACGTCAAGGCGCTCGACTACAACCAGGCGCACATGGTGCTGACCTACTACTTCAGCCCCGCAGCCGAACCGCTGGTGCTGGACAACCTGATCGGCGACATCCGCCCCGCTTCGCAACGCAAGGACCTGCTGCCGGTATACGCCTTCAACGCCGAAGGCCTGTACCTGCCGGGAGCCGGCGGCGGCAAGCGCAGCGGCGATGCCAAGAAGCTGTCGCGCTGGCAGGACCTGTTGAAAAAAATGCGGGCCGAAGGCTTTGCCATCGGCGAGGGTTAGGAGGGACGCCATGTCACTACTCAAGCAACTGTTCATCGCCATCTGCCTGTTCCTCGTCGTAGCCTTCACCGGCAGCTTCATCGCCGGGGTGGAGAACTCCCGCGAGCAGTTGATCAGCCAGTTGCGCTCCCATGCGCAGGACGCCGCCACCGCGCTCGGCCTGTCGATGACGCCGCACGTGGACGACCCGGCCATGCTGGAGCTGATGGTCAGCTCGATCTTCGACAGCGGCTACTTCGCCAGCATCCGCGTGGTGCGCATCCCGGACGAAACGGTGGTGGTCGAGCGCAACGCCGAGCCGCGTCCCGACGAGGTACCGCAGTGGTTCGTCGATCTGGTCGACCTCCGTCCACAGGGCGGCGATGCGCTGATCAGCCGAGGCTGGGAACAGGCCGCGCGGGTCGAGGTGATCAGCCACCCCCGCTTCGCCCTGGCCAAGCTATGGGAAAGCGCCATCGCCAGCCTGCTCTGGTTGCTGCTGTGCGGCCTGATCAGTGCGGTGCTGGGTGCCTGGCTGCTGCGTATCCAACTGACGCCGCTGGACAAGATGGTGCAACAGGCGCAAGCCATTTCCCGGCGCGAGTTCCTCACCCTGCCACGCATTCCCCGCACACCGGAATTCAAGCGCGTGGTGCTGGCGATGAACCAGATGGTGGACAAGCTCAAGGCGCTGTTCGCCGAAGAGGCGGCACGTAGCGAAAAACTGCGCGAGGAAGCCTATCAGGACAGCCTGACCGGCCTGGCCAACCGCCGCCTGTTCGACCTCAAGCTGGCCAACCAGCTCAGCACTGCCGAGCAGCACTCCGCCGGTTACCTCCTGCTCCTGCGCGTGCAGGATCTGGTCGGCCTCAACCAACGGCTCGGCGGGGAGCAGACCGACACCCTGATCGGCGCCATCGCCGAACAGCTCGAACGCCTCGTCGGGCGACACGGCAAACCGGACTGGCTGGCTGCGCGCAGCCGTGGCGGGGAATTCACCCTGCTCGCCCCCGGCCTGACCGGCGAGGACGCCGACCGTCTGGCCGCCGAACTCAGCGAGGCGCTGGACAACCTGTACCGGACCGGCGCCAGCGATTGCCAGCCAGTGGCCCATGTCGGGGTCGCCGCGTTCAAGCCTGGGGAAACACCGGCCCATGTCATCGCCCGTGCGGACCAAGCCCTGGCCCAGGCGCAGAGCAATCCGGGCAAGGACTGGGAGCGCCTCGACGACTACCTGGCGCAAAATGGCAAAGGCCTGCACAACTGGCGCGCCTGGCTCGACGAAGCACTGGACCAGGGCAAGCTGCAGTTGTATTTCCAGCCCGTCGTACGCTGTGCCGAGCGTAGCCAAGTGCTGCACCACAAGGTTCTCGCCCGGTTGATCGATCCCCAGGGCGAGGCGGTGAGCGCCGGCCGCTTCCTGCCCTGGCTCGAGCGCCTGGGCTGGGGCGCCCGCCTCGACCGGGCGATGCTCGAGCACAGCCTGGCCCACCTCGCCGAACATCCGCGGCCGCTCGCCCTCAGCCTGTCCGCCGCCACCCTACGCGAGCCGGACAGCCTGGCTGGCCTGCTCGACCTGCTCAAGCAGAACCCCCAGCAGGCCAGCCTGATGACCCTGGATCTGGACGAACGCTATCTGCCGCCGCCCGCCGAACTGGAACGATTGGCCCAGAACCTGCGCAGCGCCGGCGTCCAGCTCGGCCTGCAGCACTTCGGCGGACGCTTCAGCCTGATCGGCAACCTCACCCACCTCGGTCTGGCCTACCTGAAGATCGACGGCAGCTACATCCGCCACATCGACCAGGAGCACGACAAGCGGCTGTTCATCGAAGCCATCTTCCGCGCGACCAACAGCATCGACCTGCCGCTGATCGCCGAAATGGTGGAAACCGAAGGGGAACTGCAGGCCCTCGGCGAATTGGGCGTATATGGCGCCATGGGTCGCCTGATCGGTGCGCCGGAGCCCTGGCGGGAAGCGCCCTGACCGCAGGGACGAATTCATTCACCCGAACCGACCTCCGCCGGGCGAACGAATTCGCCCCTGCCACACCGGGGACAACCACCTGCTTGTGTAGGAGCCAGCTCTGCTGGCGAAGCTTTTGCGATGTCCCAATCTCGAACTGAACCCCACCTCAACCTGTGGGGCGAATGAGCTCACCCTACGAACCCGGATTACGCCCAGGCTTATCCGGCTACACGTGGGCAACTAGATCAACCCGCCTTCGTCATCGTCCAGCAAGCCGCTGAGCCCGCCCAGCTCCGCCCGGGTTTCCGCCCGTGCGTGCAGTTTGCGCCGCGCGGCTTCCGGAAGGTCGGTGTAGCGAATCACGCCGCGATCGACCAGCACGGTCACCAGGTCCTCCAGCACCCGGATCATTTCCAGGTCGGAATTCCGCAATTTGGCCAATCGGAGCTGCATCTTTTCTTGGGCATCCAACCATCGGAGCAGCTCCTCGTCATCCACCGCCAGGGTTTCCGTCATGCCCTCGAAGGGCGACTGCTCCGCCCGGAGCAAACGTCCTTCCCGATCCCGCTGCACATACACCATGGCTCATTCCCCGACTGCCATAAAAAAGCCCGCCGCCCGTGTGGGGGTGGCGGGCTCCGTCTTCTCACTCAAGGTTAGACGGTATCCACCTTCAACGAACCGTCATTGAGCATGCCGCTGATCACCGTTCCTACATCCGAGCTGCTGTAGTAGGCGCCGCTGGACAAATCCACGCCCTCCAGAACGATGGTCTGCTCGACGGGACCGTTCACGCCCTGGGCATCGACACCGATGGTGGTGCCATTCGGGCCGAACGAGAAACTCAGGTAGTGACTCAGCTCACCGGCATCCGGCGTCGGCGAGAACCCCGTCAACAGTTGTGACAGGTCGAGAACGTCCTCGCCCGGCTTGAAGTCGGTGATCCGGTCCGTACCGGTCTCGCTGGCGTTCCACTTGAAGGTATCGGCACCGGCGCCACCGGACATCAGGTCGTTCCCCAGTCCACCGATCAGCAAGTCGTTGCCGTCACCACCGGACAGCACGTCGTTGCCCAACAACCCGGAGAGGGTGTCATCGCCGCCGTTGCCGAACAGGTGGTCGACACCGCTGGTGCCGGTGAGGGTATTGCCGCCGGCATCGCCTTCCACACTGGTGTCGACTGGATACAGCGTCGCCGTAAGGTTGCTGGCGATGCTGTCTCCGTCCCCATCCGTTGCGGTAATCGGATGGGTGAGGTCGATCGGCTGGCCGGGAACTTCCTGCGAATACGACAGGAAGCTCAGGGAGAAGTCGCCGGTACCGGTCGCGCCCTGCACATGCACCGCGCTGAACGCGTCGTCCGAAACGATCTGGAAGGTCCAGCCGTCCTTCATGCCCTGGATGGTGATGGAGTTGCCGTTATCCACCAGCGTCACCAGATTCGTGACATCGGTGACGCCGTTGAACACCTTGATATCGCTGGTGGAGAGGTTGACGTAGCTTTCGCCCGGATCGCCGTTGCCGAAGACATAGTCGCTGTCGGCGATGATCGCCGTGACGATCAGGTTGGCCGTGTTCGACGCCCCTCCCTTGACGAATATGCGTTGCTTGTAGCTGAACACCAGGTTGTGGTCGGTATAGACGAAGCCCGTGCCATTCGCGCCGCCAGTGGCCAGCCCGTTGACGAAGTCGAAGCGCACGTTCTCACCGGTGCTGATCCACTGGTTGGCGATACCAATGTCGTCGACATCGCTGTTGACGCTGCCGGTGGTCGAGGAAATCAGCACATCCTGATCGCTGCCGCCAATGTTGATCAGGCCCTTGAAGTTCACGTTACCCGCACCGACGCCGGTCAGGTTGGTGGTGGTGATTTCCTGCACCCCGTTGGAAATCACGCCGTAGGTGGTGAGGGTGTAGGTATCGGCCGCCGGATCGATGTCGATGATGTAGCCGGTATCACCGCCCGCCGTCTTGGCCACCAGCTCGGTATGGTCGGCGCCGTAGTACAGGAACAACTGCTCGCCGTCGAGCATCAGGATTCGGCCATCGGCGTCCAGCGCGGCGGTCCCTTCGGTGATGTTGAACACCACGTTGCCCACGCCGTCGGCACCCGCCGCCTGGGCGAAACGCAGGTCGGCAGTGATGCTGTGCACGGCGGTGGTCTGGTCTACCATCAGCCCGTTCACCGGCACGAAAGCCACCGGTACGTCGTCGACGATATCCACCAGGATGGTCCCGGTGGCGGTGTTGCCGTTGGCGTCCGTCACCTGGTAGGTGAAGCTGTCCTTGCCCAGCTCCACGTTGGCGCCGTTATTGGCGTCCGGGCTGGTGTCGTAGGGCTTGGTCAGGGTGTAGACATAGCTGCCATCGCTGTTGATCTGGATGGTGCCGTAGCTACCGGTGGCGCTGCCGACCAGGCTGTAGGTCAGAGTTCCCACGCCACCCGTGGCGTTGAGCTGGTTGCTGGCGTCCGTCTCGCCGGTATGGCCCGGCAGGCTGCCGGTCACCGTGCCGGCGGCCAGGTCGGAACCGCTGACCGTGGTGTCCAGCGCCTTCTCGTAGACCAGCACGTCGTTGTCCAACGGCGCGAACAGCCCGCTGTCGGTGAGCCCGATGGTCAGGGTGGCGGTGCTCAGGTCACCGTCCGCATCGCGGATGGTATAGGTGAACACATCGGTCGCCCCCGCCGGCGGCACCACATTGGGGAAGCCGTCGTAGGTGTAGCTGCCATCGGCGTTCAGCACCAGGGTGCCGTAGGTGCCGGTCAGCAACGAGCCGACACTGCCGGAAGCCGGCGTGCCGGTATCGCCACCGACCTTGACGCCGACCACCCCGCCACCGGCGGTGGCACCATCCGCGCCGAATACATCGGGCGTACCGTCGGTCAGCACGTTGCCGTTGACCACGCCACCTTCCACCACGCTGTTGGTGTCGGCGTGGGCGGTCGGGACATCATCGATGATGGTTACGTCCAGGCTGGCATTGGACGATGAGCCGTCTTCATCGGTAACTACGATGGCGAAGCTCTCGGTCGCCTGGTCGGCCCCCACTGCGTTGCTCACCGGGTCCTGCAACGTGTAGGTGTAGGACACCGTACCGCCCGATCCGGTACCGCTGTAGCCATTAATCACCAGCACGCCGGCCGGGCTGTCGATCACCAGATTGACGCTACCCGAGTTGGCCAGTTGCGCGTAGGTAAAGCTGACCCCACCGATGCTGATGGTGGCAATGCCATCCGGAGCGGTGATGACGAACGTGCCACTGTCGCTAAGGGACTCGGGTGTCTGATCGCTGCCATTGGGCAGATCGTCCTCATCCACCAGCAACTCACCGCCGTTCAGGTCCAGGCCGGTGATCACCACGCCGTCGTCGGCGCCCTGGATAGTCAGGGTCAGGGTGGCGCTGCCCGGGTCGCCATCGGCGTCCTGCATGCCGTAGCCGAACGACTCGCTCAGCGACTCGCC
>NZ_MUJY01000072.1 GCF_002286785.1 Pseudomonas sp. PIC25 | reverse complement strand
CTGTTGGAGAGACATAAAAAATCCGATGCCAGAGACCTGGCATCGGATTTTCGGGGAAGCCCCGCCGGGGCTCAAATGCTTAAGTGAACAGCATTAGGCCTCAGGGCCGGCTTTCTTATTGGTCGCTACCTTCGTTCAGATAGGCGCGACGGTATCGATTGGCACTGCGGTTGGTGGCAGAGCGCCGATCTCTCGCTGGGTCTGTTCTACCCAGGCGAAGGCGCGGTCGTTGAGTTCGGCGATGGCACGTGGACCGGTGGACTCCGCATACAGAGCGGGGCCGATCACCACCTGGATGGTGCCGGGGCGCTTGCTCCAGCCCTCCTTCGGCCAGAACTCGCCAGCGTTGTGGGCGATGGGCAGGACCGGCAGGTTAGCGTTGACAGCCAGTGCCGCACCACCTCGGGAAAACTTGCCAATCTGCCCGGCCGGCACGCGGGTACCTTCAGGGAATACCAGCACCCAGGCGCCCTGCTCCAGCCTTTCATGACCCTGCTTGGCGAGTTGCTTGAGAGCTGCCTTGGGATTGCTGCGATCGATGGCGATGGGGCGCAGCAGCGCCATCGCCCAGCCGAAGAACGGGACGAACAGCAGTTCGCGTTTCAGTACCTGGCTCAGAGGCTCGAAGTAACCGGAGAGGAAGAAGGTTTCCCATGTGCTCTGATGCTTCGCCAAGATCACGCAAGGCCGCTCGGGAATATTTTCCAAGCCTTTTATTTCATAGCGGATACCCACCACGGCACGTGCCAGCCAGACGGCCATGCGGCACCAAGCCTGGACGATGAACCGGTAGCGCGCGCGGAATGGTAGGAAAGGTCCGATCAGGACGCTGAGAATGCCCCAAAAGAAGGCGCTGGCAGAGAGCAGAAGGTAAAACAGGAAGGTCCTGATTCGCAGGGTGAAGCTCATCTATCGGTCCTTGAGCAAGTGGTCGACCACGGCGGCGAGGTCATCGAAGACCTGGGTGCCCGGGGGCAGGTTGCTTTCCAGCGTGCGCAAGCCCTTGCCGGTCTTCACCAAGTAGGGCGTGCCGCCCAGCATAAGCCCGGCGTGCAGATCGCGGTGACTGTCTCCGACCACGGGTACTCCCTGGAGATCGGGCAGCTCGAAATGCTCGGCGATGGTACGGAACATGCCGGGCTTAGGTTTGCGGCATTCGCAGCCGTCCTTGGGCCCATGGGGGCAATGTACGATCAGATCGATACGCCCGCCCTGCTCCATCACCAGTTTCTGCATCATCAGGTGCATGTCGGTGAGCGTGGTCATGTCGAACAGCCCGCGCGCCACGCCGGATTGGTTGGTGGCCACCGCTATCGTCCAGCCGGCCTTGGACAGACGTGCAATGGCTTCGATGGAACCGGGGATGGGAATCCACTCGTCCAGATTCTTCACAAACTCATCGGAGTCCTGATTGATGACCCCGTCACGGTCGAGAACGATCAGTTTCATACGTATTCGTGCGAACGAGCTCCAGATCTCGAAAGACCGGAGCCCGTGCTTTCAGCCCAATAGCGAAATATCGGCAACGCCGAGGAACAACCCGCGCAGACGCGCGAGCAAAGCATAGCGGTTAGCCCGTACGGCGCTGTCTTCGGCGTTGACCAGGACCGCGTCGAAGAAGGCATCCACCGGTTCGCGCAGGCTAGCCAGGCGCTCCAGGGCCTCACGGTAGCAGCGTGCCGAGGCAAGCGGCGCCACGGCTTCGTCAGCCGCCGCCAGGGCCTGCGCCAGGACCTTCTCGGCGGGCTCCTGAAGCAGCGAGCCGTCGACATTCGCCGGAACCTCGCCTTCGAACTTGGCCAGCAGATTGGACACGCGTTTGTTGGCAGCGGCCAGGGTTTCGGCTTCCGGCAACTGGCGGAACACCTGCACGGCCTGTACGCGCTGGTCGAAGTCCAGCGCGGAGCCGGGCTGCAGCGCACGCACAGAGAGGTAGGCGGCAACGTCGATGCCTTCGTCTTCGTAACGGGCACGCAGACGGTCGAAGATGAAGTCTTGGACCTGAGCCACCAAGCCGTCCGACTTGACCTTGTCGGCGTACTGACGTGCCGCGAATTCGAGGGCGTCGGCCAGGTTCAGGTCGAGCTGCTTCTCGATCAGGATACGCAGTACACCGAGAGCGGCACGGCGCAGGGCATACGGGTCCTTGCTGCCGGTGGGCAGCATGCCGATACCGAAGATGCCGACCAGCGTATCCAGCTTGTCGGCAACCGCCACGGCAGCACCGGTCAGCGTGGTCGGCAGCTCGGCGCCAGCGCCGCGTGGCATGTATTGCTCGTTCAAGGCGAGAGCGACGTCTTCCGGCTCGCCGTCGTTGAGCGCGTAGTAGTAGCCGGCAATGCCCTGCATCTCAGGGAATTCGCCGACCATCTCGGTGGCCAGGTCGCACTTTGACAGCAGGCCGGCGCGGGCGGCGCGCTCGGCGTCTCCGCCAACACGCTCGGCGATGAACGCGGCGAGTTTGGAGACTCGCTCGGCTTTCTCGAACACCGAGCCCAGCTGCGCCTGGAACACCACGTTGGCCAGACGCTGATTGAAGCTTTCCAGCTTCTGTTTCTTGTCCTGCTTGAAGAAAAACTCGGCGTCGGTGAGGCGCGGACGCACGACCTTCTCGTTGCCGGAAACGATCTGTGCCGGGTCCTGGCTTTCGATGTTGGCCACGGTGATGAAGCGCGGCAGCAGCTTGCCCTTGGCATCCAGCAGGCAGAAGTACTTCTGGTTGTCCTGCATGGTGGAGATCAGAGCTTCCTGCGGTACTTCGAGAAAGCGTTCCTCGAAGGAGCAGACCAGCGGTACCGGCCATTCCACCAGGGCCGTCACTTCGTCCAGCAGATCGGCCGGAACGATCGCACTGCCCTGCTGGGCGGCGGCCAGTTCGTCGACGCGGGCGGCGATCAGTTCGCGGCGCTCGGCGAAGTCGGCCAGCACATAGGCGCCCCGCAGATCCTCCAGATAGGTGGACGGACGCGAGATATGCACCTTGCCCGGGCTGTGGAAGCGATGGCCGCGGGATTCGCGACCGGCCTTCTGGGCGAGGATTTCGCAGTCGATGACCTGATCGCCGAACAGCATGACCAGCCACTGGGTCGGGCGAACGAACTCTTCCTTGCGAGTGGCCCAGCGCATGCGCTTGGGAATCGGCAGTTCGTTCAGCGAGGCCTCGACGATACCGGGCAACAGGCCGACGGCCGGCTGGCCGGGAATAGTCTGGCTGAATTTCAGCTTGGGCCCGCTCTTGTCGATCTGTTCCAGGTCGACGCCGCACTTCTTGGCGAAACCGAGCGCAGCCTGGGTCGGGTTGCCGTTGGCGTCGAACGCGGCTTGCAGCGGCGGGCCATCGACATTGTGGCTGCGGTCTGGTTGCTGGGTGGCCAGTTGCTCGATCAGCACGGCCAGTCGGCGCGGGGCGGCGAACACACGGGCTGACGCATAAGCCAGGCCGGCCCCCTTGAGGCCCTTTTCGATTCCGGCGAGGAAGGCTTCGCCGAGGGATTTCAGGGCTTTCGGCGGCAGCTCTTCGGTGCCCAGTTCGACGAGAAAATCTTGTGCACTCATTCTGCGGCCTCCTTCAGCTTGGCCAACACTTCTTCACGCAATTCGGGGGTGGCCATGGGGAAGCCGAGACGGGCGCGCGCCTGCAGGTAGCTCTGTGCCACCGCGCGGGCCAAGGTGCGCACGCGCAGGATGTAGCGCTGGCGCTCGGTCACCGAAATGGCACGGCGGGCGTCCAGCAGGTTGAAGGTGTGGGAGGCCTTCAGCACCATTTCGTAGGTCGGCAGCGGCAATTGCAGCTCGATCAGGCGGTTGGCTTCCGACTCGTAGAAATCGAACAGGCGGAACAGCTCCGGCACGTTGGCGTGCTCGAAGTTGTAGGTGGATTGCTCCACTTCGTTCTGGTGGAACACGTCGCCGTAGGTGACGGTACCGAACGGGCCGTCGGTCCAGATCAGGTCGTAGACCGAGTCGACGCCCTGCAGGTACATGGCCAGGCGCTCCAGGCCGTAGGTGATCTCGCCGGTCACCGGATAGCACTCGATGCCGCCGACCTGTTGGAAGTAGGTGAACTGGGTGACTTCCATGCCGTTCAGCCAGATCTCCCAGCCCAGGCCCCAGGCGCCGAGGGTCGGCGATTCCCAGTTGTCTTCGACGAAGCGGATGTCGTGGACCAGCGGGTCGATGCCAATGGCCTTCAGCGAGCCCAGGTACAGCTCCTGGAAGTTCTCCGGGTTCGGCTTGAGCACCACTTGGAATTGATAGTAGTGCTGCAGGCGGTTGGGGTTCTCGCCATAGCGGCCGTCGGCCGGGCGACGGGAAGGCTGCACATAGGCGGCGTTCCAGGTTTCCGGGCCGATGGCGCGGAGGAAAGTGGCGGTGTGGAAAGTACCGGCGCCTACTTCCATGTCGTAGGGCTGGAGCACCACGCAGCCCTGCTCGGCCCAATACTGCTGGAGGGCCAGGATCAGGTCTTGGAAGGTGCGCACGGCGGGCGTAGTCTGGCTCACGAATTTTCACCTGTGCTGGAGCTGGGAAGCGACGGGCCGTATCCCAGCCGCTTCGTCGACGTCATAAAGCGCCGAAGTATACCCGATTAAACCTCGCCTCTACCGCATGGAAAGCCTTATGCCACGCTGCTTCTGGTGTACCGATGATCCTCTCTACATGGCCTATCACGACGAGGAATGGGGCGTGCCGCAACGCGACCCCGGCAAGTTGTTCGAACTGCTCCTGCTGGAGGGCTTCCAGGCCGGACTATCCTGGATCACCGTGCTGAAGAAGCGCGAGCGCTACCGCGAAGTTCTGTTCGGTTTTGATCCGGCCCGCCTTGCCGCGATGAGCGATGCCGAGATCGAGGAGCGGATGCAGGACCCCGGCATCATCCGCAACCGCTTGAAGCTCAATGCCGCACGGCAGAACGCCCGGGCCTGGCTGGAACTGGAGGACCCGGTCGAACTGCTTTGGTCTTTCGTCGGCGGCAAGCCGAGGATCAACCGCTTCCGCGACCGCTCCGACGTGCCGGCGGTGACGCCTGAAGCCGAGGCCATGAGCAAGGCGTTGAAGAAAAAGGGATTTACCTTCGTCGGCCCGACCATCTGCTACGCCTACATGCAGGCGGCTGGCATGGTGATGGACCATACCCTGGATTGCGATCGTTACATCGAACTCGGGTAGGTGGGACGCGACCGGAAGCCCGTTCAGGTCGCGGACGACGATCCGTTACAATGGCCGCCTTTTTTCGACATCTTCCGGGAGTTCGCTGTGGAGAAGTTCAAGGGCGCGCTGGTCGTGGGTTTTCTGCGCCTCTTCGCGCTGTTGCCCTGGCGCGTGGTGCAGACGGTCGGTGCGTCGCTCGGCTGGCTGATGTGGCGCCTGCCGAACCGGTCGCGCGAGGTCGCACGCATCAACCTGGAAAAATGCTTTCCGGAGCTGGAAAAATCCGCCCTGGAAGACCTGTGGCGCCGCAGTCTGATGGATATCGGCCGGACGCTCACCGAAAGCGCCTGCGCCTGGATCTGGCCAGCGGAAAAGTCCCTGCGCCTGGTGCGTGAAGTGGAAGGACTCGAAGTCCTGCATTCGGCATTGGCATCCGGCAAAGGCGTGGTCGGTATCACCAGCCATCTGGGTAACTGGGAAGTGCTGAATCACTTCTACTGCTCGCAGTGCAAACCCATCATCTTCTATCGTCCGCCGAAGCTGAAGGCGGTGGACGAACTCCTGCAGAAACAGCGCGTGCAGATGGGTAACCGGGTCGCCCCTTCTACCAAGGAAGGCATCCTCAGCGTCATCAAGGAAGTCCGCAAGGGCGGCGCCGTGGGCATTCCCGCCGACCCGGAACCGAGCCGCTCCAGCGGCGTGTTCGTGCCCTTCTGCGCCATCCAGGCGCTGACCAGCAAATTCGTGCCCGGCATGCTTGCGGGGGGCAAGGCGGTTGGCGTGTTCCTCCATGCTGTTCGTCTGCCGGACGGCTCGGGCTACAAGGTGATCCTCGAAGCAGCGCCGGAAGCGATGTATAGCGACGACACCGAAACCGCCGTGGCGGCCATGAGCGGTGTGATCGAAAAGTACGTGCGGGCCTATCCGAGCCAGTACATGTGGACGATGAAACGTTTCAAGAAGCGCCCGGACGGCGAGAAAAAGTGGTACTGAGGGGCCGGCCAACCCAGGGTTGGCTAGCCTGCGTCGTGCAATTGAGGTATTAACCGCTAACTTCCACGGATGGCAGCCCAGCCATGGCCAACCAGCGACAGTTTCCCCGTACACCGATGAAATGCCGCATCAAGATCAGCCACCCGAGCTTCGGCGAGCTGATCGCCCAGACCCGCGACCTGTCGGATGGCGGTGTCTACGTCCGGCATCCCGAACTCGCTGCGCTGGAACCCGGCAGCCAAGTCACCGGGCAGGTGCAGGACCTGCCCATCGAAGCACCGATCCTGCAGATGGAGGTGATGCGGGTCGACGCCGAGGGTGCCGGCCTGCGTTTCCTCTCCGACGACTAAAACCTATCCGGTAAGTCAAGAAAAGGCTAGAATGCGCGCCGCCCGATCATTCCGGTCGCGGCAATGGGTTCCCTCACCCCATGACTCAAAAAGGACGCTCAGATGCAGATGCTTTCCCCTTCGCTCCGGCGTGGCACCCTGGCCGGACTGATCGCTTTCCATATCCTCATCATCATTGCCAGCAATTACCTGGTGCAGTTGCCAATGATGCTGTTCGGTTGGCAGACCACCTGGGGGGCGTTCAGCTTCCCGTTCATCTTCCTTGCCACCGACCTCACCGTACGTCTGCTGGGCAAGAGCCCGGCGCGGCAGGTCATCGCGCGGGTCATGCTGCCGGCGCTGCTGGCTTCGTATGTGGTTTCGGTGTTGTTCCAGGACGGCGCCTTCCAGGGGGCGGCGGCGCTGGGCGAGTTCAACAGTTTCGTTGCCCGGATTTCCCTGGCCAGCTTCATTGCCTACGTACTGGGTCAGGTGCTCGATATCCAGGTCTTTGATCGTCTTCGCCAGCTGCGCCACTGGTGGATCGCCCCGGCGGCTTCCACCGTGCTGGGTAACCTGCTGGATACCTTTGCGTTCTTTTCCGTGGCCTTCTGGCACAGCGGCAACCCGTTCATGGCCGAGCACTGGGTGGAAATCGCCACGGTGGATTACGGCGTCAAGCTGGCCGTGAGCCTGCTGCTGTTCGTGCCTTTGTACGGCATGCTGCTGAATGGCCTGATGCGGCTGATGCCTCGCCGCGCCGCTCTGTCGGTGTGAGGCGCGATCACGGCCTGATCCGCTTCTCCAGCTTGCGCAGGAACACGGTCATTTCCTTTTCTGCCTGCTTGTCGCCGTGGCCGCGGGCAGCCTCCAGGCCCTTCTCCCAGGCCTGACGGGCGCCGTCCGGATCGGCCTGGGCGTCGAGTGCCTTGCCAAGCAGCTTCCAGGCGGCCGAATAGTTCGGATCGAACTCGACGCAACGCCGCAGATGTTCGGCGGCCCGCGCCGGTTCGCCGGCATCCAGATAGCCCTTGCCCAGGCCGAAGCGCAGCAGGGCGTTGTCCACGCCCTTGGCCAGCATCTTTTCCAGGGATTCGATCATCGGGGGCCCTCCGGGAAGCTGTCAGCGGCAAGCTTCAAGCGACAAGTAAGCGTTGTGGCTCGAAGCTCGATCAGAAGAAGGTCAATCCCACCTGGAACAGCCGTTCGACGTCGCGAATGTGCTTCTTGTCCACCAGGAACAGAATCACGTGGTCGCCGGATTCGATCACGGTGTCGTCATGGGCGATCAGCACTTCCTCGTCGCGGATGATCGCGCCGATGGTGGTGCCCGGCGGCAGGGCGATGTCTTCGATGGCACGGCCGATGACCTTGCTCGACTTGGCGTCGCCATGGGCGATGGCCTCGATGGCTTCGGCCGCGCCCCGGCGCAGCGAGTGCACGCTGACGATGTCGCCGCGTCGCACGTGGGTCAGCAGGGTGCCGATGGTGGCCAACTGCGGGCTGATGGCGATGTCGATCTCACCGCCCTGCACCAGGTCGACGTAGGCCGGGTTGTTGATGATGGTCATCACCTTGCGCGCGCCGAGCCGCTTGGCTAGCAGCGAGGACATGATGTTGGCCTCGTCGTCGTTGGTCAGGGCGAGGAAGATGTCGGCGTCGTTGATGTTCTCTTCAACCAGCAGATCCTTGTCCGACGCGCTGCCCTGGAGAACGATGGTGCTGTCCAGGGCCTCCGAGAGGTAGCGGCAGCGGGCCGGGTTCATCTCGATGATCTTCACCTGGTAGCGGCTCTCGATGGCCTCGGCGAGGCGTTCGCCGATGTGCCCGCCGCCAGCGATCACCACCCGCTTGTAGCTATCCTCGAGGCGGCGCATCTCGCTCATCACCGCGCGGATGTGGCCCTTGGCGGCAATGAAGAACACCTCGTCGTCGGCTTCGATCACCGTGTCGCCCTGCGGCAGGATCGGCCGGTTGCGGCGAAAGATCGCGGCCACGCGGGTGTCCACGTTGGGCATGTGCTGGCGCAACTGGCGCAATTCCTGGCCGACCAGCGGACCGCCGTAATAGGCGCGCACTGCCACCAGTTGCGCCTTGCCTTCGGCGAAGTCGATCACCTGCAGGGCGCCGGGGTATTCGATCAGGCGCTTGATGTAGTTGGTCACCACCTGTTCCGGGCTGATCAGCACGTCCACCGGAATGGCTTCGTTGTCGAACAGGCCGGTACGGGTCAGATAGGCTGCCTCACGGACCCGGGCGATCTTGGTCGGGGTATGGAACAGGGTGTAGCCGACCTGACAGGCGACCATGTTCACTTCGTCGCTGTTGGTCACCGCGATGAGCATGTCGGCGTCGTCGGCGCCGGCCTGGCGCAGTACGGTCGGAAAGGAGCCTTTGCCTTGCACGGTGCGAATGTCGAGGCGGTCGCCGAGGTCGCGCAGGCGGTCGCCATCGGTGTCCACCACGGTGATGTCGTTGGCCTCGCTGGCCAGATGCTCGGCGAGGGTTCCGCCGACCTGGCCGGCGCCGAGGATGATGATCTTCATCGGTTCCTTGTCCTCAGCCGCGGGGTGACGCGGCGATCTTGATCAGTTTTGCGTAATAGAAACCATCATGCCCGTTTTCCTGGGCCAGTAACTGGCGTCCGTGGGGCTGCTTGAGGCCGAAGGTGCCGGCGACGTCCAGCTCCCGCGCACCGGGCGTGCGGGCGAGGAATGCCTCGATGACCTCGGTGTTTTCGGTCGGCAAGGCGGAGCAGGTGGCATAGAGCAGCACGCCGCCGACCTCCAGCGTCGACCAGAGCGCATCGAGCAGTTCGCCCTGGAGCGTGGCCAGGGCCGGAATATCGTCGGCCTGGCGGGTCAGCTTGATGTCTGGGTGGCGGCGGATCACGCCAGTGGCCGAACAGGGTGCGTCGAGAAGGATGCGTTGGAACGGCTTGCCATCCCACCAGGCGGCGATGTCGCGCGCATCGGCGGCGATCAGGCGAGCGTCGAGGCCGAGTCGCCCGAGGTTCTCCCGCACGCGTTCGAGCCGCTTGGCTTCCAGGTCGATCCCCACTACTTCGGCCAGCTTCGGCTCCGCTTCCAGCAGGTGACAGGTCTTGCCGCCCGGTGCACAGCAGGCGTCCAGCACGCGTTGGCCGGGGGCTAGTTCGAGCAGGTCGGCGGCCAGTTGGGCGGCTTCGTCCTGCACGCTGACGCGGCCTTCGGCGAAGCCCGGCAGAGTCGTGACGTCACGTGGCTCGTCGAGAACAATGCCGTCGCGGCTAAAGGCGCAGGCGTGGGCGGAAATCCCGGCGGACTGCAACTCCGCCAGGTAATCCTCACGGCTGCCTTCACGGCGATTGACCCGCAGAATCAGGGGCGGATGGGCGTTGTTTGCCGCGCAGACCTCCTCCCATTTTTCGGGCCAGTGGGCTTTCAGGGATTTCTGCAACCAGCGCGGATGCGCGGTGCGAACCACCGGATCGCGTTCCAGTCCGGCCAGCAGGGTTTCGCCTTCGCGCTGCACGCGGCGCAGCACGGCGTTCAGCAGGCCCTTGGCCCAGCTTTTCTTCAACGCGTCGGCACAGCCGACGGTCTCGCCAATGGCGGCGTGGGCGGGGATACGGGTGTAGAGCAACTGGTAGAGGCCAATCAGCAGCAGCGCTTCGACATCCTTGTCGGCGGCCTTGAATGGCTTCTGCAGCAACTGTTCGGCCAGCGCCGCGAGGCGTGGCTGCCAGCGGGCGGCGCCGTAGGCGAGCTCCTGGGTGAGACTGCGGTCGCGTGGCTCGACCTTGTCCAGTTGCGCCGGCAGGCTGCTGCCCAGCGACGCCTTGCCGGACAGCACGGCGGCCAGGGCGCGGGCGGCGGCCAGACGGGGGTTGAGGCTCATGCGCCGAGCACCTGGCCCGGGGCGAACTGCTCGCGGCGGCTGTTGAGCAGATCGGCGAAGGCCAGAGGCTTGCCGCCGGGGAGTTGCAGGCGGGTCAGACGTAGGGCGCCTTCGCCACAGGCAACGGTCAGGCCGTCCTTGTTGGCGGCGAGGATGGTACCGGGGACGCCTCGGCCTTCGCCTGGGGCTGCAGCCAGTACCTTCAGCGTCTCGCCGTTCAGGGTGGTGTGACAGACAGGCCAGGGCGTGAAGGCCCGGATGCGGCGCTCCAGCTCGACGGCCGGGCGGCCCCAGTCGAGACGGGCTTCTTCTTTATTCAGCTTGTGCGCGTAGGTGGCCAGGGCATCGTCCTGAACTTCGCCCACCAGCGTGCCGGCGGCCAGGGTATCGACCGCCTCGATCACGGCCTTCGACCCCAGGATGGCGAGGCGGTCGTGCAGGGTGCCGCCGGTATCGCCGGCTTCGATGGGGGTGCTCGTTTTGAGCAGCATCGGGCCGGTGTCCAGGCCGGCTTCCATGCGCATTACGGTGACCCCGCTTTCCGCGTCGCCGGCCTCCACGGCGCGCTGGATCGGCGCCGCGCCGCGCCAGCGCGGCAGTAGCGAGGCATGGCTGTTGATGCAGCCGAGGCGGGGGATATCCAGCACCGCCTGGGGCAGGATCAGACCGTAGGCCACCACCACCATCAGGTCCGGCTGCAAGGCGGCCAGTTCGGCCTGGGCAGCCGGATCGCGCAGGGTCTTCGGCTGGAGGACGGGAATGTTGTGCTGAACGGCGAGCTGCTTGACCGGACTCGGCATCAGCTTCTGTCCGCGACCGGCGGGGCGGTCGGGCTGGGTGTAGACGGCGACGATCCGGTGCGGGGTTTCGAGGAGGGCCTTGAGATGTTCGGCGGCAAATTCCGGGGTGCCGGCGAAGACGATGCGCAGGGGCTGGGTCATGGTCTCTCGCTGAGGGCTGAAAGAAAAAGGCTTGCCGGAGCAAGCCTTCAGTATGAACGCATCAGGCCTGTTGCCTGTGCTGTTTCTCCAGCTTCTTGCGGATACGATCACGCTTGAGGCTGGACAGGTAATCGACGAACAGCTTGCCGTTGAGGTGATCGCACTCGTGCTGGATGCACACCGCCAGCAGGCCTTCGCAGATCATTTCGAAGGCTTCGCCATTGCGGTCGAGGGCCTTGACCCGGACGCGTTGCGGACGCTCGACGTTCTCGTAGAAGCCGGGTACCGACAGGCAGCCTTCCTGATACTGGTCCAGTTCGTCGGTGAGCGGTTCGAACTCGGGGTTGATGAACACCAGCGGCTGGGTCTTGTCCTCGCTGACGTCGATCACCACCAGGCGCTTGTGCACGTTCACCTGAGTCGCGGCCAGACCGATGCCCGGGGCGGCGTACATGGTCTCGAACATGTCGTCGATCAGCTGGCGCAGCGAGTCGTCCACCGACTCCACCGGTTTGGCGATGGTACGCAGCCGCGGATCGGGAAATTCGAGGATGTTCAGGATCGCCATATACGTTTGTGATGCACTTATGGAATTAAGTAAAAATCCACTGCTAAGATGATGAGCAGCATTGAAAAACGGCTTCACGCCGCGTTCCCTGGGGATTTCCGCGGCGCTAGGGCGCTCCACGTGAATACACATAATAAAGGGATTCACCGCATGAGGAAATCACTACTCGCCCTGCTGCTCCTCGCCGCGGGCGGTCTGGCGCAGGCTGCGGTAGAGCTGAAGGATGGTCATCCGGACCGCTATACCGTGGTGAAGGGCGATACGCTCTGGGACATCTCCGGCAAGTTTCTCCGCGAGCCTTGGAAGTGGCCGGAAATCTGGCACGCCAACCCGCAGATCCAGAACCCTCACCTGATCTACCCGGGCGATACGCTGAGCCTGGTCTATATCGATGGCCAGCCGCGTCTGATGCTCAACCGCGGCGAATCGCGCGGGACCGTCAAGCTGTCGCCGAAGGTGCGCAGCACGCCGATGGCCGAAGCGATCCCGACCATCCCGCTGGAAAAGATCAACAGCTTCCTGCTGTCCAACCGTATCGTCGATACGCCCGAGCAGTTCGAGGGCCAGCCCTACATCGTCGCCGGTAACGCCGAGCGCGTGGTGAGCGGCGCCGGTGACCGAATCTATGCCCGCGGCACCTTCGAGGAAGGCCAGCCCGTATACGGCATCTTCCGCCAGGGCCGTACCTACACCGATCCGGATACCAAGGAATTCCTCGGCATCAACGCCGACGACATCGGTACCGGCGAAGTGGTCGCCGAGGAAGGCGATATCGCCACCATGACCCTGCTGCGCACCACCCAGGAAGTTCGCCTGGGCGACCGTCTGTTCCCTACCGAGGAGCGTGCGGTGAACTCCACCTTCATGCCCAGTGCTCCGGCGAGCGACATCAAGGGCCTGATCCTCGATGTTCCGCGTGGTGTGACGCAGATCGGCCAGTTCGACGTGGTCACCATCAACAAGGGCAAGCGCGACGGCCTGGCCGAAGGCAACGTCCTGGCCGTCTACAAGACTGGCGAAACCGTGCGTGACCGCATCACCGGCGAGTCGGTGAAGGTCCCGGACGAGCGTTCCGGCCTGCTGATGGTGTTCCGCACTTACGACAAGCTCAGCTACGGCCTGGTGCTCGCTGCCAGCCGCCAGCTCGCGGTTATGGACAAGGTCCGCAACCCGTAACAGCCGAAGCCCCGCCCCGAGCGGGGCTTCTTCTTTTCCCCTGCCGCATTTGCGGCGCGACAGATCAAGGATGATCGCGATGTCGCTCGCGACGACGACTTCCCTCACTCCCGCCGAACTAGAAGCCCGCCTGCGCCTGCACAGCCTGCCGGAACTCGGCCCTCGACGTTTCCGCCGCTTGCTCGATGCCTTCGAAAGCGCATCCGCTGCCCTCAGCGCACCGGCCAGCGCCTGGCGCTCCCTGGGTTTGCCCGCCTGTTGTGCCGAGCCCCGGCGTAGTGCGGAAATCCGCGAGCGTGCCGCCGCTACCATGGCATGGCTGGAACAGCCGGACCATCACCTGCTGGCCTGGGACGATCCACGCTACCCTGCCCTGCTTGGCGAACTGCCCGATGCACCTCCCCTGCTGTTCGTCGAGGGCGATCCCGCCATTCTCGAACGGCCTCAACTGGCCATGGTTGGCAGCCGTCGTGCGTCCGCTCCGGGATTGGATACGGCCCGTTCCTTTGCCCGCAGCCTGGCCGGTGCCGGTTTCGTGATCACCAGTGGATTGGCTCTGGGTATCGACGGCGCCGCGCACCAGGGAGCGCTGGATGGCGACGGCCTGACCGTCGCGGTGCTCGGGACAGGGCTGCGTTGCCTCTATCCGCATCGGCACAAGGCACTGGCGCAACGGATCGTCGCCCGCGGCGGTGCTCTGGTATCGGAGCTACCGCTGGACTGCCCACCCCAGGCGAGCAACTTCCCCCGGCGCAACCGCATCATCAGCGGCCTGTCGTTGGGCGTGCTGGTTGTCGAGGCAAGCCCGTCCAGCGGCTCGTTGATCACGGCGAAGCTGGCGGCCGAACAGGGCCGAGAGGTCTATGCCATTCCCGGCTCCATCCACCATCCGGGGGCGCGTGGTTGCCATCAGCTGATCCGCGAGGGCGCCACCCTGGTGGAGACCATCGAGCACATCCTCGAAGCCCTGCGCGGCTGGCAGGTCCAGGCGCCAGCCGCCGCATCCGCTGCCCAGGCCGGGCATCCGCTGCTGGCGCTGCTGCGGGCAGCGCCCCAGAGCAGTGAAAGCCTGGCGGCGAATCTCGGTTGGGAGCTGCCACGGACCCTGGTCGCCCTCACCGAGCTGGAATTGGCGGGCCAGGTGGCCTGTGAGGCCGGCTGCTGGGTGTATCGCGCCGGTTGAGCCTTGTACACTGCCGTCCAGTCAGTATTCGGGGGCTGGAACGATGGTCAGCAGTTGGCGTGCGCAGTATGTGGCGCGTGTGGTGCGGGAGGGAGGCGTGGTGGCCTACCCGACCGAAGCGGTTTGGGGATTGGGTTGCGATCCGTGGAACGAGGAAGCTGTCTACCGGTTGCTGGCGCTGAAGGATCGACCTGTGGAAAAGGGCTTGATCCTTGTCGCCGACTCCATTCGCCAGTTCGATTTCCTCCTGGAGGACTTGCCGGAAGCCTGGCAGGACCGTCTGGCCAGCACCTGGCCGGGACCGAACACCTGGCTGGTTCCCCATCAGAACCGGCTACCCGAGTGGATCACCGGCCAGCACGACAGTGTCGCCCTGCGCGTATCCGATCACCCGCTGGTGCGTGACCTCTGCGCCCTCACCGGCCCGCTGGTGTCTACCTCGGCCAATCCGGGCGGCCGACCGGCGGCGCGCACGCGCTTGCGTGTCGAGCAGTACTTCCATGATCGCCTCGACGCCGTGCTCGGCGGTGCCTTGGGCGGGCGGAAGAACCCTAGCACCATCCGTGATCTGGTCAGTGGGCGGGTAGTAAGAGGATAAGGTGTTTGGCGTGAGGGGTAAGGAGTAAAAGTCTTTACCCCTCACCCCGATCTCCTCACCCCTTACGGAACAAGCACCGTCGAGCCGGTGGTACGGCGGCCGGCCAGTTCCGTTTGTGCCTTGGCCGCGTCCGCGAGAGCGAAGCGCTGGCCGATTTCCACGCGGATCTTGCCGCTCTCGATCATGGAAAACAGCTCGTCGGCCATGGCCTGCAAGTGTTCCGGAGTATCGGCATAGCCCGCCAGGGTCGGGCGGGTGACGTACAGCGAACCCTTCTGCGCCAGGATGCCGAGGTTGATGCCGGTGACCGCGCCGGAGGCATTGCCGAAGCTGACCAGCAGGCCACGCGGGGCCACGCAGTCCAGCGAGGTTTCCCAGGTGTCCTTGCCCACCGAGTCGTAGACCACCGGGCATTTCTTGCCATCGGTCAGTTCCAGCACCCGCTTCGCCACGTCCTCGCGGCTGTAGTCGATGGTCGCCCAGGCGCCCAGGGCCTTGGCGCGTTCGGCCTTTTCCGCCGAACCCACAGTGCCGATCAAGTGCACGCCGAGGGCCTTGGCCCACTGGCAGGCGATGCTGCCGACACCGCCAGCGGCAGCGTGGAAAAGAATGGTCTCGCCGCCTTTCAGCGGATAGGTCTGGCGCAGCAGATACTGTACGGTCAGCCCTTTGAGCATCACCGCCGCCGCCTGTTCGAAGCTGATCGAGTCGGGCAGCCGGACCAGTTTTTCCGCCGGCAGCACGTGCAGTTCGCTGTAGGCGCCCAGCGGGCCGGTGGCATAGGCGACGCGGTCGCCGACCTTGAATTGAGTCACCTCGCTGCCCACCGCCTCGACCTCGCCGGCGCCTTCGCTGCCCAGGCCGGACGGCAGGCCCGGCGGCGCATAGAGGCCGCTGCGGAAGTAGGTGTCGATGAAGTTGAGGCCGATGGCCTTGTTGCGCACGCGGACTTCGCGCGGGCCCGGTTCCGCCGGGGTGTAGTCGACGAATTCGAGGACTTCCGGCCCGCCGTGGGCCTTGAACTGGATACGCTTGGCCATCGGAAAAGACTCCTTGATGAGTGCACGCGAAGGGAGGTGCCGGGGCCGCTGTCGAGAGGAAAAAAGCACGGCGCACCGCACGGAAAGGGCCTATCCAAACCCCAGCGCTTGACCCGCGTCAACAGCGAAAGCGCCGGCAGCGATGCTATGCTAGCGCCCCTGTCCGGCCGCCAGCCCGCATGGGCTCTGCCTCCGCCCTGTTGCAAGGTGATTCTCGTGAGTATTCAAACCGAGGCCGTGAAGGCCTATCTGCTCGATCTGCAGGACCGTATCTGCGCCGCCCTGGAAGCCGAAGACGGCGGCGCGCGTTTCAGTGAAGACGCCTGGACTCGCCCGGCCGGTGGCGGTGGTCGTACCCGGGTGATCGCCGACGGTGCCGTGATCGAAAAGGGCGGTGTGAATTTCTCCCACGTGTTCGGCGCCGGCCTGCCGCCGTCGGCCAGCGCCCATCGGCCTGAGCTGGCCGGTCGCGGCTTCGAAGCCCTGGGCGTGTCCCTGGTGATCCACCCGGAAAACCCCCACGTGCCGACCTCCCACGCCAACGTGCGCTTCTTCAGCGCGGAGAAGGAAGGCGAAGCGCCGGTCTGGTGGTTTGGCGGCGGCTTCGACCTGACGCCCTACTACGCTGTCGAAGAGGATTGCGTGCACTGGCACCAGATCGCCCGCAAGGCGTGCGAACCCTTCGGTGCGGACGTTTACCCGCGCTTCAAGGAATGGTGCGACCGCTATTTCCACCTCAAGCACCGCAACGAGCCGCGCGGCATCGGCGGCCTGTTCTTCGACGACCTGAACCAGTGGGACTTCGAGACCTGCTTCGCCTTCATGCGGGCCATCGGAGACGCCTACATCGAGGCGTACCTGCCCATCGTCCAGCGCCGCAAGCTCACGCCCTACGGCGAGCGCGAGCGCGAGTTCCAGGCGTTCCGCCGTGGCCGCTACGTAGAGTTCAACCTGGTCTACGATCGTGGCACCCTGTTCGGCCTGCAATCCGGCGGGCGCACCGAGTCGATCCTGATGTCGCTGCCGCCGCAGGTGCGCTGGGGCTACGACTGGAAGCCCGAGCCGGGTACCCCGGAAGCGCGGCTGACGGAGTATTTTCTGACCGACCGCGACTGGCTTGCCGGCCAGTCGTGATGGCCGGGCGCTGAAGCATTTCACCGAGGATTTCCATGGACCGCTACGGCGTTTTCGGCAACCCCATCGGCCACAGCAAGTCGCCGCTGATCCACCGGCTGTTCGCCGAGCAGACCGGCCAGGCGCTGACCTACGAGGCCCTGCTCGCCCCACTGGACGATTTCACCGGGTTCGCCCGTACCTTCTTCCGCGACGGCAAGGGAGCGAACGTCACCGTGCCATTCAAGGAAGAGGCGTTCCGCCTGGCTGACAGCCTGAGCGCTCGCGCCGAACGCGCCGGGGCGGTGAATACCCTGAAGAAGCTCGACGACGGCAGCCTGCTCGGCGACAACACCGATGGCGCCGGACTGGTGCGCGACTTGACGGTGAACGCGGGCTTTCCGCTGATCGGCAAGCGCATCCTGTTGCTCGGTGCAGGCGGTGCGGTACGTGGCGTGCTGGAACCGTTCCTGGCAGAGCACCCGGCCAGCCTGGTCATCGCCAACCGCACGGTGGAGAAGGCCGAGGCGCTGGCCCGGCAGTTCGCCGACCTGGGCCCGGTGGTGGCCAGCGGTTTCGACTGGCTCGACGAGCCGGTGGACCTGATCGTCAATGGCACCTCCGCCAGCCTCGCCGGGGACCTGCCGCCGATCTCGCCGAGCCTGATCCGCCCGGGCCACACGCTGTGCTACGACATGATGTACGGCAAGGAACCCACTGCCTTCTGCCGCTGGGCCAGCGAGCATGGCGCGGCGCAGGCGCTGGATGGCCTGGGCATGCTGGTGGAGCAGGCCGCCGAGGCGTTCTTCCTCTGGCGCGGCGTGCGGCCGGACAGTGCACCGGTGTTGGCTGAGGTTCGAAGATTGGTGTTGGCCGGTTAATCAGGTCTCGAACAGGACCGGGCAATGCTCCGGTCCTTCCAGTTTCAGCAATTCTTCCACCACCTGCGGGCGGGCCTGGCGTAGCGTCAGGCTGCGGTTCTGGCCGAGCAGGCGGCGGGCTTCCTGGTGCAGCATCTCGACCCCGGCGTAGTCGATGAAGTTGACCTGCTGCGCCTCGACGATCACCCGCGCGCCTTCGCAGCGTTGCAGGCGGTGCTGCAGATAAGGGCAGGCCCCGAAGAAGATCGAACCCTCCAGACGCAGTACGTCATCCTCTCCTTCCCGCCATTGCTGCACCCGTGGCCGCGACGTGCGCTTGAGGTAGAAGAACAGCGACGCCAGCACCCCAGCGTAGATGGCGGTCTGCAACTCCAACAGCAGCGTGGCGGCGAAGGTCAGGCTCATCACCAGGAATTCCGAACGGCTCACCCGCCAGAGCGCGCGAACGCCATGAATATCCACCAACCCCCAGCAGATCAGCAGGATGCTCGCGGCCATGGCCGGCAGCGGGATGTGTTCGATCAGGCGGGCGCCGAAGAGGGTGAACAGGGCGACCCAGAGCGCGGAGAATACTCCGGCCAGTGGCGAGCGGGCACCGGCCTGCTGGTTCAGTGCCGAGCGGGTGAACGAGCCTGCCGACAGCGAGGCCGAGAACCAGGCGCCGACCATATTGGACAGGCCCTGGCCGCGCACTTCCAGGTTGGCGTTGAGCATCTGCTGCGAGCGGCCGGCCAGGGCACGGGCAATGGACAGGCTGGTGACCAGCCCGAGCATGCCGCAGGCGACGGCGGCCGGCAGCAGACGCAGCAGGGTATCCAGGTCGAACTGCAGCGGACTGAAGGGCGGCAGCCGGCCTTCGAAGGCGCTGACCAGCGGAACGCCGCCCATCCACTGCGGCAGGGCCGCCACCAGCACGCCACCAGCGAGGATGCCCAATAACAGCGCCGGCCAGCGCGGCAGCAAACGCCGCACCAGCAACGCCACAACCAGGGTCACCAGCGCCACCAGCAGCGACGGCCAATGGATCTCGCGCAGGTGCTCACCCAGCGCCAGCAGGCTTTGCAGCGCGGTGGCCTGGCTGGGCAAGTCGAGGCCGAACAGGTTGGGTACCTGGCCGAGGGCGATCACCACGGCTGCGCCGAGGGTGAAGCCGAGGATCACCGAGTGCGACACGAAGTTGACCAGCGCACCGAAGCGCAGCAGGCCGAGCAGCCACTGGAACAGCCCGGCAAGGAAGGTCAGCAGCAGGACCAGCCCGACGTAGTCGGCGCTGCCAGGAACCGCCAGCGGGCTGACGCTGGTGAACAGCACGATGGAAATGGCCGCGGTCGGCCCGCCGATCAGGTGCCAGGATGAGCCCCACAGGCAGGCGACAATCACCGGCACGATGGCCGCATAGAGACCGTATTCCGCCGGCAGGCCGGCGATCAGCGCGTAGGCGATGGATTGCGGCAGGGCGAGGATGGCGCCGGTCAGACCGACCAGCAGGTCCTGGCCGACGCTGGCGCGGTTCTGCCGGGGCAGCCAGGCGAGGAAGGGGAGCAACGTGATCAGGTCGGGGCGGCGCATGGACAATCTCGGGCACGGAAGCCGTTACCGCACCATGCCGGGCGGCGAGGGTCAAGGCATTGGGGGCGCGAATCGCGGATTACCCATCCAACCGTAGCCCGGATAAGCGCAGCGTAATCCGGGTACGGTCATCCGTAATCTGTCGTAGGAGCGAGCTTTGCTCGCGATTCTTGTCAGTGTGATCGCCAGCAGAGCCGGCTCCTACGGATTCACAGCTTGGCCTTCACCGCCGCCAGGGCTTCGCCGCCGTCGCGGGTGGTCACGCCTTCCAGCCACTGGTCGAGCATCTCGGGATGTGCCGCGATCCAGGCTTTCACCGCCTCGGCGTTGCTGCCCTTTTTCTCCAGCGCCGAGGCCATGATGCTGTTCTCCATTTCCTGGGTGAAGCTCAGGTTGGCGAGCAGCCGGGCAGCGTTCGGGCAAGCCTGCCGGTAGCCCTTGCGGGTCAGGGTGTAGACACTGCCGCTGCTGCCGAAGTAGGCCTCGCCGCCCTTCAGGTAGCGCATGTCGATCTGCACGTTCATCGGATGCGGCGTCCAGCCGAGGAAGACGATGAAGCGCTGCCGCTTCACTGCGCGGGACACCTCGGAGAGCATGGCCTGTTCGCCCGACTCCACCAGCCGCCATTTGCCCAGGTCGAACTCGTTCTTGGCGATGATCTGCTGGATCGACTGGTTGGCCGGTGCGCCCGAGCCGATGCCATAGATCTTCTGGTTGAAGCGGTCGGCGAACTTGTTCAGGTCGGCGAAATCCTTCACCCCGGCTTCCCAGGCATAGGTCGGAACCGCCAGGGTGAACTCGGTGCCGTCCAGGTTCTTCGCCAACTGCTCCACATTGCCGTTGGCGACGAACTTGTCGTGGTAGCTCTGCTGGGCCGGCATCCAGTTGCCGAGGAAGGCATCCACCAGGCCGTCCTTGAGCCCACCGAAGATGATCGGCACCGCCAGGGTATCGACCTTGGTCTGGTAGCCCATGCCGTCGAGCAGGAAGGTCGCGATGCCGTTGGTCACGGCGATATCGCTCCAGCCCGGATCGGCCAATTTCACCGTGGCGCAGCTGGCGTCCTCGGCCTGGACGTGGAACGTGGCGGCCGCCAGCAGACAGCCGCCGGCGAGTACTGCGTTGAGTCTTTTCATGCCTTCCTCCCCTGGTTTTTCTCGGATGGGCGATGCGCCCGTTTTGTTTTTCTACGGCCTGGGATAGCGCGCCCGGCGCTCCAGATCGTCCAGATCGATGTGATTGCGCATGTACTGCTGGCTGGCGTCGACCCAGGGCTGGTGGTCCCAACTGGTGCGCGTGCCCTGCTCCAGCGCGGCGGCGACGAAGCGACGGCGGCGCTGGCTGGCCAGGGTCGCCGCATGGATCGCCGGGATGTCCCAGCGGGTGCGGGCCTCGCCGATGAAGTCGTCGAGCAATGCGCGATAGGCCGGATCGAGCGCCAGGTTGCGGCACTCCTGCGGGTCTTCGAGTATGTCGAAGAGCAACGGAGCGTCCTGCTCCGAGTGCATGTACTTGTAGCGTCCGCGGCGGATCATCATCAGCGGGCTGGTGGTGCCTTCGGCCATGTACTCGCCGAACACTTCGTCGTGGCCGCCCTCGCCCGCCAGGTGCGGCAGCAGCGAGCGTCCATCCAGCGGCAGGTGAGATTCCAGGCTGCCGCCGGCCAGTTCGACCAGGGTCGGCAGCAAGTCGATGGTCGATACCGCCGCGCCCACCCGATGGGCTTTGAAGCGGCGCGGTGCATGGACCAGCAGCGGCACCCGCGCGGCCATCTCGAACCAGTGCATTTTGTACCAGAGCCCCCGCTCGCCCAGCATGTCGCCATGGTCGCCGGAGAACACGATCAAGGTGTCATCGGCCAGACCGCAGGCTTCCAGGGTGCCGAGCAGCTTGCCGATGTTGTCGTCGATATAGCTGCAGGCACCGAAGTAAGCGCGGCGGGCGTCGCGGATTTTTTCCGGCGGCAGCGGCTTGTCCCAGAGATCGATGACCTTGAGCAGGCGCTGCGAGTGCGGGTCCTGCTCGGCCTGGGGAATCGTCTGGCGCGGCAGGGGGATGTCGTCGTCCTGGTAGCGATTCCAGTATTCGGCCGGGATGGTGTAGGGGTCGTGGGGATGGGTCATCGACACCGTCAGGCAGAACGGCCGGGTGTCGTCGCCGCGCACGTGGTCGTAGAGATACTGTTGTGCCTTGAACACTACTTCTTCATCGAAATCCAACTGGTTAGTGCGCACACAGGGGCCGGCCTGCAGCACCGACGACATGTTGTGGTACCAACTCGGCCGTACCTCCGGCTCGTCCCAGTTCACCGCCCAGCCGTAATCGGCCGGGTAGATGTCGCTGGTCAGGCGTTTCTCGTAGCCGTGCAACTGGTCCGGGCCGCAGAAGTGCATCTTGCCGGACAACGCAGTGCGGTAGCCGAGGCGACGCAGGTAATGGGCATAGGTAGGCACGTCGGCCGGGAAGTCGGCAGCATTGTCGTAGGCACCGATCTTCGACGGTAACTGGCCGCTCACCAAGCTGAAGCGCGAGGGCGCACACAACGGGCTGTTGCAGTAGGCAGCATCGAAGACCACGCCCTCGGCAGCGAGCCGGCCGAGGTTCGGCATCTTGATCGGCGAGGCCGGGTCGTGGATCGGCAGGATCGGCGCGGCCATCTGGTCGGCCATGATGAAGAGAATGTTGGGGCGCTTCATTGCCTGGATTACTCATTCATTGTGGTTATGCGATAGTGCTGATGGCCATGATTGGCCTCTTGGCCGGCACGGGTAAACCACACACGAATGGATGACTAGGATAAGCACAGCTTATGCAAGAGCCCGCTTCCGCGATGCCGCTCGACCTGCTCAGGGTGTTCGAATCCGCTGGCCGCCAGTTGAGTTTCACCGCAGCCGCCCTGGAGCTGGGCACCACCCAGCCGGCGGTGAGCCAGCAGATCAAGCGGCTGGAAAGGCAGCTCGGCGCGCGGCTGTTCGACCGGGTCTACCGGGGGATCGAACTCACCGAAGCCGGCCGCGTCCTGCTGGAGCATGTGCAGGCCGGGCTGGCGGCCATCGAGGAAGGTATCGAGGCGGTCACGGCCCGGCCGCAGCACGAGGTGTTGCAGGTGGCCACCGACTTCGCCTTCGCCGCCTACTGGCTGATGCCGCGCTTGCCGCGCTTCCACCAGCTCCACCCGGAGATCGACGTCAGCCTGGTGACCAGCGACCGCGGGCTCAACCTGTTGCGTTCCGACATCGATGTCGCCGTGGCGTTCGGCGACGGGCGCTTCAAACATGGCGAGGCGCAGTTATTGTTCATCGAAGAGGTGTGTCCCATCGCCAGCCCGCGTCTGCTGCAAGGGCGTCGATTGCCTCTGGCGCCCTCTGCGCTGACCGACTTCCCGCTGCTGCACCTGAAGCCGGAAACGCGTAGCCGCTGGTTCGACTGGAGCGGCCTGTTCCGCGCCCTCGGCATCGCCCAGGCACCCGCTCCGGGTTTGCTGCGCTTCGACAACTACACCCTGCTGATCCAGGCGGCACTCGCCGGGCAGGGCGTGGCCATCGGCTGGCGCCATCTGGTCGACGACCTGCTGGAACAAGGCCTGCTCTGTCCGCTGTTGAAGGAGCGGGTACGCTCGTCGTACGGCTATTACCAAGTGCTGCCGGAACGCAAGCGGCGTCAGCGGTTGACCCAGCGCTTCGTCGACTGGTTACAGGCGGAGCTGGCCGAAGAAAATGCAACGTCGTCGGGAGCCGTATAGCGGATCGTGATCCGCTGGCGCAGGTGCTGCGGCGATTCCAGTTCGTCGGCCAGGGCGGCGGCGAAGCGGCGCAGGCGATACAGCTCGCTGTCCGGGTCGGCATGCGCGGCGTCGCGGAAATCGTCGAGGTCGAAGCGCCAAGTGATTGGTGGCGGCGTGACCAGGGTCCAGTCCAGCGGGCCGTTGAGCAGCAGGTGGCGCTCGGCGTCGCCGATCAGATCGGGCTCGATGATCAGCAGCAGGTGTTTCACCCCGACCCGGGGCATGCCGACATTCAGCGCTGCCAGCATGTCCAGGGGAGAACCGGCACTGTTCGGCGGTCTGTCAGCGGCACCGTCGGGCAGATTCGGAGCGGCATGGTAGACCACCACGGCATCCATCCCGGCCACGCTCTCACTGACGCTCAGCGGGTCGTACAGATCGCCCAGCTTGGCGCGCAGGCCGGGATGCACGTCGATGGCATTGAGATCGCCGACCACCGCGACCGCTTCATGTTGCCGGCTGAGCCACTCGCTCAGCAGCGCGCTGCCCAGGCTCGAATGCGCCCCGTAAAGGGCGAGTTTGAGCACACGGGTTTCAGCGTTCTTCATGCCGTCGGGCTACCCGCTCAACGCCGCGACAGCATCAGGCCGACCAGGGTGGCGGCGCCGACAATCAAGCCCAGGCCAAGCACGGCAGTGGACCAGGGATGCTCGTGGGCATACTGGTTGGCCAACTGGCCCGCCCGGCGCGTTTGCAGCGACATGCGTTCCAGACGCGGGGAGGAATATTCCCAGAGGTGTTCGGCCCGCGCCCGCAGGTTGTCGAGGGTGTGCCGCGATTCCTTGCTGGCGCCTTGCTTGAGTTCGTCGAGGGCGGCCATCAGGTTGTGGATTTCACGCTCGATCTGCTCGGCCGTGGTGGGCTGGTGTGAATTGAACAGGCCCATGGCATGGTCTCCCGTGTCGATGAGTGTGGTGTTTTTGACCGCCGCTGCAGCCAGAGGTGCCTCCGTTCATCGTAAAACACGGGTTTTCAGAGCCGACGCGCAACAGACATTGAACAGCCTCTCAGGCTTCGTAGAGCTCCAGCGGCAAATCGTCCGGGTCGGCGAAGAAGGTGAAGCGCTTGCCGGTGAGCGTATCGCTACGCACCGGTTCGGTGGTCACGCCCTGGGCGTTGAGTTCGGCGATCGCCGCATCCAGGTCGTCCACTGCGAACGCCAGGTGCCGCAGCCCACGGGCTTCCGGGTAGGACGGCCGGGGCGGTGCGCCGGGGAAGGAGAACAGCTCGAGCTGGCTGTCACCCAGGCGCAGGTCGAGCTTCCAGGAGTCGCGTTCGGCGCGGTAGGTCTCGGCGATCACGTCCAGCCCCAGCACCTGGGTGTAGAAATGTTTCGAGCGCGGATAGTCCGAGCAGATCAGGGCGACGTGATGGAGCTTTTTAAGCGGCATGGCGACCTCCGGGCATGGAACCGGATGGACCGGAGCGGCAGGCGAAGGTTTCGCATTTTCTGCCAGGCATGAAAAAACCGCTGCCCCCTGCGGAGACAGCGGTCCGTCCGGCAAGCGATCAGCGGGCGCCGCGCACGCCTTCGGCCAGTTCGCGGCACAGGCCGAGGACGTCCTCGACGGCTTGCCCGGGCGTTTCCGCCTTGGCGATGCGGTCCACCAGGGCAGAGCCCACCACCACGCCGTCGGCCAGACGGGCGACGCTCGCCGCATGCTCCGGGGTGCGGATGCCGAAGCCGATGCACACCGGCAGCTCGGTATGCCGGCGCAGGCGGGCGACGGCCTGCTCGACATGCTCCAGGGTCGCCGCATTGGCGCCGGTGACGCCGGCCACCGAGACGTAATAGACGAAGCCGGAGCTGCCGTTCAGCACCTTGGGCAGGCGCTTGTCGTCGGTGGTCGGGGTGGTCAGGCGGATGAAGTCCAGCCCGGCGGCCTGGGCCGGGTCGCAGAGGTCGACGTTATGCTCTGGCGGCAGGTCGACCACGATCAGGCCGTCCACGCCCGCTTCCTTGGCGTCGGCGATGAAGCGCGGCACGCCGTACTTGTGGATCGGGTTGAAGTAGCCCATCAGTACCAGCGGGGTGCTCTGGTCGTCCTGGCGGAACTCGCGGACCATCCGCAGCGTCTTGACCAGGTCCTGCTTGGCCGCCAGGGCGCGGATGTTGGCGAGCTGGATCGACGGGCCATCGGCCATCGGGTCGGTGAACGGCATGCCCAGTTCGATCACGTCGGCACCGGCTTTCGGCAGGCCCTTGAGGATCGCCAGGGAGGCGTCGTAGCCGGGATCGCCAGCAGTGACGAAAGTCACCAGCGCGGCGCGGTTCTGTTCTTTCAGTTCGGCGAAGCGCGTCTGCAGGCGGCTCATACGACGGACTCCTTCTGTTCCTGCATGTGGTGCATGACGGTCTGCATGTCCTTGTCGCCGCGGCCGGACAGGTTGATCACCATCAGGTGGTCCTTGGGCAGCGTCGGCGCGCGCTTGAAGGCTTCGGCCAGGGCGTGGGACGACTCCAGCGCGGGGATGATGCCCTCCAGGCGGCAGCATTGGTGGAAGGCGGCCAGGGCCTCGTGGTCGGTGATCGAGGTGTACTCGACGCGGCCGATGTCGTGCAGCCAGGCGTGTTCCGGGCCGATGCCGGGGTAGTCGAGGCCGGCGGAGATCGAGTGGGCGTCGATGATCTGGCCGTCTTCGTCCTGCAGCAGGAAGGTACGGTTGCCGTGCAGCACGCCGGGCACACCGCCGTTCAGGCTGGCCGCGTGCTTGCCGGTCTCGATGCCGTGGCCGGCAGCTTCGACGCCGACGATCTTCACACCGGCATCGTCGAGGAACGGGTGGAACAGGCCCATGGCGTTGGAGCCGCCGCCGATACAGGCGACCAGGCTGTCGGGCAGGCGCCCTTCCTTCTCCATCAACTGCTCGCGGGTCTCCTTGCCGATCACTGCCTGGAAGTCGCGGACCATGGCCGGGTACGGGTGCGGGCCGGCGACGGTACCGATCAGGTAGAAGGTGGTCTCGACGTTGGTCACCCAGTCGCGCAGGGCTTCGTTCATCGCATCCTTGAGGGTGCCGGTGCCGGCGGTGACCGGAATCACTTCGGCGCCCAGCAGCTTCATGCGGAAGACGTTGGCCTGCTGGCGGTCGATGTCGGTGGTGCCCATGTAGATCACGCACTGCAGGCCGAAGCGCGCGGCCACGGTGGCGGTGGCCACGCCGTGCATGCCGGCGCCGGTCTCGGCGATGATGCGCTTCTTGCCCATGCGCCGGGCCAGGAGGATCTGGCCGATGCAGTTGTTGATCTTGTGTGCGCCGGTGTGGTTCAGCTCTTCGCGCTTGAGGTAGATCTTCGCGCCGCCGCAGTGCTCGGTGAGGCGTTCGGCGAAGTACAGCGGGCTCGGCCGGCCGACGTAGTCGCGCTGGAAATAGGCGAGTTCCGCGAGGAACGCCGGATCGGTCTTGGCCTTCTCGTATTCGGCAGCTAGGTCGTGGATCAGCGGCATCAGGGTCTCGGCGACGTACTGCCCGCCGAACTGGCCGAACAGGCCGGTGGCGTCGGGGCCGGTGCGGTATGAGGTCATGGCAGCGCTCCTGCGTTGTCCCTTCCAGCGGAAAGGGCGGGTGTTAGCGATGGGGTCATTCTACCTGTACGAGTTTGTGGAAAAAGCGATTAGACCGCGACGACATGTCAGAAAATATCACGGGTCAGTGTTCCTTCTTTCGCCCGCAATGAAGCTCAGAAAGTGATTGATTTAACACTATGCGCAGAACTTCGGTTCATGCCGGAGGGTCGCAGACACACGGCATCGAGCCGGCAACGGAGAAACGTCATGAAGCACGGAATGAAGATGGCGGGAATGGTACTTGCTGTAATGGTGGGAGCGGCCCAGGCACAAACGACGGAGTTGGATGGTATTGGCGTATCCCGCGATGTGCCCTGTAACGGCCAGGACGTGAGCATCAGCGGCAACGGCAACCGGTTTCGCCTAAGTGGCGGCTGCGGCCAGGTCTTAGTGCATGGCTCGGAGCACATTATCGAACTTGGCGACGCCAGCCGTGTGGAGATCACCGGCGTAGGAAACCAGGTACAAGCCGGACGGATTAACCAACTGGATGTGAGCAGCACCGGGCATCGGGTGAAGGCCACTCTGCGTGGTGAGGCCGAGCGGCCAGCGCAAGTCATGGTATATGGCGCGGAGAATATTCTGACCCTCGGCTTCGAGGGCCCCGCGCAGGTGGATATCAGTGGTACTGGCCAGCAACTCGACTGGCGCGGAGACGAGCCAAAAATCTCCACCAGCGGTATCGATCACCGGATCGAGCGGCACTAGTGCCGCTGGTGGCGGCTTGCTGGGAAAGCGAATAGAGTGCCCTGACCTGTCAGGAAAACTCCCAGCATATGAGTCGAGACCTACCTCCGCTGAATGCCCTGCGCGCCTTCGAGGCCGCCGCCCGCCTGCAAAGCATCAGCCGCGCCGGCGCGGAGTTGCACGTTACCCACGGGGCCATAAGCCGACAGATTCGTGCGCTGGAAGAACAACTAGGGGTCAGTCTGTTCGACAAGGATGGCCGTGGGGTGAAACTCACCAGTGCCGGCGTGCGCCTGCGTGATGTCGCGTCCGATGCATTCGAGCGGTTGCGCGGTGCTTGCGCCGAGTTGAAACGGCACCAGGCCGACGCCCCCTTTGTCCTCGGCTGTCCGGGCAGCCTGCTGGCGCGCTGGTTCATTCCGCGCCTGGACCGGCTCAACCGCGCCTTGCCGGAGCTGCATTTGCAGCTCTCGTCCAGCGAAGGCGACCTCGACCCGCGCCGCCCCGGCGTGGACGCCACCCTGCTGTTTGCCGAAAAGCCCTGGCCGGCGGACATGCAGGTCTTCGAACTGGCGGCCGAATGCATCGGCCCGGTGCTCAGCCCCCGCTATGCCCGATCGGCCGAACTGAGCGGCGCGGCGCCGGACGCGTTGCTGAGCGAAGCCCTGCTGCACACTGCCTCGCGCCCGCAGGCCTGGCCGAACTGGGCCGCCGCCAGCGGCTTGCCATCTGCGGCGTTGCGCTACGGACAGGGGTTCGAGCATCTGTACTACCTGCTGGAAGCGGCGGTGGCGGGCCTCGGCGTGGCCATCGCCCCCCAGCAATTGGTGGCGGACGACCTCGCCGCCGGCCGGCTGATCGCCCCCTGGGGCTTCGTCGAAACCCCGGCGCGGCTGGCATTGTGGGTGCCGGCCCGGCACAACGATCCCCGCGCCGAGCGGTTGGCGGAGTGGTTGCGGGCTCAATTGGCCCGCTCCGGAAGCTGATCGGCGGAGTAAAAAAAGGGCGCAAGATGCGCCCTGGCTGCCAAAGCCGCCTTAGCTGGCCAGCGAAACCTTGACTTTCTCCGGCTTGCGGGCCGGTTCGCGGTAACCGTCCTGATTTTGCGTCTGCCAGCGCCAGGCGTCGCTGAGCATGGCGTGCAGGTCGCGTTCGGCGCGCCAGCCCAGTTCGCGCAGGGCCTTGCCGGGATCGGCCCAGCACTGGGCGATGTCTCCCGGCCGGCGGGCGACGAAGCGGTGCGGTAGCGGCCGGCCGGTCGCCTCTTCGAAGGCGCGCACCATTTGCAGTACCGAGTAGCCCTGGCCGGTACCGAGGTTCCAGACCGAGACACCCTGCTGGCGGTCGAGCCGTTCCAGGGCCTTGAGATGCCCCTTGGCCAGGTCCACCACGTGGATGTAGTCGCGCACGCCGGTGCCGTCTGCGGTGGGGTAGTCGTTGCCGTAGATGCTGAGGCGCTTCAGGCGCCCCACCGCCACTTGCAGCATATAGGGCAGCAGGTTGTTCGGGATGCCGTTGGGGTCTTCGCCGATCCGTCCGGACGGGTGGGCGCCGATGGGGTTGAAGTAGCGCAGCAGGCCGATGGACCAGCACGGGTCGGAGTTGGCCAGGCCCTTGAGGACGTTCTCCGCCATCAACTTGGATTGGCCATAGGGGTTGGTGGGGATGCCGGTGGGGCAGTCCTCGCGGATCGGCATGCTCACCGATTCGCCGTAGACGGTCGCCGAGGAGCTGAAAACCAGCTTGTAGACCCCCGCGTTGCGCATCGCCTGACACAGGGCGATGCTGCCGCCGACATTGGTTTCGTAGTAGTGCAGCGGCTCGCGGACGCTTTCACCCACCGCCTTCAGCCCGGCGAAGTGCATCACGGCCTCGATCGGATAGTCGCGGAAGACGCGCTCCACCAAGTCGCGGTCGAGAATGTCGCCGAGGACGAACTCGACCCGTTTCCCGGTCAGCTGCTCCACGCGCTCCAGCGCCAGCCGCGAGCTGTTGCACAGGTTATCCAGCACCACGACCCGGTGGCCGGCTTCGAGCAGTTCCAGCACGGTATGCGAACCGATGTAACCCGCACCCCCGGTTACCAAAATCATCGCTGCTACCCCCCTTTTCGAGCAGTCGGTCGTTCGTCATGCCCGATCGCTGCGGTCCGTCCCGGACTTGAGCCGACCGGTGTCGGCGCAAGCCGCCCCCAACCCCGAGGCGGCAGGCGCGACAGGGTGTGGCATGAGTGCCAGGGCTCGATCAGCTACAGGGATTCCGACGGGCCAAGGGCCGTTTGAGTTCCGATGGATTCGTCACGCAGAGGTCGTTGCGGCTTCGGATGACCGGAAGGAACCCAGGGCCGTTTCCGCCATCCACTAAGAGGCGGTTGGGTCCGACCCGATTCCCGGATGGACTCCCGACCCGGCCGCCACGTCGTTCAATCATCCGTGGACGCTGCCCACGAGGGCGGCAGGGAAGCCTTGCGTGCCGCTCGTACTACGAGGAAGAACCATGAGCTGGGCGGGGCCTTTCCAATACGACCTCGGTAAATCCCGCACGTCGAATGCCGGTGCAGCGCCGGCGCCGGACGTTCAGTACGCACCCGACGCACCGATCCTGCTGTGCCTGTCGCACCTGCGCTGGAGCTTCGTCTACCAGCGGCCGCAGCACCTGATGGCGCGTTTCGCCCGTGACTATCCGGTGTTCTTCTTCGAAGAACCCATCGCCAGCGACGAGCCCCGGCCCTGGCTGGAAACCCGCCGCGAGGAAGGCGGCGTCGAGGTGCTGGTGCCGCGTCTGCCGCATGGCTGGGCGGGGCGGGAGGCGGAGCAGGCGCAGCGCGAACTGCTCGATAGCTTCCTTGCCGAACGCGGCCGGGGGCGGTTGATCCTCTGGTACTACACGCCGATGAGCCTGGCCTTCACTGAGCACCTGAAGGCGGACGCGGTGGTCTACGACTGCATGGACGAACTGTCCGCCTTCCGCGGAGCGCCGCCGGAGCTGGTGACCCGCGAGCGCGAGCTGCTGGCCCGGGCCGACCTGGTGTTCACCGGCGGCTACAGCCTGTACGAGGCCAAGCGCGAGCTGCACGCCAACGCCCATCCCTTTCCCAGCAGCGTCGATATTGCCCATTTCGGTGCGGCCCGCGATCCGCAGCCGGACCCGACCGACCAGGCGCCGATCGGCCATCCGCGCCTGGGTTTCTACGGGGTGATCGACGAGCGCTTCGACATCGAGCTGCTTGCCGCCATCGCCGAACGGCGCCCGGACTGGCAGTTCGTGATGATCGGCCCGGTGGTGAAGATCGACCCGGCCAGCCTGCCGCAGCGACCCAACGTGCACTTCCTCGGCGGCAAGGTCTACGACGAGCTGCCGCAGTACCTGGCCGGCTGGGAGGTGGCGCTGATGCCCTTCGCGCTGAACGAGTCGACCCGCTTCATCAGCCCGACCAAGACCCCCGAATACCTCGCCGGCGGTTGTCCGGTGGTGTCCACGCCGATCACCGACGTGGTGCGCACCTACGGCGACAGCGGCGTGGTACGCATCGCCGGGAGCGCCGACGAATTCGTCGACGCCTGCGAAGCCGCCCTGCGTGACGCCGCCGACCGCGACCGCCTGCTGCGCACCGCCGACGCGGTGCTGGCCGACATGTCCTGGGACACCACCTGGGCCCAGATGAAGGAGAAAATCGAATGCGCGATGAACTGAACGCGGCCGGCCGCAAGGGCTTCGACTACCTGATCGTCGGCGCGGGTTTCGCCGGCAGCGTGCTCGCCGAGCGGCTGGCGGCCGGGCTGGGCAAGCGGGTCCTGCTGGTCGACCGCCGTCCGCACATCGGCGGCAACGCCTACGACCACTACAACGACGACGGCATCCTGGTGCACCGCTACGGGCCGCACATCTTCCACACCAATGCCCCGCGCATCGTCGAATATCTCTCGCGCTTCACTGAGTGGCGCCCCTACGAGCACCGGGTACTGGCCGAGGTGGACGGCCAGCAGGTGCCGATCCCGATCAACCTCACCACCCTCAACCGCCTCTACGGCCTCGAACTCGACGAGGCGGGGGCGGAGCGTTTCCTCGCCAGCCGAGCCGAGCCGGTAGCGGATATCCGTACCTCCGAGGATGTGGTGATCAACCAGATTGGCCGCGAGCTGTACGAGAAATTCTTCCGAGGCTACACCCGCAAGCAGTGGGGCCTGGACCCCTCGCAACTGGACAAGTCGGTGACCTCGCGGGTGCCGACCCGCACCAACGCCGACGACCGCTATTTCGGCGACAGCTTCCAGATGATGCCGCTGGACGGCTATACGCGGATGTTCGAAAAAATGCTCGACCACCCGAATATCAAGGTGATGGTCAACACCGATTTCAAGGAAATCCGCGACGAGGTGCAGTACGACCATCTGGTGTACTGCGGGCCTATCGACGAATACTTCGGCTATTGCTACGGCAAGCTGCCCTACCGCTCGCTGCGGTTCCAGCACGAGACCGTCGACCGGGAGCGCTTCCAGCCGGTAGCGGTGGTCAACTACCCCGCCGAGGATGTGCCTTACACCCGCATCACCGAGTACAAGCACCTCACCGGCCAGCGGCATCACAAGACCAGCCTGACCTACGAATACCCGTCCGCCGAGGGCGATCCCTACTACCCGATCCCGCGTCCCGAGAATGTCGAGCTGTACAAGCGCTACCAGGCTCTCGCCGACGCCACGCCGGGGGTGACCTTCCTCGGCCGGCTGGGCACCTATCGTTACTACAACATGGACCAGGTGGTCGGCCAGGCGCTGGCGCTGTACAAGCGCATCGAGGAAGCGGAGCGCGGCTCCGAGGCCGACGCCGAGTTGGAAGAGCCCTTGGCCCGGCAGGCCACCTGACGGAATCGCGAAACAGGCAGGAGAGACGATGTACCTACCCTCCGTGTTCGACAGCTTCTTCATGGGCGGCTTCGAATGCTCGACCCACCGGCGCCATGACGGTCGCCGGCTCGACCTGATCGCCGCCACCGGCCACGACCGCCATGCACCGGCGGACTACGCCGCCCTGCGCCGCCACGGTCTGCGCAGCGTGCGAGACGGGGTGCGCTGGCATCTGATCGAGACGGCCCCCGGACGCTATGACTGGTCGAGCCTGCTGCCCATGCTGTGTGCCGCCCGCGAGCAGCGGGTACAGGTGATCTGGGATCTCTGCCACTACGGCTGGCCGGACGACCTCGACATCTGGCAGCCGGCCTTCGTCGAGCGCTTCGCCCGCTTCGCCGGTGCCGTGGCGCGGCTGGTGCGCGACGAGGGCATCGAGGTGCCCTTCTATGCGCCAGTCAACGAGATGTCCTACTGGGCCTGGGCCGGTGGCGATCAGGCGCACTTCAATCCCATGGCCCAGGGTCGTGGGCAGGAACTCAAGCACCAATTGGTGCGCGCCAGCATCGCCGCCATCGAGGCGATCCGCGCCGAGGTGCCGAAGGCGCGCTTCGTCCAGATCGACCCGGTGATCCATGTGGCGCCTGCCAGCGATCGTCCCGACGACCAGGCAGCCGCCGAGGCCTATCGCCAGGCCCAGTACGAAGCCTGGGACCTGCTCACCGGGCGCGCCTGGCCGGGACTCGGCGGGCGCCCGGAGTACCTCGACATCCTCGGCATGAACTTCTACTCGGACAACCAGTGGTTCCACGGTGGCGCGACCATCCCCCCCGGGCATCCGGCCTACCGCCCGTTCCAGGGCATCCTCGCCGAGGTCTACCAGCGCTATCGGCGGCCGCTGCTGGTGGCCGAGACCGGCGCCGAGGGCGAGGCGCGCGGCCCCTGGCTGCGCTACGTCGCCGAGCAGGTGATGGCGGCCCTGGAGCGTGGCGTGCCGGTGGAGGGTATCTGCCTGTATCCGGTGCTCGACTACCCCGGCTGGACCAACGAACGCCACTGTCCGACGGGCCTGCTCGGCTATCCCGATGCGGACGGCACACGGCCGGTCTGTGCGGAGCTGGGGCAGGAGCTGCATCGTCAACAAGCGCGCCTGGAGAGGCTGCGCGAAGAACGGGGCCGGCTGGCCTCGGCGTTGCCGTGAACATCATGGCCCGCCCGCTCGGCCGGCGCGAGCAGGCGCTGCCGAGCCGCCCGATCCCGTTCCTCTGGCGCTACGTTCGTCTGCGCCCCTGGCATTTCGGCGTGCTTGCCGCGGTGATCGTCGGTGCCGCCGCCAGCGCGGTGGCGGTGCAGTACGGCATGAAGCTGCTGGTGGATGCCATGGCGTCCGGCGGCGAGCGCCGCAGCGCTGATGTGTGGACGCCGCTGGCGCTGTTCCTCGGCCTGATCGTGCTGGAAAATGCGCTCTGGCGGACGGGTGGCTGGCTCGGCTGCCGGACCGTGGTGGCGAGCTGCGTAGACCTACGCATCGACCTGTTCAAGTACCTGACCGGCCACCCGATGCGCTACTTCAACGAGCATTTCGCCGGCGCCCTGGGTAACCGCATCACCGCCACCGGCGCGGCGGCGGGGTCGATCTACGGTGGCCTGGCCTGGAAGATCACCCCGCCGGTGGTGGACTTCCTCGGCGCCGTGGTGGTGCTGTTCACCGTCGATTGGCGCATGGCGGTGGCGCTGATCGGCTTCGTGCTGCTGGTGGCGCTGCTGATCACCGGTTTCGGCATCCGCGGCCGCTCCCGGCACCAGCGCTATGCGGCTCAGGCGGCGCACGTCGGCGGCGAACTGGTGGACGCGGTGTCCAACGTCTGGACCATCAAGGCGTTCTCCGCCCGCGACCGCGAGAGCGAGCGACTGGCCCAGGAGATCGGCATCGAGGCCCGCGCCCACCGGCGCAGCTGGATGTACCTGGAGAAGGCGCGGGTGATTCACGACCTCTGCCTGGCGGTGATGGCTGGCGGCATGCTGCTCTGGGCCATCGTTCTCTGGCGCGCCGGACAGGTGACGCCCGGAGACGTGGTGCTGGTCAGTGCCCTCACCTTCCGCATCCTCCACGGCTCGCGCGACCTGGCCTTGGCCCTGGTGGACGCGACCCAGCAACTCGGCGCCATCGCCGACACCCTGCGGGTGATCGTCCAGCCCCACGCGCTGGACGACCCCGACCGGCCGCTGGAGGCTGCCGACGGTACCCTCGACCTGATCGACGTGCGCTTCAGCTACCCGGACGGCCGCGAGGTGTTCCGTGGCCTCGACCTGCACATCCCGGCCGGGCAGAAGGTGGGGATCGTCGGTCCGTCCGGCGCCGGCAAATCGACCCTGGTGCACTTGATCCAGCGCCTCGACGATGTCGGCGGCGGGCGCATCCTCATCGACGGCCACGACATCCGCGCGGTCAGTCAGGACAGCCTGCGCGCCATGATCGCGGTGGTGCCGCAGGAGACCGCGCTGTTCAACCGCAGCATCCGCGAAAACATCCGCTACGGCCGTCCGGATGCCAGCGACGCGGAGGTGGAAGAGGCCGCGCGGATGGCCTTCTGCGACAGCTTCATCCGCGACCTGCCGGAGGGCTACGACACCCTGGTGGGCGAGCGCGGGGTGATGCTTTCCGGCGGCCAGCGGCAACGCCTCGGCATCGCCCGGGCCTTCCTCAAGGACGCGCCGATCCTGATCCTCGACGAGGCCACCTCGGCGCTGGACACCCATTCCGAGGCCGAGATCCAGGTCGCCCTGGCCGGGCTGGTGCGGGGCCGCACGGTGCTGGCGGTGGCGCATCGCTTGTCCACGGTGGCCAACTTCGACCGCATCCTGGTGCTGCACGACGGTCGTGTCATCGAAGACGGTCCGCCGGGCCGCCTGCTGGAGCAGGGCGGTCTGTACGCGACCCTGTGGCGGATGCAGGTGGAAGGCTTCCGTCGGGATGCCGGGCCGGAGTGAGGCCATGCAGCGCGCCCGGGTCAGTTCTTCCAGCCTGCGCTCGGTCGGCTACGACCCCGAGCGGCGCGTGCTGGAGGTGGAGTTCAGCAACGGCAGCCTCTACCAGTACGAGGGCGTGCCGGGGGAGATCGTCCGCGAGCTGCTCGCCGCCGACTCCCTCGGGACCTACTTCAACCAGGTCTTCAAGGCCAGCGGCTTCCCCTACCGGCGTCTACAGTGAAAACCAGGATCCGGCGCCGCCGGTCCCGTGTATCCAGCCCATGAGGAGACGGCCATGTCCGACCATCACACCTACAAGAAGATCGAACTGGTGGGGTCGTCCGCCACCAGCATCGAAGACGCCATCAACAACGCCCTGGCCGAAGCCTCGAAGAGCCTGCAGCTTCTCGAATGGTTCGAAGTGACCGAGACCCGCGGACACATTCGCAACGGCGCGGTGGCGCATTTCCAGGTGACCCTCAAGGTGGGGTTCCGCATCGCCGACAGTTGAAACATCCACCCACGGCAGAACCAACCGGAGCCGGCTCTGTCTGTGCTTAAGCGCCTTGTGGCGTTTTGCTGGCGCGGTCCTGTAAGGGCCGTCGTGTTCATGGAGCGAAGGAGCGTTATCGATGAAAAAACTGATGGGGGTGTTGGCTCTGTCCAGCCTGGCCGGTACGGTGCTGGCTGCCGGTAAGCCATGCGACGAACTGAAGGCGGAAATCGACGCGAAACTCCAAGCCAAGGGTGTCAGCGCCTACAGTCTGGAGGTCGTGGATAAAGGCAGCGCGACCGACAAACAGGTGGTCGGCAGTTGCGAAGGCGGTACCAAGGAAATCGTCTACCAGCGTGGGTGAGGCTACGGGCGGTGGGAGCGAATTCGTTCGCGAATGGGTTCGCTCTCGCCGCTTCGTTCAGTCGTCGTCTGGGGTTGACTCGGGTTTCGCTGCCAGGATGAGGAGGCGGTCGATCAGACCCCAACTCAGCCTACGGTCAAACACCCCACCCTGCCCTTCAATGACCCTTCACCTCAACCCCGCCAGAATCTCGAAACTGCGCCGCCGATGCTCCTGCTCGTACAGATCGCAGGTAAAGATCAGCTCATCCGCCCGGGTCTGTTCCAGCAGGATGTCCAGCCGCGCCCGCACCTTCTCCGGCCCGCCGATCACCGCCATGCCGAGGAAACTGCCCACCGCATCCTGCTCGTGGGGCAGCCACAGGCCCTGCATGCTCCGCACCGGCGGGCGCAGCACCAGACTTTCCCCGCGCAGCAGCGCCAGCACCCGCTGGAACGCGGTGGTCGCCAGGTATTCGGCCTCTTCGTCGGTGGGGGCGGCGATCAGTGGCACACCGAGCATCACGTAAGGTTTGTCGAGCACCGACGAAGGCTGGAAGTTCTCCCGGTACAGGCGGATCGCCTCGTGCATGTAGCGTGGCGCGAAATGCGAGGCGAAGGCATAGGGCAGGCCCTTGGCTGCCGCCAATTGGGCACTGAACAGGCTGGAGCCGAGCAGCCAGATCGGTACTTGGCTATCCACGCCGGGCATGGCGATCACCCGCTGGCCGGGCTGGCGCGGACCGAGCAAGTGCTGCAACTCCTCGACATCCTTCGGGAAGTCATCGGCCGTGCCGAGCCGGTCGCGGCGCAGGGCGTGGGCGGTGTACTGATCGGCGCCGGGCGCGCGGCCGAGGCCCAGGTCGATACGCCCCGGATAGAGCGCCGCCAGGGTGCCGAACTGCTCGGCAACCACCAAGGGCGAATGGTTGGGCAGCATCACCCCGCCGGCACCGAGACGGATGCGCGAGGTACCGGCCGCCAGGTAGCCGATCAGCACGGCCGTGGCGGAGCTGGCGATGCCCTCCATGTTGTGGTGCTCGGCGACCCAGAAACGGGTGAAGCCGAGCTGCTCCACGTGCCGGGCCAGGGCCAGCGAGTTGTGCAGGGCCTGGGCGGCATCGCCGTCGTCGCGCACCGGCGCCAGGTCGAGGATGGAAATCGGGATATCGGACAGTCGGCTCATGGGTTTCCCCTTGCATGAGTCAGGGATGTGCGGGCGGCGATGGGCAAACACAAGGGCAACCCGTCGTCCACCTCATTCGCGCGGCTTGGCGCATTCCGGCAACGAAGGCCCGTTTCGCCGTTCGTAACGTTCCAGCAACGGCTGGGTGCTCAGCCCATGGACCAGGATGCTCAGCGCCACCACCGACAAGGTCAGGCCGACCACTGCGGTGGTGGCCGGGTCGTGCAGGCCGTGGGTCAGTGCGTAGGCGAGGTAATACAGACTACCGATGCCGCGGATGCCGAACCAGCCGATCAGCCGGCGTTGCTCGGCGCTCACCACCGAGGCGGGCATCAGCAGACGCACCCCCAGCGGGCGAATGACACAGAACAGGGCGAGGCCGAGCAGCAGTGCGCGGCTGTCCCAGTGGGCTGGCAGCAGCACGCCGAGCAGGGTGACCAACAGAACCTCCAGGCTGCGCTCCAGCAGATTGCCGAAGGTCAGGATGTCGCCGATCAGCACCCCGGCGGCGATCTTCGGCTCGGCGATGCGCTGGCCGTCGATGGACGCGGCTTCGCCGGACGCGCGCGGCACCGATTGCAGGGTCAGCTCCTCGGCCGGCACCGGCGAGCGGCCGGAGGAGTCCACCTCGGCGCGCCGCAGGCCAACGCCGGCGGCGAAGGTGGAAAGGAAACCCCAGGCACCGATCATCTCGGCACCGGCGTAGGACAGGGCGATCAGCGCCAGGGCGAGGAAATCGTTCGGCGACATGGCGGTATCCGCATGCCGGGCACGCAGGTAGATCGCCAGCCGGCCCACCACCCGGCCGAGGAAGAAGCCCAGCAGCAAGGCCGCCGGAATCGCCCAGAGCAGCCGGTGCAGCGCCCACTGCCCGATCCAGTCGGCGGTCAGCCGGTCATGCTCGATCACCAGCAAGGCCAGCACCACGAAGGGGAAGGCCATGCCGTCGTTCAGCCCGGCCTCGCCGGTCAGTCCGTAGCGCACCCGGTCGCAGTCGCGGGCGTGGTTCACCTGCACCAGGCTGGCCAGCACCGGATCGGTGGGCGCCAGCAGCGCACCGATCAGCAGCGAAATGCCCCAGTCGAGTCCGAACAGGTAGCGGCAGCACAGGCACACGCCGAGGATGCTGACCAGCATCACCGGGCCGGTCAGCAGGGCGGCGCCGACCCACGCCGGATCGCGGAAGCGCAGGCGCAGCTTGAGCCCGCTGAAGAACAGCGAGACCAGCACGGCGACTTCGGTGAGGTGCTCCAGCCAGGGCGTCACGGCGAAGAAGTCCACCTGCCAGAAGCCGACGCCCATCTGGCTGATCAGCAGGCCGAAGCCGAGGTAGATCACCGAGGTGGTGACCGGCAGCCAGCGCAGGTATGCGGACGCCAGGGCGAGGATGAGCAACAGCGTGCCCAGTACCGTCATCCATTCGAGGAAATTCATGCGCCTGCCTTGGAAGCGAGCGGAAAGCAGCGCTTGCACGCGCGGTAATCGTCACGTGCAAGCGCAGGACCGTCGCAAGCGACGGTCCTGTTCATTCGAGTGGAGGCGTTCGCGTAGGTTCAGTGGCGATCAGAACGTCCCGCAGCGCAACACCTTGCCCCGGGCCAGCACATTGCGTTGGTCGTCGTACAGCCAGGCCTGGGCCTTCATGATCATGGGGCGCGCTTCCAGGCGATAGCGTTTCCCGGCAACGAAATTGTCGTAGCGGATTCGCAGTTCGCAGGTCATCTGCACGGGCTCGCTGACATTCGACAAAGCGCCCCCTCCGGCCACCTCGAAGCGCAGGTTGACTTCCAGCTCATGGGCGCCGGGGCTGACCTGGAAATAGCGGCCATCGCCCCAGCGCTTGTCGTCCAGGCGCTGGGCCATCAGCAGGTTGTCGGCGGTGGTGTAGAGGTCGATCCAGGCCTGTTGCGGGTCATGGCGCGGCAGCGGGCTGGCGCAGGCGGTCAGGAGGGTGAGTAGGAACAGGGCGGGCAGCAGGCGCATGGCGGTCTCGAGGCGGTGGTGGAGACCCTCCCAGCATAGCGCGCTCAGACTCCGCCACAACGCATCTCCTGCCCCCGCGCCAGCAGGCGGTCGTCCTGATCGTAGAGCTTCACCCAGGCGCGGAAGCCCACCTGGCCGGCCTGCAGGCGATAGCGCTGGCCGGCGCCGAAACTGTCGTAGCGCAACCGCAGGCGGCAATCGCGCTGGTGCGGCTGGCTGTCCAGGCCGATATCGTCGCCGCTGACCTCGAACTGGTAGCGCATGCCCAGCTCGTGGGCACCGGGCGGCACCTGGAAATAACGGCGGTCGTCCCAGGGTCGCTCGTCCACTTCGGCGGCGTGCAGCCGGCTGTCGTGGGCGGGATCGAGATCGACCCAGGCCTGGTTGGGATCGGGGCGCGGCATCAACAGGCCGCAGCCGGAGAGCGCGAGCAGGCCGATGAAAATGAAGGAGGCAGAAAAACCACGCATGCTGAACTCCGCAGAGGCAGTGAGAATCAGGTATGGACATTCGCCACACGGAGCGCTCAGGCTTGCGCTGCCCGAGCATGGCAAACACCTGTTTGGACTCAAGGACCGCAAATGCCGCGCCTTTCAGCCCCCTCTCTCGACCGTTTCGCCCGGCCCTGGGTTCCCTTGCTGCTCGTCGTCTGGCTGAACGGTTGTTCCAGCGTCGCCTATTACGGCCAGTTGCTGGAGGGCCAGCTGGATCTGCTGAGCCGCCGCGAGCCGATCACCGGGGTGGTGAGCGATGAAAGCCGCGATACCCGTCTGCGCCAGCGCCTGGCCTTGGCGCTCCAGGCCCGTGCCTTTGCCAGCGCCGAATTGGGCCTGCCGGACAACGACAGCTACCGCCTCTATGCCGACATCGGCCGGCCCTACGTGGTGTGGAACGTCTTCGCTACGCCGGAGCTGTCTCTGGAGCCGCTGACCCACTGCTTCCCCGTCGCCGGCTGCGTCGCCTACCGCGGCTACTACCGCCAGGGCGCGGCCCGTGGTGCGGCGGCCCTGTTGCAGCAGGACGGCTGGGAGACCTACGTCGCTGGCATCCCGGCCTACTCCACCCTCGGCTGGTTCGACGACCCCATCCTCAACTCCATGCTGCACTGGGACGACGACCGCCTCGCCGCGACGATCTTCCACGAACTGGCGCACCAGAGGTTCTACGTGCGCGACGACACCGCCTTCAACGAATCCTTCGCCAGCTTCGTCGAGCGCGAGGGCCTGCGCCAATGGCGCGCCCATCGCGGCCTGCCTCCGGTCGACCCGACGGCCCTGCGCCAGCGCGAACAATTCACCGCCCTCGTCCTCTCCACCCGCGAAGAACTGCAACGGCTCTACGCCAGCGACCTGTCGGACGCCGAGAAACGCCAACGCAAGGCTGTCGCCTTCGAACGCCTGCGCCAGGACTACCGCCACCTGCGCGACAGCGAATGGCACGGCGACCACCGCTACGACGCTTGGATCGAAAGCCCCCTCAACAACGCCAAACTCCTCCCCTTCGGCCTCTACGACCGCTGGGTCCCCGCCTTCGCCGCATTGTTCGAACGGGAGGGAAAGGATTGGAAGAAGTTCTACGGGGCGGTGGAGCGGTTGGGGAGGTTGTCGGCGGAAGAGCGGGAAGAGCGGCTTCAAGCATTGGCGGAGAAGCAGACCAGTCAGGCACTTTGATAACGCTCCTTGTGCGGCCGGTCGCTTTCTTGTCCAAATGCCCGTGGTAGACATACCGCTTCCAGGATTTTGTTCTCGCAGGGAGAAGGGAAGCGATGCGTCTGATTCGTTCTTTATCCGTGGGCATGCTGGCCCTCGGAATCCACCAGGGTACCCAGGCAGCCTGCACGTTGCGGTTCACGTCTCCGGGTGATGGCGCCACCGTCAGGGGCGCAAGTATCACCGTCTACGGCCAGGGCGGCGCGGATGCCAATCAGGGCGATTCCGGGACGGTAACGGCCACACTCAACGGCTCTTCGTTCTTCACATACTCCGGCTCTTTCACGGCAGCGGTGTCCTTTCTGCAGTCTCGAGGCGTGCCGGTGACGCTCCGGCCCGGGCTGAATTTCTTCTCCGTTTCGGGGAGTGCCGGCTCGTGCAGCGCTTCCGACACCATGACGGTTCTCTATTCCCCTGAACTCGATCTTGGGAAAAACAAGGGAAGTCCGAACGAAACACCCAGCTGCGGTGCACCTGGCAATGGCCAGGGCAACCCGGTCAATGCAGCGGTGGGCAACAAGTTTCAGGATGAGCAGGACTATCGAGGCTCGGGAACGTTTCCCTTGGTTTTCTCGCGCCAATACAACAGCCTGGATGGTTACTGGCGCCACAATTACTCGACTCGCCTGAACATCGCCTCCGGGACGATCAAGCTGATACGGGCCGATGGTCACGAAGCGCTGTTTTCACTCAGCGGGACGACGACAACCGCTCAGCCTCCGGAGTTGGGCCGTTTGGTTCAGAACGGCACCGGGTGGCTATACACCACTACCGATCAAGAGCAATTCGAGTTCGATGGCCAGGGCCGCCTGACCCGGCATAGCAATCGAGAAGGGCAGGCTCATCGGCTGACCCATTCGAGCAGTACCGTCACGGTTCAGGATGACTATGGCAACAGTTTCGTTTTTACCCAGGACGACCGCTACCAGCCTTTATCCATCGAAGCCCCTGGCCTGACAGGGAGCTACCAGTACGACACCTTGGCTCGTTTGACCGGCGTGACGAGAACACGGTCGGGTGTGACGGAGCAGCGTCTCTACCACTACGGAGACAGCCGTTATCCACGCTTCCTCACCGGCATCACCGACGAACGCGGCATCCGCTACGCCACCTGGACCTACGACGACCAGGGCCGCGCGATCTCCAGCGAACACGCCAACGGTGCCG
>NZ_MUJY01000071.1 GCF_002286785.1 Pseudomonas sp. PIC25 | reverse complement strand
GCCGAGCGGGAATACCAGGCGGGCTGATCGCCCTCGCGGCGGTTTCGGCCGCCCACTGTGCCCAGGCGGAGGCCTTCAACTCCTCCGGGCCAGGCAACGTTTCGATAGTGCTTCACCGGTCGTGCCTCGCTGCCGACCGGTTTTTTTTGCCCGTCTGTTATATACGGCTGCGTGCGATGGCGTTCTCAAGGGCTTGCGCAAGGAATGGCGCGTTTCTTGGGTTGAAAATGTGGTCTTTGGCACATTTGTAGTGGGATGGATGTTGCAGTATTCCGGGCTCGTCACGCAGGGCGGAGCCGTTCGGCACACCGCCAGAAGGTCGCGTTGATTCCTTTGCAGCCCACAGGGGATATCCGCCATGCCATCGACTGCCGTTCGCGACGCCATCGTCGACACCTTGTACAACCTCCAGCAAAGCTACGACCTGGTGATCACCTCCAGCCAGCCGGAGCGCGTCCACGAAGCGCTCTACCGGGCGGTGCAGGCCGTTTCCCCGAACCTTCTCAGTCGCCGCGAATATGCCGCCTTGCGCGCGGCGGCGCGGCTGCTCTGTTCGGGTCATCAGGTCGACGATCATGACTTCGAACTGCACGTCGGCCTGTCGCGGGCGGAGCTGCACCAGGCGTTGGTCAAGCTGGAGCAGCAGGAAATACCGTTCGAGCCGGAGCCGGTGTGAGGTGATCCTGATGCTTTGTCATTGCCAGGACTGGCAGAAGAGGTGCGGCTAACTCCGACGCCCCGTGAGGCGCGATTGGCCAGGGAGTGGGGCAGGGCGTTTGCCCGGCCTCAAGCACTCCTGGCCTGGCTGCCGCCTGCCGGCGCCTGCTCGACTTCGCAGCCTTTCAACACCAACCGGATGATGGTGTCGGCCGCGGCTTCGTAATCGGCGTCGTCGAGGCTGGCCTTGCCGGTGACGGTGGAGATCTGCCAGTCGAAGTCGGCGTAGGTCTGGGTCGCTGCCCAGATGCTGAACAGCAGATGGTGCGGGTCCACCTTGGCCATCAGGCCCTGGTCGATCCAGCTCTGGATGCAGGCGATGTTGTGCTTGGCCTGGCGGTTGAGCTGTTCGGTCTGCTCGGCGGACAGATGCGGCGCACCGTGCATGATCTCGCTGGCGAACACCTTGGAGGCGTAGGACAGTTCGCGGGAGATGCGGATCTTCGAGCGGATGTAGGCACGCAGCACGTCGGCGGGATGGCCCGGCTGGTTGAACGGCGCGGAGGCCTCCAGCAGCGGCTCGATGATGCTTTCCAGCACTTCGCGGTAAAGGTTTTCCTTCGACTTGAAGTAGTAATAGATGTTGGGCTTGGGCAGGCCGGCCTTGGCGGCGATGTCGCTGGTCTTGGTGGCGGCGAAACCCTTGTCGGCGAACTCTTCGCTGGCTGCGCGCAGAATGAGCTCTTTGTTGCGCTCGCGAATACTGGTCATAGGCCCTTGTCGATTCCTGGCGCCGCCCCAGCCGGGCAGCGAATCGCGGCATGCTAGCACCGGCCTTGCGCGTGGCTCAAGCCGACGGCCGGCGTACCCGGCGGGGTTCGGGCGCGGCTATCTGTTGCATTTTGTGTATACAAAAAGGCAAAATTCTGTTTCCATTTGTGGCGTTGCGGCCTGAATGCCCTTTCCGGCTCCTTGAGTAGTGAGGAGAACCGCCATGAGCGACACCCACCTGATCGATCCCTTCGGTCGGCGCATCAGTTACCTGCGTTTGTCGGTTACCGACCGCTGCGACTTCCGTTGCACCTATTGCATGAGCGAAGACATGGTCTTCGCCCCGCGCGCGCAGATCCTCAGCCTGGAAGAGCTCTACGCGGTGGCCGACGCCTTCATCGGCCTCGGCGTGCGACGCATCCGCGTGACCGGCGGAGAGCCGCTGGTGCGCAAGGGCTTGCTCGGTTTGCTCGGACAACTGGGGGTGCGCGTCGAACTGGACGACCTGGCGATCACCACCAACGGCTCGCAGCTTGGTCACATGGCCGCCGACCTGCGCCGTGCGGGGGTCCGCCGCCTGAACATCAGCCTCGACTCCCTGCGCCGCGACCGTTTTGCCGCGTTCACCCGCCGAGACCGTCTCGCCCAGGTATTGGAGGGCATCGATGCGGCGCGTGCCGCCGGCTTCAGCCGGATCAAGCTCAACAGCGTGGTGCAGAAGGGCCGCAACGACGACGAAGTGCAGGACCTGGTCGCCTTCGCCGTGGAAAAGGGCCTGGACATCAGCTTTATCGAAGAAATGCCGCTGGGCTCGGTATCCAGCCACGAACGCAAGACCACCCTGTGTACCAGCGACGAGGTTCGCGCGCTGGTGGAACAACGCTTCCAACTGTTGCCCAGCAGCCATCGTACCGGTGGCCCGTCGCGCTACTGGCAGGTCCTGGGCAGCGGCACCCAGGTCGGTTTCATCTCGCCCCACAGCCGCAATTTCTGCGGCGATTGCAACCGCGTGCGGGTCACCGCCGAGGGCAAGCTGGTGCTTTGCCTCGGGCATGAGGGTGCTCTCGATCTCAAGCGCCTGCTGCGCCGTCATCCGGGCGACGGCGAACGGCTGCGTGCCGCGCTGATCGATGCGTTGCGGCTGAAGCCGGAGCGCCATCACTTCTCCGCCGACGAGCAGGTGCAGGTGGTGAGGTTCATGAGCATGACCGGCGGCTGATCGCCGCTCATTCCGTCCCCGCTTCTTTGGCCGCATCGCCGTGCGGTCTCCGTCTCGACAATAACAATCAATCGGGAGGCATCGTGACGCCCAAGGCTTTCTGCAGTCTGTTCATTCTTTCCCTGGCGGCCGGTCATGCGGCGGCGCAGACCTACGTGGTTGGCGTCGAGCAAGCGGCGTTCGCGCCGCATTACAAGGTCGATGCGCACGGGGAATACCAGGGCTTCGCCCGCGAGCTGCTCGACCTGTTCGCCCGCGACAGCGGCGTGCAGGTGACCTATCGGCCTCTGCCGGTAGCGGAGTTGCAACAGGCTTTGCTGGACGGAAGCATCGACCTCAAGTACCCCGACAGCCCGGAGTGGGCCGGCCCCGCCAAGGCCGGTCGCGCGCTGTACTACAGCCGGCCGGTGGTGCATTACGTGGACGGTGTGCTGGTGGCGCCCCGGCGGGTGGGGCAGGGTGTCGATAAGCTCGAACGCCTGGCCCTGGTGGAGGGCTGGACGCCCACCGCCTATCGCGAGCGCATCGCCAGCGGGCAGACCGTCCTGGTGCACAGTGCCGACCTGCGCCAGATGATTCGCCAGGCCCTGCACAAGGACAGCGATGGCGCCTACTACAACGTGGTGGTGGCCACGCACTACCTCGACCATATCCGGGCCCGGCCCGGCGCACTGGTCTTCGACCCCGCGCTGCCCCACACCCGGGGCAGTTTCCATCTCGCCAGCATGCGCCATCCAGCGCTGATCGAGCGTTTCGACCGCTTCCTGGCCGAGCGCCACGATGCCATAGCCGCCCTCAAGCAGGCGCACGGCGTGGAGGCCAACCTGGATTCGGAATTCCTCGGCATGGAGCAGTGGAAGATCGACTTTCTCAAACGGCAGCAGGCCAGGCAGGCGACCGGCGCGCCATGACGCCGGATAAAGCGAAGCGGGTGATTCATGTTGGTGCGCGGCTATGGCATGCTCCGCCGCCATTGATGGACCGACAGGGATGTTTCGATGTGCCATGTGATGAAGTGCGTGGTCGCGTTCGTGGTTGCGTGCCTGCTCGCGGCTTGCAGCATGGGCAGCGATCTGGGCGAAGATGAGCGCGGTTTGCTGCTGACGGAGCAGGAATTCCGGGATTTCGGCGTGGAACTGGCGCCCGCCCGCTCCGGGCGCTTCCACAAGACGATGACCTACGCCGGCCAGGGGGTGGAACTGTCCTACGAGCAGTCGGGCGCTGGCGACTTCTACCTGATCAACAGCTTCAACCGGCATTTCACCGCCCAGTCGTCTCTGGGCGATGCCACTGGCTGGGAGCTGGGTTTCGTGCTCGGGCGCCAGCTCAGCGACCTGGAGAGGACGCCGATCGAGCTGACCCATCGCTATGGCGAGGGGGCGCGGCTCTATCTGCTGACCCTTCACGGTCGTCCCATCGGCAACATGTTTTCCTTCTGGGATGGCCGCAAGACCTACATGGCGCTCTTCACCGGCGTCTATTTCCAGGACCCGGACCTGTTCGACGCTTTCATCCGCGACAAGGTCGCACGCATGCAGGCTTACGAGCCGCCTTCGGTGCTCGCCTATTTCCATGGCCTGACCGGGAGCGAATGACCCGTCCCTCCCATCGGAGGTCCCTGAACCTTTCCCGAAAACGGGTAGTCCACCCTAACAGGCGGCCGGACCAGAGCGGTTTGGCCGATGAGCACCTTCTGATTCAGAGGAGAGCGAAATGGACAACAAAGACGTGATTTCGGTACTCAATGACTTGATCGAGACCTGCAAAGACGGTGAGAAAGGCTTTCGTGAGTGCGCCGAAGGGATCAGGAACACCCAGCTGAAAAGCACTTTCAGCCAGCGGGCCCTGGGTTGCGCCGAGGCGGCGCGCGAACTGCAGGAGATGGTTCGTTCGCTGGGCGGCGAGCCCGAAACCCATTCGAGCATCGCCGGCAATCTGCACCGGCGCTGGGTCGACCTGAAATCCATGATCACCGGCAAGAGCGACGAAGCCATTCTCAACGAATGCGAACGTGGCGAGGACGTGGCGCTGAAGGCCTACCGCGAAGCGTTGGAGAAAGACCTGCCGGCCAACGTGCGCCTGCTGGTGGAAAAACAGTACCAGGGCGTGCAGCGCAACCATGACGAGGTCAAGGCTCTGCGCAATCTGGCCCGCGCCAGCTGATCCGGCCGTGGGGGCTAATTCATTCGTGAACCGGCTGCTGGCCGTTCGCGAATGAATTCGCTCCCACCCGGAGATTCATAGGGAGGGCGAACTCTCCTCGCGAAACGAACAGTTTTCGCCAGCAGAGCTGGCTCCTACGAAAAGCGGTATGCGTATCAGCCTGGCAACCAGGCGACGGCCGGTGGCCGCTTCCGAAGAACCCCTCCATCCTCCGTCGGTCTACGTAGAGCCGGCCGGCCATCCCGACCCGCCGGCCAACCTCGTTGTCTGCCGGAAGCCGGGCAGTCTCCGACAAGGAATCTTTCACTTGGATGGAGCCTGTGCCATGCCCGCATTCCCCTTCTTCCGCGCCCTGGGCGCACTCTGCCTGAGCGCTCCGTTCGCGGCGTCCGCCGCGGACTTCGTCGTCGACAAGACCAGCGACAGTTTCGACCCCGGCTGTACCACGGCCTGTTCTCTGCGTGAAACGCTCTACCGGGCCAACGCCATGCCCGGTTCGCACCGCGTCATCCTGCGCGAGGCCACCTACAGCCTGACCTTGCCCGACCCTGTCTGGAATCCCGACGAAGACCCCGACCCCGATGAGGACGACGGTGTGCGGGGCGACCTGGATATCCGGGGTGACATCACCCTGGTCGGTGCGTCGCAGGATGGCTCCGTCATCCAGGGCAGCACCGAGCGGCTGATCGAAGTGCTTCCGGGCGCGCGGTTGCAGCTGCGCCGGTTGACCCTGCGTGACGGCCTGGCCGATACCTACGGCGGTGCCGTTCGCAACGATGGGGAAACCGTCGTGCACCGGGTCAGCTTCCTGAGCAACCGTGCCGATGCCGGTATCCAGGGGCAGGGCGGGGCCGTCGCCAACTTCGCCAGCCTGAGCGTCAGTCACGCCCTGTTCGAGGGCAACAACTCCAACGGAGACGAGGGCTTCTTCGGTCGCGGCGGCGCGATTTTCAACCGGGGCGACCTGCTGCTGCGCGACAGCACCCTGCGCCGCAACAGCGTGACCGACAGCGATGGTGACTACGGCCAGGGTGGCGCGCTGTATAACGAAGGCGTCGCCGACGTGGCCCGCACCACCTTCGTCGACAACACGGCGGGCGTGCCTCTGTTCGGTGGAGGCGGCAGCGCCATCGCCAATCGTGCCGGTGGCCGACTGTTGCTGACCAACAGTACCCTCAGCGGTAATCAAGGTATCGAAACCAACGGGGTGCTGACCAATGGCTTCGCCCGTTTTGCCGAGGATGCCAACGTCCAGGCACGCCTGGTCAATGTGACCATCGCCGGCAACGACGGGCTGGGCGTGAGCAACAGCGGCAACCTGCTGATCCGCAACAGCCTGATTGCCGGCAACCGGCTCGACGGATCGCCGGCCAACTGCGCGACACTCGGCACCTACCGGGCCATCGGGCTGCTGCTCGGCGGCGACACCGGCAACTGCACCGCCGACGTGCTGGTGGACGATGCGCTGACGTTCCGCAAGGTCCTGCACGTGCTGTCGAACAACAAAGGCACGACACAGACTCATGCGCTGCGCAAGGGCAGCCCGGCATTGGATATTGGCATCGGCAGTTGCACCCGCCACGACCAGCGCGGCGTACCCCGCCCGCAGGATGGCGATGGAGACGGGGTGGCACTGTGCGACCTGGGCGCCTACGAGCGTATCCGCCCCTGATCGATGCGATAAACGTGACGTTCGTTACAGGTTCCGCCATTCACACACGTTGGATGGCGGCACCTGGGAACTATCGAAAAGTGGATCTCTCTTACTAACTCAGGTCGGAGACGAACAGGCAGTACAGGGTCCGGCTTGCCGAGAAATCAATCACCGGACGCGCGCGCGGATTCTTCCATGGACGTGAGATTACCCGAGATACCCGGCTATATCGTGCATAGCCGGTTGGGCACTGGGGGGATGGCCGAAGTCTTCCTGGCGACCCAGGAGTCGCTGCATCGCAAAGTGGCGGTCAAGGTGCTGCTCAGCGCCAACGACGAAGCGTTCAATAAGCGTTTCATCCGCGAGGGCCACATCGTCGCCTCGCTGCGCCACCCCTCGATCATCACCATCCACGACATCGACAAACTGGCCGATGGCCGCTATTACCTGGCCATGGAATACGTGGGCGGCGGCGACCTGTCCCAGCGCAAGGGGGAAATCTTCCATCCGAAGCGGGCGCTGGACATCGTCCGCCAGATCGCCACGGGGCTCGCCGTGGTGCACGAGCACGGCATGATCCACCGCGACGTCAAGCCGGCGAACATCCTCTTTCGCGACGACGGCTCGGTGGTGATCACCGATTTCGGCATCGCCAAGGCGCTGGAAATGGACAGCGAGCTGACCGGTATCGGCATCGCCATCGGCAGTCCGGCCTACAGCAGTCCCGAGCAGACCCAGTGCTTGCCTCTGGATGCGCGCACCGACATCTACAGCCTGGGCGTGGTGCTCCAGGAAATGCTCACCGGGGTCAATCCGTTCCGCGGCCCCAGCTACACCCAGACGGTCATGAACCACGTGCAGATGGAGCCGCCGCCCTTGCCGATCCATCTGGTCGCCTACCAGCCGCTTCTCGACCGCATGCTGGCTAAGCGCCCCGACGAACGCTTCACCAGTTGCCGCGCGTTGTTGCAGGCGTTGGATGAGCTGGGAAATGTCGATGTGGACGCGACCCGTTTCGTTCCGCTGCCCACTACGCCACCCATGCCGGCTGTCGTGACGCCTGTTGCGGAGCCGGCACCAGAGCTGGAGCGTATCGCCGAGCCTGAGCCCGAACCGGAAGTCGACCCGGAGCCCACGCCGGAATTCGGGCAAGCGGCCATTGCCGAACCGGAGCGAGAGCCGGAGCCTGAAATCGAGCCCGAGCCCGAGCCCGAGCCCGAGCCCGAGCCCGAGCCGATAGTCGAATCGGCAGAACCGGAAGCGGAGTCCGAAGCCATCGTTCCTTCGACGGAGTCGGAGGACGCGCCGCCTCCGTCCGATCTGGAGCCGAGCTGGGGCATCGAGCCTGAGCTTGAGCCGGAGTCCGAACCCGAACCCGAACCTGTGCCCGTTGCCCGGAGCGAACGGGCACACCGTCCGGCCATGTTCTGGCTGGCCTGGGCCCTAGGCGGATTGTTGCTGGTCGCCGGCGCGAGCAGTGCCGGTCTCTACGTGCATCAGCGGATGAAAATTGCCGACCTGCTGGAGCAGGGCGAGCAGCGCCTGGCCGATGGCCACCTGGTAGAGCCCTTGGAAGACAACGCCGAGCACTTCTTCCGTCAGGTCCTGCTGATCGACGAAGGCAATCAGGAGGCCGAGCAGGGATTGCAGCGGGTTCGGCAGGCGCGCATCGACGGCTACCTGCGCCTGGCCGAACAGCGCTTCGTCGAAGAGCACTGGCTGGCCCCCGACGACGACAGTGCGGTCTTCTACTTCCGCCAGGCCCTGGCGCTCGACCCGGCCCAGCCCCAGGCGTTGGATGGCCTGAATCGGGTGGCGCTGGTCTATGGCAGGCTCAGCGAGGAGGCCTATCGACGGCGCGACTACGACCTGGCGCGGGCCTACATCAAACACGGCCTGGAGGCGCGGCCGGACAGCCCGGAGCTGCTTAAGCTGTGGGATAGCCACGAACAACGCATGCGCCGGGGGCAGGCGGCGGCGCGGCCGGATGTCGAGCCCGCTGCGGCTCCGGTCGAGCCGGAGGTGGCGAACGAGCCGGAGGAGCCGAAACCGAACGTCTTCAAACGCTTCTGGAACAGCATTTTCTAGCGGCTCGCCGCTCAACTGGCATACAGCAATCGCTCGGCGGCCTTGAGGGCGCCCATGCGCTGGGCGGCGTCCAGCGGGGTGAGGCCGTTGGCATCGCGATGCTGCGGATCGGCGCCATGCGCCAGCAGCAGGTCGATCGCCTCGACCCGGTCGAAGAGGGCGGCGATCGCCAGCGCCGTCTTGCCATCCGGCGTCGTGCCGTTCACGTCGGCGTTGTGTTCCAGCAGCAACTGGATCATCGGCAGGTCGCCCTTGAACGCCGCGCCGGCCAGGGGCGTCTGTCCGCTCTGGTTGCGCAGGTCCGGGTCGGCGCCGTGCGCCAGCAATATCTGGCTGGTCTGCAGATGACCATGGTAGCTGGCCAGCATGAGCAGGCTGTCGCCGCGGTGGTTGCGCAGGTCCGGCGGCAGGCCCTGTTCCAGCAACGTGGCCAGCGCCGCGCTGTCCCCGCTGCGGGCGTAATCGAACACGCGGGCAGCGAAGTCCAGGGTTTCGTCGTCGAGCTGGGAGGGTTCGTACGCTCTGGCAGTCATGCTATGGCTCCTGTGCAATCGGTGCTCCGAGCATAACGATGGCCCCTCCGAGCGCCTCATTGGCATTCTCGATGGGGTCGATTGGTTCGCGAAATCTCTGTGTGGTTAATCACTCGATTGTGCGGCCAGCCGCTCCAGTTCGCGGCGTACCATGGCGACATACTCCGCTGGACTCAGCCGGTACAGCTCCGTGGCGACCCAGGCCAGCCAGCGCCCGCCCAGGGCTTCGCGCTGCGCCAGCAGACGCATAGCCTCGGCATGTGCCTGTTCGGCGTGTTCACGGTGAAAGTCGCTACGGCCCATCATCGATCTCCTCTGGCCAGGTTCGGCGTACCAGCATACCCCTGGCGAGGAGCCTGAGATTCTGGCGGCACATCTTTCGGCGTGCTACAGACGCGAATATCTCGGGTATCGTGCCCGGCTGAATGAATGAACAAGGGTTTGCAACACATGTATCACGGGGAACGCTTCAACGCCTGGACCCATCTGGTCGGCGCCGTGCTGGCGACGATCGGCGCGGTATGGCTGCTGGTGCTGGCCGGTCTCGACGGCGACCCGCGCAAGATCGTCGGTGTCGCCATCTACGGTTTTTCGCTGGTAGTGCTGTACAGCATTTCGACGCTGTACCACAGCCTACGCGGACGGGCCAAGGTGGTCCTGCGCAAGCTCGACCACCTGTCCATCTACCTGATGATCGCCGGCAGCTACACACCGTTCTGCCTGGTGACTCTGCAGGGCACCTGGGGTTGGACGCTGTTCGGCATCGTCTGGGGCCTGGCGGTAATCGGCATGCTGCAGGAAATCAAGCCGCGCTCGGAAGCGCGCATTCTCTCCATCGTCATCTACGCAGTGATGGGCTGGATCGTACTGATCGCCGTCGACCCGTTGATCGACGCCTTGGGCACCCCCGGCTTCCTCTGGCTGGCCAGCGGCGGGGTGGCCTATACCGTGGGCATCCTGTTCTTCGCCTACGACAGCCGCTTCCGCCACTGGCACGGCATCTGGCACCTGTTCGTCATCGCCGGCAGCCTGCTGCACTTCGTGGCGGTGTGGCGCTACGTCCTGTAGAGGTCGGTTCAACCGGCATCTGCCCGGAGCACCTGGCGGCGGGCGAGAATCTCCGGCAGGTCTTCGCGGCGCAGGTAAGTGAGCAGCGGTTCGCCGAGATCCAGGCGGTCGTTGATGTTCTGCTCCAGCAACAGGCGAATCCGCTCTCGGCTGAGGCGCGCCACGTCGCCTTCTGCTGGGCACCAGACGAACTCGCAGGCCAGGGCGATGCTGTCTTCGTCGACGTCCATGCCGAACGAGTCCTCGCTGAAGCGGACGATGTGCTTGCCGGTCTTGCGGTTAAAACCGACGAATCCCTTGAGGCGGTCGGCAGCGGCGCAGATGTCGGCGGATGTGATGGCCATGGGTAAACCTCGCTGTGGGGCGATAGGGAAGGTTTACACACAAAGCAGATGCGACGCGTTCTGCCGGGCGTCGTCGGGCGGCAGTGTAAGCGCTGGGTTGGGGCAGGGGATGCGGCGAATTGTCCCGGAGCGTTCGCGGAGCCGGGTGGTGCTGCGAACGCTCCAGGTACCCGTCACTGTTCCGGTGCCTGCGCCATCGCAACCAGTTCCCAGATGTGCCCATCCAGATCCTCGAAACCATGCTGGTACATGAAGCCGTGGTCCTGCGGCTCGTGGTAGGTCCGCCCGCCAGCCGCCACGGCTTTTTCCACCATGCCGTCGACCTCGGCACGGTCCGGCAGCGACAGGCACACCAGCACTTCGGTAGCTTTCCGTGCATCGCACAGCGGCTTCGGGGTGAAGCCCTGGAATTTCTCTTCCACCAGCAACATTACGTAGATGTGCTCGGCCACGATCATGCAGGTGGCGGTCTCATCGGTGTATTCGGGATTGAAGGTAAAGCCCAGCCGGGTGAAGAACGCAATGGACTGCTGCAGGTTCCTGACGGGCAGGTTGACGAAAATGTCGGTCACCATGGAAAAACTCCTTGTGTGGGGGGCGCCGATATCGGGGCGGTTCGTATCATTGTCGAACCGCGAGGGCGGCAATCGACAACGGGGTGAAAAAACTCTTGTTGCTGGAACGTCCTGCGTCAAACGATTACTGAGTTTCGCGGCCCTTCTTGTTTCGCCCCCGGGCGAGTTACTTCTGGCAGTGGCCCCAGAACGTAACCAAGAGGGCTTGCCCCGCCATGCTTCGCTCGACTTCCTTCCCTCCCTCCATCGCCGCTCCGGGGGCACGACCTCGGCGGCCCCCTACACGACGATTCCGCCCGGCCTCCTGACGGGGCGTCGGAGTTGGCCGAACCTCTTCTGCAAGTCTTGGCAACGACAAAGCATCAGGATCACTTCGCCATGCCTGGCGGCGCGACTTCCCTCTGCCCTTCAAGGGGGAGAGGGGTTGCGTTGCACAGCGAAAAGGTCGTGCTAGAGAGCTTCATCCAATAGCTAACGCAGGCAGAACCAAAAACCTCACCGGTACGTCCAGACCACCGGCACTCCACGAAGGCCGATCGGGGTGTACCCTCCCAAGACGGCCTGGGCGTTATCGCGTACCGGGCCGTTGGCGCGATTCGCCAACTTGCCACAGGGGGACAACCTGGCCGAGCCACCGTGATGTGGCAGAGCCCTCAGCAATGTGAGGTGAGCCAATGAGCACGATGCACTGCACCTACCGCGACTACATCATCACTGCCGAGGTCCTGCAGTATGCGGGCAGCCCGACGCCCTGGGCCGGCGGATGCCGCATCACCGATACCGAGGGGCGGACCACGCGGCGCTTCCCGTTGCCCCTGGACCACGCCTTCCTGGCCGACCTGGAAAAAGCCCAGCACGCTTCCATCGCTCATGGAAAATGGCTGGTCGACCAGTGCCTCGACCACGGCAGGGCGCTATACGCCCAGGCGGCATGAGCCGAAGGGGCAGGTGTCTAGCCTGCCCCGTTTCTCCTCTGCACATCGTCCTGTCCGTGGCGGTGCCACCCTGCCAAAACCTTTATGGTTGGCAGTTCTGATGTGCAGTTGCTATCAGATACCGAAGAAATCCGTCACGACTCCCCAGTGCTGAACTAAGTTAGCCAACTTCTCGGACAAATACTGTAGCGGCAGGCCTCGTCGGTAACCCGTCGTGGGTTCCCCGAACGCTCGGTCCCTGTTGCCATTCAGGTACGGTCAGCGATGAAGTCGGAAAGTCAGATCCTCTATTTTTGCCATGGCGATCAACGCAACCATCGCCTCGAAACCAAGTTTTCCATTCTCACCGCATTGGCGCGTCTGGGACGGGAGCGCAGCTCCATTCCCATCCGGGTGATGACGGACGTGCCCCGGCATTTCTCCGGTTGGCCGGTCGAAATCGTTTCGCTGTCCCGTGAGGTCCTGGACAGGTGGCTGGGGGAGGGGCGATGCATCTATCGGCGCAAGGCCTGTGTCATGGAAATGGGGCTGGAATACGCCGAGAAGACACTGTTCATGGACACGGACACGTTCTTCCTCGCCGACCCATCGACCTTGCTGGCCAATATCGACCATGACACCTGCGTGGTGGATGAAGTCCGGCATACCTGGGGCGAAGCCATGCACTTGCCCGAATATGCCGGCCTGGTCGCGGGGCTCGTTACCCAGGGCGGCATGCCGGCGCATGATCTCAGATTGTGCGCGTCCGGCGTCTACGGCCTCGCCGCCAGCAACCGCCCCTTGGTGCGGGATGCCATCCGCCGCCTGGATCGCTGGCAGACCTTCGGCATCGCCGACAGCGTGGTCGGGCAGATCGCCCTGTCCTTTTCGCTCTACTGCAAGACCCTGATCGAGGCGAAGAAAAGCATTCGCCACTATTCCGCGTCGAAGCGCTTCTTCCACGAAATGATTTCGGTGTTCTTCGAGATGTACGGCGAGCGGTACACGCCGGAACTCATCGACCTCTGCCTAGACGTTCCCACCGAAAAACCCCGCCCGTCCCCCCTGGACAAGCTTCAGGCCAAGTGGAAGCTGCGTACCCTGCAAGAGCCCTTGCGCGAGGTCGGACGCAGCCTGGCTTTTGGCTGTGCCATGCCGGACAACCCCTATGCCCTGGCCTGCAAACGCACCTGGTGGAGCGATGCCCTGGAACTCCTACGCTCCCGGAACGCCCCGGAACTGATGGCATTCCAGCAGGGGCGCTGGCCGAACAGCCTTGCACTGTCGTTGACACCGAAGGAGAAGGAGGAAATCACCGAATTCTTCCAGGCGAAGCTCGCGCCTGCGCGGTTCACGGGGATTCAGGTGCGTGTCGATGACTCGTTGCCGGGCCTGGGGGCGTCGGCTTCTTAGGCGAGGCTTCTGCCTAGCGGCGGCGCCTCTCTTCGAATGAGACGAGGCGCCTTGCCGATCGTGATCAATCCTGCCGGCTGGTCACTTCCAGCAGGTGGTAGCCGAACTGTGTCTTCACCGGGCCCTGGACGACGTTCAGCGGGGCGCTGAATACCACGGTGTCGAATTCCTTGACCATCTGGCCCGGGCCGAACGAACCGAGATCGCCGCCGTTGCGGCTGGAGGGGCAGGTGGAGTGTTCGCGGGCGACCTGGGCGAAGTCGGCGCCGGCTTCGATGGCGGCTTTCAGTTCGTTGCACTTGGCTTCGCTGGAAACCAGGATGTGACGGGCAGTGGCGCGGGCCATGGGGTATCTCCTTGGAAGAAACGCACAGCCTAGCGTAAACCGGCGATTGGTCAACGTCGCGGCATGGAACCCTTTTCCCTGGGAGCCCACCCATCTTCCAGGCTCGAAACAGGACCCGGAGCGTACCGTGGGCACACTATCCGTCGACGTTTTCAACTATGTGCAGCGTTTTGCCTGTCTGGTGGATCGCTGCGAAGACACCTGCTGCAAGGATTGGCGCATTTCCGTCAGCGAGCGCGATCGGGGCCTGTTCGGCCAGGCGCTGCCGCTCTACGAAAATCTGATCGTCAAGGATTCGGATGGCTACCAGATCGCCAAGGGGCCCGATGGCCACTGCGTCGCCCTGACAGGCGGAGCCTGCAAGGTGCATGCGCAGCACGGCGAGAAGGCCCTTTCCAATATCTGCGCCAATTTCCCGCGCATGTTCCGCCTGATCAACGGTTCGCTGGTGAAGGCGGCGAGCATGGGCTGCCCTGAAATCGCCCGTCTGTGCCTCTACGGTGAAGACCCGTTCCGCCTGGAAGAAGCCCAGCAGGACGATTTCCATCTCGGCGATGTGCGCGACCAGTCGTTCGAAGACTTGCAGGTCGCCGATCGACGCACGGTGGTGAGAGCGCTTCTGGACCTGGTGCTGGATTCCGGGACGAGCGTCGATCAGGCACTGATGCGGGGATTCACTCTGGCCGAGCGGCTGGAGCCCCTGCCTCATTCCCAGTGGGCCGGGGCGATTCCCCGCCTGCTGGCCGAAGCCGGTTCGCTGGCGATCCCGGCCGAGCCGCTCGCCGCCGACCCGCTGCTGGAGGTGCTGGCAGAGGCCGTCCAGCAGCCCAAGGTGGCGGAAACCTTGCGCCGTCGTGCCGCTACGCTGTCGTCGGGCGACGAATACCGCGTCCTTTACCAGGGCGAGGTGCGCAGTGCACTCAATGCGATCCTGAAGCGCTTCATCGCGGCGGAAATGACCCGCACCGGCTTTCCGTTCGTTTCCACCACCAGCGCCGGACAGGACTATGGTCTGAATCTGGTCGAATGGGCCGCGAACCTGGCCATCAGGACCCTGACCCTGCGCCACCTGCTGTTGGCCCATGTCGATCCGGAAACGGAGAGGGCGCCGGAGCCCGCCGTCGTCGTCGAGGTGGTGTACCGCTTCTGCCGGGCGGTCAGCCACAGCCCGGCTGTCCCGGCGGAAAAGGCGCTGCGCCAGGCCATCGGCGAACGCGGTGCGGGTTATCTGGCTGCCTTGATTGCGGTGCTGCCGGAGGGCTGAGGCCCGTCTCAGTGGCGTTCGCGCCAGCAGCTCTCGCAGAGGCGGAATTGACGGCTCAGCACCGGCATCGGCCGGCCACATTTTCCACAATTGCGCGCATCGCCGCCGATGCGCCGGTGGTCGCCGCGACGGGGTTTGCGCCGGCGTGACAGCTCGCGGGTGATCGCCTCGTTGAGCAGGTGGCGATGCTCTTCGGCCCGCTCCAGGGCGGGGAACTGGTCCGGCAGCGTCCGCGCCAGATGCAGGTAGGTCTCGATGATGTGCAGCGCGCTTTCCAGGCTGGCGAGGTCGGCTTCGAGGAACAGCCGCGGCAGCTCGATCGCCTCGCCTTGGGCCACTTGTCTCAGCCAGCGCTGGGCCAGGCTGCTGGCCGGGCTGTCCAGGCCGCCGCGGATCGGCGTGCAGGCGAAGACCCAGCGCAGCCACAACGGGGTGTCAGGCAGGTCGATCAGCTTGATCCACTCGGCCAGTTCGTCCGGCAGCACCGAGATGAAGGACTCACCGTAGTTGATGTTGCGGTTGAAGGTCAGCCAGGCGCGCAGCAGGCTGGGCTCGTTCATCAGGCCGGAGATCGCCGCCAGGTGGTCGATGGACGGGCGGACCTGGAACTGGGCGAGGTCGATCGGCTGGTCCGGGCTGTTGAACAGCCGGCGGATCGATTTCAGCACCTGTGGGTCCAGCGCGGTGATGCAGCCCTGGTCGTGATGACCGAAGCGCCCGGCGCGCCCGCCGATCTGCTTGACCTCCTGCACGCCGAGCTGACGGGTCTGGAGACCGTCGAACTTCTCGTCGGTGTAGAAGCACAGCGTATGCGCCGGCAGGTTCAGGCCCATGCCCACCGCGTCGGTGGCCACCATGATGTCCGCCTCGCCTTCGCGAAAGCGCCGGGCCTGCTCGCGGCGCACTTCCGGCGAGAGCGCGCCGTAGACCACCGAGACCGTCTTGCCGGACATCTCCAGCAGCGCCTTCAGCTCCAGTACCGTGCGCCGGCTGAAGGCCACCAGCAGGGAGCCGGGTTCCAAGTGCTTGAGGGTAGTGGCATGGCGTGCCACATCCACCGGCGAGAGGCGCTTGGTGCGTTTCACCTCCAGGCGATCCTCGCAGAGTGCGCAGAGGGTGCGCAGTGAGGGTTCGATCAGCGCCGGTCCGGTCATCAGCACCGTCGGCGCATAGGCGCTCACCAGTGCATCGACCCAGGCCCAGCCGCGCTGGGCGTCGGCGAGCATCTGCACTTCGTCGATCACCACCACATCCCAATGCTGCTGGCGGAAGCGGGCGAACTCTTCCACGGTGCAGCAGAAGTGGGTCGCGCCTTCGCGAATGATTTCCTCCTCGCCGGTCACCAGCGAGCAGGGCACCCCCATGGCTTCGATGCGCTCCTGGTTCTCCAGCGCCATCAGGCGCAGCGGCGACAGGTAGATGCCATGGGTGACCCGGGTCATCGCTTCGATGGCCCGGTGCGTCTTGCCGCTGTTGGTCGGGCCGAGCAGGGCGGTCCATTGGCGGGTCAGGCGCCGGGCCGGGTAGAGCTTGTGGTAGTGCATGAAGCGCGGATCGCTCGTCAGCAGCTCGGCGAAGGCTATCTTCTCGCGGTGATCGCGGATCGCCGTGCGCAGCGCCCGGCGCAGCTTGCCCGGCTCCAGTTGGAAGATCTCCATCAACCGCCTGTGCCCGAGCAGGCGGAGGTCGAAATCGCCGGCCTCTTCCCGCAGCAGGGCGAACTTGTCCTCCAGTTCACGACGGTCGACGGCCTTCAGCTCGCGGATTTCCTCGTCGTCGAGCACATGACCCTGGCCCGGCGGAATGCGCCGTTGCAGCTCCAAAGCAAGATCGCCATGCCGCAGTTCGACCACGTAGCGCAGCTCATGGCGGACCTCGTTGATGGTGTCCACGGCCACCGCGAGAAAATCGTCCAGCCGTGCCAGGGCGGGGCGCATCCGCTCCAGTACGCGGGCGCGGTCCGCTACCGGCAGCGCCAGGAGAGCCGGTTCGAGGCGCTTCAGCCGGCCCCGCACTTTCGTCTCGACCTGTCGGCACACGTGCTTGGCGAAGGCGTCGGCAGAATCGCTGTCGGCCAGCGCCAGGGCCCAGTCCGGGTCCAGCAGGCTTTGTACCGGGCCGCAGTCGAAGGTCTTCTCCACCTCGAACAGGTCCACGGTGCAGTGAAAGCCGTTGCGGTCGTTGGCCAGTACCCGCCAGAGCAGGCTCTGCGGTTCCGGTGCCTGCAGGGTCGCGTCTACCGCAGGTGCTTCCAGCCCCAGCCAGAAGGCTTTGGCCGCACGGCCGAACTGCGGATATGGGTAGCCGATATAGGGCGTGAACCATTGTTCCTGATGGTTCTTCTTCGCCACGAAGTCCGGGTAGGTCGCCGAGGCCCAGGCGAGGAAGCGCCGGAGCCGTTCGAGGCGAATGGCCTTGCGCTGCTGGTATTCGCCCTTCGACATGATCGACGCCTCCACTGATCACCGGCTTACGGAGTTTGGACAACGCCGCGCAAGGATATGATCGCGTGGAGGGCCCGGGGTGTCCGCAGGCTGGTGCGGCGCTCAGAGCATCCCGCGCTGGCGCAGCAGGTCGATCACCTGCTCGGCCAGGGTGTCGACGTCCAGCTCGCCGGCCGACAGGTGCAAATCGGGCGCCTGCGGAGGTTCGTAGGGGCTGTCGATGCCGGTGAAGTTCGGCAGGGTACCGGCCCGGGCTTTCTTGTACAGGCCCTTCGGGTCGCGGGCCTCGCAGACTTCCAGTGGGGCGTCGACGAAAATTTCGAGGAACTCGCCGTCCTCCAGCAACTCGCGGACCATGCGCCGCTCGCTGCGGAACGGCGAGATGAAGCTGGCCAGGGTGATCAGGCCGGCCTCGACCATCAGTTTGCTCACCTCACCGACACGGCGGATGTTCTCCACCCGGTCCTCGTCGGTGAAACCAAGGTCGCGGTTGAGGCCATGTCGTACGTTGTCGCCGTCCAGCAGCATGGTGCGCTTGCCGGCCGCCTGCAGGCGCTGTTCCACCCGATCCGCGACCGTCGATTTCCCCGCGCCCGACAGGCCGGTGAACCAGAGCACGCAAGGCTTCTGCGCATTGGCTGCGGCACGGCTGGCCTTGTCCACCTTCATGGCGTGACGGTGGATGTTGGTGGCGCGGCGCAGGCCGAAGGCGATCAGGCCGCACGCCACCAGGGTGTCGTGGGTGCGCTCGTAGAGTCGGAAAGTGCCGGTGGCCGGGCATTCGCCCGCGGCATTGAACGGCAGCGCCTGGTCCAGTGCCAGGTTGCAGAAGGCCAGGTCGTCGCGCCGCAAGCGTTTGGCCGCCATCCGCTCCAGCGTGTCGATCTGGAGCAGGTGCTTGATCTCGCTGACCCGTGCATCCACTTCGCGGTCGTTCAGGCGCAGGCGATAGACACGCCCCGGATACAGCGGCTGGTCATCCAGCCAGAGCAGGTGGGCGGCGAACTGGTCAGCGACCTGCGGCTGCGCATCGGCGGCCACCGGCTGCTTGTCGGACGGCAACTTCGTGTCCGCTTGCAACTGCGCCAGCAGCGTCGGCCCCTGGTACCAGGGCAGTCTGCCGGACGGCTCGACGATGTTATCGCTCCCCTCGAGACTGAGCGGAATGGCGGTGAGCTGTTCGATTCCCAGGCGCTCGGCGTAGGCACGGTACTGGTGGCGAAGGCGCGCGAAGACGTCTTCGCGCCAGCCCATCCGCTCCATGCCGGTCACCGCCAGCAGCAACCGACGGACGCCCAACTGCGAGGCGAACAGGCCGTAACGATGCGCTTCGGTGTCGATTCCCCGCTGGGCATCCACCACCAGCAGCACCAGCGGTTGCGGGCCGGTGTCGCTCATGCGTGCCAGCCAGTGAGGCGGATGCTCGCCGACGTGGAGCGACAAAGATGGACTGCCCGACCCGGCGGCGTCGCGCAGGCGCTCGGCCAATACCCGGGTGCCGATATCCGGCGCACCGCTCACCAGCACCGTCAGATGGCCCGACAACGCGGCTTCCGGTTGCAGGCAGGGGCCCGGAGTGGCGGAGGTATGGCGCATGCAGAAGCCCTCACTGGCGAATGGAAACGGCGGTCTCGCTCAACCGCGTGGAGCGTAGCCGAAACGGACGGCGACCGGCTGGGTGATCGCCTCGATCAGCGCCCGCTCTTCTTCGTTGAAGTCCGGTCGGTAATAGCCCGGAGCATGCAGCCCCGTGGCCGCTCGTTCGAGGTCCGCCGGCTGGATGTCCAACTGGCTGTGCGCGAACACCTTGCCCAGGGTTTCTTGCGGCGCGGCGCAAAGGTCTTCGTAGCGCACCACCAGGCAGGCTTCGCGCAGCGCCGGGTCGGCGTCCAGGGTGTCGGCGACGTGGCAGTACACCGCTGTCCAGTAACGGGCCCAGCCCTCGACCTCCTGGCCCGCTTGCCACAGCGCCATGATCCGGGCGGTGGCGACATCGTCGCCGACGTTGATGGGGCGACGGTCCAGTCCGAATTCGTAGTGCCCGACCCGGCGCATGTGCTCCAGCGCGCGGGGTTCCGCCGTCTCGCCGGCGACGAAGAGCTTCTGCTGCTTCATCAGCGAAGCGATGTGCCAGACCGGTTCGCGGATCGCCAGGATGAAGCGCGCCTCAGGATAGAGCCGGTGAAGGTAGCCCAGGCGCACCAGGTTGTAGTTGCCCTTGGCTACGTAGCGCTGGCGATCGCGCACCGCCAGCAGCTTGCGCAGGTGCTCGTCGTAGAAGCGTTCGAAGGCTGGATTGGTCGCGTCGCGGCCGAGCACCGAGCTGTGCGCCGGGTCGTGGGTATCGGGGAAGAACGCCATCCAGAGCATCTCCTCGAACGCCTCGGGGCTTTGCGAGGTGACTTCGATGCCGTCCTTGTGGGCGCGCTCCCGGGCGGTTTCCTCGCTCTGGGGTAGCAGCGCCAGCCAGCGGTTCCACCAGTAGGGGGTCAGCACCGGCGGAAAGTCGATGTAGCGGTGGCTGGCCACCGACGGGTGCGCGGCCAGCCGCTCCAGCAGGATGGTGGTGCCGGAGCGCGCCAGGCCGGCCACATAGACCGGGCGATCGACCCGCAGATCGTCGATGGCCTCCTGTACCAGGCGGGTTTCCAGGTTGCCGAGGGTGATCCAGGTCTGCGGCTTGCGGTGGACCCAGCCGCCCAGCAGGTGCATCCAGATCGGTACGCTGAAGCCGGGGTTGTCCGCCGTCGCGGCTTTGCTCGCCGCGCTCATTCGATGCGTGCCCAGCGGTAGGTGAGCAGCGAGACGAGCAGCATCCCGGGTAGCAGCAGCGCCAGCCAGGAGCGCATCCAGGGTGGTCCGAAGGGCAGATAGGAGCGCTCCGGCAGACCGATCTCGACACGCTGCACGGCGAAATCGTCCGGCAGATAACCCAGCGGGTTGGCCGCCAGCCAGTTCCACCAATGACGCCGCTCGATCACCGGCACCGGCGCCGTCACGGGGATATCCAGGGCATCGGCACCGCTGGCGCGTACGCGCAGCACCGGGGTGTCGCCGTCGCCCAGCCATTCGGCGAAGAAGGGGGCGGGCACCACGTTGACGCTGGGTGCCTGGTTCGCCTCCGGGTAGTCGTAGCTGTAGGCCTTGTCGATCCAGTTGAGCAGGGCGAGCAGGGGCAGCATGGAAATCAGCGTCGGCAGGATGACCAGGCCGAGATGCCTGAACGCGGCGCGGAACTGGCTGCGGATCAGCGGGCCGGCTTCGCCGATCTCGCCGTCGAATTCGTGCAGCCGCTGGCGCGCCTCGCGGGCCTCGCGCTTGGCCCGGCCGATGGCGGCCTGGGGCGACAGCCAGCGGTACAGGAGCAGCGTTCCGGCGCCGGCCAGCGTGGCCCAGAGCAGCAGGCGGGCCGCCGGTGGAAAGACCAACGCCATGCCCTCATCGAGGGCGGCGAACAGCGGTGCGGGCAGGTCCAGTAGTCCCATGGCATCCTCTCGTCAGGTCTGCTGGCACACGGGAGCGCTTCTGCGGAGGCGTGTGCCGGGGCGGCGCTCAGTGGCGCATCGATTCGGTCTCGCTGCGCCGTGCGGGGGCCGGGTGGGTGTCGCCGGCCGTTTGCTGCGCGGGTGCGGGTTCCTGGGCCGCCTTCTCCGCGGCAGCCTGTTCCGCCTTGCGCCGGCGCCGCATGCGGCGAATCGGCCACATCACCACGTACAACACCGCCACGCCGACAGCGGCGACCAGCCCCCAGAGGGCCGCCAGCAGACCCAGCCCGGCGCCGGGTCCGACATAGGCGTGGGCGGCCAGCGGCAGGATGGTCCAGAGCGCGACGGCGACGGCGGCGAGGGCGAAAGGCTTGGTGTGTCGCTGGGTATCAGGGGTCATGGCGTTCACCTTGTTCAGGGCTATCGAGGAGGCGGCGAAAATCCGCGTCGAGCTCTCCGTAAGCGAGGCGCTGTCCTGAGGAGACGATGGGGATGTAGCGGTCGTTCTCGCCTCCGCGCACCGGGTTGACGAACTCCCAGGCAATCGTGCCGTCGGGCGTCACTTCGAAGAGCCGGCCGCCGTCGGATTCGGTCACGAGCCGATTGCCGTTGGGCAGCCTCTCGGCGGAGCTGCGCACATAGCTCTCGAAGGGGTGCGCATCGTCTCCCTCGTAACTCCAGACAATTTCATGGCTGCTGGGGTTCACCTCGATGAGGCGCGAGATGTTGCGTTCGCGGTAGTTGCCGGCATTGTCGAAGAGGCCGAGATTGCCGTTGGGCAAGGCTCGCGCGTCGTGCTGGACGATCCACGGACCACGTGTCGCCCAGCTGAGCGTGCCGGTTACCGGATCGACCAGGGCGACGGCGCTAATGTTGCGGAACGAGATCAGCACTTGGCCGGGACGGCCAGCGGCCGGGGCGAAAACGGCGCTGCGCGCGCGTCCAGATAATCGACGCTGTTGGCGTGCAGCGGGTCGGCCACGGCATAGCTGGGCGTCTGGTACAGCGGCTCGGCGTAGCGCGAATCGAGAAAGGCGCGCACCAGCGAGACCTTGTTCAGCTCGCGGCCGGTCGCGGCGTCCAGCGTCACCAGGAAATCGTCCAGCCAGGGCCGTTCCAGGCCGTGCAGGCCGGGAATGTCTTCCTCGCTGAAGGCGTGGCTCAGGGTGACGATGCGGCCATCGCCGGTGAGCACCAGGTCGTGGTGGGTTGCGCCGTGGTAGGCCCAGATCAGCTTCGAATCGCGGTCGATGCGGATCAGCCCGTAGCCCCAGGGCGTGTCGTTGTCGGCGGTGATCACCACCAGCAGATCGCCATTAGGCAGCAAGCGAACCTTGTCCCAGTAGATCCGGTCCTCTGGCCGCGGGGCCCGGCCCTCGGGGTTCTCCTGCCAGATCTCGCGGTAGGGCAGCTCCCAGCGGTGCAGCACCTTGCCCTCCATGTCGATCAGTTGCGCGTAGCTACCGTCGCCGGAGGTGTAGAGCGTCACGCCGGGGTAGGCCCGCTGCGGATCGTGCAGAGTGACGCCGCGTTCGCTACGGCGCGCTTCGCGCCACAGGTGCGTCTCGGTGTACAGGTCGGTGGCCGACAGCTGGTTGATGGTCGCCTGGGCTGCCTTGTAGGCGTCGTCGAAATAGCGGAAGGGAAACGTCCTGGACAGCATCAGGAACGCCCCGGCCACGAACGCGAGAAACACGATAGCCACGCAGAAAACGGCAAAGCCGGCGCGATCCGTCTTGTCCATCCGACCTCCAGGGCACGTTGAGCGAAGAGGGCGCCGTTCGGCTGGCGCCCATGGAGTCGGACCCTGATCGCCGGGGTGCGTTCGCGAGGCCGCGCCAGTGTCGGAGCGAATCGGTAACAAGATGCTGCTCGGGGGGGGAGGTACGGAATTCGTGCTGCCGTTTCGGGCTCGAAGCAACAGGAGGACACGCCGATGACGTATCCCTCGATGAGCGGCTCAATCCACCTGGGCTGTGCGGGCTGGAGCCTGCCCCGCGAGCAATGGCCTGCCTTCGCGCCGGAGGGCACGCACCTACAGCGCTATGCGTCGCGCCTGCCGGCCGTGGAGATCAACAGCTCGTTCTACCGCCCGCACCGGCCTGCCACCTATGTCAAATGGGCCGAGAGCGTGCCGGAGGACTTTCGCTTCGCCGTGAAGATGCCGAAGCGGATCAGTCATGAGCTGCGCCTGCGTGAGTGCGACGAGCCGCTGGAGCGCTTTCTCGGCGAATGCCGCAACCTGGGAAAGCGGCTCGGTTGTTTGCTGGTTCAACTGCCGCCGTCGCTGGAATATGACGCGCGGCTCGCCGACGCCTTTTTTACCGGGCTGCGCCAGCGCTACGACGGGCCCCTGGCCTTGGAGCCGCGCCATCGGAGCTGGCTGGATGCCGAACCCTTGTTGCAGGCGCAACGCATCGCCCGGGTTGCCGCCGACCCGGACCCGCTCGGCCTGGCACTGACGCCCGGAGGCTGGGACGGCCTACGCTACTATCGCCTGCACGGCTCGCCGCGCATCTATTACTCCGCTTATGAACGCTCCCAACTCATGGACCTGGCGGAGAAACTGCGGGAATGCCGCACCCAGGGCATCCAGTGCTGGTGCATCTTCGACAACACCGCCAGCGGCGCCGCGACGGCCGATGCGCTGGCCTTGCAGGCACTGCTGGCAGCATGAGGCGTTTATGGCCTGGCCCGCTCGTAGGCCCCCAGATCGCACACGGCGACGCCATCGCCGTCACCGTCACGCGGGCGCGGACGGCGGCGCTGATCGTGGGTGGTGCAGGAGCCGACCCCGGCATCCAGGGCCATGCTGTTGTAGCGCAGCGCATGCACGTAGGTGCGTTCGTCGAAGGCGGTCAGCGGATGAACCAGACGGGTGAGGGTGTGGCGGTCTTCAACGTAGCGATCGGCAGAACAGTTGCCTCCGCCGTCACCCAGCACCAGGCCAATGGCCTCGTACCGATAGCGATTGCCACTGTTCCAGCAGGGGTACGTATATTCCCCCATCTCATCCCAGTTACCGGCGATAAGGCTGTTGCGGATACGCAGCCGGCCGCCGTTGTAAACACCGATACCGATGTTATCGACGATCGTCACGTTAACGAGCTCCAGGCTGGGCGTGCCGGCCTGGTTCGGCTGTTCGTTGACGATCACCGGCGATATGGCGACGTTGTCGCTGAAGGTGGTGTTGGTCAACTTCACAGCGCCTGCCCGATCGTTGACGAGTGTGCCCCCTCTACCGAATTCGCCCACCCAGTTGCCGATGAAGGTACTACGGGCGATATCGACCCGGCCGACGTTATAAATGGCCCCGCCTGAACCGCTTTCTCTCCAGACGTTATCCGCACGGCCTTCTCTGAAGAGGGTGTCTCGCACGAACGCGTCGCCCTGGTTGTACAAAGCGCCTCCATAGCCGGTGCCTTCTCCAGCCTTGGCTTCATTGCGGACGAGCATCGACGAGAAGATACCCAGCGTTCCGAAGTTGGCGATGGCGCCGCCATTGCCCGCATCGTCGGCTCTACGGGCAAGAGCCTGGTTATCGCTGAGCGTCACTCTGTTCAGGATGGCTTCGCCGTGGTTTTCCAGTGCGCCTCCGTTGATGTGACCTGCCCCGCCGCTGATCTTCAATCGCACGAGGGTAAGTTTGGCGTCGGGTCGTACCTCGACGATCCGGTCGTTCAACGCTTCGCCGTGGATTTCGGTACGTGCTTCGCCGAGCCCTTGGATGGCCAGTTCGTCACGGATATCCAGGTCGCCATTCAGGTTGTCGTCTTCCTCGAGAGGGACGCCATTCTCGTCCGGTGCCGCTCGATCGAGGATGTAAGTGGCAGCATCCAGCAGGATGCGGTCCGCACCGGGCAGCTCGTTCGCCGCCTGCACCGCATCGCGTAGCGAGCAATGGGCATTGCACTGCCCATCGAACTGATCCTTCTCGGTGGTGACCAGGAAGTCGACGGCCCCGGCCGTCGTGCCGGCAGCACTGAGGAACGTGAAGGGAATTGCTTTGAACGCCGAAGAAATGAAGCGAGACATAGGTGCATCTCCTTGCGCAATGTCCATGAGAAATGCGGAGACGGCGAGCTTCCGCAGGGGGAGTACGGCACGGCTTAGAGTGGGGCTTGGGGATTTGATTCGAAGCAGAGCGGGGCAAGCCGCTGAACGGTCGAACCGGGCCGGTTCAACCATGAGGCGGGGGCGGGAATGTGAGGTGGCGACCTTTCCGCTTCACAAGGAATGTTGGCAAATTGCTATTATATCCTTCCTTCAATAAAGTGGCGCCTCCGCTGCGATGGGGAGCCTGGAGCGGCGGAAATCCCCTATCTGACAAGGAAGAATCGAAATGAAGCTGAAGATGTTGGGCATGGCACTGGTCCTTGCTCTGACCGGCTGTGCCAGCTTTCCCGGCGACAAGATTCCGGAAACCCAGCTGCCGTCTATGGCCAGCTACCAGCAACGTCCCAGCGTGTTCGTGGACTTCACGTTCTACCAAGGCAAAGCCGGCGACCCCAAGGCCATAGCGCTTCCCCAGGCACGAGACATGCTCAAGCCGCAACTGGAGGCTACGCTTCGCGACTCCGGTCTGTTCAGCCGCTACACCCTGGACGAATTCCAGAAACAACCGGGCGACTACACCCTCAAGCTGGATGTGTATAACAGCGGCTCGACTGGCGCGGCCATGATCGGCGGCTTTATCTCCGGTTTCACCTTTCTGGTGATTCCGGCCACGGTGAAAGACGAATACGCCATGACGTTGCAAGTGCTCGATCCGGAAGGGCAGCCGGTATCCAATGAGCGGAACGACGAGTCGATCCGTACCTGGATCGGCCTCGTGTTCATCCCAATGATGGGATACACGCCAGCCGAGGCAGTCAACGACAGCTTCCGTCGCCAGCTCACGGCTCTGCTGAAGCAAATGGTCGAGCGGCAGGCCCTGAAGTACGCACAGATCCCTTTTCCGCTCCGCGGTTGATCGAGTTCGGCGCGCCCAGTGCGGGCGCGCCGATATTCCCTGTTATTCCTTCATTGCCTTGATGAACGCCGGGTCCCGATAGAGTTCGGCCAGCAGCTTACGCACCAGAGGGTTGAAGGCGTTCGCCGCCGCCGGGATGGCAATGGCGCCCACGAAACTGCTGTTCCAGGCGTCGCTGACCGTCTTGTTGCTGCGGTACAGCGAGCGGTCGCCGTCACGTAGATCGAAATCCGCACTGATTACGCCGTGCCCGGTTCCGATTGGCGCATTCAGCTCGCTACGGCGAAGGCGTACACCCAGGCGGCGCGATGAAGCCGGGTCGAGCAGGCCGGCCAGACGCAGCTCGCTTTCCAGTGCGTTCTGCACGTGTTTGCTTACCGAGCCTTCCGGGCTGCGGATCGGGTTGGCGCGGGCGGACAACGAATCCTGGCCCGAGTCGGCTACGACCTCCGGTGAGCTGAGCTTGGCCAGCGGCGCCTGGCTTTTCAGTGCCTGCACGTTGTCGAAGTTCGGCTCGTAGCGAGGCATGGAAACGCCGCATCCCTGGAGAATCAGGGCGGCAGCGGCAATGGAAAGGAAGCGATTGAGCATGGTGAATCCGTTCGGGATAAATGAAGGGCGCAGGATGCTAGCACAATGATGTCTTGTCCCGGATTGCGCTTCGCTTATACGGGCTACGATTCTTTTCGCCAGCAGAGCTGGCTCCTACGGGGCGGCTTTGGGGCTCAGGCATCGCGCAGCAGGTCGTGGGCGTCGAGCAGGCGGTAAGCGATTTCCGGATTCCTTTCCAAGCCACGGCGGATGGCGGCGGGGATCGACTGGCGGGTCTTGCGGCACAGGCCGGGCTGTTCGTCGATATGGATCGCAATGCCACGCATGCTGCGCACTTCGTTGTAGCCGGGTTCGACAGTCAGTCGGATGCCGAGTTGCTCGTACATCCGTCGCTGCATATGGTGCAGGTCGTCCAGGCTGCGCAGGTTTTCCAGCCGCTCGAGCAGGCGCTTTTCCTCGTTGCGGGTCAGCAACAGGATGCGTACGCCGCTGCCGGACGTTTCCAGCAACTGCTCGCGCCCGCAGTTGCAGGTGCCGGGCGGGCAGGGGGAGCGGAGGGGCGGTGACTGGGTCATGACGCATGATCATAGCCAGCCGGCTGCGGGATTGCCCATGGCCGACGATCATTCCACACGGCAATCCAGCCATGGCGCGAAAAGGCCCCGATCCCGCATCATGGCTGCAATCAGGTCGAAGGAGAGTTCCATGCGCGCCATGTCGTTCCTTTCACGCTTCGCTGCACTCTGGCTGGGGCTGGTCGTCAGCGCGGCCGCCATGGCGGCCGAGGAAGCGCAACTGGTCGAGGCGATCAATGCCTACCGCAGCGAGGTCCAGCGGTGTGCCGGCCGCGCGTCGGAGCCGCTGCCGCCGCTGGCGCCCGATTCGCGACTGGTATTGTCGGCCGGTGGCGTGGGGGATTTGCAGCAGGCGCTGGCCGGTACCGGCTACCCGATGGTCAACGTCCAGGCGATCAGCCTCTCCGGACCGCGCGACGCCCAGTCGGCCATGAAGGCATTGCGGGAGACCTTCTGCCAAGTGGTGCTCGATCCGCAGTTCGTCGACATCGGCGTGAGCCGCCAGGACCGCGACTGGCGCATCGTGCTGGCGCGCCCGCTGCTGACCGGGCGTCTGGGCGATTGGCAGGCGGAAGGGCAGCAACTGCTGCAACTGCTCAACACGGCTCGCGCCCAGGCGCGCCAGTGCGGCGGGCAGTCCTTCACCGCGGCGGCGCCGCTGACCTGGAACGCCGCCCTCGGCTCCTCCGCCGAAACCCACAGCCGGGCCATGGCCAACGGTAACTTCTTCGACCACCGCGACCGCGACGGCCGCACCCCTGGCGACCGGGCGGAACTGGCCGGCTACAACGGCCGGCAGATCGGCGAAAACATCGCCGCCGGTCTCGACACCGCTCGCAAGGTGGTCGACGGCTGGCTGGCCAGCCCCGGCCATTGCGCCGTGCTGATGAACCCGCAGTTCAGCGAAGTAGGCGCCGCCTACGCGGTCGATCCGAAAAGCGACGCGGGCATCTATTGGACAGCGGTGTTCGGCACGCCTTGAGTGGCGGCTTGGGTCATGGCACCTGGGTAGAGCGGCGATGCTCCGCCGGGCGAATGGACTTGCCCCTACACGAAAGCTGCGAGCCCACACGAATTGCTCCCTCGCCCCTCTGGGGAGACAACTACAGGGATGTAGGAGGTAGAGCGACGCAGGATGCCCAAGCCGAGGGTTGGGTGAGAGGGCGGATTTTCGAGCCTGCTCATAGCTTTCGGCCTGCACACACCGGGCTACGGACTAGGATCTCCCAGCCCGTCACGCCCGCCCAGGACGGTTGCGGATGGTCTTCAATAAATCTTCAGGCGTAATGCTGGCAACAACCTGGCCGGCAGCGCTGCCGGGCTGGGGCAGGTCGAGGATGTGGCCCTTGATCTTGCCGACCACGTGCATCTCGCACGGCTTGCAATCGAACTTCAGCGTCAGCACCTCGTCGCCGTGCACCAACTGCATCGGCGCGACCTTGGTGCGCACGCCGGTGACGCCCTTGGCCTGCTTCGGACACAGGTTGAAGGAGAAGCGCAGGCAGTGCTTGGTGATCATCACCGGCACCTCGCCGGTTTCCTCGTGCGCCTCGTAGGCCGCATCGATCAGTTGCACGCCGTGGCGGTGGTAAAAGTCGCGGGCCTTCTGGTTGTAGACGTTGGCGAGGAACGACAGGTGCGCCTCCGGATACACCGGCGGCGGATCGCTCTCGGCCTTGCGCCCGCCGCGCGGATGAGCCGCCACGCGGGCCTCGGTGAGTGCCTCGATGGCCTCGCGACGCAGCGCCTTGAGCTGCGAGGCGGGGATGAAGAACGCCTGCGGCGCATCCAGCTCGACGCCCTCGGCGTGGTAGATGGTGGTGCCCAACTGGGTCAGCAAATCACGCAACTGCTCAAGGGCCTGTTCCGGCTTGTTCGCCGCGCCGAAGGGGCCCTCCAGCCGCACCGTGGCGTTCACGCCTTCCTCGCTGGTGGCGGTCAGCGCCAAGCGCTCCTCGCGCAGCGTCGCTTGCCAGCGCACACCGATGCGGCGCTCGGCGGAGGTCTTCTGCAGCGCCTGCTGCCAATCATGATCCAGGTTACGACTGAGCGGATGATTCGGCCGCAGCCGGGACAGCGCTTCGGGCATCTCGTTCGGCTCCACCCTGTAGCGCCAGCGCTTCTCGCCATCTTCCAGGAACTCGCCCTTCAACTCCGCGATGTTGGCGCGAAAGCCCACCACCTCGCGCTTCACCAGCACATTGAGACCGTCGCCGTTGGACAGCGGCGCCTGGGTGATAGCGATCAGGTCGCGCTTGTTCACCTTCTCCACATGGCCCACCGGCAGCCCGGTGAAGGTGGGGGAGTCGAAGGCACCGATGTCGACCTTGCGCTCGTTGACGAAGTAATCGGTGCTGCCGCGGTGGAAGGTCTTGTCCGGGTCGGGCACGAAGAAGTGATCGGTACGGCCGCTGGAGGCGCGGGCCAGGTCCGGGCGGTCTTCGAGAATCTCGTCCAGGCGCTGGCGGTAATAGGCGGTGATGTTCTTCACGTAGCCCATGTCCTTATAGCGCCCCTCGATCTTGAACGAGCGCACGCCGGCGTCCACCAGGGCACGCAGGTTGGCGCTCTGGTTGTTGTCCTTCATCGACAGCAGGTGCTTCTCATAGGCCACTACGCGGCCTTGGTCGTCCTTCAGGGTGTAGGGCAGGCGGCAGGCCTGGGAACAGTCGCCGCGGTTGGCGCTACGGCCGGTCTGCGCATGAGAGATGTAGCACTGGCCAGAAAAGGCCACGCATAGCGCGCCATGGATGAAGAACTCGATGGCCGCATCTGTCTCGTCGGCGATGGCGCGGATTTCCTTCAAATTCAGCTCGCGGGCCAGCACCAGTTGGGAGAAGCCGGCCTTGTCTAGGAATTTCGCCCGCTCCAGGGTACGGATGTCCGTCTGGGTGCTGGCGTGCAGCTCGATGGGTGGGATGTCCAGCTCGAGAATGCCCATGTCCTGCACGATCAGCGCATCCACGCCGGCGTCATAGAGCTGGTGCACCAGGGTGCGCACTTGCTCCAGCTCATCGTCATGGAAGATGGTGTTGAGCGTGGTGAACACCCGCGCGTGGTAGCGACGGGCGAACTCCACCAACTGGGCGATATCGCTCACCTCGTTGCAGGCATTGTGCCGCGCCCCGAAGCTCGGCCCGCCGATATAAACGGCATCGGCCCCATGCAGGATCGCCTCGCGGGCGATCTGCACGTCGCGGGCAGGGCTGAGGAGTTCCAGATGGTGTTTGGGCAGGGACATGGCTTTCTTCTTTATCAGGCAAGGCACGGGCAAGGCGCGCATTGTAACGGGCCAGGGGGCGGGAGGCATCCGTGGGGTGCCGGGCGGCGGAAGGCGAGAGCTGCACCGCTGTTTAGCTGAGATGCGCTCTCATATACGAACGATTCGGCTTACCCTTATAATCCGCCACCTTTTCCGATTGGGCCGGCCTGTGCGTATATGGGCGTTTTCGAGACCCTGCATCACTACCTGAACGCCTGGGCGATCGCACCGATCGCAGCCCAGCTCTCCGGCATCTTCGACCTGAACGGCCGCTTCGGCGTGTTGTTCCTGTGCATCTCCTACGCCGTGGCCTATGGCCTGTTCCGCTACCGCAAACAGCGCGGCCTGACCGATGCGGGCTCGTTCTGGCAATTCATCGGCGGCGGCAAGGTGCACTGGCATCGTTCGGCGTTGCTGGATTACCGCTACTACTTCGTGCGGGCCGTCCTGAAAGTGGCGCTGGTGATCCCCATCGTCGGCCTGGTGGACCCTTACATCCTGCGTTCCGCCGACTACATCGCCTTCTTCACCAACCTGTGGGGAGCGCGTCCGCAGCTGGGGCAGAACCTCACCTTGTCGCTGCTGTACGGACTGGGCCTGTTCCTGGTCAACGACTTCGTCCACTACTGGGTCCACCGGGCTTTTCATTGCAGTTGGCTGTGGGAGTTCCACAAGGTCCACCACTCGGCTCCCGTACTGGTGCCGGCAACGGCGAGCCGGGTGCACTTCCTGGAAAAGGTAGTGAGCAAGCTGGTCGGAGCCGTCTGCATCGGCGCCTATGCCGGCGCCTTCTGGTACGCCTGCGGCGGCGAGATCAGCCGCTACACCTTGTTCGGCGTGACCTACCTGATGTTCATTTGCAACGCCCTGGCCGCCAACCTGCGGCACAGCCACGTCTGGCTCTCGTTCGGGCCGGTGGTCGAACACGTGCTGAACAGTCCCGCCCAGCACCAGATCCACCACAGCGATGCCCCCAGGCACTTCCATAAGAACTTCGGCACCAACCTGTCCCTCTGGGACTGGATGTTCGGCACCCTCTATGTCACCACCGCCAAGCCGGAAGACATCACATTCGGCACGGCGGAACAGGACGCCCACCGCTACTTGACGCTGTACAGCCTGATCGTCATGCCGTTCGTCGATACAGTGCGCAAGGTGGTGCCGGGGAAGCGTTCGGCGGTGGCGGGGGCCGAGGCGCCGAGGCTTTGAATTTTCCGTATCGATGATGTGGCGAGTTCTACGGGAACAATAAAAGTTGTTCCGGTTTCTTCGTCATAATGCGGAGCCTAAGGTCGTGTGCAGTCTTGGCTTTGGACCATGCGATGGCGAGGCCGATGATAAGGAATCCTGCAAAAGTGCCCATGAGCACACCGAACGCTCTTTGCTGAAAGATCGTCTTCTTGATGTAAGTGGCGTCTTCGCTTGTAATTAGTTCGCAAATTACCTTTTGGTCGTGATCCAAAAGCTCTGGGATTTCTTTATTACAGTCATCGCTTGTAATGGACCATGAGAACGGATTCCATGAGTGGGCGGTCCCTTTGTTGGCTAGAAACCAAGTGTCCGTGGATTTAACGATCAAGAAGGCGCGATCTGGTATCCCGAGGACAATGAGTGGGCCGATAGCCAATGAAAGTATAATGCCGAGGAACCAATTTTCTTTCTTTTTGGTTTTCAGGTTTGGATCTCTGACTGCGAGGCTGTCTACGTCAAAGTACGAACGAATGGGCATGACTTCTTCCAGGCCGATCCTGTTCTCTTTGAACCAAGCCAAAGTCTGTTCCAGATGTTCCTTGCTTTTGAATTTTATTCCGGTCCTAAGCCGCATGGAGTAAAAATCTTTTACGTTCTTCCACGCCTCGGAAAGATCAGGGTCCGACAGTTCCTTATTTCCTCCCAGTAGGCTCCAGAATCGCTGAAGGATGAAGAATGCCGATCCGGCTCTTCTCCAGCTCCAGAGATAAAGGATAAAAACAAGCGCAAGCCCAATAAGAGGGGCTGCTTTCTGGATGAGTTCAATAATTGCTGAGGACAGCGAAAAGAAATCTTGGGATTGCATTTTCCGGCCTTGGATAAGTCAAAGGATCAGTTCCTGGAGAAGGAATTCTATTGCGGAGGATGGCCAAGCGGAAATCCGGCTGATGCTCTATACCCGGTACTCGTCACCAAATGCCATCCAAACGCCATTAGCTCCCCTGTTCTATAGGGTCTGGATAAGCCCCGTTGTACCGTCTTACTGACCGCCGAGGTTAGGCGGTATCCAGCCAAAAGGACGTCATCATGAACAAGATCAAGCAGGCTCTATGCCTCAGCCTCTCCCTGACCGCCCTCGGTGTGGCGACGCTTCCTGCCCAGGCCAACGTGGTTCGTTCGCCAGCCCAGGCCGAGACGCCGGTTGCGGTCGTCAGCGAGTCGCAGCAAACGGCTCCATCGGTGTTCGCCCAGGTAGAAAGCGCCCAAGGTGTGTCGGTCGCCTCGCTGGCGACCAGTTGTGACGATCCGCGGCCCTGGTACAGGTTCAGCGGTATCGAAGCGCTGACCTGTTTGCTCTCGGGGCAATGGTAGAGCCAGAGGGGCCGGTCAGACCGATGCTGCCAGGGGCGGGGTGGACAAGCGAAGCATTGTCCACCCCAGACTCCGACGTACGGTGACCGTAAAGTCGTCGCCGCGATGGCGACAGCAGCCAATACGGCAAGTCGGTAACGAACAGCCGTCAGGCGAAAACGAAATACTTCCGCACGGTTTCCACCACTTCCCAAGTGCCCTTCATGCCAGGCTCGATCACGAACACGTCGCCTGCCTTCAGGTGCATCGGCGCTTCGCCTTCCGGCGTGATCACGCAATAGCCATCGAGGAAATGGCAGTATTCCCACTTCTCGTAATTCACCTCGAACTTACCGGGGGTGCAGATCCAGGTGCCCATGATCTTGCTGCCGTCCTGGGAGACGTAGGCGTTGAGGTTCACGGTATGCGGGTCGCCGCCGATGCGCTTCCACTTGGTGGCATCCAGCACGGGCGTGGGGCAGGTTTCGCGCAGCACGGTGATGAAGTCGGACATATCAGCTCCAGATCGAAGGGATGAACGGCCCGTCACCATAGGCCCAACGCCTGCGGGGAGAATGCCTGGATTCGACGCCAAAGTGCCTGTGGGCGCAGCGCGGTCACTGATCGTTCCCACGCTCCGCGTGGGAATGCCGCCTGTGACGCTCCGCGTCACGAGTTCCGGCGATCCACTTCGGTCAGCCCCACACCTGCCCGATCGTTCCCACGCTCTGCGTGGGAATGCCACTTGTGACGCTCTGCGTCACGAGTCCCACCGGTCCACCTCGATCAACCCCTCCACCCCGGCATAATTCCGGGCACTGGAATAACGCCAATGCTCCGCCCGGTCCACATACCCGCGCTTCACCGGGTTGAGGTGGATGTAGTCGAGCTTCTCCCGCATCACCGCCTCGCTGCACACCAGCTCCGCATGCGAGCCTTCCTGCCAGAGCTGATAAACCCGGTCGACCTTGTGAGCACGTTTGGCGAAGCGCAGCCGCTGCAAGACCCGCTCGGCACCGCTGCGCTCCAAATGATCGACGAGCCTTCGCGCCGTGTACGACTTGAACGCGCTGAGCCGCTTATCCAGCTCCGGCGCCTGGGCCACGAAGTGCAGGTGATTTTCCAGCACCACATAGCCGTACAGGCGCAGGCCCTGGTGAGCCCGCTGGTAGCGCCAGCAGTCGAGCAGTATGTCCACCAGGGCAGGGCGGGTGAACAGCGGCAGCCACTCCAGCACTGTGCAGGTCAGGAAGTGCGGCTGGTCCGGTTCGGTGATGAGGTAGCGGCTACGGCCCATGTGTTCGTCCTTGAGTCGGGTGAAGGGACGCGGAGCGTCCCGGGCGGCATTCCCACGCGGAGCGTGGGAACGATCGGGTGCGGGCTCATCGCTCCAGCGAGGGCCACTGCCGGTACGGCACCCAGACCATGCCTTGCCAGTGCAGCACCGTCAGCGTCTGGCTCGGGCCGTGGGAGGGTTTCGCGGCGGGGTTGGTGGTGGTCTTGCTGGTGCTGGTCGCGCAGGGCCGGAACCACTTCCTGGGTGATCCATTGGCGGATGCAGCGGTTCTCCGGGTGGTAGTAGTGGATGAGCACGGCATAGAGGGCGGATTCGCTGATCAGCAGCTCATCCCCGTACTCGCCCTGGCCGTCGCGCAGCCAGGCGCGGCAATGCTGGTCGTCATCCAGGCGACGGTGCACGCGCTCTTCCAACAGCGGAATACCCATCAGCCGGCCGAGGTCGCGGGCGCAGAACCAGCATTGGTCCTCCAGCAACACGGCGCGCAGGTGGCGTTTGTGGCGGGTGAAAACGGTGGGAGCCAGCACCTCTTCAGACATGGCGCACCTCCGGGGTGGAGGGGAAAGAGGGCGGGAGGGGTGAAGCGTTTGCGTTGATGCGAAGGAATACAGGCATATCCATGTCCTCAAGGGATACACCGCCGCTTTCGGGAGCAGTATTGCCGCTATGTGAAGCGTTTCTTAGGCGCTGGGCTGCGAGGGTAGGAACTGGGTGAGGGACGGTCAAGGAACGTAGCGGATTGCCGGGAGAAGAATGCCTGGAAATGCTGCCTATCTCACGGTTGCTGACGGTATTCGATCGTTCCCACGCTCTGCGTGGGAATGCAGCCTGTGACGCTCTGCGTCACGCTCCACTGGGCCAGCGTGATCAGTCCTTCTACTTCGGCGCTGCCGCCCGCTGCTTGGTGAAGCAGATAGCAGTGCCGATGGGCAGCTATGCCTGTGAGTTCTCCTCTGGGGGCGCGCGGAGCGTCCCTGGCGGCGTTCCCACGCAGAGCGTGGGAACCATAAGTTTGCTGGCTAGTTAAGTAGATCGAGTATCCCGTCGCTGGTCGACCGGAAACGCCCTAATTGACTGAAGCCAGATTTTGGCTACTGCCTGATCGCTCTAGGCCCAAGCTTGGATGATGGCGTTGTGCAGCCAACAAATCAGTGATCAATAAAGTGATTAAAAGATGATCTGCATTGACTGTGTAACTCCCGAACCGCTCAAACGGATCGTTGTTGAGAATGGGGAGAGGCATACATGCAAATATTGCGGAAATGAGGGAGTGGCAGTTGGTCACGATCTTTTGTTTGACTACATTCTTGATCGGGTAGCTGAGAACACAGCCACTGAGGACGATCTTTCTTCTTACGAATATTGGATGGGCGGTTGCAGGAGCTGAGTGCAACAGGGTTATTGAATTGAAGCGGGAGCATCATGCTGCATAGCCATGGCATTCGGCATCATGGCCGTGCCTGGCGTTTCATCAGCATCCTGCCCATATAGTAGTCCTATCGACATAGCCGACTACGAGGTCAGAGAAGTTGCAGCGTTTTTCGCCATGCGGGCGCTTGCCACTCCCACACAAATACCTCTTCAAACGTCTTTGGTAGCAGCATGCGCCCGATCTCTACACTTGCGCACAGAGGTGTTGCGGGGAATAGATGCAGGACTCTCACTCCTGCTCGAGTCAAGCTCAACACGAAGGCGTTGAACTGGCGCCGGAATTCTTGAACGTGCGCCTCTTGCCGAATGATTCCACGATTGGGGGTTACTGCTCGGAACTCAACAACAGGTAGGTCGGATGGCTGAACAGCTATGTTTGAAATGCTGATAACGGCTCCTGCTTCTCGACCCAATACCTCTGGGACCGTGTAAGTAAATTGCGGCGCAGGACAGGCAGCGTTTTTGTCCCACAGCCAGCGCTCACTGGGGAGATCAAAGACGCTGGCTTCCGTCTTGTCACCTAAGAGTGCACCAAGCTTCATCAGCATCGGAATTGGAGCAAAAGCTGCAATTGTCAGGTGTGCTGTTCCGTTTTTTTCCGTAATGCTGGGATGTATTCGTCGCTCGTACAGCTCGGTAACGATTTTTTCCGCGCGTGGCCAGAAGTCAGGCGAATTGTCGAAAACATCGAAGTCAGCCTTGTCGATGTGAATGTGCCTTTCGACAGGAAAGTGCGTGTAGCCGCTATTCTCTAGCATCGCATAGTGAATTTGGCTTATTAACCCGGCAATCAAATACACGATCTAGGCTGCGTACTGTACGGGCGCATGCCTGAAATATGAAATAACCCGCTCCGGTGTCTTGGCCAAGAATG
>NZ_MUJY01000070.1 GCF_002286785.1 Pseudomonas sp. PIC25 | reverse complement strand
CGGCTGGTTGAGGAAGGTCTGCAAATCCAGGTCGAGGCGCTCGCTCACACACTCGATCTGGAAGGCATAGGGCTGGCTGATGGCTTCTTCGCCGGTGAAGGCGAGCACTTGCAGGTCGTGGCGAATGCCAGGAATGGCCAAGGTGAACTGGGGGGTATCGGCAGGCTGGAACATCCGCTGTCCTCCGCTGTAAACGGTCAAGGGCGCGGAACTTAGAGGGGTTTTCCCTGGCAGTTTTTTGCGCACTGCTCGGCAGCGCACGGCTCATGCGGCTTACAGGCACTTTGTAACTGTTTGTTGCTGAGACTCACCTCTCAAACAGTAATGTGATACAGGACGCAAAGGACAATTGTCCGGCTATTTACGCCGTGATTGGCCTGAGACGACCAGAAAGCCCAGCCGCTTGCGTCGCTTTGGCCGTGAACCCGGTAGCGTCTCCTGGGCTCGGCGTCGGCCCCGGACTATGGGTATGGCTGGCCAGCTGGGTGTTCATCTGCTCCACCAGGTCGATCAGGTCGCAGAGCACCTGGAGCACGTTCACCGAGCCGGATCCCAACCAGGTCTTCGGCGCCTGCAGGCGCTGGCTCACGGCCGCCACGCTCTGGCGCAGCCCCTGGATCCGCTCCACCATGTCGCCGCCCACCGTGGCGTTGTGCTTCTGCCCCACCACCAGGTTCAAGTCCCGGCCCGTTGCCTGATGCAGATCATCCACGGCAGCCAGGCTGGCGGAACCACCGGACAGCAGCTTGAGCGCGCCCAGCGCCTCGATCTTTTTGATCCCGCCCACGGACTCGGTGCTGTGATCGTCCACGTCCACCGTGCTGTTCTGGTAGCGCTCGGCGTTGTCCAGGGCCTCCACCTCGCGCTCCACGGCCTGATCGCGAATCCGCCCATCCGTCTGCCGCAGCCAGTTGCCGTCCGCGTCCACGCGCTGCTGGCAGGCCTCGCTGTGTTGCCAGACCTGATCCCCTTTGGGAACCCGGGGCAAGCTCAGTCCATGCGGAAGGATCTGCTGGATATAGGGCTTGTGGGGCAGGCCGTAGGCGAAGCACACCACCACGGTGGTGCCTTCTTCGGGAAAGCCATAGAACCCGGCTTCCTGACCACCCACGGGGACCGGCACCGGCAGGCTGTGCAGGATCGGCAGATCGGGATCCGGCTCGCCATCGGGCAATAGCACCTCCACATCGACGCCGAAGCGCGGTCGAAAGTCGTCGCAGATGCCTTGGGATTTTGGGGCATCGGGCACGGCGACCACACGCCCGAACCGAGGCAGGTGGTAGCCGCCAGTCAGTTCGGGAAACTGGCGCTCTACAGTGCGGCGGATTGCGTCTTCCATCGGATGGCCATCCGGGTGCCGGCGAGGGTCACGGACGTGACACGCTCGCCTTGGTTGATCGTTGCGCCAGGGCGCAGCCCGGGGAGGGCTGCAACGGTGGCGCTCTGGTTGCCTTGGTAGCTTTCGAACAGCTCCACCGGCAGTTGCAGCGGGGCACGCTCGCCCCAGTAGCTGTCGGCCCAACTGCCCACGAATACCTCGCCATCGCCCTGCTGCTGCCAGGTGAAGTCGGCGATGTCATAAACCCGGGCCAGACTGTCCATGGCCTGGAAGCCAGCGGCCAGGCTGTAGAAATACGGGGCCTTGATCCGGGCATAGGCACGATCCGGCACACGGAAGCGAAGGCCTGTTCGGGCGCTGATTTCGGCGAGCACCTGCCGCAAGTCCACATGGCGCAGGTTCATCGGCAGCGGCAGGGCTAGCACGCTGGTCAGCTCCCGGCAGAACAGCACCTGCTGCTGGCTGTTGGCGGCGGTGCAGCGTTCTACGTGGCCGATGAAGTGCCGCTGCAGGGCGTGCTGGTTGTAGCCGATGTCGAATGTGACCAGCCCGCGCACCGGCGCGCCGGCCTGGATGGTGAAGCTGGCCCGCCCCGGGCTGCGCAGATCGAGGCGGACTTCCTCTTTCACCAGCGGGTACACCTGGCCGGCAATGGTCAGAACCTTATGCAGCTTCATGCGAGGGCATCGTCCAGGCGTTTCAGCACAGCTTCGAAGCCGGTCAGCTCGGCGGGCTGATCGCCTGCCCCGTCGTCGCTGGTTGGCGCACTGACGGCCTGCCCCGGGGCGGATTGCTGCTTGATCGGATTTTTAGGCCGTCGGGTTTCCACGCGCTCGGCGGTGGACAGCTTTTCGGACAGGGTGAACTGGACCCTCCACGCGGCCAGGCTGTCGTCTTCCCGGGCGCTCAGGTTGTCGCTGAACTCGACCTGCCGCACGCCGAAGGCCTCGGCGGTGTCGTTGACGATCCGGTAGGTGCGGCGCTGACCGCCGGCAGCCGTCGCCTCGGCCCAGCTCATCAGCTGAGTCAGGTGGGTGCTGTCGTAGAAGGGAATGAGCAGCGAGACCGTCAGGGATTTGGGCTTGAAGCCCTTGTGCGCCGCTGCGGTGTTGCTGGTCTGCCCCGACATATCCTCGCTTTCGATGCGCAGGTTCGCCGTCACCTTGAGCCCTTTTCCGCGCACCTTCTGACCATCCAACAGCAGTGTCATAGGCCCACCAACTCCCGTACAAAGGCCAGCCCGTCGAGAGAGCCGACCAGTATGACTCCAGCGCTCAACACCCACTCATGTCCTGGCGCGTCGCCTTCGAGCAGAGCCGAGCGCAGTTGCAGAGGATCGCCGGGTCCGATCAGGCGGGCGCGTATGCCGATATCGGCCGAACCGCCTGCGAGCAGGGCCTGCAGGTCGGACAGTTGCCGGTCCCGCCCCTGCTGCTGGGCGCTCTTGCGGCTGGCCAGGGCCGCCAGGTCGGCCATCGGCGAACTGTCGGCGGCATAGCTCTCCAACACCGCCAATTGGCCCGCCATGGCGCGTTTCGCCGCCTTGGTCAGCGTGCAGCGTTCCAGCGGCAGGCGCTGCCAGCGCGGCAGCGGCCCGGCGTCGGCGATCACCCACTTTTCCGCTTCCAGTCGCGACAGGTGCCGGGCACGCCGCTCGGCGCGCATCAGGTCCGGCACCGGTAGCAGCGCGTTGAAACGGGCCAGGCTCTCTGCCAGTTGGTCCAGGCGCGTGGACAGAAACATCAGCGCCAAGGCGTACAGCTCGCCGCTGGGCCGTGCGGGGTCGCGACCATCCACGAGCTTGTCGCCCAGGTGCGTCAGCAGATTGGGCGCCGACAAAAATCGTTGATGGCCACGCCCTTGACCGATGCCACTCTGGAATGGGGTCACCGCAAGGCAAGCCGGCGCCTCGCCGAGCTGAGCGGCCAGCGCGGCGCGTCCGCTGGTGGCCGCGCTCTGGGCGGCGGTGCCGACCGGGCCGGGATTGGTGGTCGCCAAACCGTCGAGCCCGGTCAGGCGCGCCACCGTGTTGACCAGTTCGCCGCCAGCCAGGTTCTTGGCTGCCGCCAGGTCGTCCATCCATTGGGTGGCCTGGGTGGGCCAGCGCATCGTGACGGGAGTCCAGCTCACGACGGTT
>NZ_MUJY01000069.1 GCF_002286785.1 Pseudomonas sp. PIC25 | reverse complement strand
GCTTTGTAGGCGTTGCGGTTGATGTCGGATACGTCGGTGCTCGTGCCGTCGGCGGTGTCGATCGTGGCGAGGCTGTTGTAGCTGTAGCTCCAGCTGCGTGCGGCACCGGAAGCCCCGCCAACGACGCCGGCCAGGGCGAGCGCCAGCAGGCCGGCGCGGTGCAGAGTGATACGCACGAGGGAGGTTCCTTCTCTTTGATTAACGGGGCAAGACGACTCGACTGAGCGGCTCGGAGAGGCTCGCAGGTTGGTTCCGGAAGGTAGCCGAAAGAGAGGGAACTAGGATGTGGGAAGGCTCACGGAAAGCAGCCGATTAGCAAATGTCTTACATGCGTGTAAGCCATCGGCGCTTTCCGGTGCCCTCGCTCATCACGACATAAAGGGCTCCGGGACCCTCGTGTGGAGAGGTCTGGCCATGGAATGCAGAGGTGGGAAGGGGGGCAAAAGGCAAGACCTGACCCCTCTGACGTGACCCCTCTGACGTGCGCTGACGGCCGATGAATTATGGGTGGCGATCAAAGCAGTCATAGCTTCATTCACACAATATCCGGCACACCCTTATCAGCTAATGCTGGAGGGAATCATCGATATCATGTACCGCCAAAAACATTTCCAGCGTTTCCAGGGCTCACGAAAGCAAAACCCAAAACGAGCGTCCAAGGCGGCGGAAAGCTGAGAAACCGCTGGAAAGACCAAGCAGGGAATATTTTTGAATGGGACAGCCAACACGGGGCGCTTGAGATGTATAACAAACGCGGAATACACCTTGGCGAATTCAACCCTGAAACGGGCGAGCAAACTAAGCCAGCGGACGGGGCGCGGAGAGTAGAACCATGATTTTTATTATTGAAGGGTTCCCCAAGAACGGGGACACACTGGCATTTGAAAAAGAGCTAGGTCTTACCGCAGACGAACTGACGCCTATCATGGGCTGGGAAAGTGAAGAGGATTATGTGGGGGTTGTTTGCACATTGTCAGACGAACAAGTTAATCGCATCGAACAACTGCTAGGAAGAGCACTCCCCCGAGACTTGGAGCTGTTCTTGGCAAACTACGAGTAGCCGGGATTGTCCCGGGGGCAAATCACGCTGATCGGAGTGATTTGAACTACGGCCTGACCGAATCAGTGTCAGACACTCTCTGCTGAGAGCTCTTTTGGCCCCGCTCCAGAAAAGCCATGCACTGCGACTAGTGTTCGGTTTTGCATCCCAAAAATGAGATGCAGTGCTTAACTGACAAGCGAATCGCATCGCAATCATACGGGGCGTGCTTCAAGCGACATGCGTGACGGAGTGGCCGCTCGCCGACTCCCTGCCGGAATGCCTCTTGTTCTTCCCACGACCCGGGCCTATCCTGCGCCGGCCACGGTTGTCCGTGGCCGGGTTTGGCGACCCGAAAAGGAATAGGCGCGATCCGCGCCTGGTATGCATGTCTCTACAGCGCTCTATGGCCGGAATCGCGTGGGTCTTCGTCGAACTACGCAGGAGTCTTTTGCCATGGAAAACGCTTTCTCTCCCCTCACTCTTCACCGCTACGACCGCCCCTTGCGCGGTGTGATGATCGACGGCCAGCCCTGGTTCGCCGCCTGGGAT
>NZ_MUJY01000068.1 GCF_002286785.1 Pseudomonas sp. PIC25 | reverse complement strand
GCTGACGTAGCTGGCCGCCATCTGCACGTGCGGCTTTTCGAAGTTGTAGTCGCGCTGGGCGATGTGGTTGGTACGGGTAGCCAGGCGCAGGCCGAAGCGTTTGATCACCGGCTCGTCGGCCACCAGGCCGGTGTCCTGCTGGTAGGCCACCGGGGCGAGCTTGGGGAAGCCGGTCTGGTCGTCGCCGAACACCAGTTCGTGGCCGCTCTCGCTATGGCGGAAGTGATAGTGCAGGCCAATTTCGGAGCAAATCCGGGCGATGAAGGCGAGATCGGTCTCGCCGTATTGCACGCAGTAATCGCGCGCGGGGTAGACGGTGGGGCCGAGCTGGAAGCGGTGCGCGTCGGCGAGGATGCCGTGCTCCTTCAGAATCGTGGAAACGATCTGAGGAATCGACAGGTTCTGGAATATCCGGTGGTTGACCCGGTAGGCCAAATTCGAGAATTGAGGGACCAAGGTGAGGTGGTAGCGCGTCAGGCGCTTGCCGGACTCGCCCTGGGCGATCTGGTGGATCAGCCCATGCACGCCCTCGCCGTTGTGCCCGAAACGCAGGAAGGCCGGCTGGTTGAGGAAGGTCTGCAAATCCAGGTCGGGGCGCTCGCTCACACACTCGATCTGGAAGGCATAGGGCTGGCTGATGGCTTCTTCGCCGGTGAAGGCGAGCACTTGCAGGTCTGTATGGATGCCCTGGATGTGCAACTGGATGTGGGGCTGGTTGGCGTCCGCCATTGGATGCGTCCTCCCTGAAGACTTGGCGGGCGGATGCTACCCAAGCTCTAGTGGGACGGACCGGCTTCTTGGACGCGATTTTTCCCTTTTGCGGGCGGCGGCGGCTCCTACTGGCGAAGCAGGGCACGTTTTGGCGGGGAAATGCCGATGGCCGTGACGCCTGTGTGACGGCTGGCTTGCCCTGACCTCGCCGACCCGCTAGAGTCCCGCCCGTCATGGTCAGTCCATGGCCGGGTGTAGCAACTCGATTCCACGAAGGCGCGGTAGCGCCATAGCTGAGCGGCCAGCGCGTTTGCGTCTGGCTGCCGCATTTCTATGGCGGGCCGTGCGGGGCAGGCTTCGGCCTGGCCGGCGTCTTCGTGGGCCGGTTTGCTACCCCCGTACGGTCCGCCTCCATTACCGCGTAGCAACGGTCGGATGGCGGCTCCTCAATCCACGAAGGAGCACCTCGTATGCGCTACTCCCGTTTATCCCTTGCCGGCTTCTGGCCGATCTCCTGCCTCCGTTCGGAGGTGTGTCATGCCTGATTACCGCCCCGTACCCTCCCTGGCGCCTTTCAACCGGCCCGCGTTGTTCGTCGACACTAGCCTGGGTGCGCAAGCCTTGTTCGACGCTGGGCAGGAACGCCTGGATGCGGCACGGCACTTGGCGCTGGCCTTGCTGTGCAGCGATGAGCCAGCGGAAAACGGCGGCGTGTTCTCCGCCTTCCATCTGTTGCTCGACGATGCGGCGGGTCTATTCGAAGCCGCCTTCCGACAGCGCCGTTGACCGCCACGCCGTACCTCGGGGGCACCTCGCCCCCGAACCCGCGAAATAAAGGCGTTCTGCCACTGGCAATCCTCTCCGCACCCAACTAAAGCTCAATACAGAGCCGCAGAAAAATCGAACGCGAGCGTGGCGCAACGAGTCTCTTTAGAAAGAACCCAGCGCCGCGCAACGTTCGTGAAAACGAGCGACCGTCGTTTTTTGCTCGATAACAAAGGCTGCCAGGGAGGCCGCACTATGCTCACCCTGCTCAACCTGCTGTCATCCATCGCCTTGCTGGTATGGGGAACCCATATCGTCCGCACCGGCATCCTGCGGGTCTATGGCTCGCAGTTGCGGCGCATGCTCAGCCACAGCCTGGATAACCGTTTGCTGGCGTTCTCCTCGGGAATCGGCGTCACCGCGCTGGTGCAGAGCAGCAATGCCACGGCCCTGCTGACCACTTCCTTCGTCGCCCAGGGCCTGATGGCGCTGGCGCCGGCCCTGGCGATCATGCTCGGTGCCGACGTCGGGACGGCGCTGATGGCGCGGGTGCTGACGCTGGACCTGTCGTGGCTGTCGCCGCTGCTGATCTTCCTCGGGGTGATCTTCTTTCTCTCGCGCAAGCAGACTCGTGCCGGCCAGCTCGGCCGGGTGGCCATCGGGCTCGGGCTGATCATCCTGGCGCTGGAGCTGATCGTCAGCTCCGCCACGCCGATCACCGAGTCGCGCGGCATCAAGGTGCTGTTCGCGTCGCTCACCGGCGATCTGCTGCTGGATGCGCTGGTCGGCGCGCTGTTCGCCCTCATCACTTATTCGAGTCTCGCCGCCGTGCTGCTGACCGCGACGTTGGCAGGCGCCGGGCTGATCAGCCTGCCGGTGGCCATCGGCCTGGTGATCGGCGCCAACATCGGCAGCGGCATCCTCGCCTTCCTCAACGCCAGCATGCAGAACGCCGCGGGCCGGCGAGTGGCGCTCGGCAGCCTGCTGTACAAGCTGCTCGGCCTGTTGCTGGTAATGCCGCTGCTCAGGCCGATGGTGGACTGGATGGACGGGCTGGCACTGAGCCCGCAGGGGCTGGTGATCGGTTTCCACCTCGTCTACAACGGGCTGCGCTGCACGTTGCTGCTACCCACCGTGGGGCCGATGGCGCGGCTGTGTACCTGGCTGTTGCCGGAGCGGCAGGTGGACAACGGCATCGCCCGGCCGCGGCACCTGGACCGTAGCGCCCTGGGCACGCCGAGCCTGGCGCTGGCCAACGCGGTGCGCGAGACCCTGCGCATCGGTGATCTGGTGGAACAGATGCTGACCCATCTGCTGGAAGTGCTACGCCACGGCGAGACGGCGCCGGGCAAGGAAATCCGCCGCCTGGACGATGACGTGGATGCGCTCTACAGCGCGGTGAAGCTGTACCTGGCGCAGGTCCCGCGAGACGCGTTGGGCGATCATGACAGCCGGCGCTGGGCGGAGATCATCGAGCTGGCGGTGAACCTGGAGCAGGCCGGGGACATCATCGAGCGGATGCTGGGCAAGTTGCAGAACCAGAAGACGGCCCAGCGCCATTCGTTCTCCGACAGCGGCCTGGAGGAGCTGTCCAGCCTGCACGCCCAGTTGATGAGCAATCTGCGCCTGGGGCTGTCGGTGTTCCTTTCCGGGGATCGCGAGAGCGCCCGCCGCCTGCTGCGGGAGAAACGCAGCTTCCGCGCCCGCGAACGGCGCCTGGCCCACGCCCATGTGCATCGCCTGCACCGGCAGGTGGTGCAGAGCATCGAGACCAGCTCCCTGCATCTGGAGCTGATCGCCGATATGAAACGCTTGAATTCGCTGTTCTGCTCCAGCGCCTATGCGGTGCTGGAGGCAGGGGAGACCGGCGCGTTGCACGCCGGTGAGGATAACGATCCCGCCGAGGCGGCGATCAGCCTTGCCGGCGACGACGCTGTAGCCAGACCACCAGGCCGAACAGCATGAAGCCGGGAATCCACATCAGCTCCTTCGGCCAGCTTTGAGTGGGCGCCCGCACGCTGAGGATTTCCTGGTCGAACTCGAGGCCGGCCTCGGCGGCCGGGCTGCCGAAGGCAACCGTGTCCACCAGGGTTTTGCCGTCCTGCTCGTAGAGGGCGAGGCCGAGCTTGTCCAGGCGCTCCTGGCCGTTGGCGCCGTCGGGGATCGCCAGCAGCAGCGAGAAGGTGCGCTGGTCGCCCACCGCGTCTTCGCCGCGTACCTGCAGGCGAAGCTGGCTGTCCGGCGCCACGTCGTCGAGGGCCTGGGCCAGTTCGGCGGGCGCGATGTCGCGGTAGGGGTCGTGCACGATGTCCATCCAGAAGCCCGGGCGGAACAGGGTGAACGCCACCAGCAGCAACAGCACGTTCTCGTACCAGCGACTCTTCACCAGGAAGAAGCCCTGGGTGCCGGCGGCGAAGATCAGCATGGCGACGGTCGCCACGGCGAAGATCAGCACGCCGTGCCAGAAGTCCACGTCGATCAACAGCAGGTCGGTGTTGAAGATGAACAGGAACGGCAGCGCCGCAGTACGCAGGCTGTAGTAGAAGGCGGTGATGCCGGTCTTGATCGGGTCGCCCTTGGACACGGCGGCGGCGGCGAACGAGGCGAGGCCCACCGGCGGCGTCACGTCGGCCATGATGCCGAAGTAGAAGACGAACAGGTGCACCGCGATCAGCGGCACGATCAGACCGTTCTGCTGGCCCAGGGTCACTACCACCGGCGCCAGCAGGCTGGACACCACGATGTAGTTGGCGGTGGTCGGCAGGCCCATGCCGAGGATCAGGCTGAACACGGCGGTGAGCAGCAGCATCAGCAGCAGGTTGCCCATCGACAGCAGTTCGACCAGATCGGCCAGGACCAGGCCGACGCCGGTCTGCGACACCGCGCCGACGATGATGCCGGCCGCGGCGGTGGCGATGCCGATACCGATCATGTTGCGCGCGCCGGCGATCATGCCTTCGCGCAGGTCGATCACGCCGTCCATGAACGTGCCGTGGTCGTGGCTGTCGTCATGGCGCATCCAACTGAGCAGCGGACGCTGGGTAAGCAGGATGATCACCAGCATCACCGAGCCCCAGAACGCCGACAGGCCGGGGGACAGGCGCTCCACCATCAGGCACCAGACCAGTACCACCACCGGCAGCAGGAAGTGCAGGCCCGAGAGCAGCACCGCGCGGGTTTCGGGCAGGGCATCGAGGGGGGCGTTCGGGTCTTCCGGCGGCAGCACTGGCACGCTGGCGGCGATTTTCAGCAGACCCAGGTAGACCAGCGCCAGCAGCACGCCGATGCCTTCCAGGGCGTACTGACCGAGGGCCGGCTTGAGCCAGCCGAGGCCGTAGTAGACCGCCAGCGACAAGCCGGAAATCAGCGCCGCGCCGAAAGCGAAGCCGGTCAGGCGGCGCAGCCAGGTCTTCGGCTGCTGGTTGCCGATGGGCTGCAGGCCGAGCTTGAGCGATTCCAGGTGGACAATGTAGAGCAGCGCGATGTAGGAGATGGCCGCCGGCAGAAAGGCGTGCTTGATGATCTCCACATAGGGCATGCCGATGTACTCGACCATCAGGAACGCCGCGGCGCCCATCACCGGCGGCATGATCTGGCCGTTCACCGAGGAGGCCACTTCCACCGCGCCGGCCTTCTCCGAGGAAAAGCCGGTGCGTTTCATCATCGGGATGGTGAAGGTGCCGGTGGTGACCACGTTGGCGATCGACGAGCCGGAGATCATCCCGGTCAGGCCGGAGGACAGCACCGCCGCCTTGGCAGGGCCGCCGCGCAGGTGGCCGAGCAGGCTGAAGGCGAGCTGGATGAAGTAATGGCCGGCGCCAGCCCGTTCGAGCAGGGCGCCGAACAGCACGAAGAGGAACACGAAGCTGGTGGAAACGCCGAGGGCGATGCCGAACACGCCTTCGGTGGTGATCCACTGGTGGTTGGCCAGTGCGGTGAAGCTCACGCCGCGGTGGGCCAGCAATCCCGGCATGTACGGGCCGGCGACGCTGTAGACGAGGAAGACCAGGGCGATGACCGCCAAGGCCGGGCCGAGGGCGCGGCGGGTGGCTTCCAGCAGCAGCGGAATGCCGACACAGGCGGTGATCAGGTCAAGGGTGGTCAGGTTGCCGGGCCGCTGCGCCAGTTGCTCGTAGGCCAGGAACAGGTAGGCCGCCGCGGCGCAGGCCACCAGGCCGAGGGCGATGTCCAGCAGCGGCACGTAATTGCGCGGCGAACGTTTGAAGGCCGGGTAGACGAGAAACGCCAGCAGCAAGGCGAACGCCAGGTGGATGGCACGGGTTTCGGTGTCATTGAACACGCCGAAGCCGAACACGAACGGCAGCGGCGAGGCGATCCACAACTGGAACAGCGACCAGAGCAGCGCCAGGCCGGCGATGATCTGCGCCATCGGAGCTCCCGGAAGGCGCGCGCCGACGTCCTGGGCGATCAGTTCTTCGGTGGACAGTTGCTTGTCATGCATGGAAAAGGGACCTGCATTTTCGGCTGATCGGAACACGGCAGAACCCGCGGTCTCGCGACACGCGGGTTCTGCCGGAGGGCGAATACGAAATGCCGCCCCGCCACGGCAAGCCGGGCAGGGCGCCAGGGCTTACAGCCAGCCCTTTTCCTTGTAGTAGCGCTGCGCGCCTTCATGCAGCGGGGCGGACAGGCCGACCTTGATCATGTCTTCGGCCTTCAGGTCCTTGAATGCCGGGTGCAGGCGCTGGAAGCGCTCGAGGTTGTCGAATACCGACTTGACCAGTTGGTAGACCACTTCCGGATCGGTCTTGGCGGAGGTGGAGAGCACCGCCTTGCCGCCGATGGACGGAGTCGGCTGATCGTTGCCCTTGTACACGCCGCCGGGGATCTCGGCCTTGGTGTAGTAGGACTTCTCGGCCAGCAGCTTGTCGATTTCCGGCCCGGTGATCGGCACCAGCACGGCGTCGACGGTGGTGGTGGCTTCCTGGATGGCGCCGTTCGGGTGGCCGACGAAGTAGGTCATGGCGTCGATGTTATTGTCGCCCAGCGCGCTGGCCTGCTCGGCCGGCTTCAGCTCGGCGGCGAGAGCGAAGACGGACTTGTCCCAGCCCTTCACGCGCATGATTTCCTCGAGGGTGTCGCGCTGGCCGGAGCCGGGGTTGCCGACGTTGACGCGCTTGCCCTTGAGGTCGTCGAGCCCTTTGATGTTGGCGTCGCGACGAGCCAGCACGGTGAACACTTCGCTCTGCAGGGAGAACACCGCGCGGATGTCTTCCATCGGACCTTCGGCCTTGAACGGTTCCAGGCCCTTCATGGCCTTGAACTGGTGGTCGGACTGCATGATGCCGAAGTTGAATTCGCCGTTACGGATGCCGTTGACGTTGGCCACGCCGCCGCCGCTGGCCGGCGCGTTGCACTTGATGCCGTGGTCGGCGGAGCCGCGATTGAGGAAACGGCAGATGGACTGTCCGGCGACGTAGTAGACGCCGGTCTGGCCGCCGGTGCCGATGGTGACGAACTTGTCCTGTGCCTGTACCGTGCCGCCCAGCGTGGTGCCCGCCAGGGCCGCCGTCAGGGCCCATGCCAAGGATTTGCCTTTCATGGGTTTGCTCCTTCTTCTGTTTGTTGGATTCAGCCGACCCTGGTGGGGGCAACCGAAGGAGGCGACTTTATACCGGATTGTCCGAAACGGGGCGTATGCCGAACGCGCATGCCCCATGCCGAATACGGCACGCTCCTCCAATCCCAGCGGGTCGCCCGCGCGATTGCAGCCCGGCCGGGCCGCGTCCCGCTCAAAGCTTAGTCCACCCTGAGCGGCGCAAAGTGCGCCAGTCGAATGGAAAAACCGTGCCGCAGCCATGACCGGCGTCAATATCGGCATGACGCTATCCACTAAAGTGCAATGGCCATCCGCCACCCTCTGACCGACCATGCCTCCAGCCACACCCTGCCTGCTGATCGCCAGCGGCGACCGGGACCTCGCGAATCGGCTGCGCCAGCACCTGGCCGCGGCGGACCTGTCCTGCGACGTCCTGGCAGAAAGCGCCGACTGCCGCGAAGCACCGCTGTGCCGCTGGCTGCGGGCCGATCCAGCGGGCGAGCCGGCCCGCCTGAGGGCGGCGCTGATGGATGCCGTCGGTGTGCTCGAACGCACCCGCCATGCCTTCAAGTCGCGCGAACTGGGCGAGCTGCGGCGACGCCTGGAAGCGCTGCTGGAGGCGTCGGCCGGACGGGATTGAACGAAGGTTCCGCACAAGCGGGAACCGGCTTTGCCGGGCAGGACACAAGGGCCTGCAAGACAGAGCGCCCTGCGCCCAGCCGGAACGGCTGCCGCGCACGGCGCTTTTTTCATGCCTGGAATTCGGGGAGAGCCTGTACGGATGGAAGATCGGCTTCGGGGGTTGCTCAGACGAATCGGACTTGACGGTGTGGAAGTCGCCGAACGCTGCCGCTTCCTGGATTGGCGGGCCGACGACGCGGCGCGCCTGAACGGGGCAGCCGGAGACATGGAAGCGGCCCATGCCGCCTTCGTCGACCGCCTTTACGATCGGCTCAGCCGCTTCGAAGCGCCGGTGGCGATCCTCGGCGGCCAGGACGTGGTGACGCGCCTCAAGCACAGCCAGCTCGGCTATTACCGGCGCCTGTGGCAGGGCCCCTACGACCGTGACTACGTGGCCGACCGCCTGAATATCGGGCTGATCCACCAGCGTGTGGGCGTCGAGCCCAAGTGGTACCTCGGCGGATATCGCCTGTACCTGGACAACATGCTAGACCGCCTGCTGGGCGGTCATCCGGCAGCGGCCACTTATGCCAGCCTGCTGAAGGCGGTGTTTTTCGACATGACCCTGGCCATCGACACTTACATCGCCGCCCAGCGCCAAGCCCTGGAGGACAGCGAAGCACGCTTCGCCCGTGCCCTGCGCGGCGCCAACGACGGCCTTGGGGATTGGGACATCGAGACCGGCCGCCTTTACCTCTCGGAGCGCTGGACCGGCATGCTCGGCCTGCCGGCGAACAGCCTGAGCGCCGACAGCGCCGCCTGGCTCGAGCGCGTCCACCCGGAGGACCTGCCCGCACTGCGCGACGCCATCGCCGCCCACCTGCGCGGTGAAACCGCTTCGCTGCACCACGAATACCGCATCCGCCGGCACGACGGGGACTATGCCTGGGTGCTGGTGCGCGGCGTGGCCGAGGCGAGCGTGCCCGGCTCCACCGAAACCGGCCGCCGGATGGCCGGCTCGCAGACCGACATCAGCCAGCGCAAAGCCGCCGAAGAGCAACTGCGCCATGCCGCCCGTCACGATCCGCTCACCGGCCTGGCCAACCGCACCCGCCTGGACGAACTGCTGCAGCAGGCCCTGTATCGCCTGAACCGGCCCGGCGCTCGCCAGGCGGCACTGCTATTCGTCGATCTCGACCGCTTCAAGCTGATCAACGACAGCCTGGGGCACGCCACGGGCGACCGGGTCCTGATCGAAGTGGCGAAACGGCTGAGCGCCTGTCTGCGCCCCGGCGATCATCTGGTCCGTTTCGGCGGCGACGAGTTCGTCGCCCTGCTCGACGACCTGGCCCACCAGACCGACGCCGAGCGCGTCGCCCAACGCATGCTGGAAAGCCTGCATCAGCCGCTGCATCTGGACGAGCGAGTGCTGGTGGTCAGCGCCAGTATCGGCATCGCCCCGCTGCGCGAGACGGACGGTGCGCTGGATGCCCTGCAGGCCGCCGACCTCGCCCTGTACCGGGCAAAGGCGGCGGGCAAGGCGCAATTCGCCCGCTACAGCGACGAGTTGCAGGGCATGGCGCAGCGCCAACTGGAACTGGAGAGCGCGCTGGCTCAAGCGCTGGACAAGGGCGAGTTCGAGTTGCACTACCAGCCGATCTGCCGCCTGGACCAGGGCCAGCCCTACCTGCAGGCCGTGGAAGCGCTGTTGCGCTGGCGCCAGGACGGGCGTCTGGTTTCGCCCCTGGAGTTCATCCCGGTGCTGGAGGAATCCGGCGAGATCGTCCGCGTCGGCGACTGGGTGCTGCGCCAGGCCTGCCGGCAGACCCGTGCCTGGCAGCTCGCCGGGCAGAACCGGCTGCGCTGCTCGGTGAACCTGTCCAGCCGCCAGTTGCGGCAGCCCGACTTCGCCGCACGGCTCGCCGATATCCTGCTGGACAGCGGCCTCGCCCCGGGCAGCCTGGTGTTGGAGATCACCGAAAGCCTGCTGATGCAGGACAGCGCGGAAACCCTCTCCAGCCTGCGCGAGCTGGCCAGCCTGGGGGTGCGCCTGGCCCTGGACGACTTCGGCACCGGCTACTGCTCCCTCGGCTACCTGACCCGCTTCCCGCTGCACATCCTGAAAGTGGACAAGAGCTTCATCGGCGGCGCCCCGCACGATCCGGAGATGACCGCGATCAGCCGGGCCATCATCGGCCTCGGCGCCAGCCTGGGTCTGGAGGTGGTGGCCGAAGGAGTGGAAACCGACGCCCACCTGGCGTTCCTGGCCGCCGAAGGCTGCCGTTATGCCCAGGGCTACTGGTTCGGCCGGCCGAAGCCGCCGCAGGAATTGCAGCGGTTGTTCAGCGGCGAGGATTGCTTCGACGGGCACTGGTGCCTGCTGCCGGAGCCCAGCGGCATGGTCTGATGCCGTAGCCTTTCAGCCAAAGAACCAGTAGCAGATAGCGATCGCCGCCAGCACCCCGGCGACATCCGCGATCAAGGCGCAGCCCACCGCATGACGGGCGCGCTGGATGCCGACCGCTCCGAAGTACACGGCCAGGACGTAGAAGGTGGTTTCGGTGCTGCCTTGGATGGTCGCCGCCACCAGCGCCGGAAAGCTGTCCACACCCTGGCTCTGCATGGTCTCTATTAGCATGGCGCGCGCCGCGCTGCCGGAGAACGGCTTGACCAGCGCGGTCGGCAGCGCATCGACGAAGCGGGTGTCCCAGCCGAACCACTCGACCAGCGCTCGCACGCCATCCAGGCCATAGTCCAGGGCGCCGGAAGCCCGCAGCACGCCAATCGCGCAGAGCATGGCGACGAGATAGGGCAGCAGGTTGCGGGCGACATCGAAGCCTTCCTTGGCGCCTTCGACGAAGCTCTCGTAGACCGGCACCTTGCGCAGGGCGCCGACCAGCAGGAAGGCCAGGATCAGGCCGAACAGGGTCAGGTTGCCAAGCAGGCTGGACAGCTCTTTCAGGGCCGTGGCGGACAGCGTGCTGAGCAGGGCCATGAAGGCGCCGAGCAACAGGGCTCCGGGAATCAGGTAGCCCAGCACCACCGGGTCCCACAACCGCAACCGCTGGACGATAGCCACGCTGACCAGACCGGCCAGGGTGGAAGCGCTGGTAGCGAGCAGGATCGGCAGGAAGACCAGGGTGGGGTCGTCGGCGCCCTGCTGCACGCGATACATGAAGATCGACACCGGCAGCAATGTCAGCGAAGAGGCATTGAGCACGAGGAACAGGATCTGCGCATTGCTCGCCACCGTCTGGCTCGGGTTCAGGTCCTGCAAGGCGCGCATCGCCTTGAGGCCGATCGGTGTGGCGGCGTTGTCCAGCCCCAGGCCGTTGGCCGCGAAGTTCAGGGTGATCAGGCCCAGGGCCGGGTGTCCGCGCGGCACCTCGGGCATCAGGCGGGCGAACAGCGGGCCGAGCAGGCGCGCCAGCAGGTCAACGAGGCCGGCTTTTTCGGCGATGCGCAGGAATCCCAGCCAGAGGGTAAGCGTGCCGAACAGCACCACCATCAGCTCGACGGAAACCTTGGCCATGGCGAATAGGCTTTCCACCAATGCCGCCCAGACCGTGGGGTCCCCACCGATCCAACGCACCAGCGCGGCCAACGCCGCCACCAGGAAGAAGCCGAGCCACAGGCCGTTGAGCATGATGATCCCCCGAAAACCGTGCGGAGGATGATAGCGGCCCGGCGACGCAGCGGTCACCCACCGTGCCCGCGTGCGGGTTCAAACAGAGGGGGAAAAGCAGATTGCTACGCACTGCCCACCGGGGCGCGAGACCTGTCGCGGCCCCGGTAGCAGCGCTCGCCAGACCCGGCCCGTCGGACGGAGGTACTCCCTGTACCCCTAGGTCGCTTCGAACCTGACGCATTCAAAGCAACCCGGCCCCTTGGTCTACCCCTTGTCGGGGGATATCAATGCCAATCCGGATCGGCCCTCAACTGCTCGTCGAGAAGCCTTTTCTGTTCTTCGTCCGGCTCGCCCAGCCAGCGGAAGCTGGCATGCCGGCTGGGCGCCTTATCCGCGGGCATGCCCTGCGGCACCTGGACGTAGAGCGCGTAAACCTTGTCCTTGTCCCAGCTGAACGCGACGTAGAGCCGCTGATGGAAGCAATCCTGCTCATCGCAGAGCCGGCCAACCAGGTACTTGCCGTCCTTGCTTTCCACTGCCTTCATCGGCGCTCCCTTGCCGGTCAGGTTCATGACCCATTCCGGCAGCCGGAGTTCGTCCTCGACCAGCTCCTGCCAAGTCTCACGGTATTCCTGGTCCGTCAGCACCTCGTTGAGGCGGAACTCGGCATCCGTGTCGGCAGCGTGGGCAACCGCGCTGGCGCTCAGCAATAGAGCAGCCAGCAGCGCTTGCGGCCGTTTCGATCTCAACGTGGCCCCCTCATGCGGCCGAAGATGAACGACGCGACGAACAGCACCAGGAACAGCACGAACAGGATCTTCGCGATGCCGGTGGCTGTACCTGCTATACCACCGAAGCCGAGTACCCCGGCGATGATGGCAATGATCAGAAAGGTAATAGCCCAGCTCAACATGGTGATTCTCCTCTCGGGTTGGTGAAGGAAACCGTACGGTTTCCCCGGGCACACCAATGTGCCCGCCCCGTCAGGCGGAACCGAAGCTCCGCCGACGGCCACCGGGACCGGAGTGCCGGTGCCCGGCCTGTTCCGAAGCGGTTCGCGGACGAACCCTTTCAGAACATCCTTGCGTGCCGATCCTGGGAAGGACGGCGCTCATCTCTGACATCAGAACACCCAGCTCTGTCGGCGGGGCAGCTCGCTCCAGGCTTGCGTCTGGGGCTCGCGTTCCAGAACCGGTACCGCATGCTGGATACCCGATGTCTGCGACCGCAGTTGCGATTGCAGAATCTGCACCTGTTGCTGGATCTGCGGCTGAAGCAGGGGCTGCGGGTTCCGGCTTTCCTGAAAACGTTCCGTCACCGTCCCGAAACTGCCCTGGATCAGCAGCACTGCCAGTCCAGCAATAACGCTCTTGAGCAATAGACCTTCATTGGATTGGCGTTGTTTCATCCTGAAATCTCCTCCCAGCCATATGGGACTCCGGCCAAGGCCGCATAAAAGGCAGACAGTCATCGCTGCATTGCTTATGCCAATCGCGGCTCATGCTTTTCCGGAATAAGATCAATAACTTATGTATCGCTAATCGGGTCAATCTCAGGCAATTTGCACGATTGAATATTTTTCGATCTTGCAAATTGCACGAATAAAAACCTGGAACATCCCTATTCCAGGAAGCTCATCCAAGGCTTTGTTTCAGGCTGCGCATGCGGTCATGGCAGGCGCGAACCTTGGGCATTTCCACGGAAAGCAGTGCGCGCACGTCGGGCTCGGCGCTTTCGAGGGCGTCTTCGAAGGCATGGACGATGCGATCTTCCGCTGCTTCCAACTGGGCGATGTAGGCGCCGCTCTCGTCTTTCGCCAGGGTCGCACGCGTATCGGCGTAGACCTCTCGCAACTTGCCCAGCGCGGTACCGCCTTGCGCCGGCTGTTCATGGTTCGCCGCGACTTTCACCGCCAAGGCCTGGATCACCTCTGTCTTCGCCTGAGCCATGTCGCGGAACAGGCTTTGCAGCCGGGTGTCCTTCACTTCCTCGATGGCATGCTGGTAGAAACGCTCGCCATCACGGGTGATCTCGATCAGCTCGTTCAACTGCGCTGTGGTACGGGTCATGGCTGTTTCTCCTGAAGGGTTATCAAAGGTCTCGGCACCGGCGGGTCTTGCTCCGGGCGTTCCCTTGCGGCTCCCGTATCGCACTGTCGGCCAGGGCGTCCCGGTACAGCCTCGGTACGTCGAATCCCGCTCGCCGTGCCACTTGTACCGGACGGCGGACGCTGCGCCATGGCGTGCGGGTCGAACCCGCACGGCAGGCCGTCAGGTAACGGATGCACAGGTCGGCTTCCCGGTTGGCAGATGCACAGGCCCGGTCGTTCATCGAGCCGGCGGCCGTATTTCCTGCGGCGGTGCGATCGGTGGGCTTGCGCGGGTCTGCCATGAAAAGGTCCTTCGAGCAGTCTGCAATCTGGGTTTCTGCCTCTTCCTTCGCAAGCCCTGTGCCAGCTCCAAAAACACGTAATTTCAATGACTTAGGATTTTAGACAGACACAGAGGCCATGCACGATGCAGGACTGAACGGAAACTGTCGTGCAACTTGCACGGACTTCCCGTTGACTAATAATCCTGTCCTACAAGACCCCGCCTCGCTGGAGGCCATCGGGGCTGACACATGCCGTTTTAGGGAGAAGTCTTATGGAGTCGATGTTGGAAACCGGCGGGCGCATCCTGCTCGTGGACGATGAAGCGGCAATTCTTCGGACCTTCCGCTACTGCCTGGAAGACCAGGGCTACAGCGTGTCCACCGCCAGCAGTGCGGCACAGGCCGAAGCGCTGTTGCAGCGCCAGGTCTTCGATCTCTGTTTTCTCGATCTGCGCCTCGGGGCCGACAACGGCCTGGACGTGTTGCAGCAGATGCGTAACCTGGCGCCCTGGATGCGGGTGGTCATCATCACCGCCCATTCCGCGGTGAACACTGCGGTAGACGCCATGCAGGCCGGCGCCGCGGATTACCTGGTCAAGCCGTGCAGCCCGGACCAACTGCGCCTGGCGGCGGCCAAGCAACTGGAGATGCGCCAGTTGGCGGCTCGCCTGGAGGCCCTGGAGGGCGAGCTGCATCGCCCCAGCGACACCCTCAACTCCAACAGTCCGGCCATGATGGCGGTGCTGGAGACCGCCCGCCAGGTCGCGGTCACCGATGCCAACATTCTCATCCTCGGCGAGTCGGGCTCCGGCAAGGGCGAGCTGGCACGCGCCATCCATGGCTGGAGCCGCCGCGCCAAGAAAGCCTTCATGACCATTAACTGCCCATCGCTGTCGGCGGAGCTGATGGAAAGCGAACTGTTCGGCCACAGCCGCGGCGCCTTCACCGGCGCCACCGAAAGCACCCTGGGCCGGGTCAACCAGGCCGACGGCGGTACCCTGTTCCTCGACGAGATCGGCGACTTCCCGCTGACGCTGCAACCCAAGCTGCTGCGCTTCATCCAGGACAAGGAATACGAGCGGGTCGGCGATCCGGTCACCCGTCGCGCCGACGTGCGCATTCTTGCGGCGACCAACCGCAACCTGGAAGAAATGGTCAGCCAGGGACGCTTCCGCGAGGACCTGCTTTACCGCCTCAACGTGATCACGCTGAACCTGCCGCCGCTGCGTGAGCGACCGGAAGACATCGTGGCCCTGGCCGAACGCTTTCTCGCCTACTTCGTCAAAACCTACTCGAGGCCCGCACGGGGATTCAGCGAGCAGGCGCTGGATGCGCTCGGCAGCTACCGTTGGCCGGGCAACGTGCGCGAACTGCGCAACGTGATCGAGCGTGCCTGCATCATCTGTCCCAAGGAATGGCTGGAGGTCGGCCACCTCGGGCTCGCCGAGCAGCCCAGCAACAATGCGCCACGGGTGGGTGAATCCATGAGCCTGGAAGAACTGGAGAAAGCCCATATCGCGGCGGTCATCGCCACTAGCGAAACCCTCGAGCAAGCGGCGAAAGTGCTCGGCATCGATGCCTCTACGCTGTACCGCAAACGCAAGCAGTACGGCCTATGAACAGACACCTGCCGGTCAAGCTGCGTACCCGACTGTTCCTCAGCATTTCGGCCCTGATGACGGTAGCCCTCCTGGGGCTCATCCTCGGCCTGACCGGGGTGGTACAGATGGCCAACTCGCAGAAGGAGCTGATCAACCAGAACTACGGGACGATCAAGAATGGCATCCAGTTGCGCCAGGCTTTCACCGACCAGTTGGTGATTCTGCTCAACGAGCACCCCGACTTCAATGCGTTGCACGAGGCCCAGCGCGAATTCCAGGACTACCTGAACGTGGCCTTGGAGGAATCGCGCAATGACTCCCGATACGACCACTATCAGACGGTAGCGGCCAACTACGCGAAATTGCTGGAGGTCCTCGACCAGCCGCCCCAGCGGCGCCGGGAGATGCTCGACGATGCCGCGTTCAGCGAGGCGATCGGCTCGCTGCAACAAAGTCTGATCGACGTGCAGCAGCGGAGCATCGACAACGTGCTGGTCATGGAAGCCCATTCGCGGGAACGCGCCTTGCTGGTCGCGGGTCTGCTCGGCATCGTCGGGGTCGCCGTGCTGCTGATCGGCTTCGTCACCGCCCACAGCTTCGCACGTCGCTTCAGCGCACCCATCGAACAGCTCGCTCATGCGGCGGACGAGATCGGCCAGGGTAACTTTCAGATCACCCTGCCGATCGCTCCCGAAGCCGAGCTGTCGTCGTTCATCCGTCGCTTCGGCCTGATGGCCGAGGCCCTGAGCCTGTTCAAGCAGACCAACGTCGAGGCCCTGAGCAGTGGCCAACGACGCCTGCAAGCGGTGCTCGACAGCATCGACGACGGCCTGCTGATCATCGACCGCCAGGGCCGCCTGGAGCACGCCAACCCGGTGGCCCAGCGCCAGCTCGGCTGGACCTCGGAACACATCGGCCAATCCCTCGGCGCGGCCCTGGACCATGCCGAACTGGACGAAGCCGTGCAGCAAGTGCTGAACAACCAGCCGCTGGAAAAACCGATGCAGGACCTGGAAATCCAGGTGGACGGCGACACCCGCCTGCTGAACTGGCGGCTCAGCACCGTCGGCCACGACGACGGTCGTGTGATGGGCGCGGTGATGGTGCTGCGCGACGTCACCGAACAGCGTGCCTTCGAGCGGGTACGCAACGAATTCGTGCTACGCGCCTCCCATGAGCTGCGCACGCCGGTCACCGGCATGCACATGGCCTTCGCCCTGCTCCGCGAACGGCTGCGCTTCTCCCCGGAGGCGCGGGAAAGCGAACTGCTGCGGACCGTGGACGAGGAAATGCATCGGCTGGTCCGGCTGATCAACGACCTGTTGAACTTCTCGCGCTACCAAAGTGGCCAGCAGAAACTCGAGCTGTCGCCCTGCGACGTCGGCGAACTGCTCGAACGCACGCGCCTGCGCTTCGCCGCCCAGGCGACCGAACACGACATCACCCTCCAGGTGGAACTGCAGTCGCCGCTGCCGCGCCTGCTGGCCGACCACCTGCAACTGGAGCGGGCGCTGGACAACCTGGTCGGCAACGCACTACGGCATACGCCCAACGGCGGGCGAATTTGCCTGCAGGCGCGTCGCCATGGCGATCGACTGATCATCAGCGTCGAAGATACCGGCGAAGGCATCCCCTACAGCCAGCAGGCCCGCATCTTCGAGCCGTTCGTTCAGATCGGCACCAAGAAAGGCGGCACCGGACTGGGGCTGGCACTGTGCAAGGAAATTGCGCAACTGCATGGCGGAAGGCTCGGCGTTCACTCACGCCTTGGCCAGGGCACCATCTTCTACCTCGCCCTGCCGGTCTAAGAGCCTGTTTACGAACTGCTGCGCGTCGACCCCACTGCGTTGAAAACAGGCTCTAAGCCGAAGCGCGGCCCGGTCATCACCGGCATCGACTCGGCATGACCGTCGTCGGCGGCACCGCGCAGCCTGCCGGCTCGATCGTGGAGTTACCGTTCACCGCACTGGCCAACTCGCGCCTGATCGGCAGCACCATCGAAGGTTAAGCCGCGCGAATCACCGGGATATCCTGCTCCACCAGGGTCCGCAGTTTGTCCGCCGTCAACGGCTGGGCGAACAGCCAGCCCTGGCCATAGTGAGCGCCTTCGCTGCCGAGCAGACGTGCCTGGGCCTCCTGCTCGATGCCTTCGGCAATCACCTTCAACTTGAGCGCATGAGCCATGCGGATGATATGCGGTGCCACACCGCTGCTGGCGGCGTCGTGGCCAAGGGCATCGACGAAGGATTTGTCGATCTTCAGGTAGTCCACCGGCAGGTTCTGCAGGTGCGCCAGGCTGCAGTAGCCGGTACCGAAATCGTCGATCAGCACCCGGTGGCCGTTCGCCCGTAGCGCCATCAATTGGCCGCGCGCCGCCTCGATGTCGGTAAGCCCTCGCTCGGAAATCTCGAAGGCGATCTGCGAGGCCGGCACCCGGTATTGCGCCAGCAGGCTCGCCGCGACCTGGCCGATGCGCGGCTCGGTGACGTCACAGGCTGCCAGGTTGACCGAGATATACAGGTGCGGATTGTGTTGCAGCAGATCGCCGAGGTCTTCCAGCACCTGCTCCAGCACGTAGTCGGTGATGTCGCGAATCTGCCCGGTCGCCTCGGCCAGGGGCACGAACAGGTCCGGCGTAGCCAGCGTGCCATCCGGGCGCATCCAGCGCACCAGCGCCTCGGCGCCGACGCAGCGGCGGCTGGCGAGATCGAAGATGGGCTGGTAACGCACCCGCAGCTCGCGGCGGTGCAAGGCTCCTTCCAGCTCGCCGCTGAGGGACTGGCGGTGACGGACCAGTTGCAGCACCAGCGCACCAATCAGCAGCGCCAGGATCAGGCTGCCGGGCACCAGCATGCGCCAGCCGTCGCGCACCTTCTGCATCAGATCGTCGCGCGGAACGGCCAGCACCAGATCGTACTGGGGAATCCGGCTCGGCATGCGGTAGATCAGTTGCCCCTCGGTGAGCACCAGGGCGTCGTCATCCTTCGGCGGCCAGCCCTCGGCGGGTGGCCAGTAATGTTCGGCGCCGAGGATCGGCAGCGGTGCACCGCCGGCCTTGGGCACGAACAGCAGGCTGCCGCCTTCGGGCAGGTCGACCACGTCGGCGAAATGCCCGCGCGCCACGGAAACGCGGAAGTAGCCACGCCCCACCACCAAGGCCGCCAGGTCATCGTTGACCTGGGAGGCAGTGTTCAGCCAGTAGCGGTAGGTCTCATCCTGGATATCCGCCGGCCGCTCGGCGCCCAGCGAACTCTGCCGTGGCCAGGACGAACAGCGCTGCCGGCCACCGACAAAGGCGGCCTCGTAGATGAAGCGATGCTTGAAGGCGACCTGCCGCAGGGTTTCGACCATGGCGATGTCGCAGCCGCGCAACGGTTGCGCCTCCAAGTGGTCCAGCCCCTGGCGCAACTGGCCGAAGACCTGCTCCAGGCGCTGGAGGAAGCGTTCGCCGCGGGCATTCATCTGCTCGCTCTCCACCATCCTCGCCTGCTGCGCCGCGAGTGTGAGACTCCCCAGCAGAAGCACCGCGGCGCTCAACAGGACCGCCAGCAGGGCCATCGGCCAGGGATGATAGAAAGCTCGGCGCAAACGCGCTATCGGGTGCGACATACTCGGCTTCCCAACGTCGTTGACCTTTTTCAGGTATAGCGCAAGGCGCACCTTGTTAGGCCCCTGAAACACTTCCCGGTTCGCTCGACGACTGTTCAGCCGGTCACAAACCGATAGTCGGGTTCCGTTCTACCCGCCCGAGCGGCAGGCTGCCGCGCAGGAACGACGCCCAAAAATCTCCCCGCGACGCCAGGGCGGGTTCTACATGGAGAGGCCCTGTCCCGGGTCCGCCGCCAGGGGCACGTCCGCCGGTGCATCGCCGTTCAGTACCGCGAGCAGGCCCGCGGTTTCCGCATCCGGCTCGCCATCGAAACGCGACGGACGGTATTTCATCTGGAACGCCGCGATGACGCGGCGCGTGGCCTCGTCCAGCTCGCCGTGCCGCGGTACCCGATAGCCCTGTTGCTCCAGCTGTTGCTGAAACCAAGCCACGTCCGGCAGGCCGCCGCGGGCGAAATGCGTCTGCCAGCGAATCACTTCGCGGGCATCGGGCCAGACGATGAGGCCGGCATCGGCCAAGCGCTTCCAGGGAAACAGCGGTCCCGGATCGACCTTGCGCAGCGGTGCGATGTCGCTGTGGCCGATGATGTTGCCCGGCGGCACACCGTGCCGGCGGATAATGTCCTTGAGCAGCAGGATCAAGGCGTCGATCTGCTCGTCGGGATAGGGGTACCACCGCCGCTGGCCATCGGCGGTCTCGGTGTAGCCGGGGTTGACCAGTTCGATGCCGATGGAGCTGGCGTTCAACCAGGTCCGCCCGCGCCATTCGCTCTCGCCGGCATGCCAGGCGCGACGGTTCTCGTCGACCAGGCGGTAGATGGTCGGCGGCTTGGCGCCGATCAGGTAATGGCTGCTCACCTCGCCGTGGGTGAGGGTCGCCAGGGAGCGCGGCAGGTCGCTGGAGGTGTAGTGCAGGATGACGAACTGCACCCGGCTGTCCTGGCCCTGGGAGGTGTGGCTAGTGTCGATGCGCAACCCGCCGCAACCGGCCAGCACGCTGAGGATCGAGGCAAGGAGGAGGGCTCTCATGGGGCGATGTGTAGCACGCTCTGCAGGTTATCCAACAGCATGTCGACGCTTAGCATGATCAGCAGCATGCCGGCGAGACGTTCTATGGCGGTGAGACCGCGCGGGCCGAGGAAGCGTTGCAGGAACGCCGCCTGGAGGAGAATCAGGGACGTCGCCGCCCAGGCCAGGAACACCGCCAGGTAAAGCTCCCACAGGGCCCCGTCGTGGGTGTTGCGCAGGGTCATCAGCACGGTCAGTGCGGAAGGACCCGCCACCGCCGGCGTGGCCAGCGGCACCAGCATGGGCTCGCCGTCCGGCAGGTCGCCGAGCAGGCCCTGCGGGCTGGGAAAGATCAACCGCATGGCGATGACGAACAGGATGATGCCGCCGGCGATCGCCGTCGCCTCTCGGGACAGGCCGAGACCGCTGAGGATCTTCGCGCCGAAGGTGAGGAACAGCAGCAAAAGGGCGAGGGCGAACAGCAGCTCCCGTGCCACCACGCGCACCCTCCGCTCCGGGGCGACGTTCTTCAGGGCGGCCAGGTAGATGGCGATGTTGCCGAAAGGATCGGTCACTAGAAAGATCAGGACGGCGATGCCGAAGATATCCATCGATACGACTCCAGGGAATCCGAAACCGGCGAGAACAGCTCTGACCCTCCGTCGAGCATAGCCTGCCGCATGGCGCTTCGGCGGGCGAAGCCAAGGCAACGCCGCTACGCTCAAAGGGGAGGCGGATTATACGCAGCGCGCTGCCGGGCACCACCGCCGCGGGCGTGCGCAGCTACCGATCGGGAGAAGGGAACGACCGCCGTGCCGGGCCGCTCTATAGCTAGGCTTGCCGATCCCGCCGGGCTCCGGCCAACGGAATGCAGAGGACCCACCATGCGCCGCGTATTGCTCTGGTTCAAACAGGACTTGCGTCTCGACGATCACTCCGCCCTGCGCGCTGCGCTGGATGCCGATTGCCTGCTGCCGCTGTTCATACTCGACCCTTCGCTGCTGGAGAGCGGCCCGCTGGGCAGCCGCCGGCTGGGCGTGCACCGTGCGCGCTTCCTGCTGGAAAGCCTGGCGGCCCTGGACGGCGCCCTGCGTCAGCGTGGCTCGCGGTTGCTGGTTCGCTCCGGTACGCCGGAGCTGATCATCCCGGCGCTGGCCGAGCAGTTCAATCTGCGTGAGGTGTTGACCCTCGAAGAGATCGCGCCGGACGAGCGGGCGCAAATGGCTCGCCTGCGCCAGGCCCTCGGCCCGGTGGCTCTGCGCGAGCAGCCCGGCAACGGCCTGTTCCGCACCGAAGAGCTGCCCTGCCCGCCCGAGGCCTTGCCGAAGGTGTTCAGCCGCTTCCGCGAACTAATGGATCAACGCCAGACGGTGTTCCAGCCGCAGCCGGCGCCGGACGACCTGCCCCCCTTGCCGAACGGAGCGGAGAGCCTGCTGGAGCCGCTGCCCAGCCTGTCGCAGCTCGGCCTCGGAGAGCCCCTGGCCGTGCCCGGCAGTGCCTTCCCCTTCGCCGGGGGCGAAGCCGCGGGCCAGGCGCGGGTGCGCGAATACCTGTGGGAAAGCCTGGGCGTGCGCACCTACGAAGAGACCCGCAACGGGCTGACCGGTACTGAATACTCGTCGAAGTTCTCGCCCTGGCTTTCCACCGGCTGCCTGTCGTCTCGCCGCGTCGCCGCCGAACTGCGCCGCCACGAGGCGCAATACGGCCGGAACGATTCCACCCGCTGCCTCTGGCAACAGGTGCTGTGGCGGGAGTTCTTCCGCTGGACGCTGGTCCGTCACGGCGACGCGCTGTTCCGCGCCGGCGGCCTGAAAGCCACGGCACACGCGCCGCAGAACCTCGACGAACGTTTTGAACAATGGTGCCAGGGCCGCACCGGCGTGCCCCTGGTGGATGCCTGCATGCGCGAATTGGCCGCCACCGGCTTCCTCGCCAACCGCGGCCGGCAGATCGCCGCCAGTTACCTGATCCATGACCTGGAGCAGGATTGGCGGCACGGCGCGGCCTGGTTCGAAGAGCACCTGCTGGACTACGACCCGGCGAGCAACTGGGGCAACTGGGCCTATCTCGCCGGCGCGGGCAGCGATCCGCAGCGCCGCGCCGCGTTCAATGTGCTGCGCCAGGCCCAGCGGTTCGACCCCGAGGGCGATTACGTCGGCCTCTGGTTGCCCGAACTGCAACACGTCCCACCAGCCTTGCGGCATACGCCGTTCCTGCTGCCGCGCCTGCAACTCGAGACCCTGCAGTATCCCCGTCTGGAACGCATTCCCAGCGATTGGCGGCCGTATCTGCCCAGCGTTGCCTAATCAGGCGGTTTCGATGCGGTTGCGCCCGCCGCGCTTGGCCCGGTAGAGCGCCTGGTCGGCGCGCTCGAAGGTCCGTTCGCTTCGCTCGCCGTCGGCAAAGGCGGCGAGCCCGGCGGACAAGGTGATGGTCAGACGCTCGCCACGGAAGTGGAACGGGCAGGCCTCGATGGCGGCCCGCAGCGTTTCCAGCAGTTGCTGCCCCCCCTCCAGGGGCGTCGAGGGCACCAGCAGGACGAACTCCTCGCCGCCGAAACGAGCGATGAAATCGGTTTTGCGCAGACGCTTGGTCAACTCTCCGGCAATGATCTTCAGCACCTTGTCGCCGGCGAGATGACCGTAGTTGTCGTTGATCCGCTTGAAGTGGTCAACGTCCAGCACCGCCAGCAGCAGGTCTCCACCGTAGCGCTGCCAGCGCGCCACCTCCAGCTCCAGGCGCTCATCCAGGGCGGCACGATTCGGCAGGCCGGTCAGCGGGTCGACCAGGGCCCTCTGTCGCTGCTCCTCGAGGTGCTCGCGGAAGCCCTTGGCCTCCTGCTCCATGCTCGCGACGCGTTCCACCAGATGTTGCAGGCGGTCGGCGATCGTCTGCTCGCGCTCGTCGCGCAGCCGCTGGTAGCGGTCCATGCTGCCCAGCAGGCCATCCAGTCGGCTCTCGACGGCACGCTTGAGGCTTTCCAGATCCACCGCGTCGCGCACGCTGCTGTGCAGGTCGTCCATCTGCTCGCGCAGCTCGCTGTCCAGCTCGCGCGCGGCCTCCAGGCTGTCGCTGTAGCCCTCGCGGGCAAATTGCAAGCCCTCCTGGAAAGCCGACAGCCGTTCGTTGAGCTGCTTCAGGTAACGCTCGAATTCCTGCTGGCTGCCGCCAGCCACTGCCAGCATCAGTACCGAGACGTCGTCCAGCACCGGCACCAGCTCGTACCAGTTGAGGCCATGGCGGATGCGTTCGCGCAGCCCCTCGGCCTGGGCCTGGTGCCGCTCCGGCAGGCTCAGCTCGTCGAGCAGGCCGAGCAGCGTCGCCTCGACGTGTTCGGCAATGGCGCTGTAGCCCGGCTCGGGCGAGGGTGGCAGGGCGTACTCGGCGTCGGCCGGCTCGGGAAGCGGAGCGGGGCTTTCCGCAGCGGAGGACGTCGACTCGGTCAGCAACGACGCCGACAACGGCAGGCTGTCGAGCAGCGGAGTACGCGGCGGCGGTAAAGTCTCGACCGGCTCGGCCGGGGGCGGACGGAGTGCCTCGACGGGCGCAACGGCTGCCGGTGTTTCAGCGCCGTCCGGCTGCGACTCGGGCTGCGTGGACACGACCTGAGCAGCCGGTGTCGGCGGGGTGATCGCAGATGCCTCGTCCGACTCGTCGGAGGTGCGTTCGCGTCCTCCGAACAACCGTTGCAGCAGGCCGGGCCGTTCGACCTCCTCGCGTTCCAGCAAGGCCAGGGCCTGGCGCTGCAATTGGCTCAGCTCGGCCAGCAGGGCGGGAAGCTCGCGAATTTGGCCGGCGCGGCTTTCGAGGCGCTTGGTGAAACCCTTCAGCGGCTTGCGCACCTCGCGCGGCAACGGCAACGCCTGGAGCTGGCCGGCAAGGGAAGACAGCGCCGAGACGATCTGCGCCGCCCGCTCCTGACGGCGCTGCTCGGAATCCAGCACCGCCTTCTCCAGACGGGGAATCAACGCCGAGAGGCCGGCATCGATCTCATCGCGACGGAGAATCTCGCGCATCTCCTGCATGCACTGGTCGACCGCCTTGTCCGCGCCCTCGGCGGCGAGGCTGCTGCGCACCAGGCCACGGCGCAGCAGGTCGAGGCGGGCATCCCAGCGCCGCTCGAGCTTCTCCTGTTGCTCCAGGTTCTCCAGGTACTTGGCTTTCCAGCGCTGGCCGTCGTCACTCATGGTTTCGCTCGACGGCAGGCTTCGCCGGGACAGGCGATACATCGTTACCGACCGATTCGGGCAAACGGATATCCACAGCCACCGGCAGATGATCGGAGATCGGCTGGGCCAGCACCTGTACGCGCTCCAGCGTCAGGCTCGGGCTGATGAGGATATGGTCGAGGCAGCGCTGCGGCCGCCAGCTCGGGAAGGTCGCCTCGACCTGCGGCGCCAGCAGGCCCAGGTCGCGCAGGGGGGAATGTTCGAGCAGATCGACGGCATGGGTGTTCATGTCGCCCATCAGCACCTGATGGCGGTAGCCACCGATCAGTTCGCGGATGTAGGCGAGCTGGCGGGTACGGGTTCGCGGCCCGAGGGCCAGGTGCATCATCACCACGACCAGCGCGTCCGGCCCCTCGCCGAAGCGCAACAGGATGGCGCCACGTCCCGGCGGGCCCGGTAACGGATGGTCTTCCAGCAGCCCGGGGTGCAGGCGGCTGAGCAGGCCGTTGCTATGCTGGGCAAAACGCCCCAGGTTGCGGTTGAGCTGTTGGTACCAGTAGGGAAAAGCACCCAGGTGGGCGAGGTGTTCCACCTGATTGACGAAGCCCGAACGCAGGCTGCCACCGTCGGCCTCCTGCAGAGCCACCAAGTCGAAATCGGCGAGCAGGTCGCCGATCCGTTGCAGGTTCAGCGCACGCCCCTGATGCGGCAGCAGGTGCTGCCAGCTGCGGGTCAGGTAATGGCGATAGCGCTGGGTGCTGATACCGACCTGGATATTGAAACTGAGCAGCCGCAGCCGGCCGTTGGCGGGTAACCCGCTCGCATCGAGGCAATGCGGGTTGACCCGGGGGCTGTGCAAGCCCACTGCACGGTCATTGCTCCAACGGCGCAGCATGCTGGCTACGCGCCGCTCACTGGGCGGCGCGCTCCTTGGCGATCAGGAAGTCGGCGACTTCCAGTGCCTGCTCGGGACCACCGGCCGAGCCGATATCGAAGCGGTACTTGCCGTTGACCACCATCACCGGTACGCCGGTGATCTGGTAGGCCATCGCCAGCTTCTTGGCCTTTTCCATCTGGCCTTTCACGGCAAAGGAGTTGTAGGCCTTGAGGAAGGCATCCTTGTCGATGCCCTGGGTGGCGAGGAATTCGGCCATTTCGTCCGGGGTCGACAGCTTTTTGCCTTCCTTGTGGATGGCATGGAAGATCGCGTCGTGAACCTTCTGCTCGACCTTCATCGACTCCAGGGCGATGAATAGTTGGCCGTGGACGTTCCACAGGCCACCGAACATGGCCGGGATGCGCACGAAGTTGACGTCTTCAGGGAGTTTGGCGATCCAGGGGTTGAGGGTCGGCTCGAACTGGAAGCAGTGCGGGCAGCCGTACCAGAACAGCTCCACCACCTCGATCTTGCCAGGCTGGGCGACCGGCACCGGGCTGTTCAGTTCGACATACTGCTTGCCGGCCTGGATATCGGCCGCCTGCAGCGGAGCGGCGACAAGGGCGGTGAACAGGCTCGCGGTGGCGAGAGCGGCACTGAAAATCAGGTTACGCATGGAGACTCCTTGACTGATGGCTCCGCGATGCGTCCGGACCGGTCCGACGCAAGGGCGCGGTTCGAACTATTGTAGCGGCCAGTCCAACGAAAAAGGGTGGCATCCGCCACCCTTTTGTTTACCGCTGTTTTCCAGCCAGGACTCAGTGCAGGCCCTGGATATAGCTGGAAACGGCTTCGATGTCCTTGTTGCTCAGTTTCGCGGCGATGGCGCGCATCATCATGGTGTCGCCGTCGTTGGTGCGGTCGCCTTCGCGGAAGTTGGTCAGCTGCTTGGCCACGTACTGGGCATGCTGGCCGCCCAGGTGCGGGAAGCCGGCCTGGGCGTTGCCCGAACCGTCCGGGGAGTGGCAACCGGTGCAGGCCGGCATGCCTTCTTCCAGCTTACCGCCGCGGAACAGCGCTTCGCCACGCTCGACCAGTTTCGGATCGGCGGCGCCCACACTCATCTTCTGGCTGGCGAAGTAGGCGGCGATGTCGGCCAGGTCCTGCTCGCTCAGGTTGTCCAGCAGACCGGTCATTTCCACCACGACGCGGTTGCCGCTTTTGATGTCGTTCAGTTGCTTGAGCAGGTAGCGCTCACCCTGGCCGGCCAGCTTGGGGAAGTTGGGGGCAGGGCTGTTGCCGTCCATGCCATGGCAGGCGCCACACACGGCAACCTTGCCCTGGCCAGCGGCGGCGTCGCCGGCAGCGTGGGCCATACCGGTGATGCCCAGGGTCAACAGCAGACTCACGAGTACTTTGTTCATCAGCTAATCCAATAACGGCTAAGGGTGGGAGATTAGGAGCAGATTACTGGCTCATCCATTGGATGACGGCCTGATAATCCTCGGCACTGCAATCCATGCACAGGCCGCGGGGCGGCATGGCGTTGAATCCGTTGGTCACGTGCTGCACCAGCACGTCCATGCCCTGGGCCAGACGCGGTTCCCAGGCGGCCTTGTCGCCCTTCTTCGGCGCCATCGGCAACTGCCCGTTGTGGCAGGCGGCACAGGAGCGGTTATAGACGGCTTCCGGGTCCTGCGCAGCCTGGGTGGCGGTAAACGGCAGCAGCAGTACGCCGGCTGCGATCAGCAATTTCTTCATGAGATCGGCCTCATCAGGGATGGGAGCGTCCTGCGTTCTCATGCGCAGACCGTCTATATCGCTCCCGTGAACACTTATCCTTCGGGTGGGACAAAGCGCACACAAAATCTGCGGCATTATATACTGGCGAGCCTGAAACGGAAACGACACCGCACGCCGCGCTATAAGCGGCAGAGCCCTCACCGGATTATCCCCATGCCGCCGAAGAATCCCATCCTGGGCCTGTGCCAACAGGCTGCCTTCATGCTCAGCGCCGCCAAGGTCGACCAGTGCCCGGACGACCAGGGCTACGAAGTCGCCTTCGCCGGCCGCTCCAACGCCGGCAAGTCCAGCGCGCTCAATACCCTGACCCACGCTAACCTGGCACGCACCTCGAAAACCCCTGGGCGCACCCAGTTGCTGAACTTCTTCCGCCTGGACGACGAGCGCCGTCTGGTCGACCTGCCCGGCTACGGCTATGCCAAAGTGCCGATCCCATTGAAGCAGCACTGGCAACACCACCTGGAAGCCTACCTGGGCAGCCGCGAAAGCCTGGTCGGCGTGGTGCTGCTGATGGATATCCGCCACCCGCTGACCGAGTTCGACCGGCTGATGCTGGACTGGTCCGCCGCCAGCCAGATGCCGCTGCACATCCTACTCACCAAGGCCGACAAGCTGGCCTTCGGTGCCGCCAAGAACGCGCTGCTCAAGGTGCAGAACGAGGTACGTAAGGGTTGGGGGAAAGGCGTCAGCGTGCAACTGTTCTCGGCACCCAAGCGCCAAGGCGTCGAGGAAGCCCACGGCGTGCTGGCGCAGTGGCTGGGCCTGCTGGAAGAAGACGACGAGGCGCCGGCTGCGCCGTGACAGTCCGCGCCGTTTGAGGCGATAGGCCAGTACTTTTTCGCAGGCAAAAAAAACCCCGAACTTCATATGGGGAGGGAGAAGTTCGGGGTCTAAGTCCGGACCGCTAGGGCGGGGTCCAGAGATCTGCCAACACTAAAACACAACAAGGAGCATTGAACGGCTTCACCCATTCGTAAGCTCTGACTGCCCGGCCAAGAAGAAAGTTCAGGAAATTTTAAAAACTATTTGTTCTTTTTGCTCGACACGCTGATTCGATAATCGAATAAAAAAGTAATCGGCCGCGACCTTATGCCGCAGCCGTTTTCTTCGTTTCGACCCAGAAAGGGGCTCGAAAACCGGTCAGTGGGCTTCGTCCCAGTTATCGCCTACCCCCACATCTACCACCAACGGCACGTCCAGTTCGGCGGCACCGCTCATCAATGGCCGGATCGACTCCTTCACCTGATCGACCAAATCCTCGCGGACTTCCAGAACCAGTTCGTCATGCACCTGCAGGATGACCTTGGCGTCCAGTCCGGACTCCGCCAGCCATCCGTCCACCCGCACCATGGCGCGCTTCATGATGTCCGCCGCCGTGCCCTGCATGGGCGCGTTGATCGCGGTGCGCTCGGCCGCCTTGCGCATGGCACCGTTCTTCGAATGGATTTCCGGCAGGTACAGCCGGCGCCCGAACAAGGTCTCGACGAACCCCTGCGCCCCGGCCTGCTCGCGGGTGCGCTCCATGTAGGCCAGCACGCCCGGGTAACGGGCGAAATAGCGGTCGATATAGGCCTGGGCCTCCTTGCGGTCGACGCCGAGCTGCTTGGCCAGGCCGAAGGCACTCATGCCGTAGATCAGGCCGAAGTTGATCGCCTTGGCACTGCGGCGCTGGTCGTGACTGACGTCTTCCAGGGTGACGCCGAACACCTCGGCGGCGGTGGCGCGGTGTACATCGCGGTCGTGGCGGAAGGCATCCAACAGGCCCTCGTCCTTTGCCAGATGGGCCATGATGCGCAGCTCGATCTGCGAATAGTCAGCGGCCACCAGCTTGTAGCCGCGCGGCGCGACGAACGCCTGGCGGATGCGCCGCCCTTCGGCGGTGCGGATCGGAATGTTTTGCAGGTTCGGGTCGGAGGAGGACAGCCGCCCGGTGGCGGCCACCGCCTGGTGATAGGACGTGTGGATGCGCCCGGTACGCGGGTTGATCTGCTCCGGCAAACGGTCGGTGTAGGTGCTCTTCAGCTTGCTCACCGTGCGGTACTGCATGATCACCTTGGGCAGCGGGAAGTCCTGTTCCGCCAACTCGGCGAGGACGTTTTCCGCCGTGGACGGCTGACCGGTGGCGGTCTTGGCGATCACCGGCAGACCGAGCTTTTCATAGAGGATGGCGCAGAGCTGCTTGGGCGAACCGAGGTTGAACTCTTCGCCGGCCAGTTCGTAGGCCTGGCGTTCCAGCTCGACCATCTTCTCGCCCAGCTCCAGGCTCTGCTGGCCAAGCAGACGGGCATCCACCAACGCCCCTTGCTGCTCGATGCGGGCCAGGACCGGCACCAGCGGCATCTCGATTTCCCGCAACACCTTGGCCAGGCTGGGGATGGCCTCCAGCTTCTGCCACAGGTGCTGGTGCAGGCGCAGGGTGACGTCGGCATCCTCCGCGGCATAGGGACCGGCCTGCTCCAGGGCGATCTGGTCGAAGGTCAGTTGCTTGGCGCCCTTGCCGGCGATGTCCTCGAAGCGGATGGTGCTGTGCCCCAGGTATTTCAGGGCCAGGCTGTCCATGTCGTGGCGGGTGGCGGTGGAGTCCAGCACGTAGGACTCCAGCATGGTGTCGTAGGCCAGGCCCTGTACCTCGACCCCATAGAGCGCCAGCACGTTCATGTCGTACTTGGCGTGTTGACCGACCTTGGCCTTGGCCGGGTCTTCGAGGATCGGCTTGAGCGCAGCGAGCACTTCGTCGCGGTCCAGTTGCACCGGCACGCCCATGTAGCTGTGCGCCACCGGGATGTAGGCCGCTTCATGGGCCTCGACGGCGAAGGACAGGCCCACCAATTGCGCCTGCTGGGCGTTCAGGCTGGTGGTCTCGGTGTCGAAGGCGATCAATTCGGCCTGGCGCAACTTCTCCAGCCAAGCCTGGAAACGTGCCGGCTCCAAAACGATCTCGTAGCGTGCCTCCGGTACCGCTTCCTGCTCCGGCGTAGCGACCGTTTCCCCGGAAGCCTTGGCCTCGCGCAGCAGTTCGTCCAACCAGGCCTTGAACTCCAGTTCGCGATATAGACGGACCAGCGCCTCGCGGTCCGGCGCCTTCGGGTGCAGCGCCTCGACGTTGATATCCAGGGGTACGTCGGTCTTGATGGTGGCCAACTGGTAGGACAGGAAGGCCATCTCGCGGTGCTCTTCGAGCTTGGCCGGCAGGCTCTTGGCGCCGCGGATCGGCAGTTCGGGCACCTTGTCCAGGTTGGCGTAGAGCACTTCCAGGCCGCCGCCGACGCCATTGAGCAGGCCGCAGGCGGTCTTCTCGCCGACGCCGGGGACGCCGGGGATGTTGTCCACCTTGTCGCCCATCAGGGCGAGGAAATCGATGATCAGCTCAGGACCGACACCGAATTTCTCTTTCACGCCATCCACATCCAGGCTGCTACCGGTCATGGTGTTGACCAGCGTAATGTGCCGGTCGACCAGTTGCGCCATGTCCTTGTCGCCGGTGGAGATCACCACCGGGCAATCCCGCGCCGCGCTTTGCCGGGCCAGGGTACCGATCACATCGTCCGCCTCCACGCCATCGACGCACAGCAGCGGCAGGCCGAGCGCGCGGATGCTCGCGTGCAGCGGTTCGACCTGCACGCGCAGATCGTCCGGCATCGGCGGGCGGTGCGACTTGTAGTGCTCGAACAGTTCGTCGCGGAAAGTCTTGCCCTTGGCATCGAAGACCACGGCGAAGGGGCTGTCCGGGTACTGCTTGCGCAGGCTCAGCAGCATGTTCAGCACGCCTTTCACCGCGCCGGTGGGCAGCCCGCTCGACGTGGTGAGCGGCGGCAGGGCGTGAAAGGCGCGGTACAGGTAAGACGAACCATCCACCAGCACGAGGGGAGCGTGTGACATGCGCGGGATCAACCTTTTCCATGGGTCCGGGGTTAAACTGAATGGACCGTTGACGACAAAGGGACAAGGTTACCATGCGCACACTGAATCGCCTGTTGCTGGCCAGCCTGCTGGCAATGCCGCTCGCCACGCTGGCCGAAGAAGGCCCGGTGACCGGCGACCCGGATGTGACCATCCGCCAGGAGGGCGACAAGACCGTCGAGGAGTACCGCGTCAATGGCTTCCTCTATGCCATCAAGGTCACGCCGAAAGGTGGCAAACCCTATTTCTTGGTGCGGGCCGATGGCAGCGACGGCAACTTCGTGCGGTCCGACCAGCCGGACATGCTGATTCCCGCCTGGGAAATCTTCAAATGGTAAGCGAGCGTTCCTGACATGTCGGTGTTCACCCCCCTCGAACGGCACGAGCTGGAAATCTTCCTCGAGCCGTACGGCCTCGGCCGCCTGCGCGACTTTCAAGGCATCGCCGCCGGCAGCGAGAACAGCAATTTCTTCGTCAGCCTGGAGCGGGGCGAATTCGTCCTGACCCTGGTGGAGCGGGGGCCGACACAGGACCTGCCGTTCTTCATCGAACTGCTCGATGTGCTGCACGACGCCGACCTCCCGGTGCCCTACGCCCTGCGTACCGGCACCGGCGAAGCCCTGCGCAGCCTGGCGGAAAAGCCCGCGCTGCTACAGCCGCGCCTGCCCGGCAAGCATGTCGCCCAGCCCAACGCCCATCATTGCGCAGAGGTCGGCACTTTGCTGGCACGCCTGCACCTGGCGACCTGCGAACGCATCATCGAGCGCAAGAGCGACCGTGGCCTGGACTGGATGCTGCAGGAAGGGCCGTGCCTAGCCCTGAAACTGCCCGAGGACCAGCTCCCGCTGTTGCGCGACGCACTGGCGGAAATCGCCGAAGTGAAGGACAAGGTGCTCGCCCTGCCGCGGGCGAATCTGCATGCCGACCTGTTCCGCGACAACGTGCTGTTCGACGGCCCGCACCTCGCCGGGGTTATCGACTTCTACAACGCCTGCTCGGGGCCGATGCTCTACGACCTGGCCATCGCCCTCAACGACTGGTGCTCGGAGCCGGACGGCCGCCTGAACGAAGACCTCGCCCACGCCCTGCTCGGTGCCTACGCCACGCTGCGCCGCTTCACCGCCGCCGAGGCCCGGATCTGGCCGGCCATGCTGCGGATCGCCTGCGTGCGCTTCTGGCTGTCGCGGCTGATCGCCGCCGACTCCTTCGCCGGCCAGGAAGTACTGATCCACGACCCCGCCGAGTTCCAGCGTCGCTTGGCCCAGCGCCAACAGGTGGATTTGGCGCTGCCTTTCGCACTCTGAATGGCTAGGGTCTCAAGGCCCCAGCCCGTAGAGCCAACGCCCTCGCTCGGGATCGTCGGGCAACGGCTCAACGGTATCGAAGTCGCCCTTGTCCAAGCGGAATTCCAGCCGCGCCTGGGCGTTGTATTCGCAGAAGCGCAGGCGCAGCACGGTGTCGGCCGGAATCGTCACACCCTGGTCGCTCCGCAGGACGACGCGGGTGCGGTAGTCCTGAAAGCCGCCCGGACAAAACAGGTCGCGATCACCGGATACCTGCAGGCCCACTGCATACCCGGCCATGCCGGTGATCGCTGCCAGCAGCACGGCCCCACCGGCGAACAGCCACCTCGTCTTGCGCATGCCCTCTCCCATCAACTTCATCCTGAACCGCCGTAGCCCGGATCAGCACAGCGCCATCCGGGAAAATCCTCATCCACACTTCGAATGCCCACAGTTCAAGCAGGTGGCACAACCTTCCACCTGCACCACCGCCTGGGTATGGCAGGCGCCGCAGAGCTGCGCGCCCGGCGGGAAACCGTCGCCGGGTTCGACCGCCACGGCGTTCTGGCTGGCCTCGTAGGCCGCACGTTTTTCCGCCAGGTAGCGCCGTTGGGCCTCGTCTAGCGGTTGTCCCGGCAGCAGGCCGATGGCGATCATGTGCCGCTCCAGCACCGCGCCGATCTCCGCCACGATCGAAGGCATGTACACCCCGCCGCGCTTGAGATAGCCGCCACGCGGATCGAACACCGCCTTCAGCTCTTCCACCAGGAAGGTGCAGTCTCCGCCTTTGCGGAACACGGCCGACATGATGCGGGTCAAGGCCACGATCCATTGGAAGTGGTCCATGTTCTTCGAGTTGATGAAAATCTCGAAGGGTCGCCGCTGCTCGTAGGGCGTTCCGGCATTCAGCAAGATGTCGTTGATGGTCACGTAGAGCGCGTGCTCGAACAGCGGCGACTTGATCTTGTAGGTTACCCCTACCAGCGTTTCCGGGCGCTCCAGGCTCTCGTCCATCTCCACCGGCGCACCGGCTTCGGAGACCGACGGCGGCGCGACACGCTCGTCGATCACCTTGAAGCTCTTGATACGCTTGTCGATCTTCACGGTCATGGCGACTCTCCGCGTTCAATACTTGCCGTAATAGCCTTCCTTCAGCGCATCGAAGAGGTTGGCGGCGGTGTGCACCTCGCCGTCGTACTCCACCTCCTCGTTGCCCTTCAGCTCCACCACGCTGCCGTCCTCCAGTTCGAAGCGGTAACGGGTCTTCTCCAGGTCGGCTTCCTTGACCAGCACGCCCTGGAATGCGGCCGGGTTGAAGCGGAAGGTGGTACAGCCCTTGAGCCCCTGCTTCCAGGCGTAGCGGTAGATATCCTTGAATGCCTCGAAGGGGTAGTCGGTGGGCACGTTGGCGGTCTTGGAGATGGACGAGTCCACCCACTTCTGCGCTGCCGCCTGGATATCCACATGCTGGGTCGGGCCGATGTCGTCGGCGGTGACGAAGTAATCCGGCAGGCGCTCGGCGGGGTCATCCGAACCGGGGCGTGCGCGTGGGTTGACCAGGGCGCGGTAGGCCAGCAGCTCGTAGCTGAGCACCTCCACTTTGTCCTTGCTCTTGCGGCCGGCGCGGATCAGGTTGCGCGAGTACTGGTGGGCGAAGCTCGGTTCGATGCCGTTGGAGGCGTTGTTCGCCAAGCTCAGGCTGATGGTGCCGGTGGGCGCGATGGAGCTGTGGTGGGTGAAGCGCGCCCCGTGCTCGGCCAATGCCGCCACCAGCTCCGGCGCATGTTCGGCGAGGCGCTGCATGTAGCGCGAATAGCGGGCGTGCAGCACCCGGCCGGGCAGTCGGTCGCCCACCTTGTAGCCGTCGGCAATCATTTCCGGGCGCTTGCGCAACATCTCGGCGCTGACCTCGAAGGTCTGCGCCAGCAGCGGTGCCGGGCCTTTCTCCCGGGCCAGCTCGAGCGCCACCTGCCAGCCGGTGAGCGCCATTTCCCGCGCCACTTCCTCGGTGAACACGCAGGCCTCCGGGCTGCCGTAGCGCAGGCGGAGCAGGGCGAGCGCAGAGCCAAGGCCGAGGAAGCCCATGCCGTGGCGGCGCTTGTCGAGGATTTCGCGGCGCTGCGGCTCCAGCGGCAGGCCGTTGATTTCCACCACGTTGTCCAGCAGGCGGGTGAAGATGCGCACCACCTGGCGGAACCGATCCCAGTCGAAACGGGCATCGGGGGTGAAAGGGTCAAGCACGAAGCCGGTCAGGTTGATCGAGCCGAGCAGGCAGGAGCCGTAGGGCGGCAGCGGCTGCTCGCCGCAGGGATTGGTGGCACGAATGTCCTCACACCACCAGTTGTTGTTCGACTGGTTGACCCGGTCGATGAGAATGAAGCCCGGCTCAGCGTAATCGTAAGTGGAGACCATCATCAGGTCCCACAGGTGACGCGCCCGCACGCTGCCGTAGACCTTGCAGGCCACCAGGCCGTCTTCCCGCGTGCAGTAACCTTCGTGCAGCGGCCATTCGCGCCAGTGCACCTGGGCCGGGTCGTCGAGGTCCAGCTCGTCGTGCTCCTTGGCGTGCACCGGGAACAACAGCGGCCAGTCCGCATCGGCTTCCACCGCCTGCATGAACTCGTCGATGATCAGCAGGCTCAGGTTGAACTGGCGCAGCCGGCCGTCCTCGCGCTTGGCGCGGATGAACTCGCGTACGTCCGGGTGGGCGACGTCGAAGGTGGCCATCTGCGCGCCCCGCCGCCCGCCGGCCGAGCTGACGGTGAAGCACATCTTGTCGAAGATATCCATGAACGACAGCGGCCCGCTGGTGTGCGCGCCGGCGCCGGACACGTAGGCGCCGCGCGGGCGCAGGGTGGAGAACTCATAGCCGATGCCGCAGCCGGCCTTGAGGGTCAGGCCGGCTTCGTGAACCTTGCCGAGGATGTCATCCATCGAGTCGCCGATGGTGCCGGAGACGGTGCAATTGATCGTCGAGGTGGCCGGCTTGTAGCTCTGCGCCCCGGCGTTGGAAATGATCCGCCCGGCCGGCACCGCGCCGTTGCGCAGAGCCCAGAGGAACTGCTCGTACCAATGTTCGCGCAGCTCCGGCGCCTCGATGTCCGCCAGAGCACGGGCAACGCGCTGCCAGGTCTCGTCGATACGGCTTTCCAGCGGCGAACCTTCGCGGTCGCGCAGCCGGTACTTCGCTTCCCAGATTTCCACCGAGGCGGCCTGCAGGGGGATACCCTGGAGCTGCGCCGTGGTGGTACCGCCGGTCTTCGCCATGCTGCGGCCCCCTCAACGCGTTGCGAGTCGGCAGCGAAGTGGGCTGCCTCCTTTTCACCTTAGCGCGTATTGGGGGGAGCGAAGTTCCCGGCCAGCGATCAGAGGTTCTCGAGACAGCTCGCCAATCCACCCGCCAGATTATCCAGCAGGCGCTCGTAGCCGCCGGCATCGACCACAACGCCGCTACCCATGGCATCCAGCTCGGCGAGGGTCACCGGCAGGCCGGCGCTCAGGGTTTCGGCGAGACGCGGGCGCAACGGCGGTTCGCTGAACACGCAGGTCGGACCGGCCGCCTTCAGGCGCTCGCGCATGGCGGCGACATGACGGGCGCCCGGCTGCACCTCGGCAGCGACGCTGAACACGCCGGCGTGACGAATGCCATAGGCCACTTCGAAGTAGTCGAACGCCTCGTGGAAGACGAAGAAAGGCTTGCCGGCCAACGGCTTCACGCGGGCCGCAAGACGCTGGTCGAGGGCGTCGAGACGCCGCTGGAAGGCCGTCAGGTTGGCCTGGTAGCGCGCGGCGTTGGCCGGATCGATGGCGCTCAGATCGGACGCCATGCGCGCCGCGATCGTCCGGGCGTTGGCCGGCAGCAGCCAGAGGTGGGCATCCAGGCTGCCGGGACGGTGGGCGTGATCATGCTCGTCGCTGTCTTCCCCGTGGTGTTCGCCGGCATGCTCGTCGTGCTCGTGGCCATGCTCGTCGTCGGCGTCTTCGTGATGACTTTCCTCGCCGAAATGGCGCAGGTTCAGGCCCGCCAGGCCCTGTACGGCCAGGCTCGGCTTGTCGCGGCCTTCCAACACGCGCACGAGGAAGCTCTCCATGTCCGGGCCGATCCAGTAGAACAGGTCGGCCTCGCGCACCCGCCGCACGTCGGAAGGGCGCAGGGCGAAGTGATGCGGCGACGCGCCCGGCGGCAGCAGGACGTCCGGCTTCGCCACGCCGTCCTGCACGGCGGCGGCGATCAGTTGCAGAGGCTTGATGCTGGTAAGCAGGCGTACCTCGGCCTGGGCCAGGGAGGAAAAGGCGCACAGTACGAGCGGAAGGAAAAGGCGAAACACGGGCAGTCACTCGGGGACAAAAGAGTAATAGAATAACGTCTCTTTTCCCGGACGTCGCCGCCCATGAAAACACCCCTGGCTTGCCGCCCCCATGACCACTCCCGCTGCGTGCATAGCGCCCTCAGCGAAGCCGACGCGCTCTGCGCGCGCCAGGGCGTGCGGCTGACCGCCCTGCGCCGGCGCGTGCTGGAGCTGGTCTGGCAGAGCCACAAGCCGCTGGGTGCCTACGACATCCTCGCCGTGCTGAGCGAGGAGGACGGCCGCCGCGCCGCGCCGCCCACCGTCTACCGTGCCCTGGATTTCCTGCTGGAAAACGGCCTGGTGCACCGCATCGCCTCGCTCAATGCCTTCGTCGGCTGCAACCACCCGGAGCATGCCCACCAGGGTCAGTTCCTCATCTGCCGCCAGTGCCACACGGCCATTGAGCTGGAGCAGCCAGCGATCAGCGAGGCGATCGTCGCCGGCGCGCGGACGGTGGGCTTCGCCGTGGAAGGGCAGACCGTGGAAGTCGTCGGCCTGTGCGCCGCCTGCCGGGAGGCCGCATGAGCGATGCGCTGGTGCGCCTGAGCGGAGTCGGCGTGCGCTACGCCGGCCAGGCGGTGCTGGAAGACGTCCAGTTGAGCGTGAAGCCGGGCGAGATCGTCACCCTGATCGGTCCCAACGGCGCCGGCAAGACCACCCTGGTGCGCGCCGTGCTCGGCCTGCTGACTCCGGACAGTGGCGAGGTCTGGCGCCGTCCGCGCCTGCGCATCGGCTACATGCCGCAGAAGCTCCAAGTGGATGCCACCCTGCCGCTGACCGTGCTGCGTTTCCTGCGTCTGGTACCCGGTGTGGACCGCGCGCGGGTACTGGCGGCGCTGGGCGAGGTGGGCGCGGAACAGGTGATCGACAGCCCCTTGCAGAGCATTTCCGGCGGCGAGTTGCAGCGCGTGCTGCTGGCCCGCGCCCTATTGCGCGAGCCGGAACTGCTGGTGCTGGACGAGCCGGTACAGGGCGTCGACGTGGCCGGGCAGGCCGAGCTGTACCGCCTGATCACCCGTCTACGCGACCGCCACGGCTGCGGCGTGTTGATGGTCTCCCACGACCTGCACCTGGTGATGAGCACCACCGACCAGGTGGTCTGCCTGAACCGCCACGTCTGCTGCTCCGGCCACCCGGAGCAGGTCAGCGGCGACCCCGCATTCGTCGAACTGTTCGGCCAGGATGCCCGCAGCCTGGCCATCTATCACCACCATCACGACCACGCCCACGATCTACACGGCAGCGTGGTGGTCGGCAAACCCCACGTGCACGGGCCGAACTGCAACCATGGCTGACTTCCTGCTCAACGCCCTGCTCGCCGGCCTCGCCCTGGCCCTGGTGGCCGGCCCGCTCGGCTCCTTCGTGGTCTGGCGGCGCATGGCCTATTTCGGCGACACCCTGTCCCACGCGGCGCTGCTCGGCGTCGCCCTGGGCCTGCTGCTGGACGTCAGCCCGACCCTGGCGGTGACCGCCGGCTGCGTGCTGCTCGCCGTGCTGCTGGTGACTCTGCAGCAGCGCCAGCCGCTGGCCTCCGACACCCTGCTGGGTATCCTCGCCCACAGCACCCTGTCCCTCGGTCTGGTGGTGCTGAGTTTCATGGACGACGTGCGCGTCGACCTGATGAGCTACCTGTTCGGCGACCTGCTCGCGGTCGGCCCCGGCGATTTGACCTGGATACTCGGCGGCAGCGCGCTGGTGCTGCTGATCCTGATTCCGCTCTGGCGGCCGCTGCTGGCGATCACCGTTCACGAGGAACTGGCCAAGGTCGAAGGGCTGCCGGTGGCGGCCATCCGCCTCGCCCTGATGCTGCTGATCGCCGTGGTGATCGCGGTGGCGATGAAAATCGTCGGCGTGCTGCTGATCACCTCGCTGCTGATCATCCCGGCCGCCGCGGCCCAGCGCCACGCGCGCACCCCGGAGCAAATGGCCCTGGGCGCCAGCGCCCTGGGACTGGTGGCGGTCTGTTGCGGGCTGGCGCTGTCCTGGTATGAGGACACCCCGGCCGGCCCGTCCATCGTGGTCAGCGCCGCCTCGTTGTTCCTGCTCAGCTTCGTGCTGCCGCGCCGCACGGCGTGACACGGCGTCGCGGCGGTTTGGTGCCGCTTCGCCGCGCAGTGTAGACTTGACTCTTTCGTCCAGATCGAGATGCTGCAGGAATGACGCCATTCGCTACCCGTTACCTGCCCGTTGCGCTGATATCGCTGCTACTGGCCGCCTGCCAGCACCGCCCGAGCCAACCCTATGAGCCGCCCGTCGATGAGCGCGTCGCAGCGTTCCGCCAGTTGGAACAGAGCCTGAACGGCGGCAACCTGGAAAGCGCCGAAAGCCAGCTCGCAACTCTCCAGCGGAACGCGGCCGGCGATACCCGCCTGGAGCAGTACCAGCGGCAACTGGCCGAGGCCTACCTGCAACAGGGCCAGGCTGCCTTGCAGAACAACGACCTGGACGCCGCTGCCAAGGCCCTCAGCCATGCACGCAGCCTGATGCCCAACGCCCCGGCGCTCGCCACCGGCTTGGACGGCGCACTCAACCAGGCCCGCGAGGCCGAAAAGCAGGCTGCCGAACGAGCCGCTCGCGAAACGGCGGCACGCAACGAACAGGCCCGCCGTCTTCAGGAGGCCGCCGAGCGTCAGGCCCAGGCGATCCAGGCCACCCAATTGCCCGGTGCGCCGCAGGAAGAAAAACCCGCACCGGCCAAGCCGGGCGCACGCCTGATCGACCCGGCCGCCGCCAGCAGCGCCGTGCCACTACCGATGCTGGACAGCCAGGACAACGACAGCCTGCGCGAATTGCTCGATGCCGTGGCCGCCGACGTGGTGGCGTTCGATTGCGCGGTGCGGGTCGAAGTCCGCCAAGCCAAGGACTACCCCTGGGTCGCCGCGCTGCTGTCGGCCCGGGTGAAAAAGCTCGACCCGGCCTTCGGCCTGCGCCTGAGCCAGTCGCTGAAGCCGGAACAGGTCCCGCGTCTGGTACTCAGCCCGCGCCGGTGACACGCCGCTTCACTTATTCCAGAACCGGCGAACAACCAAGCAAGAAAGACTAAGAGCGCATAAGCAAACAGGCTAGAATGCGCGCCTTTGGCCAAACGCCTAGGCTTTCTCTTTCATTCGCCCTGACCGCACCCACAAGGTTCGCTCCGTGATCGAGTTTCAGCAGGTTTATAAAACCTACCGCGTCGCCGGACGCGACATCCCCGCCCTGCAACCCACCACCCTGGATATCCAGGGCGGCCAGGTGTTCGGGCTGATCGGCCACTCCGGTGCCGGCAAGAGCACCCTGCTGCGCCTGATCAACCGCCTGGAAGAGCCTTCCGGCGGGCGCATCGTCATCGACGGGATCGACGTCACCGCGCTGGACGCCGACGGCCTGCGGCGCTTCCGCCAGCGTGTCGGGATGATTTTCCAGCACTTCAATCTGCTTGCCTCCAAGACCGTCGCCGATAACGTCGCCATGCCGCTGCGCCTGGCCGGCGAGCTGTCGGCGGCGGAGATCGACGCCCGGGTCGCCGAGCTGCTGGCCCGTGTCGGCCTCAGCGACCACGCGAAGAAGTACCCGGCGCAACTCTCCGGCGGACAGAAGCAGCGCGTCGGCATTGCCCGCGCCCTGGCCACCCGGCCGAAGATCCTGCTCTGCGACGAAGCCACCAGTGCCCTCGACCCGCAGACCACCGGCCAGGTCCTGCAACTGTTGGCCGAGATCAACCGCGAGCTGGGCCTGACCATCGTACTGATCACCCATGAGATGGACGTGATCCGCCGCGTCTGCGACCGCGTCGCGGTGATGGATGGCGGGGTGATCGTCGAACAGGGTCCGGTGGCCGACGTCTTCCTCCACCCGCAGCATCCGACCACTCGCCGCTTCGTCCTGGAAGCCGAGCACGTGGACGAGAACGAACAACACGACGACTTCGCCCATGTGCCGGGCCGCATCCTGCGCCTGACCTTCCGCGGCGAAGCCACCTACGCGCCGCTGCTGGGCACCATCGCCCGCGATACCGGCGTGGACTACAGCATCCTGGCCGGACGCATCGACCGCATCAAGGAGACGCCCTACGGCCAACTGACCCTGGCGCTGATCGGCGGTGACGTCGAATCCGCGCTGATCCGTCTCAACGCGGCCGATGTACATGTGGAGGTGCTGCGCTGATGGAAGCCCTGTTCACCAATGTCGACTGGTACGAAATCTGGCTGGCGACTCTCGACACCCTCCTGATGCTGGGCGGCTCGCTGCTGTTCACCGTGATCCTCGGCCTGCCGCTGGGCGTGTTGCTGTTCCTCACCGGACCGCGCCAATTGTTCGAGCAGAAGGCGCTCTACGGCCTGCTCTCGCTGCTGGTCAACGTGTTGCGCTCGCTGCCGTTCATCATCCTGCTGATCGTGATGATTCCTTTCACCGTGCTGCTCACCGGCACCTCGCTGGGCGTGGCCGGCGCCATCCCGCCGCTGGTGGTGGGCGCCACGCCGTTCTTCGCCCGTCTGGTGGAAACGGCGCTGCGCGAAGTGGATCGCGGCATCATCGAGGCGACCCAGGCAATGGGCGCCACCACCCGCCAGATCATCTGGAACGCCCTGCTGCCGGAAGCGCGGCCGGGCATATTCGCCGCCGTCACCGTCACCGCCATCACCCTGGTCTCCTATACCGCGATGGCCGGTGTGGTCGGCGCGGGCGGCCTCGGCGACCTAGCCATCCGCTTCGGCTACCAGCGATTCCAGACCGATGTGATGGTGGTCACCGTGGTCCTGCTGCTGGTGCTCGTACAGATTCTGCAAACCGTCGGCGACAAGCTGGTGGTGCATTTTTCCCGTAAATGACTGATCGGCTATCCGCCGGAACGACCTCTTCCCATAAGGAACCGAACCGATGAAAAAACTGCTCGCTGCCGTCGCCGCCTTCGCGGCTCTCTCCGCCCAGGCCGAAAGCCTGACCGTCGCCGCCACCGCGGTGCCGCACGCGGAAATCCTCGAATTCGTCAAACCGGCCCTGGCCAAGGAAGGGGTCGAGCTGAACGTGAAGGTCTTCACCGACTACGTGCAGCCGAACATCCAGGTCGCCGAGAAGCGCCTGGACGCCAACTTCTTCCAGCACCAGCCGTACCTGGATGAGTTCAACAAGGGCAAGGGTACCGAGCTGGTCGCCGTCACCGGTGTGCACGTCGAGCCGTTCGGCGCTTACTCCAGCAAGATCAAGAGCCTGGACGAGCTGCCCCAGGGCGGCACCGTGGTCATCCCCAACGACGCCACCAACGGCGGCCGCGCCCTGCTGCTGCTGGACAAGGCCGGCGTGATCAAGCTGAAGGACAAGAGCAACATCCTCGCCACACCGAAAGACATCGTCGAGAACCCGAAGTCGCTGAAAGTGCGTGAACTGGAAGCCGCCACCCTGCCGCGCGTGCTGACCCAGGTCGACCTGGCGCTGATCAACACCAACTACGCCCTGGAAGCCAAGCTGAACCCGACCAAGGATGCCCTGGTGATCGAAGGCAGCGATTCGCCCTACGTGAACATCCTCGTCGCCCGCCCGGACAACAAGGACAGCGACGCCATGCAAAAGCTGGCCAAGGCTCTGAACAGCGCCGAGGTGAAGCAGTTCATCGAAGAGAAGTACAAAGGCGCCGTAGTGCCGGCGTTCTGATCGCCCTCGCAAACGAAGAAGCCCGCCGCGTGCGGGCTTTTTCATGCGTGTTCCTCGGATAAGCGATCCCCGGATTGCGCTGCGTTTTATCCCGGCTACGGGACCGGGCGAATACGTAGCCCAGATAAGCCTTGGCGCAATCCGGGACGGCGAAGTCCCGGCTTACGCTGAGGAGGCGGCCCCTCGCAGGCACTCCAGCAGGCATTCCAGCGCCGGCTGCCGCTGGGCTCGACGCATGACCGCCACCAGTTCGCGGTGGAAGGTCAGTTCGCCCAGTTCGATCACTCGCAACCGGGTCGGCCGTTGCAGCCAGAGCCCCGCACGCGGGATCAGGGAAACGCCCAGGCCGCACTCCACCATCCGCACGATGGCCTCCAGCTCGTCCAGCTCCAGCGCCTCGCGAACCTGCAAGCGCTGTTCGCGGAGGAAACCGCTGACCAGCCGCCCGCCGAAGGAGGCGCGGTCGTAGCGCACGAAGGGCTGCTCGGCGAGTAGTTGCAGGGGATCGTCGCCGGGCAGGCTTTCCGGGGCGATGAGCACGAAGGGCTCGCGGGCCAGCGAGACTTCCAGCAGCTCCTTGGGCAGGGCGAAGGGCGGCTTGATCAGCAGGGCGAGGTCCAGCTCGCCGGCATCCACCTGGCCCAGCAGGTTGAGCGATACGCCCGGCACCAGCTTCAGCTCGATGTGCGGCGCCTGCTCGCGGAAACGCGGCAGGGCCTCCGGCAGCAGCCCGGTCTGCAGCGTGGCGATGGCGCCGATCTTCAACTCGCCGCGCCACTCGGCCACCTCCGAGGGCAGCGCCATCTGCCCGTACAGGGCGAGCATCTGCTCGGCCAGGGGCAGGGCGTGCCGGCCGGCAGCGTTCAGGACGGCCGCCCGACCGCTGCGGTCGAACAGGCGAACGCCGAGGCCCTGCTCCAGCACGCGGATCTGCGCACTGACCGCCGATTGCGTCAGGCCGATCCGCTGGCCGGCGGCGGCGAAGGTGCCCAGGCGGGCCACGGTGACGAAGGTCTTCAACTCGCGCAGCATGCGGCCTCCACTGATCGAAATCTTTCGTGCTCGATCGCAAGGATATTCGCTTTCCATCGAAACGACTGCTGCTGAGAATGAGGCGATCCAACCAGGAGAACCGATCGATGAGCCTTGCCCCCTTTCATTTGGCGATACCCGTCTACGACCTGGCCGCCGCCCGGCACTTTTACGGCGAAGTCTTCGGCTGCCCCGAAGGCCGCAGCAGCGAGCACTGGGTGGATTTCGATTTCTTCGGTCATCAACTGGTGATCCACGAGGCGCCGAAGACCGACTCCCAGGAGCAGGCACACCGCAACCCGGTGGATGGCCACGACGTGCCGGTGCCGCATTTTGGCGTAGTGCTGGCCTGGGAGGACTGGGAACGGCTGGCCGACCGGCTCAAGGCGCGCGGCACGACGTTCGTCATCGAACCCTATGTGCGCTTCAAGGGGCAGGTGGGCGAGCAGGCCACCCTGTTCCTCCTCGACCCCTGCGGCAATGCGCTGGAGTTCAAGGCGTTCAAGGACATCGGCCAGTTGTTCGCGAAGTGAGGTGGGCTTGGGGTTGGCGGGTGATCCCCCCTCTCTCCTGTAGAAGCCAGCTCTGCTGGCGAAGCTTCTCTACGGTCCCTTCGCGAGCAAGCTCGCTCCTACAAGGCGGGCTCAATTCATTCGCCCGGCGAGGGTGAAGTCGGGCGGACAAATTCGCGCTACCCCGGCGACCTATCAACCCCGCGGCTTCATCAACTCCGGCAGTTGCGTGGCGAGCTTCTGGCCATTCAGCGGGGCGCGGATAAAGCCGCGCTGAGTGCCGTCGGGGCCGATGATTACCAGGTTGCCGCTGTGGTCGACGGTGTAGTTTTCCTTGCTGGTATCGCCCGGAATGAAGGGGATGCTCACCGCATTGGCCAGCTTCTGGATATCCGCCAGGTCGCCCGTCACGCCCTCGAAGCCGGCGTCGAAATAGCCCAGGTACTGCTTGAGCTGCTCGGGGGTGTCGCGGTTGGGGTCGACGCTGACCAGCACCATGCGCAGGTCGCCGCGCATCGCTTCCGGCAGCATGCCCTTGATCTGCCGCAACTGCGCCAACGTCGTAGGGCAGACGTCCGGGCAGAAGGTGTAGCCGAAGAACAGCAGGCTCCAACGATCCTTCAATTGATCCATCCGCATCGGCTGACCGTCCTGGTCGGTCAGTTGCAGTTCGGGGAGCGTCCGGCTCTGCGGCAGCAGCACGATACCGGCGTCGAGCAGTTGGGTCGGATCGGCCTGGCGCGGCGCGTTGAGCACCTTGGAGAAGGTCAGGCCGATCACCAGGGCGATCAGGGCAACGAGGATGAAGACGGTTTTCTGGACTCGGGTCATAGGGCCAACAACAGGTAGTGATCGACGAGCAGCGCGATGAACAGCAGGAACAGGTACCAGATACTGTACTTGAAGGTGTTGATCGCCGCGTGCGGCCGGGCGTCACGGTACAGCACCCAGGCCCAGTGCAGGAAGCGTCCGCCGAGCAGCAACGCGCCGGCGAGGTAGAGCGGTCCGCTCATGTGGATGGCGTAGGGCAGCAGGCTCACCGCCAGCAGCACCAGGGTGTAGAGCAGGATATGCAGCTTGGTGTAGCCCTCGCCGTGGGTGACCGGCAGCATGGGGATGTCCGCCTTGGCGTATTCGGCCTTGCGGTGGATCGCCAGGGCCCAGAAGTGCGGCGGCGTCCAGGCGAAGATGATCAGCACCAGCAGCAGCGGTTCGGCGGACAGATGGCCGGTGACGGCGACCCAGCCAAGCAGCGGCGGCGCGGCGCCGGCCAGGCCGCCGATGACGATGTTCTGCGGCGTGGCGCGCTTGAGGAAACCGGTGTAGACCACCGCATAGCCGAGCAGCGAGGCCAGGGTCAGCCAGGCCGCCATTTCGTTGGTGAACACCAGCAGCAGGGACATGCCCGCTACCGCCAGCAGCAGGGCGAAGCCCAGGGCCGCCGCCGGCGACACGCGCCCCTCAGCCAGCGGGCGCTTGTGGGTGCGCGCCATGATCGAGTCGATGCGACGGTCCACCACATGATTGACCGCCGCCGCGGCCCCGGCACATAGGCCGATGCCGAGGTTGCCGAACAGCAGTACGGTCCATGGCACGCCGGCACGGGTAGCGAGGAACATGCCGACCAGTGAGGTGATCAGCATCAGCACCACCACCTTCGGCTTGGTCAGCTCCAGGTAGTCGCGCCAGCTCGCGTGGACACTTCGTTCGCGCAGCAGGGTGGTCATGATGATCTCCTTATGGCGAGTGATCTCGAGGTCGGTTGCAGCGGTACCCAGGCTTGCCGTTCCGGCTGGCTGGCAGGTTGAGGAACGGAACGCAGCCGGTAATTGACCGCCACCATCACCAGCAGCAGGAGCGCCCCGCCGCCGTTGTGGGCCACCGCTACCGCCAGTGGCAGGTGGAACAGCACATTGCTGATGCCCAGCCCAACCTGCACGGCCAGCGCCAGCAGCAACAGACCGGCCAGCCGCGACAGGCCATGGCGGCGCAGTTGCCAGGCGAGCACCAATAGCACCAGGGTGACGGTCAAGGCGCCGAGACGGTGGGTCATGTGAATGGCGGTACGGGCATCGCTGTCGAGTTGTCCGCCGAGGTAGTTGGGGCCGATGTGCTGGGTCAGGTGGAAGCCATTGGCGAAGTCCATCGCCGGCCACCATTCGCCGTGGCAGGTGGGCAGGTCGATGCAGGCAACCGCCGCGTAGTTGCTGCTGACCCAGCCACCCAGGGCGATCTGGCCGATCACCAGCAACAGGGCGAACGCCGCCAGGATGCGCAGCCGCCGGGGTACCCCGGACAGGAAAGGGAACTCCCGCGACAGCCGCAGGCAGAGCAGGAACAGCAACGCCAGGGTGGTGAAGCCGCCGAGCAGATGCGCGGTCACCACCTGCGGCCAGAGCTTGAGGGTCACCGTCCACATGCCGAAGGCCGCCTGGGTGATCACCACGCCGAGCAGCAGCAGCGGCAACTTCAGCGGCTGCCCGTCGCGGCCACGGCGACGTAGCGAACGGACCGCGAGGACGAGGATCAGCAGTCCGAGGGTGCCGGCGAAATAGCGATGGACCATCTCGTTCCAACCCTTCTCCGCCTCCACCGGCGCGTCGGGGAAGTGGCGCTCGGCATGGGCCAGTTGCGCCTCGGTCTTGGGCACGCCGATGAAGCCGTAGCAGCCCGGCCAGTCCGGGCAGCCGAGGCCGGCGTGGGTCAGGCGGGTGTAGGCGCCGAGCAGCACCACCACCAACGCCAGCAGGGTGGCGACGATTGTCAGGCGATAACCGGCTCTGCGCAGCGCTCTATCCATCCTCGTTCCCCCGTCGGCTCAGCCGATCTTCGACAGTTTCAGCAGATGGCGAAGGTCGTTGAGGATTTGCTTGCCGTTCGCCTTGGCGTCGTAGCGCAGCACCAGGTTGCCGTGCGGGTCGACGATCCACAGCTGCGCGCCGCCGAGATCGTGGGTGCCGCGGGTATAGGCGTCGGCATCCAGGCCGTAGCGTTGCAGCTGCGGGTATTCGCGTTCGAGACGGGCGGCGAAGTCGTCGTCCAGCGGCCGGGCGTTGGCCAGCGCATGGCCGGCGCGCGACGCCTCGCGACCGAGGCCGATATGAATCTGCCGGGCCAGGTAGACCAGTTGCTGGCAGTCCTGGGCGCAGTCCTGCGGTGCGGTGACCAGAAGCTGCCAGAGGTGTTCGTCGGCCGTCGTCACACCGATATCCGTGCGACCGAGGCCGTTACCGATCAACTCGCCGTGGTAGCTGCGCCCGTCCGGCACCCAGAAGCGCCAGTGGTACATGCCCGAGGCCAGCAGCATGGGCCCGACCGCCACGGCGATCAGCAGGATCAGCTGCCAACGGCCGCGTCGGCGACGTGCCGGGGCTTCAGGCAGGGCGATGGCTGGATTCATCTTTTTTCTCCCGCGCATTGTGCAGTCCGAGGTAAACGAACAAGCCGAGCAGGGCAGCCGCCAGGGCGAACCACTGCACGGCATAGCCGAGGTGTTTTTCCGGGCCCATGGTGACCACCGGCCACTCCGCCCGGTAGGCTGCCGGACCCGGTTCGAGACGGATTTCGTAGGGCAGGCCGCCACGCCCGAGGTGCTGCCAGAGCGCCGCCGGCTCGACCGCCGTGATCAGTCGCGGCCAACTGTCGGATGCGGCATCGGCGCGCAACTGGAAGGGTTTGCCGGCTGGCACGTAGACCCAGGCGGTCAGCGTCAGGGGTTGTTCCGGGGTGTCGAAGCGCGGCGGCTGGCGCCGGTCCGGCCAGGGCAGCCAGCCCCGATTGACCAGCAGCCAGAGCCCGCTCGGCTGGTCGTAGAACGGTTGCAGCAGCTCGACGCCGACCTGGCCGTCACGGCTGCGGTTGTCGAGGATCAGGCTGTGGCGGTCGTCGAAGAAGCCTTCCAGGCGCACCCGCAGGAATGCCGGGTCACGACTGCGCTCCAGCTCGCCGACTGCCACCGGCGCGGCTTGCAGGCGCGCGGCCTGGGCGGCGAGCAGGGCGCGTTTCTCGTCCGCCCGCTGCAACTGCCAGAATCCCAGCCAGACGAGCAGCGGCAACAGTGCCAGCACCACCAGGGTCGGCACCAGCCCGGGCCGGAAACGGCTCATGCCGCGCTCCCGAATCCGCGAAGACGACTGGCTATACTCCACCACGTTCCCCCTTTCCCCTGGATCCCCGCATGCTCAAGGCCGCGATCGTCTTCTTGCTGCTCGCCACTGTGGTCAGTCTGTTCAGCGGCCTGTTCTTCCTGATCAAGGACGAGGGCCGTACCAATCGGCTGGTCAACGCCCTGTTCGTCCGCGTGACCCTGGCCGCCCTCACCCTGGCCCTGATCGCCTGGGGTTTCTACAGCGGCCAGCTCACGACCCATGTCACCTGGTAACGCTCTTCCAATCTTGTCGCTTGCAAACTTGCAGCCTGCCTAAAGCACATAGACGAAGGTGAACAGCCCGATCCACACCACGTCCACGAAGTGCCAGTACCAGCTGGCGGCCTCGAAGCCGAAGTGGTGTTCGGGCGTGAAGTGCCCGCGCAGGATGCGGACCAGCATCACCGTGAGGATCAGCGCACCGAGGGTCACGTGGGCGCCGTGGAAACCGGTGAGCATGAAGAACGTGGCACCGTAGATGCCCGAGCCCAAGGTCAGGCCGAGTTCGGTGTAGGCATGTACGTACTCCTCGACCTGCAACACCAGGAAGGTCACGCCCAACAGAATGGTTGCCGCCAGCCAGAGCTTGAGCTTCTGCCGCTCGCCCTTGCGCAAGGCATGGTGGGCGAAGGTCACGGTGAAGCTGGAGGTCACCAGCAGGAGTGTGTTGATCAGCGGCAGCTTCCACGGGTCGATGATGCCTTCCGGCGCCGGGAACAGCTTCGGGTCCGGGTTGTTGAGCAGCGGCCAGGTGTACTCGAAGTTCGGCCAGAGCATGTTGCTGATGCCCTTGTCGCCCTCGCCGCCCAGCCAGGGGCCGGTCCAGTAGCGGATGTAGAAGAGCGCCCCGAAGAAGGCGGCGAAGAACATCACCTCGGAGAAGATGAACCAGCTCATGCCCCAGCGGAACGAGCGGTCCATCTGCGCGCTGTACAGCCCGGAACGGCTTTCCTTGATGACGTTGCCGAACCAGCCGAACAGCATGTAGGCGACCAGCAGGCCGCCGATGAAGAAGATCAGCGGGCCGTTGGATTCGTCGCGCCCGGCCTTGAGGTCGTTGAACCAGGTGCCGAGGCCGTAGACGGTGGTCGCCAACCCGATGGTGGCGATGATCGGCCATTTGCTCTGGGCGGGAACGTAGTACTGCTCGTGAGTTGCCATTTCTCTTGTTCTCCTTAGCCGCCGTTGTGAGCAACGGGCGGCTGGCGGGCAGTGATATCGAACAGCGTGTAGGCAAGGGTGAGGTGGCGGACGTCGGCGGGCAGGTCGCGGTCGACGATGAAGCGCACCGGCATCTCGATGCGCTCGCCCGGTTGCAGCACCTGCTGGGTGAAGCAGAAGCACTCGGTCTTGTGGAAATAGGCGGCCGCCTTGGACGGCGACACGCTGGGAATGGCCTGGGCGGTCATCGGCTTGTCGGTGGGGTTGTAGGCCACGAACAGTATTTCGTTGGTGGCCCCCGGCTTCACCGTCAGCTCCTCGGCCTTCGGACCGAATTCCCAGACCATGCCGGCCGAGTTGGTGGCGAGGAACTGCACGCGCACCTGACGCGCCTCATCCACCTGCTGCGATCCCTGGTAGGCCCCGGCGGTCTTGCCGTTGATGCCGAAGGCCTGGCACATGACGTCGTAGATCGGCACCAGGAGAAAGCCGAAGGCGAACATCGCCACCACCACCAGCAACAGGCGCTGGACCAGGCGGCGGGTGCTCAGGGCTTCACTCATGGCCGCGACCTCACTTCACTTCCGGCGGGGTGCTGAAGGTGTGGTAGGGCGCCGGCGACGGCACGGTCCACTCCAGCCCGTCCGCGCCGTCCCAGGGCTTGGCCGGGGCGGGTTGGCCGCCACGGATGCACTTGATGACGATGAACAGGAAGAGGAACTGGGTCGCGCCGAAGGTGAAGGCACCGATGGACGAGACCATGTTGAAGTCGGCGAACTGCAGGTTGTAGTCGGGAATCCGCCGCGGCATGCCGGCGAGGCCGACGAAGTGCATCGGGAAGAACGCCATGTTCATGCCGACGAAGGACAGCCAGAAATGCAACTTGGCCAGGGTTTCGTCGTACATGTGCCCGGTCCACTTGGGCAGCCAGTAGTAGGCCGAGGCGAAGATGCCGAAGATCGCCCCCGGCACCAGCACGTAGTGGAAGTGCGCCACCACGAAGTAGGTGTCGTGGTACTGGAAGTCCGCCGGGGCGATGGCCAGCATCAGCCCGGAGAAGCCGCCGATGGTGAACAGGATGACGAAGGCCACGGCGAACAGCATCGGCGCCTCGAAGGTCAGCGAACCCTGCCACATGGTGCTTACCCAGTTGAACACCTTCACCCCGGTGGGCACGGCGATCAGCATGGTGGCGTACATGAAGAACAGCTCGCCGGTAAGCGGGATGCCTACGGTGAACATGTGGTGCGCCCAGACGATGAACGACAGAAAGGCGATCGCCGCGGTGGCGTAGACCATCGAGGTGTAGCCGAACAGCGGCTTGCGCGAGAACGCCGGGATGATCGAGCTGACCGCGCCGAAGGCGGGCAGGATCATGATGTACACCTCGGGGTGACCGAAGAACCAGAACACGTGCTGGAACAGCACCGGGTCGCCCCCGCCCGCGGCATTAAAGAAGCTGGTGCCGAAGTGGATGTCCATCAGCATCATGGTCACCACGCCGGCCAGCACCGGCATCACCGCGATCAGCAGGAAGGCGGTGATCAGCCAGGTCCAGACGAACAGCGGCATCTTCATCAGGGTCATGCCGGGAGCGCGCAGGTTGAGGATGGTGGCGATCACGTTGATCGCGCCCATGATCGAGCTGATGCCCATCAGGTGGATGGCGAAGATGAAGAAGGTGACGCTCTCCGGCGCGTAGGTGGTGGACAGCGGCGCGTAGAAGGTCCAGCCGAAGTTCGGCCCGCCACCCTCGGTGAACAGGGTCGAGACCAGCAGCGTGAAGGCCGCCGGCAGCAGCCAGAAGCTGAAGTTGTTCATCCGCGGCAGGGCCATGTCCGGCGCGCCGACCATCAGCGGGATCATCCAGTTGGCCAGGCCGACGAAGGCCGGCATCACCGCACCGAAGACCATGATCAGGCCATGCATGGTGGTCATCTGGTTGAAGAATTCCGGCTGGACGATCTGCAGCCCCGGCTGGAACAGCTCGGCGCGGATGACCATGGCCATGCTGCCGCCGAGCAGGAACATGCAGAAGCTGAACCACAGGTACATCGTGCCGATGTCCTTGTGGTTGGTGGTCAGCACCCAGCGCATCAGGCCCTTGGCCGGGCCGTGGTGGTGGTCATGCCCGGCATGACCGGTATCAGTGTCGATCACTGCACTCATCTCGGTCTCTCCTATTCCTGGGCCTGTTTGAAGGTCAGCACGTCTTTCGGTGTGACCATGTCGCCGACCTTGTTACCCCAGGCATTGCGCTCGTAGGTGATGATCGCGGCAATGTCGACTTCCGACAGTTGCTTGCCGAATGCGGCCATGGCGGTGCCCGGCTTGCCATTGATGACGATGTTCATATGGCCTTCCTTCGGCCCGGTGGCGATTTTCGAGCCTTTCAGGGCCGGGAACATCGGCGGCAGACCTTCGCCGGTGGGCTGGTGGCAGGAAGCGCAGTTGGTCAGGTAGGCCTTCTCGCCGCGCGAGACCAGCTCTTCCAGCGTCCACTCCTTGCTGGTCAGCTCCTTCAGCTTGGCCGCTTCGGCCTTGCGCTCGCCCATCCAGGCATCGAAGTCTTCCTTCGACTTCACCTCCACCACGATGGGCATGAAGCCATGGTCCTTGCCGCACAGCTCGGTGCACTGGCCGCGGTAGAGACCGGGCTGGTCGACGCGGGTCCAGGATTCGTTGACGAAGCCGGGGATGGCGTCCTTCTTCACCGCCAGGGCCGGCACCCACCAGGAGTGGATCACGTCGGCGGCGGTGACCAGGAAGCGCACCTTGGCGCCGGCCGGCAGGACCAGCGGCTGGTCCACCTCCAGCAGGTAGTGCTCGTCCTTGTCGACCTGGTTGCTGATCTGCTCGCGCGGGGTGGCCAAGTTGCTGAAGAACTCGACGTCCTGGTTCAGGTACTTGTAGTGCCACTTCCACTGATAGCCGGTGACCAGCACGTCCAGTTCGGATTCGGACGGGTCATAGATGTGGATCAGCGTCCGGGTCGCGGGCACGGCCATGCCGATCAGGATCAGCAGCGGGATCACCGTCCAGAGCACCTCGACGCGGGTGTTCTCGTGGAAGTGTGCGGGCTCCTGGCCGGTGGAGCGGCGGTGGATGATCATCGACCAGAACATGGCCCCGAAGACCACGACGCCAATGACGACGCAGATCCAGAAGATGGTCATGTGCAGATCGAAGACGGAGCGGCTGACTTCAGTCGCCCCCGGAGACATGTTTACAGTCCAGGCAGCCTGCGCCTGGCTGAAAATCGACCACAGCAGGAGTCCCATCCAGACTCGTGGATGTCGCATCATTGCGGGTTCCCCTTATCGTTCTTGTTATCCCGCCGGCTGAGCCGACGGCCAAGGGAGCGGCTGCTAAGAAAGCTGACTTTAACTGCCGAAACCTCGGCCTGCCGGAGCGCAGTCGGGCTTCATCAGGTAGCGCCTTTCGAGTCGGAGTATAGACGGGGACTTTCGGCTGGCAACGCGCCCCGCGCTTTCCCCAACGGCCGCGAACGCCTGAGCTAAACGCCACGGACGGCGCGGGCCGCAGCGCAGAGCGGGAGCACGGTTATAGCGACCTCGCATAACCGTGGAAAAATTATGACAATCGAGTCTTAGCCCGGCTGTCTCGCGAGCTAAGGTCTTTGTTCCACTTCTCGCAGTCGTTACCCACAGGAGTCGTCATGAACACCGCCGCCTTGCGCGAGCTCATCCGCAACGCCCAGCAGCAGGAAACCGCCAGCGGCCAGCTCGCCGGCCAACTGGACGCCCAACTGGCCCACCTGCATCCGTCGATCCGCCTGCCGAGCAGCGGCGCGCGGGACCTGCTGGGGCGCTTCGTCTCGGCCTACATCGACCAGGTGCCGGACGTGCTCGACGCCGCCAACAGCGTCGCCCGCGAGGCCGGCATCGAGGCGCAGATCAAGCCGGTGCTGAAGATCGCCGAGCAGTTCTTCCTGCAACCTCCGGCAGCGGTGGCGGAGCACCCGGGCCTGGCTGGCTTGCTCGACGAAGCCTACCTGGCCCACCGCCTGGTGGAAGAAGTGAACGACCGCTACATTGCTCATCTCGGCCAGCCGCTGATTCCCCTGGATACCACCGTGGCCAACCTGATCGCCCATCAGTTGATCGGCGAGCCCTTCGCCAATCAACTGGACGAAGCGGTGCACCACGCCGTGGAGAGCATGCTCGACGACTCCGCCTTCGCCCAGGCATCGGTGCAGGCCTACCGCGAACGCCTCAACGCTCCGCAAACCGAGGCGGCCTGGAGACGCTGGCCCTGTCTGTCGCGGCAACTGGGGTTCGAACTGGTACTGGACCAGCCGCGCGCGGCCGTTTGAGGCCACGTCCGCTCCGAGTCAGCGCCTGGCTCTGCGACAGGCAGTTGGCGAACAGCCACTGGTGATGATCGACGACCGGGTTGTAGCTGCTCACCGGCACGATGAAGTCCGCCGGGATCAGCGGGGTGCCCTGGTGCAGCAACTGGTGGTAGGCGTGCTGGCCGTTGCAGCCGACGCCACCCAGATCACCGGACCGGTGCCGGTGGTCACCGGACTGCCATCCTGGCGCACGCTCTTGCCGTTGGACTCCATGTCCAGTTGCTGCAGGTGCTTGGTGATGTTCCGCAGGTAGTGGTCGTAAGGCAGGATGGCGTGGCTCTGGGCGCCCCAGAAATTACCGAACCAGATGCCGAGCAAGGCCAGCAGCACCGGCATGTTGCGTTCGAAGGGCGCGCTCTGGAAGTGCTGGTCCATGCGGTAGGCGCCGGCCAGCAGCTCCTTGAAGTTGGAGATGCCAATCGACATGGCGATGGATAGGCCAATCGCCGACCACAGCGAATAGCGCCCTCCGATCCAGTCCCGATGAACAGGGTGGTTTCGGCGCGCAGCTTGGCCGCCAGTTCGTGGAACGAGCTGCCGTCGATATTGGCCAGGTAATGGCAGCGCACGCCGCGCTAGGCGAACGGCAGCAGGGCTTCGGACACCAGTTGCAGGCCGAGGAAGGAACCGCCGATACCGATATTCACCACATCAGTGATCGGCTTTTCCGTGTAGCCGCGCCACAGGCCGTCGTGCACCCGCCCCACCAGCTCGCCCGGGCGATTTTCCGAGGCGTTGACCAGGGCGCCATCGAACAACCCCTCGATCGCCTGCTGCAGGCCCGCCTCCATGACCAGGCCGACCAGCAATTCGCGAGTGCGGGTATCGATCAGATTCTTCGAGTAATCGAGAAACAGCCCGCAGTCGTCCAGCGAGAACTCGGCGAAGCGCTGGGGATCTCCGGCGAAGGCCTGGCGCAGATTGAAATCGGCCAGCTTTTCGCGATGCGCGCGAGGGCCTTCCAACTGGCCAGGCGGGTGACGTCGGATGGTGAAGAAGAGTGCGGCATAACGGCTCCTGCGGACAAGGGATACGGCTGGGCAATTCAGAGTGCGTCGAGTTCATGCCAATACGGCAGGTCCGGACCGACCCGCGAACAGGTCAGCGCGGCGGCCCGGATCGCCAGCTCGAGCATGCCGTCGAGCTGCTCGCGGGATATGCCGGCCAAGCCCTGCGCGCTGTCCAGGCCATGGCGGGCCAGGTAGGCGAGCAGCGCGGCCTGGAAGGTGTCGCCGGCACCGACCGTGTCGCGGGTCTGCACCGCCTGGGCCGGTACCGACCAGTGGCCGTGCCGGCGACTGTGCACGCTGGCACCGTCGCCGCCATGGGTGAGGAACACCAGTTGGCAGCGCTCGCCGAGCCACTGGCGGGCGACGTCCTGGGGATCGCGCTCTGGGTAGAGCAAGCCCAGGTCCTCTTCGCTGACCTTGATCAGGTGGGCGTGGGCGGCGAAGGCTTCGATACGCCGACGCCACAGCTGGATATCCGGCTCGACGTTGAGCCGCACGTTCGGGTCCAGGCTGATCAGGCGCCGATCGCTTTCCCGGCCGACCAGCTCGAACAGGGTATCGGCGATCGGCGTTACCACCAGGGAATAGGAGCCGACATGCAGGCCGCGCACTCGCGCATCCAGCTCCGGCAGGTGCTCGCGGCGCAGCAGGCGGTCGGCGCAGCCCTCGCCGCGGAAACTGTACTGCGGCGAACCTTGGGCATCGACACCGACCATGGCCAGGGTGGTGGGTGCGTCGCTGGCGACCAGGTAATCACCGTTCACCCCCTCCTCGGCCAGCACCTGGCGCAAGCGGACACCGAGGAAATCGGTGGAGAGCCCGCCGGACAGCGCCGAAGCGACACCCAGGCGGCGCAGGCCGACCGCGACATTGAAGGGGGAACCACCGGCCAGCGCCTTGAACGCCAGCTCGCTGCTGCGCGCGCCGGGCGCCAGACTGAAGAAATCGAACAGGGCTTCGCCGCATACCAGGTACATGGGATGTCTCCACATCGACAGATCATTGAAAGACTGCTGCGCTCGGCCCGGACCCTTTGCGCCGTCCATGGCGCCACGGCCGGTTAGAACCAGGTTTCCATTTGCACGCCGAATTGCCAGAGGCCACCGGCCTGGAAGCCCTCCTCGCCGAAGGCATCGGAGGTGCTGTAGTTATCCAGGTCGGACGACCAGTCCATGAGGCTGGCGAACACCCGCAGTTCGGGGCGGGTGAAGAAGTCGCCGATGTCCGGCTTGAACGTGGGGGCCACGGTCAGTTTCCAGAAGTCGCCATCGACCGCATTGCGCTGCCGATAGCCCTTGGGGTCGAGGTCCATGGTTTGCCAGCTCATTTCGTAGACCATCTCGAAGTTGCTGCTGATTTCCTTGGCCAGACGCAGGTTGAGGGTCAGCCAGCGGTAATCGTCGCCGTCGACGTATCTGTCCCGGCTCTGCTCGGCCAGCAAGCTGGGGCCGATGCGCCAGCCACGGGCCAGGGGCGTCTGGCCATAGAGCGCCAGGCGCAGGGCCCGTGCATCGTCGAGCAGTTCGCCGTCCGAACCCAGGTTCTTGACCTCCGCACCGAGGCCCTGACCGTAGAGCAAGGCTGTCTTGAAGAAGCCCTCGCGACCGAAGAAGTCCTTCTGGTGATAGGCCAGCATGCTATGCACGCCGGATTCGGCAGGGGTCAGCCCGGCGGCGTTGCTGCGGTTTTCGTTCTTGTTCGAGCCAACGGCATTGACCATCCACTGCCAGCGGTCTTCGGCGAAGAACTGGTTGGCGGTGAGGATGTAGCTTTCCACGTCGGCGTCACCGCCGCTGGCGCTGAAGTCGCCGTAGTCGCGGCCCATCAGGGAGAAGTTGGAGCGCCAGTTGTCGCCGAGCTGCACATCGTAGATGCCGCCGCCAGTACCGGCGAGATAGACCACATCCGAGTCCAGCCAGTGGATGTCGAAGGTGTCCCGGTCGTAGCGCTTGCCGGCCCACAGGGTGGCATTTTCCAGCATGGGGTTACCCTTGAACGCCGCGATATGGTCGAGGGCGGCAAATGCCTGGCGCACGTTCAGGCTGCTTTCTTCGGCCGTCCAGTCGTTGGAGCTTTCCACCCCATCGGCGATCGAAACGGTGAATTTCGAGCGGGTACCATTCTGCGCGTAGGCCTCTTTCGCCAGGTCGATGCGCATGTAGGTGTCATCTTCATTGCCGAGCCGCCCGACCGCGCCGCCGACCGAGCCGGCCGGCGTGACGTAGGGGCCGCCACGTCCGCCACTCAGCTCTTCGTTGACCAGCAACCCGGAACGGGCATAGCCGTTAAAACTGAAACCATCGGTGAGTTTGCCGGGGTTCTTGGTCTCGCTGCGGCCCAGCTTTTCCAGGGCCTCCTGGCGGGCTTCGACTTGCGCCAGGCGGGCGTCCAGGGCCGGAGCCAGGGTCGCGGCCTGCGCGGCAGGGGAGGAGACGGAAAGATCGGGGCGCTCGCCTTTGAGCCGCTGCAGTTCGAGGGCGATGGCCTGGGCCTGTCGTTCGGCGGCGGAGGCGCGCATTTCGGCCGCGCTGGCCCTGGCTTCCAGCGCGGCCATGCGCTCTTCCAGGGTCATGGGGGTGGCGGCCTGGGCCAGCGGGGCGAGCGGCCAGGCGCCGAGCAATCCGGCCAGTAGCCAGGGTGAGGCATGCTGCATGGTTTTTCCTCTTTTGTTTTTATTCTGTGCATCAACCGTGGGGCTTTGTCCGGCGGTCGGCAAAAGCAGGGAAATGAGGTGTACATCTCAAGATGCACTGCTATATTAGCGATGTTAACGTTATCTTCAACAAGAATAAAAATGAAGGAGTTCTTATGCAACGACTCAAAGCAATTCTTCCCACTGCCTTACTGGCGCTCTGCGGCGGCCTGCCAGCCTTGGCCGGAGCGGCCAACCTGACCATTTCCTGCGGCGCCGTGGGCGCGGAGTTGCAGTTGTGCAAGGAAGCCGTCGAGGCTTGGTCGCAGCAGACCGGACACAAGGTCGAGGTGGTGTCGACGCCCAATTCGGCGACCGAACGCCTGTCGTTCTATCAGCAGATCCTCAGTGCTCAATCTGCCGACATCGACATCATCCAGATCGACGTGGTCTGGCCGGGGATGCTGGCCAATCACCTGCTGGATCTGCGCGAGGTGCTTCCAGAGAACGCCACCCAAGGCTATTTCCAGGCGCAACTGGACAATGCCACCGTCGACGGGCGCCTGGTGAGCATGCCCTGGTTCACCGACTCGGGCCTGCTGTACTACCGCCAGGACCTGCTCGAGAAGTACGCCAAACCGGTACCGCAAACCTGGGACGAGCTGACCGCCACCGCGCGCGCCATCCAGCAGTCCGAGCGCGACGCCGGCAACGCCAACCTGTGGGGTTATGTGTTTCAGGGCCGCGCCTACGAGGGCCTGACCTGCAACGCCCTGGAGTGGATCGGCAGCCAGCCGGGCGGCAGCCTGATCGACGCCCAGGGCGAGATCCGGGTCGACAGCCCGGCCACGCGCACGGCCTTGAGCCTGGCCAAGAGCTGGGTGGGCGACATTTCCCCACGCGGCGTGCTCAATTACACCGAAGAAGAAGGGCGCGGCGTGTTCCAGTCCGGCAATGCGCTGTTCATGCGCAACTGGCCCTATGCCTGGGCCCTGGTGCAGAGCCCGGACAGCGTCATAAAAGGCAAGGTCGGGATCGCCCCGCTGCCCAAGGGCGGCGAGGCCGGCACGCACGCCTCCACCCTCGGCGGCTGGGGCCTATCGGTGTCGCGCTACAGTGCCGAACCCAAGCTCGCCGCAGAGCTGGTGGCCTACCTGACCAGCGCCCAGCAGCAGAAGCGCCGCGCCCTGATCGGGGCGTACAACCCGGTCATCGAGTCGCTCTACGAAGATCCCGACCTGCTCGCGGCCATGCCGCACTACAGCCAGCTGCGCAGCATCCTGGCCGACGGCGTGATGCGCCCTGCGGCGATCACCGCCGACCGCTACCCACGGGTTTCCAATGCGCTGTTCGATCACGTGCACGGCGTGCTCTCCGGCGAGGCCAGCGTCGACCAGGCGGTGACCGAGCTGGGCAGCGACCTCAAGCGCATCAAACGCCGCCACTGGTAACAACCAAGGAACCGCCATGACCACCTCTATCTCCCGGGCTCAGTCGTTTTACGACGAGCCCCTGCCGATCAAGGAAACGCCCGTACAGCGCCGTCGCATACGCGCCGCCTGGCTGTTCCTGACGCCGATGCTGCTGTGCCTGCTGCTGGTGGCCGGCTGGCCATTGCTGCGCACCTTCTGGTTCAGCCTGACCGATACCAGCCTGAGCGACACCGGCGCCGGTGCCTTCGTCGGCCTGAGCAACTATCTGGCGCGCAATGGCGATGGCTGGTCGGGCATCCTAGTCGATCCGCTGTGGTGGAACGCGGTGCGCAACACCCTGTACTTCACCGCGGTGTCGGTCAGCCTGGAGATCATGCTGGGCCTGGCGGTGGCCCTGCTGCTCAACGTGCGGTTCGCCGGCCGGGCCCTGGTGCGCGCGATGATCCTGATCCCCTGGGCGATTCCCACCATCGTCTCGGCGAAGATTTGGGCTTGGATGCTCAACGACCAGTTCGGCATCATCAATCACCTGCTGCTCGGCCTGGGCCTGATCGACGCGCCCCTGGCCTGGACCGCCGACGCCAGCCTGTCGATGTGGGCGGTGATCATGGTCGACGTCTGGAAGACCGTACCCTTCGTCGCACTGCTGATGCTGGCCGCCCTGCAGATGCTGCCGGGCGATTGCTATGAGGCGGCCCGGGTCGACGGCATCCACCCGCTGAAGGTGTTCTGGCGGGTCACCCTGCCGCTGCTGATGCCGGCGCTGCTGGTGGCGGCGATCTTCCGCATCCTCGATTCGCTGCGGGTGTTCGATGTCATCTACGTGCTGACTTCGAACTCGTCATCGACCATGAGCATGTCGATCTACGCCCGCCAGCAACTGGTAGAGTTCCAGGACGTCGGCTACGGCAGCACTGCCTCGACCCTGCTGTTCCTGATCGTCGCGGTGATCGCCGTGTTCTATCTCTATCTCGGTCGCCGCCAGATGGAGGTGCGCCCATGAGCCCGCGTCCGTTCAAGAAAGCGCTGCTACGCCTGGGTTTCTACGGCGCGATCGGCGTGTTGCTACTGTATGCGGTATTCCCCTTCTACTACGCCGTACTCACCTCGCTGAAGCCGTCCAGCGCCTTGTTCCAGGTGAGCTACTGGACCGATAAGGCGGACCTCTCCAATTACGCCGCGGTGCTGCAACAGGCGTCCTTCATGCACGCCATTGGCAACTCGGTGTTCGTCGCTGTCTGCGTGGTGGCGCTGGCGCTGTTCCTTAGCCTGACCGCTGCCTATGCCCTGGGCCGGGTCAGGTTTCGCGGCCGTGCCACGGTACTGCTGCTGGTCCTGGGCGTGTCGATGTTCCCGCAAGTCGCGGTGCTCTCCGGGCTGTTCGAGGTGATCCGCGCTCTCGGCCTGTACAACAGCGCCTGGGCGCTGATCCTCAGCTACACCATCTTCACCCTGCCGTTCACCGTCTGGGTGCTGACCACCTTCATCGGGCAACTGCCCGGCGAACTGGAGGAGGCGGCGATCATGGACGGTGCCTCGCCCTGGGTGGCGCTCACCCGGGTGCTGCTGCCGCTGCTCTGGCCGGCGCTGGTGACCACCGGCCTGCTGGCATTCATCGCCGCCTGGAACGAGTTCCTCTTCGCTCTGACCTTCACCCTGACCGACCAGCAGCGCACGGTTCCGGTGGCCATCGCGCTGATTTCCGGTGGCAGCCAGCACGAGCTGCCCTGGGGCCTGCTGATGGCCGCCTCGGTGATGGTCACCGTGCCGCTGGTGCTGCTGGTGCTGGTGTTCCAGCGGCGCATCGTGTCCGGCCTCACCACCGGCGCGCTCAAGGGCTAAGTCCACGAGAACAAGGAACCATCGCATGAGCAAGTTGCAACTCGACAATGTGAACAAGCAACTGGGCGGCCTGCGCATCCTGCGCGATATCAGCCTGGAGATCGCCAGCGGCGAATTCGTGGTGTTCGTCGGCCCCTCGGGCTGCGGCAAATCGACCCTGCTACGGCTGATCGCCGGGCTGGAGTCGATCTGCACCGGCGACCTGCTGATCGACGGGCGCCGGGTCAACGACCTGGAACCGCGCGAGCGCGGGGTCGGCATGGTGTTCCAGTCCTACGCGCTGTACCCGCACATGAGCGTGTACGACAACATCGGCTTCGGCCTCAAGCTGGCCAAGACCGATAAGCGCAGCCTGCGCGAGCGGGTGCTGGAAACCGCACGCACCCTGCAACTGGACAAACTCCTGCAGCGCAAGCCGAAGGAGCTGTCCGGCGGCCAGCGCCAGCGCGTGGCCATGGGCCGGGCGATGGCGCGCGAGCCGGACATCCTGTTGTTCGACGAACCGCTGTCCAACCTCGACGCGGCCCTTCGCGTGCAGATGCGCAACGAGATTGCCCGCCTGCATGATCGCCTGGGCACCACCATGATCTACGTGACCCACGACCAGGTCGAGGCGATGACCCTGGCCGACAAGATCGTCGTGCTCAATGCCGGGCGCATCGAACAGGTCGGCACCCCGCGCGAACTCTACGAACGGCCGGCGAGCCGCTTCGTCGCCGGTTTCCTCGGTTCGCCGCGGATGAATTTTCTCCCGGCGCGCCTGCTCGCCCCCGGCCCGCAGAGCCTGATCGAAACGCCGGCGCTCGGCCGCCTGACGGCCCTGACTTTCGACAGCAGCGCACTGACAGCCGACAGCCCGCTGAGCCTGGGCGTGCGCCCCGAGCATCTGGCGCTGCAGACGGCACCGGGCAGCGCCGGATTGGTCGTGACCGGAGTCGAATACCTGGGCTGCGAAACCTATGTGCATCTCGATGTCGGGGAGGACGAGCCGCTAATCTGCCGCTGCCAGACGAACGCCCCCTGGCGCGTCGGCGACCGTGTCGAGGCGCTGGCGGACGCCGATAACCTGCACCTGTTCGACGCCGAGGGAGCGGCCCTGCCGCGCCGCCCCACGCCCGACGCCGCATCTTCGCGTGCCCTGGCCCAGGGCTATGCATGACCAACTCCATCAATCCAACGAGCCATTGCATGCCTGTTTCCCCCGACCTCGCCCAGCGCGCGCTGAACGAGGGTAACGCACGCCTCGTGCATGACTACCGTCCCGCCTACCACCTCGCCCCCCGGGCCGGCTGGATGAACGACCCGAACGGCGTGGTGTATTTCCGTGGCGAATACCATGTGTTCTACCAGCACCACCCGTTCGACGCGAATTGGGGGCCGATGTACTGGGGGCACGCCAAGAGCCGCGACCTCGTGCACTGGCAGCACCTTCCCATCGCCCTCGCGCCGGGCGATGCGTTCGACCGCGACGGCTGCTTCTCCGGCAGCGCCGTGGTCTGCGGCGACCATCTGGCGCTGCTCTACACCGGGCATACCTGGCTGGGCGAGGTGGGCGACGAGCGCGCCATCCGCCAGGTCCAGTGCCTGGCCACCAGCGACGACGGCGTGCATTTCACCAAGCAGGGCGCGGTCATCGACGCCGCCCCGGATGCCGCCATCATGCATTTTCGCGACCCCAAGGTCTGGCGCGAAGGCGAGCACTGGTACCTGATCGCCGGCGCGCGCCTGGGCGACCAGCCGCTGCTGCCGCTGTACCGCTCCAGCGACCTGCGCACCTGGGAATTCCTCGACTATGCGAGCCGCGGCGGCGAGGGCGACGGCTATATGTGGGAGTGCCCGGACCTGTTCCGCCTGGACGGCCAGGACGTGCTGCTCTACTCCCCCCAAGGCATGCAGCCGGATGGCTTCGAACGGCTGAACAAGTACCAGACCGGCTACCGCGTCGGTCACCTCGGCAGCGACTGGCGCTTCGACGGCGGGCCATTCATCGAACTGGATAACGGTCACGACTTCTACGCCGCGCAGACCCTGCTGGCCGCCGACGGCCGCCGCCTGGCCTGGGCCTGGCTGGACATGTGGGACAGCCCCATGCCGAGCAAGGCCCACCACTGGTGCGGCATGCTCGGGCTGCCGCGCGAACTGCAGTTGCGCGACGGCCGCCTGTACAGCCAGCCCGCGCGCGAACTGACGGCCCTACGCCAGCAAGCCCTGCTGGCGCAGGGCACGGCCTGGTGGGACGGACAGGGCACGCAGCCGGTACCGCAGGTAGGCGGCGACCTGCTGGAACTGGAGGTGCACTGGGACCTGGCCGGCTGCGCCGGCGGCAGGCTGGGCATCGCCCTGCGCTGCAGCGCCGACGGGCGCGAGGAAACCCTGCTCTACTACGACGCCCAACTGCAGCGTCTGGTGCTCGACCGCAGCCGCTCGGGTGCGGGCGTCGACGGCCAGCGCAGCGTAGCCCTGGCGCCCAGCCGGGAAGCGCTGCTACTGCGGGTATTCCTCGACCGCTCCTCCATTGAGGTATTCGCCGCAGACGGCAGCTTCAGCCTCAGCAGCCGCATCTATCCGCGCCCGGACAGCCTTGGGGTGAAGCTGTTCGGCAGCGCCGACGGCGGACGGGTGGCGATCCGCAACGCCTGGCGCCTCGGCTGCGGCTGGCTCTGAAGCACACGCCGGCGCAGTCGCGACAGGCGTCGGCGCTGTGTCATGATTCATCGCACACCCTGTCCGGTAGCCCTGCATGACTACAGTGAAAGATGTCGCCCGGCTGGCCGGCGTTTCCCTGATGACGGTCTCGCGGGCGCTCAACAATCCCGAGAAGTTGAGCGCCGAGACCTACCAACGGGTGCGCCGCGCCATCGACGAGCTGCAATTCGTGCCCAGCATGTCGGCGCGCAAGATTCGCGGCGACAACCTGCTGACCCGCACCATCGGGGTGTTCGCCCTGGACACCGCGACCACCCCGTTCGCCGTGGAGTTGCTGCTGTCCATCGAGCGGACCGCGCAGCAGGCCGGCTGGAACGTGTTCGTGCTCAACCTGCTCAGCGATCCACCCAGCGAGCAGAGCATCGACCTGATGCTCTCGCACCGTCCCGACGGCCTGATCTTCAGCGCCATGGGGCTGCGCCGGGTGAGCATCCCCGATCGCCTGAAGAGCAAACCGCTGGTGCTGGCCAACTGCCTGGCCGAGGACCATGGCCTGACCAGCTACGTCCCGGACGACGAAAGCGGCCAGTACCGCGCCGTGCAGCACGCCTTACGCCAGGGCTACCGCCGCCCGCTGTGCATCAACCTGCCGAGCCAGAGCCTGGCCTGGGGGCTGCGCCAGAAGGGCATGCAACGGGCCTTTGCCGAGGCCGGCCTGCCGCCCTCGGCGCTGTTGCAGTACGACCTCTCGACCCATGACGCCTATGACGAGACGCCGGGCATCCTCGAGCGGCACATCGTCGAGGGTCGGCCGCAGTTCGACATCCTGATCTGCGGCAACGACCGCATCGCCTTCTGCGCGTACCAGGTGCTGCTGGCCCGCGGCCTGAAAATCCCCGGCGATGTCGCGGTGCTCGGCTACGACAACATGATCGGCATCGCCGAACTGTTCCTGCCGCCCCTGACCACGGTGCAGTTGCCCTACTACGAGATCGGCCAGCGCGCCGCGCGCCACTTGATCGATGCGCTCGAAACCCCCGGTCCCCAGTTGGTGGACTGTCCGCTGGTCATCCGCGCATCGCTTTGAGCGCCCGCTCGGCAGCGCGTGGGTGGATATCAGGGCTCTGCCAACCGGGTTCGGTCCGGATCGTTCTTCTTCACGCCCCGGATGTTCAGCACGGCCAGGCAGACCTGCAGGGCGATCAACGCCCAGGCCGAGGCGTACCAGCCCCAGATCACCCAGAGCACATTGCTCAGCAGGAAGCACCAGAAACCCCAGGTGCGCCGACGCTTGTTCAGCGAGCCGATCAGCCAGGCGGCGATCACCGTGGCCAGCATGGCCGGCCATTGCAGCAGGTCGAGAAAAGTCTCCACGGCACCTCCAGACAGGGACGCCCGTCTCTCGATGACGGACGGCCGCTTCCCTCTGGATTGGGGCCTGGCGCAGCGGATTAGTTCCGCTCTCAGGCACCCAGGGCCAAGCGCCGGCGACGGCCTTCCAGCCGTCGTTTCAGGGCACGCTGCTCGATGATCAGGCGTGCCCCGCTGGCTCGATGGGCGCGCTGCCATTCATCCAGCAGTTCCATGCAGGCGTGGTCGATGTAGCTGAGGCGATCCAGCGGCACATGCAGGTGGCAGTCCGGCTGCACCGATTCCAGCGCCTTGGCCAGTTGCGGCACCTTGAGAAAAGTCGCCGCGCCAATCATGCGCAGCTCCGCGTGGCGGCTGCCCTCTTCCTGGATCAGGTTGATCTTCAGCCGCGACGCGCGCCAGGCGAGCTGGGCCAGGGTCAGGGCGAAGCCGATCAGCACGCCGGTGAGCAGGTCGGTGGAAACGATCGCCAGGGCCGTGGCGGCGTAGATGAACATCGCCATGCGGCCATAGCGCCCGAGGTAGCGCAACGCCTTGATATCGACCAGCTTGATCCCGGTATAGACCAGCACCGCCGCCAGGGCCGCCACCGGAATCTGCTCCAGCAATCCGGCGAGCAGCACCACCGAGGCCAGCAGCCAGACCGCGTGGAGCATGGCGGATAGCCGGGTACGGGCGCCGGCCTGGACGTTCGCCGAACTGCGCACGATCACCCCGGTCATCGGCAAGGCACCGAGCAGGCCGCAGAGCATGTTGCCGACCCCCTGGGCGGACAGCTCGCGGTCGAAGTCGGCGCGCGGTCCCTGGTGCATGCGATCCACCGCGGCGGCGGACAGCAGCGTCTCGGCACTGGCGATGAAAGCCACCGCCAACGCAGCGATGAGAATGCCCGGCTCGGCCAGGCTCAGCAGGTCGCCAGGCCGCAACCAGTCGATGGCCTCGCCGAGGTTGGCCGGCACCTCGACCCGGCGCACGTCGAGCTCCATCCACAGACCGACCAGGGTCGCTGCCGCCACCCCGAGCAGCGCACCTGGCAACAGGCGCAGGCGACCGGGACGAAAGCGATCCCACAGCGCCATCAGGCCGATGGTCAGCAGACCCAGCAGCCCGGCGGCGAATCCGTCCCCCGCACCGATCAGCGGCAACGCCTCGCGCAGAGCGGCGGGAAACGCCTGCAGGTTGTCCAGTCCGGACGCCTGGGGAGAGGCATCCAGCATCACGTGGAGCTGGGACAGCACGATCAGCACGCCGATGCCGGCGAGCATGCCGTACACCACCGCCGGCGCGGTGACGCGGAACCAGCAGCCGAGGCGCAGCCGTCCGGCCAGCAACTGGATCGCACCGGCAAGCAGGAGGATCGGTCCGAGCATGGCGGCACCGAACTGCTGCACCAGCTCGAAGACCAGCACGGTCAGTCCGGCGGCCGGCCCACTGACCTGCAACGGCGCGCCGGCCAGGAAGCCGACCACCAACCCGCCGACGATACCGGTGATCAGCCCCTTGGCCGGCGGCATGCCCGAGGCGATGGCGATGCCCATGCACAACGGCAGGGCGACGAGAAAGACCACCACGGACGCCAGGGCGTCCCGTGGCAGCGTGGATTTCAGGGTTTCGACAGACATGGCGCTGTCTCCTCACAAAAAGTCGGCACGTGATTCGCCGCGACACGGAGCGCGAGGCTCAGCGTCGGGCGTCGAAGGCAGTGAAGAAAAGATCAGGTGACCGGCAATGCGATCGGCAGCGGTGTAATTATTGTCAGCTGCCACCCATGCGACAGGCAGTCACTGCTGGTAGCGCGGTCTGGGTGTCGCCAGGGGAACCGGCCCCTCGCCATCGAGCGGGCGGAAGGCGCCGAGCTCGGCGTCGTAGGCTTTGATTTCGCTGGTTTCGATGCAATAGACCCAGCCGTGGATGAACAACTGGCCGCTGGCGATGCGCGACGCCACCGAGGGGTGGGTGGAGAGATGATTGAGCTGGGCGACGACGTTCTCTTCGGTCAGTACTTCCAGCGTTTCCTGGTCGCCGCAGCAATGGCAGTTCTCCGCCACCACCGTCTTGGCCACCTCGCAATGCCGCAGCCAGGCCTTGACCGTGGGCATGCGCTCAAGGGTCTGCGGGTCCATCACTGCCTTCATGGCACCGCAGTCGGAGTGACCGCAGACGATGATGTGGTGCACGCCCAGCGCCATTACCGCGTACTCGATGGCGGTGGATACGCCGCCGTTCATCTGCCCGTAAGGCGGTACGACATTGCCGACGTTACGGGTAACGAACAGATCGCCTGGCGAGCTCTGGGTGATCAGCTCGGGGACGATGCGCGAGTCCGCGCAGGTGATGAACATGGCGCGCGGCCGCTGGGCGTTGGCCAGTTTCCGGAACAGCTCTTCCTGCTGCGGGAAGACTTCATGCCGGAAACGCTGGAAGCCTTCGACGATGTGTTGCAGCGCCTCCTGCGCACCTTCCGCCTGGGGTAATGCACCGGTGGGCTCGGGTCGAGTGGGTTCGCGATCGTTCATTTTTCGGACCTCCATGACGAATGAGACAAGTTTCGCACTTTTCGAACCTGACGAGAGCTGGACGGCAGGCTGTGACCCCGTGGTCACATCGTTCGCAAGGCTAAGCCAAAAAACTTAAGCGAAACTGAACGAAACCGCTCTAAGACGGGCGCTTCAGGCAGGCAGATGGCCATTCCCGCACAGTCTTCGGGGGTGGCGAAATAGCGCTCTCCAATCGCTATCGCCAGCAGAGCTGGCTCAGGAGGCGACTCATCCACGGACAACCAAGGGGCGAATTCATTCGCCCATCGAAGCCCCGCGGCCCTCGCCAGAACCTCACAACAACGACAACTGCCCACCCGGTGGCGCGAAACGGCTGCAATCCAGGAGACCATAGTCGCGGCGGTTGAGGCCGAGCCGGCGGATGGCGATCTGGAAACGCTGCGCCAGCAGGTCGGCATAAATGCCTTCGCCACGCATGCGGGTGCCGAATCGGCTGTCGTAATTCTTGCCGCCGCGACACTGGCGGATCAGGCTCATCACGTGCTCGGCGCGGTCGGGGAAATGCGCCCGTAGCCATTCTTCGAACAGCTCGGCGATTTCGTGGGGCAGGCGGATCAGCACGTAGCCGGCCGAGCGGGCGCCGGTATCGCGCGCGGCCTCCAGCATGCGTTCCAGTTCCATGTCGTTGATCATCGGGATGATCGGCGCGCACAGCACGTTCACCGGCACGCCGTTCTCGTGCAGCACGCGCAGGGTCCGCAGGCGCGCCGACGGCGAGGCGGCGCGGGGCTCCATGATCCGTTTCAATTCGTCGTCCAGGGTGGTCAGGCTCAGCGCCACGCTGACCAGCCGCTGTTCGGCCAACTGGCTGAGCAGGTCGAGGTCGCGCAGGATCAGCGAACTCTTGGTGATGATGTGCACCGGATGGCGGTAGCGCAGCAACACCTCCAGCGCACCGCGTGTCAGGCGCTGCTCCCGTTCGATCGGCTGGTAGGCGTCGGTGTTGATACCCAGGGCGATGGGCTGCGGCACGTAGCCCGGCTTGCTCAGCTCCTGTTCGAGGGAAGCGACGAGGTTGGTCTTGGCGATCAGCCGGGTTTCGAAGTCGATCCCCGGCGACATATCCCAGTACGCATGGCTGGGGCGTGCGAAACAGTAGATGCAGCCATGTTCGCAGCCACGATAGGGATTCACCGAACGGTCGAAACCCACGTCCGGGGACTTGTTGCGGGTGATCACCGTCTTCGCCGTCTCGCTGCGCACCTCGGTGGCGCGGCAGGGCGGGACTTCCTGGAACCAGCCGTCGTCGTAGGCTTCGGCGCGGGTCGGGGCGAAACGGTTGTGTGGATTGCTGGCCGTGCCGCGGCCACGCGGAGGAAGGGTTGGATGGGACATGGCAAGGCTCACGAACACTGTTTATCCATACAGTATGGCGAGCCTTTTCGTTTTCGTCAGCCCTTCCCGACCAGCGTCCTGACGTGACTTCGTTGGGCGAATGAATTCGCTCCTACATCCGTAGCCCGGATCAGCGCAGCGCAATCCGGGGATCGCCAGCGCGCTATTCCTTCGGCTTCTTCAGCTTCGGATTGGGGAAGAACTGCACCGGCTGCACCTTCGGGTTGGCCGGCTTGGGCGTGGTCTTGTTGACCCGCGTGCTCAGCTCCCTGGGTACCGATTGGCCCTGGGCGTTGAGCGTGTCGGCGTAGCCGCAGGCAACGCATTCGCGGTGCGGCACGCCGTCTTCGTCCCACATCTTGATGGTGTCCATCTGGCTGCACGCCGGGCATACGGCACCGGCGATGAAGCGCTTCGCAGTCACCTTGGAAGGCGCGTCGCTCATGCCGCCTCCTGGCTCAGGCCGAGGTGGCGCAACAAGGCATCGATGGACGGCTCACGGCCGCGGAAGGCGACGAACAGCACCATCGGTTCCTGGGAACCGCCACGGGCCAGGATCGCCTCGCGGAAGGCGCGGCCGGTCTCGGGGTTGAACACGCCTTCTTCCTCGAAGCGCGAGAAGGCATCGGCGGACAGCACCTCGGCCCATTTGTAGCTGTAGTAACCGGCTGCATAACCGCCGGCGAAGATGTGGGCGAAGCTGTTGGCAAAGCGGTTGTACGCTGGCGGACGCAACACCGCTACCTCGTCGCGGATACCTTCCAGCACGTCGAGCACGCTGCGGCCGTCGCCATGGGTGGCATGCAGCTCGAAGTCGAACAGGGAAAACTCCAGCTGGCGCACCATCATCAGGCCGGACTGGAAGTTTTTCGCCGCCAGCATCTTGTCCAGCAGGTCCTGGGGCAGCGGCTCGCCGGTTTCGTGATGGCCGGAGATCAGCGCCAAACCTTCCGGCTCCCAGCACCAGTTCTCCATGAACTGGCTGGGCAGCTCCACCGCGTCCCAGGCCACGCCGTTGATGCCGGAGGCACCGGCATGCTCGATGCGGGTCAGCAGGTGGTGCAGGCCATGGCCGAACTCGTGGAAGAGGGTGGTCACTTCGTCATGGGTGAGCAGTGCCGGCTTGCCGCCCACCGGCGGGGTGAAGTTGCACACCAGATTGGCCACCGGGCTGACCAGCTCGCCCTGGACGGTGCGGCGCTTGTCGCGGGCGCCGTCCATCCAGGCACCGCCGCGCTTGTTAGAGCGGGCGTAGAGGTCGAAGAAGAAGCGGCCGACGTGCTGGCCGTTCTCGCGGATCTCGAACAGGCGCACGTCCGGGTGCCAACTGTCGAAGCCGGACAGCTCCTGAATCTGGATGCCATACAGGCGCTCGACAATGACGAACAGCCCGGAAAGCACCTTGTCGATGGGGAAGTAGGCGCGCAGCGCTTCCTGGGAAATGCTGTAGCGCTGCTGGCGCAGCTTCTCGCTGTAATAACCGACATCCCAGCTCTTCAGGTCGGTGCAGCCCTGCTCGGCGGCGAATGCCTTCAACTCGGCCAGGTCCTGCTCGGCGAACGGCTTGCTGCGCACCGCCAGGTCGCGGAGGAAGTGCAACACCTGCTCGCTGGACTCGGCCATTTTGGTCGCCAGGCTCAGCTCGGCGAAATTGGCGTAGCCGAGCAGCTTGGCCAGTTCCTGGCGCAAGTCGAGGATTTCCTCCATCAGCGGACCGTTGTCGAACCGGCCGGCGTTCGGCCCCTGGTCGGAAGCGCGGGTGCAGTAGGCCGCATAGACCTCCTCGCGCAGGGCGCGGTCTTCGGCGTAGGTCATCACCGCGTAGTAGCTGGGGAACTCCAGGGTGATCAGCCAGCCATCGAGGCTCTTCGCCTTGGCGGCCTCGGCCATCTGCGCCTTGGCCGAGTCGGTCAGCCCGGCCAGGGCGGCTTCGTCGGTGACGTGCTTGGTCCACGCCTGGGTCGCGTCGAGCAACTGGTTGGAGAAGCGGCTGGACAGCTCGGACAGCTTCATCTGGATGTCGGCGTAACGCTTCTGCTCGGCTTCCGGCAGATCGATACCGGACAGCCGGAAATCGCGCAGGGCATGGTCGAGGATGGTCTTCTGCGCCACGTCGAACGCGCTCGCCGCGGGGCTTTCGGCCAGCGCCTTGTAGGCATCGAACAGCGCGCGGTTCTGGCCCAGTTCGGTCCAGTAGGCGGACAGCTTCGGCAGGCAGGCTTCATACGCCTGGCGCAGGTCCTGGCTGTTGCGCACTGCATTGAGGTGACTGACCGGGCTCCAGGCGCGGCCAAGGCGCTCGCCCAGTTCGTCCAGGGCCAGCACCAGCCCGTCCCAGCTCGGTGTGCCAGACTGTCGGGAAAGCAGGTCGGCGATAGCCGCACGATTGTCGGCGAGGATCGCATCGATGGCCGGCTCGACGTGTTCCGGAAGGATGGCGGAATAGGGTGGCAGGTCGAAAGGCTGCAGCAAGGGGTTGTTCGCAGACACGGCGTCTTCACCTGTGGCAATGGACTTCAAGCTGTGACCACGGTCGACCGGGGTTGCTCCCCGGCACCGTTTTGACAGCGGGCTATGCGCGCCATCTTAATTACAATCGCCTTCCACCGCAGCCCAAGAGGTTTCTATCGTGTCGATTCGCACCTACCAGCACTTCACTCCGCAGCTCGGCGAGCGGGTCTTCGTGGACGCCTCCGCCGTGGTACTCGGCGACGTGGAGATCGGCGCCGACAGCTCCGTCTGGCCCCTGGCGGTGATCCGCGGCGACATGCACAGCATCCGCGTCGGCGAACGCACCAGCGTCCAAGACGGCAGCGTGCTGCACATCACCCACGCCGGCCCCTTCAACCCCGGCGGCTACCCCCTCACCATCGGCGACGACGTGACCATCGGCCACAAGGTCATCCTCCACGGTTGCAGCATCGGCAGCCGCGTGCTGATCGGCATGGGCAGCATCGTCATGGATGGCGTGGTGATCGAAGACGAAGTCGTCCTCGGCGCCGGCAGCCTCGTCCCGCCAGGCAAGCGCCTGGAAAGCGGCTACCTCTACGTCGGCAGCCCGGCCAAACAGGCCCGCCCGCTCACCGACAAGGAACGCAGCTACTTCCGCTACAGCGCCGACAACTACGTGCGGCTGAAGGACCAGCACCTGGTGGAGGGGTATCAGGGGTGAGGCGGGATGGCTGGCGGCGCGCCGTCAGCCGTTCTTCTGGTAGATGATCTTCCGGGTGCCGTTGTCGCAACTGCCCACCACCATGCTCTGATCCTCCACCTCGTCGTTGGGCACGATCTCGAGCGTATAGGTGGTGACGCCAGCGGCCTGGATCTTCACTTCGATCTCTTCCTTCAACGCCTCACAGGGCTTGGGCGCGGCCAGCAGCGGCGTGGCCAGGAGGCTGAGGGTCAGGGCAAAAGGGTAGCGGGGCATGGGAGACTCTGGTTTCGGATAGGGTGAAGTTGAGACGTCAACCGAGAAGAAACAGCCACGCGATGAAGCACCTGTGAAGGAAGCAGGGTCGACATTGAAAGGATCAATGCCGACCGTCAATGTATGGAATAAGCGGTCACCAGAAAAACAGGTAAACATACGAGCCGCGCCAAGCGCTAACGTCACAGCACCTCGGCTCGCAAGGATTATCAGCTTACTTTTTGGTACCCGCCTCAATTCAATAACCGTGTTGCACTCAGCTCCTGCAACCGCCCAGTTAATAGATCAAGTCATCGAACCCGGGCTGCATTAAAATTATCAGCAGACAAAACATATCCAAGCCAACCTCATCAGAATACTTAAAGTCACTCCCTGGCGGAGTGTGAGGAGATTTAACAAGCTCGTGAGTCTTGGGATCCATTACTGAGCTGTAATAGGGAGGGAGTGGAGACCATCTATTGGTCCGATGATAGATAGGACCATCTACTCCTTCTAAAGTCCATGTCGCTCCATCGAATCCTTTTACCCCATGCTCGGTTGGTAGCTTCCAGAAATTCGAGGCCCGCTCAAAGCTGCGGAGATTAATAAGCTGCCTTTCAGTTAGCCAGATTTTTTTCTCGACAAACTGATCTTTCCCATTTCTATATTTCTTTATTGTCAAGCTCGGCTTTTCATTTCCATTTCTTAATATCAGCGTATAAATAAGCTTGTCCTCAAGCTCTCCTCTTAACAATGTAAACCTGAACGCTTTGTAGTCTGTGTCTTGCGACTCTGCATAAGACCTAAGTTCAATCTCCCCAGCCGTTTCTGAAGATGTCGAGTAAGGTTCGCTTCCATAGGAGACGCAGGTTAATTGTGGCTGTACCATAAGGAAAACGGTGAGTAGCAGGAGCTTTAGCTTCATATTCTTATCTCGGCAAATCCCTGAACGCTGTTTCCCTTGCAGGACCTTTGGGGCTCGATGGGTAGTAGACTCGATATCGGCCGTCATGGGTTATTACAGAAACTGGGACATGTAATTTCTCTGATACCGCTCGGTCCTCAGGAGAAAAACCATTATTACTTGGATGGTTGTGACCATGCTCATAAGGCGGGGTCTCCGAGTCAATAGGAGGTTGCGGTGGAACCTTTGACGGGTTTTGAATAGTCGATTGCTCAGTGTAGGCCCAGAAAACACAGCCTTCTGAGGGGAGTCTGTAAATATATGCTGTCCACTCGAACCCTGTTTTAATACCTCTTTCGCGTAGATCTTTAAGCATTTCGATTCGAGCCTCCGCGAAAGTATCGTATGGGACGTGTGGCTCTAACCCACTTGGGTCCGAATAGTAAATCGGATTACCTTCTACATACCCATACGTATTCAACCCGCCGTTCAGGCCGATGGGGTCGCTTTCCACATACCGCCCAGTCTCCGGATCGTAGTCCCGGAAGTAGTTGTAGTGCAGCGCACTGTGCGCGTCGTAGAGCTGGCCGGGGAAGCGTAGGGGGATGTCGATGGCGATGCCGTCGCCGTCCACGTCGGGGTTGGCGGGGCCGACGCCGAAGGCGTCGCTGTTCCAGCTCCACAGCAGGCGCTGCTGGGTGTCGGTGGCCAGGCGCGGGGTGTTGAGGTGGTCGGCGTGCAGGTAGTACAGGCGGTTGCTCGCCAGGGTGGTGCCGTCGCTGGCGTAGCTCAGTTC